>NZ_CP032760.1:3363133-4035760 GCF_003953885.1 Halocella sp. SP3-1 | reverse complement strand
CTCAAAATGCATGCTTTCCTTGTCCTGTTACTGGCTGCTTTTGGTGTAGGTGTTTTAGCAAAAATGCCTTTACTTGAAGTAATTAAAACTGTAACTGATGGATTTGGTGGGATTTTAAGTTATATTGGTATTGTAATTATTGCTGGGACTATAATTGGCACCCTTTTAGAAAAATCTAAGGGTACTCTAACGATGGCCAATACGGTGCTTAAAATTGTTGGTAAGACCAGGACTGCACTGGCTATGTCCCTTACAGGTGCTGTTGTTTCGATTCCTGTATTTTGTGATAGTGGTTTTGTAATATTATCTTCTTTAAATAAATCACTTGCTAAAAAAGCCAAAATATCAATGGCAACAATGGCTGTAGCACTATCAACTGGTCTTTATGCAACACATACGCTAGTACCACCAACACCTGGGCCAATAGCTGCAGCTGGTACAATAGGTGCTGATCTGGGTTTAGTAATTATGTTTGGGGTAGTAACTGCTATTCCAGCAATTTTAGCAGGCTATTTCTGGGCTACTAAGTTTTCTTCTAGATATTGGGTTGATTCTGATATTGATATTGAAGTGGAAACAGAGGAAAACAAACTACTACCCAAGGCATTGGATTCCTTTGCCCCCATATTAATTCCAATTATTTTAATTACTTTAAAATCAATAGCTGATTTTCCAGCCAATATTTTTGGAACTGGATGGTTTAGAACCTTTCTTGATTTTATAGGTGACCCAACTGTTGCCTTAATCATTGGTATCTTTTTAGCCTTTCGTTTGTTACCATCGTGGGATAAGAAGTATATAAACGGGTGGGTAGGTGAAGGTCTTAAAAATGCAGCAACTATTATTATGATTACAGGTGCAGGTGGGGCATTTGGTTCTATCTTAAGCGCTACTCCAATAGGCGATTACCTGGGTGAAACACTTGCTACTTACCACCTGGGAATCTTTTTACCATTTATAATTGCAGCTGCTTTAAAGACGGCCCAGGGGTCATCAACTGTTGCCCTTATTACTACATCAGCTCTGGTTGCCCCTTTATTGCCAGCATTAGGTTTAGTTTCTCCAGCTGCTAAAGCATTAGTTGTTATGGCGACTGGAGCAGGTGCTATGACTATTTCACATGCTAATGATAGTTACTTTTGGGTTGTAAGTCAATTTTCCAATTTAGATACAACTACAGCTTATAAAACTCACTCGATGGCGACATTGGTGCAGGGTTTAGTAACCATAATTTTTGTTGCAATTCTTGCTTTAATATTTGTATAGTGATTAATCTGTGCTGATAAATAAGTGAGAACATATTTTCGGACCACAGTATTAAGTTAATACTGTGGTCTTTTTAATAGTTTTTTTGTAATTATATTTAACCAATATTGGAGGGAAATGTGACAGACGAACTGTCTCCCTTGTCAAATATGCAGTATTAACAAATTTTTGTTGTATTACCTACTGATATTTAATGAACTTGCATATTGTATTGAAATTTCAAGTTAATTATAATAAGGATATATTGTAAAATGCGGGATAAGGGGGAATATATTATGAGGGTGATGATAGCACCTGATTCTTTTAAAGGGAGTTTGACTGCACTGGAAGTGGCTAATCATATAAAAAAGGGCATATTAAAGGTATTTCCTAATGCAGAGGTTCTTAAGGTTCCAATGGCTGATGGTGGTGAAGGTACGGTCCAATCTCTGGTTGACGCAACTGATGGAGAAATTATTGTAAAGGATGTTACTGGACCGTTAGGGGATAAAGTGGCAGCTTCTTTTGGCATTTTGGGTAATGGAAAAACTGCTGTTATTGAGATGGCAACTGCATCTGGTTTGCCTTTAGTCCCGGAAGATAAGGCGGATCCAAGTATAACAACTACTTATGGAACAGGTGAATTGATCAAGCATGCCCTTGACCAGGGGATAAAGGAATTAATAATAGGAATCGGTGGTAGTGCTACTAATGATGCTGGAGTAGGGATGGCCCAGGCCCTGGGAGCTAGTTTCAGGGATGAAGATGGACTGGAAATAGGTTTTGGTGGAGGAGAATTGGATAAAATAAAGGAAATTGACCTATCTAATCTTGATAAACGGATAAAAGAAATTAACATAAATGTTGCCTGTGATGTAACCAATCCCTTATATGGCCCTGAAGGTGCAGCATACATATATGGTCCTCAAAAGGGTGCAGATCAAAAAATGGTAGAATTACTTGATAAGAATCTGAGATATTTTGCAGAGGTAGTTAAGAAAAGTTTAAATATTGATTTGCAGAGTATACCAGGTGCTGGAGCAGCTGGTGGGTTGGGAGCTGGCTTATTTGCCTTTCTAAAAGCAGAGCTTAAATCAGGGGTTGATATAGTCCTGGAGGCTAATAAATTTGAGGAAAAACTTAGCGGGGTAAATCTGGTGATAACTGGTGAAGGTAAGATTGATGGGCAGACTGTACAAGGCAAAACCCCAGTAGGTGTTGCTAAAAAAGCAAAGGAAAAGAATATTCCGGTCATTGCTGTAGCAGGTATGGTAGCTGAAAGTGCTGAAGAAGTGTATCAGGCAGGTATTGATACATGTTTTAGCATAACACAGCGGCCCCTTACCCTTGAGGAGGCAATGAATAAATCGGGGGAATGGCTGGAAATGGTGAGTGAGCAAATTATGAGGTTGTATAAAATAAATAGCTAATTTTAGTTTAAAATGATTTTTAAATAAATATAACTGCTGGGGTTGTAAGTTTCAGCAGTTATATTTATTTAGATATTAAGAGGGAGTGAACTTTTTTAAATAAGCATCTTGCATAATTGATTGTTCCCAGATAAAAACTCCACAACGAATTTAGTATCAGCCAATTATGGCCTGTTTGCACTGACCTCTTCTGCTAGATAATTGTCTTTACTAAATTCTGCAACTTTAAACTATTCCTGTATGTTCTGCTTAAATACGAAGTGCCTGTGGTGCTTCCTTTTAATCATCTGGATAACAATTCAATTATGCAAATAGTGAATTATGAAAGAGCTTAAATATAAATTGTCCAGAATTTAATAAAAGTAAAAGTATAGTTTTTAAAATTGTCAAAAACCACCAGCATCATGCTTATGTTTTGATAAATACAAATTGTTATACAATTTGCACAATAGTGAGTCTAGATTAGATAAAATATTTTGGTTATATTGCACATTGCATTTATAAGTGATATAGCTTACAATTTAATTAAACTAATTTTTTTTACGAGTTTATGAAGTAAATTTCACCGAAATGATATTTAACAAAATATAAAATAAAATTATTTCAATAAACCTTTATATAACAAGATATAATAATGAAATAATTTTCAAAAATACATAAAGCAGCTTATTTCAGTAAGTTGAAAAAGTAAATAACAAACATAAAAAATCTAGATGTTGTAATGAATTTCACGAATTAGTCCTCAATTACCATGTTTAGGCAAACTCGTTTTATGATTTATTATTAATGCAATATTGCGTGATAATAAATAAATTCTAATTATATAGTAGAGGAGGGATAATAAACTATTTAATATTTTAAATTTAGGTTATGTTATAGGCATTTGATTAAGAATTATTTGAAAAAGCCATAATTAAATGAATATGAGGAGGATATTTTATGTTTGAACTAACAGACAAAGTTGCGATTGTTACAGGGGCCGGTTCTAAGAGAGGGATTGGTAGATCAATAGTATTAGGACTGGCAGAACAAGGAGCGAAAGTAGTTGTTTGTGATGTTGATTTTGATGGTGCTAAAGCAGTAGCTGAAGAGGTAGAGAAAAAAGGGGTTGAGTCTCTGGCGGTAAAAGTAGATGTAATTAATGAAGAAGATATAAATCAATTAGTAGAAAAAACAATCAAAAAATTTGGAAAAATAGATATACTTGTTAATAATGCAGGGATAACACAACCAGTAAAAGTTCTTGATACAACTGCTGAAGATTGGGACCGTATTATGGATGTTAACCTTAAGGGTTCTTTCCTTTGTACTAAAGCTGTATTGCCTTCAATGTTAGAACAGAAGTATGGTAGAGTAATAAATGTTAGTTCTGTTTCTGGCAAACGTGGTGGTGGTGTTTTTGGAGGGGCGCATTATTCTGCTTCTAAGGCTGGTATGCTCGCTTTTGCTAAGGCTTTATCTCGTGAGGTTTGTCCAAGAGGGATTACAGTAAACTCTGTTGCCCCTGGACTGGTAGCTACAGATATCCGTGGTGGTGTTGAGAGTCAGGAAAAACAAAAAGAAATGACTGCAGATATCCCCTGTAGAAGAATGGGTAAACCAGAGGAAATTGCAGCAACGGTTTGTTTTCTAGCTTCTAAAGAAGCTGGTTATATAACAGGTGAGGACATTGATATTAATGGTGGTTCTCACATGGATTAATTTAATATGAAGGGGGATAGGGTTAAAGCATCTGGGAGTCTTTTAAAAAAAAGGGAGTTTAAAAACGAGGAGGAAAAATTATGAAAAAAGCAACAATAATTTTATTAACATTGGCAATAATGCTAGCGATGGGGATTTGTGTAAATGCAGCTGAATATAATCTAAAACTTGGCCATGGTGCAGCTCCATCCAACCCAAGACATACAGTAGCTTTAGAATTTGCTGAATATGTTAATGAGCAGACAGAGGGTAGGGTAAAAATTAATGTTTTTCCCAGTGAAACCCTGGGTAGTGATAGGGAAATGGCTGAAGCAGTAGCCATGGGTGCTTTAGATATGAGCATTAATTCCCAGGGACCAATAGCTAGTTATAATCCGCAATTAAACGTGGTTGGTTTGCCTTTCCTATTTAGCAAACCGGAACAGGCTTATGCTGTTTTAGATGGGGAAGTTGGTGAAATGCTCTCTGATAAATTGACTGAAAAAGGCATCAGGATTTTATCTTACTGGGAAAATGGCTTCCGTCATATCACAAATAATGTAAAGCCTATTAATAAACCTAAAGATTTAGAGGGTTTAAAAATTAGAACACCAGAAGATAAAATTACCTTGGCTATTTTTAAAGCATTAGGCGCTAATCCAGCTCCATTAGCTTTTGGAGAGCTTTATATGGCTCTTTCGCAGGGATTATTTGATGGACAAGAAAATCCTGTAACCAATATTTATTATTCAAGGCTTTATGAAGTGCAGAAATATATTTCTCTTACAAACCATAGATATGAAACCTGTCCTTTAATTATTTCTGAAAGAACATGGAAGAAACTACCTGAAGATATTCAGGGTGTTCTAAAAGATGCTGCTATGAAATATGCTATGGTTCATAGAAAAGAAAATGTTAAGGCTAATAATGAACTGCTAGATGAATTAGAAAAGGAGGGTGTTAAAGTAAACCAGGCTGATGTACTTGCCCTTAGAAAGGCTACTAAATCTGTTTATAAAGAATTTGAACCAGTGTTAGGTAAAGAGCTTATTGATAAAGTGATTGAAATAACTAATACTATAAAGTAAATTCAAATAAATAACTAAAAACCTAATATAGTTTGCTTTTAGTTAAGAATTTAAATTCTAAAATGTTATTTCAGAATAATATAAAACTGAGTAGCCCTGGTTATATTCTAAAGAAATAATAGTTGTTTTCCAAATTTACAATAACTAATTAAGACTATTAGCGATATTTGTCAAGCTTGTAGAATAGTTATTAGTGCAGGATATTAACCGGGGAGGTTCAGTCTTTATAGAGAGGTGAAATCATGAATTTTATTATAAGACTCAGTGATAGGCTTTATAAAATAATGGAATATATTTTAGGGGTTTTGGGTATAGAGCTTATTATTCTGGTTTTCTATGGTGTCATAAAAAGATATATCTTTAAAGCTCCCTTAATATGGGGTTATGAGCTATCAATTCTTTCTTTTATGTGGATTTCTTTTCTGGGGGCAGGACACGCCTTAAAATCAAAGAAACATATAGTTTTTGATTTTTTTATTGATACTTTACCTGAAGTAGTGGCAAAAATTGTGAAGATTGCTGCTGATATATTTATTTTTTTATTTTTAATAATAGGTGTTTATTATAGTTATAATGTATTTTTGGGTACAATTGCTCAGGAATTTCAGACTATACCAATTTCATATGGTTGGTTATACTCTGCTTTGCTTGTAGGTTTAATTATCATGGCAGTTCACCAACTGGCTATCTTTTTTGAAGATATTAAAAATTTGATTAGTGAGAAGGAGGGTTAATATGGGATGGCATCTGGTTACAATATTTATTGTTTTGATTCTTTTAAGGGTGCCTATAGCTATAGCATTATCTGCAGCAGCAGCTGGGGCAGCCTTTTTAACAGGCAGTATTCCTGTGGAAGTTGTTTTTCATAGAATAACTGGCGGATTAAGTGGTTATGTTTTGTTAGCTATCCCGTTTTTTATACTGGCTGGTAATCTTATGAATAATTGTGGTATTACCAATAAAATATTTACCTTTGCTAATAAACTTGTAGGATATATACCAGGTGGTCTTGCTCATGCTAATGTTGTAGCCAGTATTATCTTTTCTGGAATGTCTGGCTCTGCTGTAGCTGATGCTGGTGGATTAGGTTTAGTAGAGATGAAAGCTATGAATGATGAGGGCTACGAACCAGAATTTGGAGCTGCGGTTACTGCTGCTTCTGCTACGATTGGCCCTATAATTCCGCCGAGTGTGCCAATGGTAGTCTATGGAGTTATGGCTGAGGTATCTATTGGTGCTTTGTTTTTAGGTGGATTTTTACCAGGATTATTTATGGGCTTAGTTATGATGATAATCATATATTATCAAGCCATAAAAAATAATTATCCTCGAATAGAGAAATTTGATTTTGGGGAATTATGGGATGCATTTAAAGATGCTTTTTTACCGTTACTTACCCCGGTAATAATTATCGGTGGAATAATGTCTGGGATAGTTACCCCAACTGAAGCTGCTGTAGTAGCTACTATTTATGCCTTGTTTTTAGGAACAGTTGTCTACCGTAGATTAGGTTTTAAGGATGTATTTAAAATAATTTACGAAAGTATGGAAACAACTGCTACAGTTACTTTTATTATAGCAGGGGCTGCTTCTTTTGCCTGGTTAATAGCTATTGAGGGTATACCTGCTCAATTGGCTATGACAGTAGGTGGAATATCAGATAAATGGATGTTTTTGCTTATTTTTAATATCTTTTTTCTAATACTGGGAACCTTTATGGAAACACTGTCAATTGAAGTTATTATGGTTCCAGTGCTTGTTCCTATAATGAAAGTGCTCGGACTAGATCCAGTTCATATGGGGGTAGTATTGGTATTAAACCTGATGATAGGTTTAATTACACCTCCTGTAGGAATGTCTCTTTTTATTACCAGTAAGGTTGGTGGGGTAAAATTAGAGAGTTTATATAAAGCGGTTTTACCATTTTTATTACCACTAATAGCTGTTTTATTTATTATAACTTTCTTTTCTGATATTGTAACATGGTTACCCAGCATATTTCTTGGTTAGTAGAGATATGTAATGACTATATGCTTTCAATATGTTTTTATTTGTGATTATGATTAAATCATGATCTATATCAATAATAACTTTAATTTTTTACAAGGGGGTAGAAAAAAATGTTTCATAGTTTTGCAGGGGGAGATAAAATTTACTCCAGGAAAGATTTAGTCCAAAAACTTGAAGAACAAACTAATATAATTAGGCAGGATATTTTAAAGATGATTTATACAGCTAAAAAAGGACATCCAGGAGGGTCTTTTTCAGCTGCAGAAATAGTAACTTCCTTATATTTCTCTATTATGAATATTGATCCCAGTAATCCTGATATGCCTGATAGAGATAGATTTATCCTTTCAAAAGGACATGCCTGTCCCGTCTGGTATGCCAATTTAGCAAGAAGGGGATTTTTTGAACTGGAACACCTTGCAACGTTGCGTCAGACTCATTCTATATTACAAGGCCATCCTGTTATGACCAAGACCCCAGGTGTTGATATTAACACTGGTTCTCTTGGTAATGGGCTTTCATTAGGGCTAGGTATGGCCTTGGCCAGTAAAAATAATGGACATGACTATAATGTTTACGTAGTGATGGGTGATGGGGAAATACAAGAAGGAATGATCTGGGAGGCTGCTATGGCTGCTGGCCATTTTAACCCAAAAAATTTTTTTGCTATAGTTGATTATAATGGTCTGCAAAACGATGGTAAAGTAAAAGATATTATGGGTTTGGAACCACTAACTGATAAATGGATATCTTTCGGCTGGCATGTTCGTGAAATTGATGGTCATGATATGAACGATATATTAAACGGTTTTGAATGGATGCATAAAGTTGGGGGACCAGCAGTTTTGATTGCTCATACACAGAAGGGAAAAGGAGTATCTTTTATGGAAAGCATTGTTGAATGGCATGGCAAGACCCCTTCTGGTGAAGAATATAAACTTGCAATGGAAGAATTAATGGTAGGAGGTGCTGAATAATGAAAGATATGCCTACTAGAGAGGCTTTTGGTATTGCTTTATTAGAAATGGCAGAAGAAAAAGATGACCTGATAGTGCTTGATGCTGATATATCAAAATCAACTAATTCATGTTACTTTCATCAGAAATATCCAGAAAGAGCCTATAATGTTGGTATTGCTGAACAGAATATGATTGGTGTTGCTGCAGGAATTGCATCGACTGGAATGCAGGTGTTTGCAACTACTTATGCAGTATTTGCCACCATGCGTGCTTTAGAACAGGTTAGAACATTTATTTGTTATCCTAAATTAAATGTTAAGGTGATAGCAAGTCATGGTGGATTACAAGTTTCATCAGATGGTGTATCACATCAGGGAACAGAAGATTTAGCTTTTATGAGGGCTATACCAAATATGACAGTTCTACACCCTGCTGACCCTGTATCAACTAAGAAATTAATCCATCTGGCTGGTGAATTTGAAGGTCCTATGTATATCAGATTAATGAGAAATGCAGTTCCAGTTATTTATGATAAAGATATTAATTTTGAAATAGGTAAAGGTATTATTAATAGGGATGCAGATGATGCAGTATGTACTATAATGGCCACTGGATTAATGGTATATAAATCATTGGAAGCTGCTAGAAATCTAGCTGAAAGTGGTATTGAAACACGGGTGATAGATCTTCATACTATTAAACCTCTTGATAAAAAACTTATTATTGAATCAGCCCAAAAAACAGGTGCTGTTGTAACAGCAGAAGACCATAATATCTGTGGTGGTTTAGGTGGAGCAATTGCTGAGGTGTTGGGTAAGAATTATCCTGTTCCTATGGAAATGATAGGTGTTAAAGATGTATTTGGTGAGTCCGGGGATCCAGAAGAGTTGTTTACTGAATATGATATGAATACCAAAGACATTGTTGGGGCTGTTCAAAAAGTCTTAAATAAAAAATAAGGTAGTATTAAATTTAAGTTAGGTAAGAAAGATCCTTTGTATAAATATAGGATAGAGACCTCAAAACACCCGACCAAAGGAGTTGAGGTCTCTATGATAAATATTTTTAGAAAACATAGAAGATATTTAAAGTTGCATTGATATTCAATCAAATCAATATTATAATAATAAGTATAATAATGCTATATTTATAATCTGCATAACAAATTACATTTTTTTAGTGGGGAGATAGTAGTGGAAGGATTAAACGAAAAAATAAGAAAAGAAATTAAAGATAATAATATTAAAATTAATTCATTATTTGTTTTAAAAAAAGAATTAAATAATTTAAGAGTATCTGAACAAAAGGTTGTTAATTATATATTAAAAAATCCTTTTGAAATTTTTGATATGACTATCAATGAACTAGCCGCTAAAGCTAATAGTAGTGAAGCCACAGTTGTTAGGACATGTAAAAACCTTAATTTAAAGGGTTTTCAAGAACTTAAATATAACCTCAAACATGATATTGAAGAGGCTCTTAGTCGATTTTATGATGAAATTTTACCAGATGATACAGCTCAAGAACTGGTTAATAAGGTTTTTAAAGCAAATGCCCAAACTATTGATGACACATTAAAGATGTTAAATATTGATGATTTCAAAATTGCTCTTGATAAATTAAAAAATGCTAATAAAATTGCATTTTTAGGTCATGGAGGTGCTTCTTCTGTAGCTCTTGATGCTTACCATATGTTTATAAACCTTGGATTAAATTGTTTATGGCAGGCAGATGCTAATATGCAGCTAATACATGCTAAATCACTTAATGAAGGAGATGTGTGTATAGCTATTTCTAGAAGTGGAGAGATGAAAAATATTATAGATTCTGTTAAGGTAGCTAAAAAAGAAGGAGCGTTTTGTATTGCTATAACAGCATCCCCTGGTTCGTTTCTTTCAGAGATTGCTGATGTAATACTATATGCTAAATCTGCGAATACTGTTTTTAGGAATATAGATACAGCTGAAAGAATAGCAGAATTAACAATATTAGATGCTTTATATATTGGGTTTGCTAATAATGATATCATAAAAACACGAGAAGCATTAAGGGCATCAGCTAAGGCTACATCTATCCAAAGAGTAACAAAATAACTATAAAATGATTTTATTATATGTAATATAACCCCTGAGTTTAAGGAGGGAATAATGATGAGTAAACCAAAGGTCTATGTTACAAGAAGGTTGCCGCAGAAAGCACTTGATATGCTAGGTGCTGAATGTGAAGTAGAAATAAATCCATATGATAGGGTCTTAACTAAAGAAGAATTAGCTGAGGCAGTTAAGGGTATTGATGGACTCTTATGTCTATTAACTGACACTATTGATGAGGATTTACTGGATGTTAATCCAGCTCTTAAAGTTATTGCTAATTATGCAGTAGGCTATAATAATATTGATATTAAGGCTTGTACAGAGAGGGGTATCCCAGTATCAAACACACCAGGTGTTTTAACAGATACAACAGCTGATTTTGCCTGGACATTATTAATGGTAACAGCCCGCAGGGTGGTAGAAGCAGACCGTTTTACCCGTGCCGGTAAATATAAAGGCTGGGGGCCGATGATGTTTCTTGGTGGAGATATATATGGCAAGACTCTAGGTGTAATTGGTATGGGGCGTATTGGACAGTCTTTTGCTAAAAGGGCCAGGGGCTTTAATATGAATGTTATATATTATGATGTCTATAGAAGAACCTCTGAAGAAGAAAAAAAATGGGGTATAAAATACAGGGAATTAGATACCCTTTTAGAAGAAGCAGATTTTGTGAGTCTTCATGTACCACTGATTCCAGAGACAGAACACCTAATAGGTGAAAAAGAATTAAAATTAATGAAAAAGACTGCTTATTTAATCAATACAGCGCGAGGTCCAATTGTTGATGAAAAAGCCTTGGTGGAAGCCTTAAAAAATGGTGAGATCGCAGGTGCCGGTTTAGATGTATATGAGGAGGAACCTGAACTTGCTTCTGGACTAACAGAACTGGATAATGTGACACTGGCACCACACATAGCGAGTGCCAGTATTGAAACGAGGACTAAAATGGCTGAGATGGCAGTTGAAAACCTGTTGGCTGGGTTAAAAGGTCAAGATATGCCCAATATAATTAATAAAGAAGTATTCAAATAAATAATTAAATAAAAAAAGCGTCTATTTGTGTTAAAATTAAAGCAGATAGATGCTTTTTGTTTATGTTTATCTTCTTTTTTATAACTTATGCAGGAAATTTGTTGAATTTATTTAATAATAAATAATGAGAAAATAAATAATAAGAATAAAAAAGGGGAGACTATTTTGATAGAAGAAGTAAAAATAAGAACAAAAAACCATGTTGAGTTTATCGATATAACTACTATAGTCAGGGATATTGTCAGTAAAGATGAAGTTAATGATGGTATAGTAGTAATATATGTACCCCATACTACTGCTGCTGTGACAATAAATGAAAATGCGGACCCAGATGTGGTAAAGGATATGACTAAAGAGATAAATGAGATTGTTCCCTTTGACGATGATTATTTCCATCTAGAAGGTAATTCGGCAGCCCATATAAAAGGTAGTTTGATAGGATCATCTGAAACTATAATAATAGAAAACGGAGCCCTTGTATTAGGCCGCTGGCAGGGGATATATTTTTGTGAATTTGATGGTCCAAGGAAGAGGAAATTATACATTAAGATAATTTCTAATTAGTGTCTTTTAAATTATTTTGTGCTTTCCCCAAAAAAGTTCTTGACAGTCTGGCAAGATGATGTTAGAATATATTTTGTCGCCACAAAAGATGGTGATAAACAATGCTGTCAGAACAGGGGTTAGGAGTTAGTAAAATTAATTTCAAAAACCCCTTGACAGGAAACGACAGAGATGTTAAGATATATCTTGTCGCCGCTAAAAGCGGTAAAGAGTTGGAACTGATAAGTAGATATGATAAAAAACTATTTATGAAAAAACTACTTGACAGTAATCGACAGAGATGATAAGATGTAAAACGTCGCTGGTTAATACCACTTGGAGAATGACTTTTGAAATAAAATAAAAGTTCTTGACAAGTGAGGTTAAAAGTGATAAGATATAATTCGCTGACAGATAATAAAAAGTCAGTGAGATAAACAAATTAATGTTCCTTGAAAATTGAACAACAAGCAATGACGCAAGTGCGAGCCTTTTTTAAATAAAAGGCAAGTATCCAAAAGAGTTCAAAAGTATTCAAAGAGTCACAAATAATCTATTAAAATTTTTAATGGAGAGTTTGATCCTGGCTCAGGACGAACGCTGGCGGCGTGCTTAACACATGCAAGTCGAACGACCCGCCTTAACAGATTCCTTCGGGATGAAGATAAGATCCGGGTAGTGGCGGACGGGTGAGTAACGCGTGGAGAACCTGTCTCTCAGTCAGGGATAACCTGGCGAAAGCCGGACTAATCCCAGATAGCCTTAAGAGTAAGCATTTACACTTAAGTAAAGGTGCCTAGGCATCGCTGAGAGGTGGCTCCGCGTCGGATTAGCTAGCTGGTGAGGTAATAGCTCACCAGGGCAACGATCCGTAGCTGGTCTGAGAGGACGATCAGCCACACTGGGACTGAGACACGGCCCAGACTCCTACGGGAGGCAGCAGTGGGGAATCTTCCGCAATGGGCGCAAGCCTGACGGAGCAACGCCGCGTGAGTGATGAAGGCCTTCGGGTCGTAAAGCTCTGTCCTTAAGGAAGAACCGTCAATGCAGGAAATGGCATTGACCTGACGGTACTTAAGGAGGAAGCTCTGGCTAACTACGTGCCAGCAGCCGCGGTAATACGTAGAGAGCAAGCGTTGTCCGGAATTACTGGGCGTAAAGGGTACGCAGGCGGATAGGCAAGTCAACTGTGAAATATACCGGCTTAACCGGTAAGGTGCATTTGAAACTGCCTATCTTGAGTGCAGAAGAGGAGAGCGGAATTCCTAGTGTAGCGGTGGAATGCGTAGATATTAGGAAGAACACCAGTGGCGAAGGCGGCTCTCTGGTCTGCAACTGACGCTGAGGTACGAAAGCTGGGGGAGCAAACGGGATTAGATACCCCGGTAGTCCCAGCCGTAAACGATGGACACTAGGTGTTGGTGGTTCGAATCCATCAGTGCCGGAGTTAACGCGATAAGTGTCCCGCCTGGGGATTACGGTCGCAAGACTGAAACTCAAAGGAATTGACGGGGGCCCGCACAAGCGGTGGAGCATGTGGTTTAATTCGATGCAACGCGAAGAACCTTACCGAGGCTTGACATCCCGTGACCATCTATGAAAGTAGAGTCTAGTCTTTGACTACACGGAGACAGGTGGTGCATGGCTGTCGTCAGCTCGTGTCGTGAGATGTTGGGTTAAGTCCCGCAACGAGCGCAACCCTTATCCTTAGTTACCAGCAAGTAAAGTTGGGGACTCTAAGGAGACAGCCGGTGAAAGCCGGAGGAAGGTGGGGATGACGTCAAGTCCTCATGCCCTTTATGCCTCGGGCTACACACGTGCTACAATGGTCAGTACAGAGGGGAGCGAAGCTGTGAAGTGGAGCAAATCTCAGAAAGCTGATCCCAGTTCGGATTGCAGGCTGAAACTCGCCTGTATGAAGTTGGAATCGCTAGTAATCGCAGGTCAGCATACTGCGGTGAATACGTTCCCGGGCCTTGTACACACCGCCCGTCACACCACCCGAGTTAGATGCACCAGAAGTCATTTGCGAATGCCAAAGGTGTGTCTGGTAAGGGGGGTGAAGTCGTAACAAGGTAGCCGTACGGGAACGTGCGGCTGGATCACCTCCTTTCTAAGGAGAATGCGTCAAGCTTGTTGTTCAACTTTGAGGGAACGTTAAAAATGTTTCCTTAAACTGTTCTTTGAAAACTGCATACAGGAAAAGACGAAGGTACCAGAAAGGAAGTAAGAGGTCTGAGGTAAGAAGTAAGAAACCGAAGACGGAAACTTCTAGGAAGGTACTACAATTTTCTAAGAAGAAAGATTAAGCTAATAAGGGCTTACGGTGGATACCTAGGTACCTGGAGCCGAAGACGGACGTGCCAAGCTGCGAAAAGCCGCGAGTAGCTGCTAAGAAGTGTAGATACGCGGATATCCTAATGGGGAAACCCGGCGGTCGAGAGGGCCGTCATCATATAGTGAAAGAAGTAGCTATATGAAGGGAACCGGGGGAAGTGAAACATCTAAGTACCCCGAGGAAAAGAAATCAAAAGAGATTCCCTAAGTAGCGGCGAGCGAAAGGGGAAGAGCCTAAACACATTTAATGTAAGGCTACAGCCGTTGTTAAATGTGGGTTTAGGATAATCATGAGTGAGACTGTAGAATCACAAAGGCAGTTGAATCTTTAGCCGAATGACCTGGGAAGGTCAGCCAGAGAGAGTAAAAGCCTCGTAGGTGAAAAGGAGAGACACCTTAGATTATCCAGAGTACCACGGGACACGAGGAACCCTGTGGGAAGAAGGGAAGACCATTTTCCAAGGCTAAATACTACCAGGTAACCGATAGTGAACAAGTACCGTGAGGGAAAGGTGAAAAGAACCCCGTGAGGGGAGTGAAATAGAATATGAAACCGTAAGCTTACAAGCAGTGGGAGGACTATTAGAAAGTCTGACCGCGTACTTTTTGTAGAACGGACCGGCGAGTTATTCTTAGTAGCGTAAGGTTAAGCCAGAAAGGTGAAGCCGCAGCGAAAGCGAGTCTGAATAGGGCGCAAGTTACAAGGAATAGACCCGAAGCCAGGTGATCTACCCATGACCAGGGTGAAGCGGGAGTGAGAACCCGTGGAGGCCCGAACCAGGTGATGTTGAAAAATCATTGGATGAGTTGTGGGTAGGGGTGAAAGGCCAATCGAACCTGGAGATAGCTGGTTCTCCTCGAAATAGCTTTAGGGCTAGCCTCAAGGAATAAAACTAGGCGGTAGAGCACTGATTGGACTAGGGGCCCAACAAGGTTACCGAATCCATTCAAACTCCGAACACTTAAGTTTATAAGCCTTGGGAGTCAGACTACGTGGGATAAGCTTCGTAGTCGAAAGGGAAACAGCCCAGACCACCAGTTAAGGTCCCAAAGTACAGACTAAGTGGGAAAGGAAGTGAGGTCGCAAAGACAACCAGGATGTTGGCTTAGAAGCAGCCATACATTTAAAGAGTGCGTAATAGCTCACTGGTCGAGCGTCCTTGCGCCGAAAATGTAACGGGGCTAAAGTCTGTCACCGAAACTGTGGATGTGTAAATTGTTCACGAAGTCTATTGTTAACTAAAGATAGAGATATAGAGTTACATTTAGTCAAAAGTAACAAAAAGAAATTCAAAACGAGACTTTTGACCAAATGACTCCAGGTTAAAGTCTATTTAGCAAAGCAGCTAAAGTCTGTCTATCAAAGCAGTAGATTGCGTGAACAGTTTACACATGGTAGAGGAGCATTGTATAGTGGAAGAAGCTGTACCGTAAGGAGCAGTGGACGCTATACAAGAGAGAATGCCGGTATGAGTAGCGAAAAGAGGGGTGAGAATCCCCTCCGCCGAAAGTCTAAGGTTTCCTGAGGAAGGCTCGTCCGCTCAGGGTAAGCCGGGACCTAAGCCGAGGCCGAAAGGCGTAGGTGATGGATAATTGGTAGAGATTCCAATGCCGCTATTAATCGTTTGAATGAAGTGGGGACACGGCAAGAAAGACAAAGCACACGACTGGAGGTGTGTGCAGAAGCCTAAGGTAGGAATAAAGAGGCAAATCCCTTTATTTAACTATCGAAGGTGATCTGGACCCGAGAGAGGGGAAGTTGTCAAACAAGCTGTCAAGAAAAGCCACTAGTGAGATTAATAGTGCCCGTACCGCAAACCGACACAGGTAGACGGGATGAGAATTCTAAGGCGCGCGAGAGAACCCTTGTTAAGGAACTCGGCAAAATGACCCCGTAACTTAGGGAGAAGGGGTACCACGAAAGTGGGCACAGCAAAGAGGCCCAAGCGACTGTTTAGCAAAAACACAGGTCTCTGCTAAGTCGTAAGACGAAGTATAGGGGCTGACGCCTGCCCGGTGCTGGAAGGTCAAGGGGAAGTGTTAGGTGAAAACCAAAGCATAGAACCTAAGCCCCAGTAAACGGCGGCCGTAACTATAACGGTCCTAAGGTAGCGAAATTCCTTGTCGGGTAAGTTCCGACCTGCACGAATGGCGTAACGACTTGGGCACTGTCTCAACAAGGGACTCGGCGAAATTGTAGTACCAGTAAAGATGCTGGTTACCTGCGACAGGACGGAAAGACCCCGTGGAGCTTTACTGTAGCCTGATATTGGGTTTTGCTAAAGGATGTACAGGATAGGTGGGAGGCTAAGAGCTTGGTACGCTAGTATCAAAGGAGCCGCAAGTGGGATACCACCCTTTCTTTAGCGGAATTCTAACCAGAGGCCATAAACTGGTCATGGGACATTGTCAGGTGGGCAGTTTGACTGGGGCGGTCGCCTCCCAAAAAGTAACGGAGGCGCCCAAAGGTTCCCTCAGTGCGGATGGAAATCGCACGAAGAGTGTAAAGGCAGAAGGGAGCTTAACTGTGAGACCAACAAGTCAAACAGGTACGAAAGTAGGGCTTAGTGATCCGGCGGTATTGAATGGAAGAGCCGTCGCTCAACGGATAAAAGTTACCCCGGGGATAACAGGCTTATCTCCCCCAAGAGTTCACATCGACGGGGAGGTTTGGCACCTCGATGTCGGCTCGTCGCATCCTGGAGCTGAAGCAGGTTCCAAGGGTTGGGCTGTTCGCCCATTAAAGCGGTACGCGAGCTGGGTTCAGAACGTCGTGAGACAGTTCGGTCCCTATCCGTCGCAGGCGAAGGATACTTGAGAGGAGCTATCCCTAGTACGAGAGGACCGGGATGGACACACCGATGGTGTATCAGTTGTTCCGCCAGGAGCATAGCTGAGTAGCTAAGTGTGGAATGGATAAACGCTGAAAGCATCTAAGCGTGAAACCAGCCTCAAGATTAGGTATCCCACTCGCAAGAGGTAAGCCCCCTGGTAGATGACCAGGTTGATAGGTTGGAGGTGGAAGTGTGGTAACACATTAAGCTGACCAATACTAATAGGGCGAGGGCTTAATCTTAACTTTAAAAATTATTTTCCTGTATGCATTTTTGAAAGAATAGTTTATTGACAACTAAGATAGATATGCTATAATATGTGATGGATTATAAAAAGTAGATAAAATTTTCGGTGGCAATTGCGGAGGGGAAACACCTGTTTCCATTTCGAACACAGCAGTTAAGTCCTCCAGCGCCTATGGTACTGCAAGGGTGACTTTGTGGGAGAGTGGGTCGCTGCCGATTTTATTTATATTTATATATCGTTTACTAATATGTGTTCCCCGATAGCTCAGTTGGTAGAGCAGATGGCTGTTAACCATCGAGTCGCAGGTTCGAGTCCTGCTCGGGGAGCCATTTTTTTATGTCTAGAAAATTCACCTGATAGCAAATATGGTAGCTTTTACCTACTATTACTTTACTATATTTATATAATTACTAGCTGATATGTGTTATAATTATTATATAGGAAACAAGGATCAATATAGTATTACATATTCATTATTTTGATAAGATATTTTGAAGGAGGTATATGATCTGGTAGAATATATACCAGTACATAAAAAATGACTATCAAAAATATTACAAAATTAATAAATACTTTTGTTATTATATTATTAATATTACTTTTATATCCGACACAGCTTTTAGCTGATTTTAGATTACATTATAATTTGGACAGACCCCCTGCTAAAAATAGCAAAGTATATCAGCTTGTTGATGAGAAAAAATTATATCTTCCTGAATTTTATGTGAAAGGTATCTATGTAACAGGCTGGGTAGCAGGTTCAGAGAAAATTTCAGCTTTAATTAATTTAGTTGATAAGACAGTATTGAATACTATGGTAATTGACATCAAAGACCAGTTAGGTCATTTGAGTTACAAATCTAATGTCCCTCTGGCCCAGGAAATTGGTGCTAACCGTCGAAAGATTAAAAATATTAAGGCCTTAATTGATGAATTGCATAGTAGGGGTATTTATGTAATAGGGCGGATAGTTGTTTTTAAAGATGCCCTGCTGGCAAATAAGAGAAAGGATCTTTCCCTTAAATTAGAGCAAAGTGATAATACAATTATTAAAAGTGATAACTGGGTTGACCCTTCCCAAAAAGAAATATGGGATTATAACCTGGCTCTTGCCAGAGAAGCAGTTGAAATTGGCTTTGATGAGATTCAATTTGATTATATTAGATACCCTGCCTTAGCCAGAAAACCATATCAGGCAGTAGTTGATAAAGAAAACAAAAGTCAGTATATAAATAGTTTTGCTCAATATGTAAGGGATGAGTTAGACTTGTTAAATACCCCGGTTTCAATTGATGTTTTTGGTTTAACAACAGCGGTTAATGATGATTTAGGTATTGGGCAAAATTTTAAGGAATTATCTAATATTGTTCAAATAATTTCTCCGATGGTCTATCCTTCACATTACTCAGCCGGGAGCTATGGGATTCCAGTGCCAGATAGAGAGCCTTATCAAATAATCTATAAGAGTCTTATTGATGCCCAGGAAAAAATATCAGATAATAGTAATGTGGTTATTAGACCCTGGTTACAGGATTTTTCATTAGGGTATAAATATTCATTAAAAGATGTACAGGAACAGATTAAGGCAGTAGAAAAACTTGGTTTAACTGAATGGTTGTTATGGAATCCGAGTTCAAAATATACTATTGAAACATTGTTAACTCACCCTTAGAAAGGGTGAGTTTTTAGTATAATGCAATTTCATTATATCAACGAGTAATCTTGACAAAAACAAAGATAAATGAATGAGAACAGTGATAATGGTTATAATTAAAGTAGATTATGGACTATTAGTAGTTGCAATTTATAGAAAATATAGTATGATATTAATAGGGAAGGTCAAAAAAAGTCAAAGACAAAATCCGCAGGAGGTTGCTTTTCTTATGGCTAATTTATCAGACCAAATAGAGAGGTATTTAAGAAACCTGATAAAAAAATACCAGGGTGAAGTAGAAATTAAACGTAACCAATTAGCTAATGAGTTTAATTGTGCCCCATCACAGATAAACTATGTGTTACAGACCAGATTTCCAGTGGAAAGGGGTTATGTAGTAGAGAGTCAACGTGGTGGTGGGGGCTATGTTCGGATAATTCGCCTGAAGATGGACTCTGAAAAAGAACAGATAAAAAAGATAATTTCCCGTTTTGGTGGTCCAATATCACAGCGGGAAGCTGAAGCAGTGATTTTCAGGTTGTTTGAAAATGAAGTAATCTCTTTTCGCGAAAAAATTTTGATGGAGACGGCTGTTAATAAAAAATTAATAGGAGTGAATCTGCCTCATAGGGATTATATCAGGGGAAGGCTGTTCAGGGGTATGCTTGAAGTGATTCTAAAAATGGAAAGTGAGGAGGAATAATATGCTTTGTCAGCGGTGTAATAATAAAGAGGCTACTGTTCATTTGACTAAAATTGTTAATGGTGAAAAAAATGAGGTTTTTTTGTGTGAGGAATGTGCCCGGGAGACGGGGCAACTTCCCTTTGCTGGAAATGACCCTTTTTCTTTTCAGAATTTATTGTCAGGTATATTAAATCCAGAAATTAATTCATATAATACTGGTATAAAACAGGGAGATAAATGTGGAACATGTGGTTTGAGTTATTATGATTTTACTCAAAATGGTCTATTTGGTTGTGCAGATTGTTATGAGACTTTTAATGATAGGCTTAACCCCTTGTTAAAACGCATACATGGGGAAACTGTTCATAATGGAAAGGTCCCCCAGAGAAAGGGAGGTCATTTAAGGAAAAAACGTCAGATAAAAGAGTTAAGGGACGAGATGCAAGATGCTGTCAAAAATGAAAATTTTGAAAAAGCAGCAGAAATAAGGGATAAGATAAAAGAATTAGAGGATAATGATGGGGGTGAGTAGTGGTGTCATTAAAGGATATTATTAATAATAATGTAACACACTGGATTTCTGGTGAGGGTCCTGATAATGAAATTGTTTTAAGTAGTAGAATACGCCTGGCCAGGAATATTGAAGATGAGCCATATCCTAATCAGGCAAGTAAAGAAGAGAAACAATCTGTTAGTAAGCGGGTAATCGAGGCCATTTCCTCTCAGAAACAGTTAAAACTGCATTATATTAACCTTGCTGATATGCCAGAATTAGAAAGGGATTTACTTGTTGAAAAACACTTAATTAGCCCTGTGCATGCCAGGGAAGGATATGAAAAAGGTGTATTTCTTGATGATAATGAAAGAATTAGTGTTATGATAAATGAAGAAGACCATATAAGGATTCAGGTGTTGACACCAGGGTTACAATTAGACGAAACCTGGGAACTGGCCAGTGAACTAGATGACCTGTTGGAAAGGAAACTGGATTTTGCTTTTTCAGAGAAATGGGGTTATTTATCCAGTTGTCCTACTAATGTTGGAACTGGTTTAAGAGCTTCTGTTATGGTTCATTTGCCGGCCTTAAGCCTGACAAATAATATAGGGAAAATGTTAACGGCTGTTTCAAAATTAGGTTTAACAGTCAGGGGTATATATGGTGAAGGTAGTGAATCTAATGGTAGTATATATCAAATATCGAATCAGGTGACATTAGGCCACTCTGAAAGGGATATAATTGATAATCTTAATAGTGTTAGTAAACAGATAATTGGTCAAGAAAAACAGGCCCGTCAGTACCTCTTACAGGAAAAAGAATCAGAGGTGATTGATAGAATTAGAAGGTCATTTGGTATTTTAAATTTTGCTTATAAGATTTCCAGTGATGAGGCAATGAAATTAATTTCAAATGTAAAATTAGGTATTGATATGGGTATAATAGATAATGTTGATAAAAAGGTTTTAAGTGAATTAATGGTCTTAACCAGACCGGCCCATATTCAAAAAATAAATGGTAAAGAACTAAGTATTTCGGAAAGGGATATAAAACGTAGTGAACTTATTCAGACTAGATTAAAAATGTAGGGAGTGATAGATATGTTTGGTAGATTTACTGAAAGGGCCCGTAAGGTTTTGAGTCTTGCGGAGAAAGAAGCAGTTGCTCTAAAACATAATTATGTAGGAACAGAGCATATGCTGCTTGGACTGGTTAAAGAGGGTCAGGGTGTAGCAGCCAAGGCCTTGGCTGATGCAGGTGTTACTCAGGAGAAGGTCATAGAGAAGATCAAACAGATAATTGGTGAAGGTAAACAGCAGATAAATAACCCTGTTAGTCTTACCCCCAGGAGTAAAAAAGTGTTAAATTTATCTATGGATGAGGCCAGGCGTTTGGGTCATAATTATATTGGCACTGAGCATATTTTGCTCGGTTTGATTCGTGAGGGGGAAGGTGTTGCAGTTAGGATACTACAGGATCTTGATGGAGATCTTACATCAATTCATAAACAGGTTATTGAGTTACTTGGGGGTCAAAACAATATAGAACAAAATACCGGAGATAAAAATTCAAAAACTGCTAACCTTGATGAGTACAGTCGTGATTTAACTGATATGGCCAGGGAAGGCAAATTGGATCCTGTTATTGGTCGTGATAAAGAGATAGAACGGGTAATACAAGTTCTTAGTAGACGGACAAAGAATAATCCTGTTTTGATAGGGGAACCTGGTGTAGGTAAAACAGCAATTGTTGAGGGTTTAGCCTCCAGGATTATTTCTGAGAATGTGCCGGAAATTTTATTAAATAAACGTGTTGTTTCCCTTGATTTAAGTTCAATTGTAGCTGGTTCTAAATATAGGGGAGAGTTTGAAAAGAGATTAAAGGCAGTAATGAATGATATAATAAAAAATGGTGAAATTATTTTATTTATTGATGAACTCCATACCCTGGTTGGTGCTGGTGCGGCAGAAGGGGCAATTGATGCTTCAAATATCTTAAAACCTGCTCTGGCCAGAGGGGAGCTTCAGGCTATTGGTGCTACCACCCTGGATGAATATCGCAAATATATTGAAAAAGATGCAGCACTGGAGAGAAGGTTCCAATCAGTTTTGGTAGAAGAAACCACTATTGAAGAGACAATTAGCATTTTAAAAGGACTGCGGGATCCCTATGAAGCACACCATAAAGTTGTTATTACTGATGAGACAATTAAAGCAGCTGTTAATCTGTCACATCGGTATATAACTGACCGTTTTTTACCAGATAAAGCGATTGATTTAATTGATGAAGCTGCCTCAAAGGTAAGGCTGAGTAATAATACAAGACCACCAGAGATGAAGGCACTTAATCAGAAACTGGAAGATTTACAGAAGGAAAAGGAAGCTGCTGTAAAAAACCAGGAGTTTGAAAAGGCTGCTAAACTGAGGGATAAGGAAAAAGAACTACAACAGGAATTAGAGGATATTAAAGCCAACTGGCATCAGGATAAAGGAAGGAAAGAAAGTACTGTAACACCAGACGATATAGCAGAGATTGTTTCCAGTTGGACAGGGATACCAGTTACCAGGTTAGAAGAGGCTGAAACAGCAAAATTATTAAGATTGGAAGAGGAGCTTCACAAGAGAGTTATTGGCCAGGATGAGGCTATTAATGCGGTTTCTCAAGCAGTAAGGAGGGCCAGGGCAGGGCTCAAAGACCCCAAAAGGCCTATTGGTTCATTTATCTTTCTAGGTCCAACAGGTGTGGGCAAGACAGAATTGGCCCGTACACTGGCTGAAACAATGTTTGATGATGAAGATGCTATGATCAGGATTGATATGTCTGAATACATGGAAAAACACTCTGTCTCACGTCTGGTTGGTTCTCCTCCAGGTTATGTGGGACATGAAGAGGGTGGTCAGTTAACAGAACCGGTAAGAAGGCGCCCTTATTCGGTTATCTTATTTGATGAGATTGAAAAAGCCCATCCAGATGTATTTAATGTCCTGCTCCAGATTCTTGAAGACGGTCTTTTAACTGATACACACGGCCGTAAAGTTGATTTTAAAAATACAGTAGTCATTATGACATCCAATGTCGGTGCTAATTATATTGAAAAGGAATCAAGGCTTGGCTTTAAAGCACAGGAAGATGAAGAAAGTAAATATACTGATATGAAAGATAAAGTTATCTCTGAACTAAAAAAGACATTCAGACCTGAATTCCTTAACAGGCTTGATGAAATAATAGTTTTCCATGCTTTAAATAAAGACCATATCAATCAGATTGTTGACCTGATGCTGAATGATTTAAGAAAGAGATTGAGTGAAAAGGAAATTGAAATCAAGGTAAGTGATAAAGCAAAACAATTACTGGCTGAGGATGGTTTTGATGCCCAATTTGGGGCCCGTCCCTTAAGAAGGAGTATCCAGAAATTGATAGAAAATCCTTTATCAGAACGTATTCTTCAAGGAGAAATAAAGGAGGGCCAGGTAATTAAGGTTGATGAAGATCAAGGAAGTATGTCCTTTATTAATGAATAATCATACTAAAGTTTCTTGTAAAAACCTGTCAAAAATGTTATAATTAAAATAAATTAGTTAGTATATAATAGGGGATAGGTGTATGGCGAGAGACAGGGTTGATTATACGTGTGAGGAATGCGGCTATAAGAGCTCCAAATGGATGGGACGTTGTCCGAATTGTGATACCTGGAATTCGTTTGTTGAAAGGAGAGCTAATAAGGGCAGTGGGAAACAGGTTCAGCTTAGGGTTGAACCCAGTCCAATTACAAAAATTGAAGCTGGAGTGCGTGCTCGTTCTTCCTCCGGGATTGGTGAATTAGACCGTGTCCTGGGGGGCGGGATTGTAAGTGGGTCTCTGGTTTTACTTGGAGGAGCCCCTGGTATTGGGAAATCAACCCTGATATTACAGGCGGCTTCCCTTTTTAGTAAAACTAATGGCCTGGTTTTATATGTTTCAGGTGAGGAATCAGCTACCCAGATAAAACTGAGGGCAGAGAGATTAAAGGCCATTAATAATAGTTTATATATTCTGGCTGAAACCGAGTTTGACCAGATAAGTGTAGCCCTACATAAAGGTAATTATGACCTGGTAATAATTGATTCTATTCAGACGGTCTATGAACCAAAACTGGATAGTGCCCCTGGTAGTATTCCTCAGGTTAAAGAGATTACTAATCAGCTTATGAAAATAGCCAAGACTAAAAATATACCAATCTTTTTAATTGGGCATGTTACTAAAGAGGGCAACCTGGCAGGGCCGAGAGTTATGGAACACCTGGTTGATGCAGTACTCCAGTTTGAAGGTGACCGCAACTACTCTTATCGTATCTTGCGAGCGGTTAAGAATAGGTATGGTTCAACTAATGAGGTTGGAGTTTTTGAAATGAAGGGTTCCGGTATGGAAGAAGTACTAAATCCTTCCCAATTATTTTTGGAGGAGAGACCTGACGGGGTATCTGGTTCTGTAATAGCACCTGTTATTGAAGGAAGCAGACCATTATTGATCGAGGTTCAGTCTCTGGTATCGTCTTCAACTTTTTCTGCGCCACAGCGTTTAACTACTGGTGTTGATTATAAAAGGGTATCTATTTTACTGGCTGTTCTGGAGAAAAAAGCCGGTTTTAACTTTCAGACTAAAGATGTCCATATTAATATTACAGGCGGGTTCAAGGTAGATGAGCCGGCTCTGGATTTAGGGATTATATCAGCTATAATTTCTAGTTATCAGGATCAGGTTATCCCAGATGGACTGGCTGTTATAGGTGAGGTTGGATTAGCAGGTGAGGTCAGAGCAGTCAGCCAGATAGAACAGCGTATTAAAGAAGCAAAAAAACTGGGATTTAATAGGATTATTATTCCACAGGGTAATTTTAAAGGGCTTAGTTTTGACCCTGAAGTAAACATTGTGGGAATAGTAAATATACATCAATTATTACAACATATCTCTAAGGTGGGGTGATGAATGAGCAGAGAAAATCAATTAGCTGAGATTTTAAAAATGATAGCACCAGGTACAGTACTGAGGGAAGGCCTGGAAAATGTGCTACGGGCTGGTACTGGGGGTCTTATAGTAATAGGCGATAGTGAAGAAGTACTAGGTATAGTCGACGGAGGGTTTAATATTAATGCAGAACTTAACCCAGCACGGCTTTATGAATTAGCTAAAATGGATGGAGCTATGGTTTTAGATAGTGATGCTGATCGGATTCTCTGTGCTAATGCCCAGTTAATACCTGATCCCTCAATCCCCTCTTCTGAGACAGGTACCAGGCATAGAACTGCTGAAAGAGTTGCCAAGCAGACAGGAGAACTAGTAATTGCTATTTCACAGAGGAGAAATATTATTACCCTTTATAAGAATAACCTCAAACATATCCTGGAAGATATCAGAGTGATCCTATCAAAGGCCAACCAGGCAGTCCAGACACTAGAAAAATATCGCAATGTCCTTGATCAAGCCCTGACAAATTTAAGTGCTCTTGAGTTTGAAGACCTGGTTACTATTTCTGATGTAGTTACTGTGATACAACGGGCAGAAATGGTACTTAAAATTGAAAAAGAAATTAAAAAATTTATAAATGAACTGGGTATTGAAGGAAGACTAATTAAGATGCAGTTGCAGGAACTAATAGTAAATGTTAAAGAGGAAGGCATTTTATTAATTATGGATTATATGGCTGATAATGAAGAAGATGATGAATTTGAACCTGAAGATCTATTAATGGAATTAACAAACTGGTCTTCAGATGAGATGTTATCCCTAAATACTATAAGCAAGGCTTTAGGACACGGTGGCTCTGTTAATTCCATGGACCTTTCAGTCTCTCCCAGGGGATACAGATTATTGAGGAAGATCCCTAGGCTGCCTATGCCTGTTATAGAAAATTTGGTTGCTCAATTTACAAGTTTGCAGGATATAATTAATGCTTCACCAGATGAACTTGATGATGTTGATGGTATAGGAGAAGTGCGTGCCCAGGCAATAAAAGAAGGATTAAGGCGTTTAAGGGATCAAGTCTTATTAGATCGTCATATATAGTGGGATTTTATTAAAATTGACAGTTGATAATACAGGTGTTATAATTATTCTAAGGAAGAATATGGTTTCAGGTAATAGAGGAGATGATATAATTGTTTAAGGTAGGCGATAAAGTAGTCTATCCCAATCATGGTGCTGGTACAATAATAGGACTAGAAACAAAAGAAATCCTGGGTGAAGAAAAAAAATATTTTATTATGCAGTTACCTATTGGTGAAATGAAGGTCATGATACCTGTCGAAAAAGTAGATGAAATAGGTATTAGAAGGGTTATAGATGAAGAAGAGGCTGACGATGTTTTGAGACTACTTAAGGGTGAAAAAAGCAAAATGTCCCAGAATTGGAACCGCCGTTTCCGTGCAAATATGGAAAAACTTAAAACAGGGGATATATACGAAGTAGCTGAAGTCGTCCGCAATTTAACTATTAGGGACCATGAAAAAGGGCTTTCTACTGGTGAAAAGAAGATGCTTAATAATTCCAGACAGATATTAATTAGTGAATTAGTATTATCAAAGGATATGGATGAAGAAGAGGTTGATTTATTAATTAGTGAAGTGTTTAATGATAATCCATATATGGATGAAGAAGAATAATTTACTTAATTTAATAATTTTAGGAATTATTATTCTATTTTTGGTAATAATATTTGGAAGGAGGTGGGAAAGTGCTAAAAAAAATAATGAAGTCCATCCTGGCTATATTTGGTGCAATTATAGGATATGAGCTTGTTGATGTTTTAGACCTGGCAACTGAGTTTCCAAAACCTGTTTGGGAGAACATAGACCGCTGGTTTATAAGCACACAATTTATTGGCATTATTATCGGGTTATTGTTTGGTTTTTTTGTTGTTTCTTTTTTATTGGAGAAATTATTGCAATTAATTATTAATTTTGAGTACAAATTAAAAGAGGTATCATGGAAGAAAATAGTAATCAGTATTTCAGGAATTATTATAGGCCTATTAATAGGTATACTTATAAGTATTTCTTTTCCTGTTTTAAAAAGTCATCGCATCGGGCAATATTTGCAGGTATTAATAAATTTGGTTTGTGCATACCTTGGATTCAGCCTCTTAACTTACAAAGAGATTGAAATTATCAAGCTGTTTGAAAAGAGCAACAAAAATAAAATGGATAATATTTACGATGATGAGATTAGTAGTAAAATTCTTGATACCAGTGTTATAATTGATGGTAGGATAGCAGATATATGTAAAAGTGGTTTTGTAGAAGGAACGTTAATAGTACCTGAATTTGTACTTGAAGAGTTACGTCATATAGCTGATTCATCAGATGTGCTAAAACGTAACCGTGGTAGGCGCGGGCTTGATATCTTAAAACAGATGCAGAAAGAAAGCAATATAAACATTCAGATAATAGAACAGGATTTTGATGAAATTAATGAAGTAGATAGTAAATTGGTAAGATTGGCCCAAATCATGGATGCCCGGATAGTAACTAATGACTACAATCTCAATAAAGTTGCTGAATTACAGGGTGTTTTTGTACTTAATATTAATGAATTGGCAAATGCTGTTAAACCGATTGTGCTACCAGGTGAAGAGATGGATGTTAAGGTGATTAAAGAGGGAAAAGAAGATGGTCAAGGTGTTGCTTACCTTGATGATGGTACAATGATAGTTGTTGATGATGGTGTTAATTACATGGGTAAAAAGATTTCTGTCTTAGTAACCAGTATATTACAGACAGCAGCAGGTAGGATGATTTTTGCTAAACCCAAAGCCAGGGAACAGATTAATCTAATTAAGGGGTAAAATAATGTCTATAGGAGTTGTGATACCTGCAGCAGGTCAGGGTTCAAGGATGAATAGCCAGACTAATAAACAGTATTTAGGTCTGGCTGATCGTCCTGTTCTTGCCCATACTATTGCCCTGTTTTCTGACAATCCTCAGATTAAAGAGATAATTGTTGTTGTCAGGCAGGAAGAAATAAAGTACTGCAGGGAAAAGGTTATAAACAAATATTTTAATAATAAAAAGATCAGAATAATTGCTGGGGGAGAGACCAGGCGCGAATCGGTTTTTGCTGGTTTAAGGGTCTTTTCACCAGCAATTAATTATGTTATAATTCATGATGGTGCTCGACCGATTTTGCCGGTTTCTGTTGTAGAAAGGGTTATACTTACTGTTAAGGAAAATGATGCAGTTAGCGTGGGTGTAAAACCTAAAAATACTATTAAAAGGGTGGATGGGAAGGGTTATGTCCTTGAGACCCTGGATAGAGGAGAATTGGTTTCTATCCAGACACCCCAGGCCTTTAGCAGAGAACTTATTATGAAGGCACATCAGGAGGTAGCTAGTGACCTAAAGGTTACAGATGATGCAGCACTGGTTGAGTTCTTAGGATATCAGGTTAAGGTTATTAGTGGCTCAGAGGAAAATATTAAGATAACTACCCCTGAAGATATGTTTATAGCAGAAAGTATACTTGAGAACAGGAGAAGATAAAGTGAGAGTAGGTTTAGGTTTTGATGTTCATGGATTTAAAAAGGACCGGCCGTTGATAATAGCCGGGATACATATTCCTTATCAATATGGTTTGATGGGGCATTCAGATGCAGATGTGCTGACACATGCCTTAATGGATGCTATTTTAGGTGCTATGGCTAAAGGTGATATAGGAAGACATTTTCCAGATAGTAATCAGCGTTATAAGAATATCAATAGCTTATTATTACTGGATGAGGTCTATAAATTACTTATGGAAGAAGAATATAGGATTGAAAATATTGATTTAGTACTTATGGCTGAAAAACCTAAAATATCACCGTATTATAATAAGATAATTAGTAAGTATGCCGAGGTTTTACAGATCAATAAAAAGAGGATTAATATGAAGGCAACAACTACTGAGGGGCTTGGGTTTGTTGGAAGGGAAGAGGGAATGGCTGCCCAGGCTGTTGTTTTAATTGAGAGTAATGAAAGGGGATAAATCATGCTAGTAAAGGATATCATGTCAGATAATCCGATCACAATAAATCCTGAGGCAACAGTATTTGAAGCTGAGAAACTTATGTCACTAAATAAGATTGGAAGGTTAATAGTAGTTGAAGATGGTAAAGTGATTGGGATGGTAAGTGATGGTGACCTGGTAGTTGAACATGAACTAAATGCTTCGATAACTAGGTTTATGTCAGAAGATATAATTACCATTAGCCTGGATACGACTGTGCAGGAGGCAGCGCGCCATCTCTCTGATAATCATATCGGTGGTCTGCCTGTACTTAATGATGATCATAAATTGGTGGGGATTGTAACAGCAGATGATATTGTATCTGGTTATCTTAAAGATGAAGAAAATGAAAGGGCTATGGAAAAGAGGACCATAACACCAGAGAGTTCAGCAATTTATCTGGCTATGACCAGGAGCCGTGAATATGAAGAATACTGGCTGGAGAAAATTAAGGGGTATGGCTATAAGGGGGCTATCACCCAGACAGGTGCCAGTGCAGAGAAATTACCTATTAAGTTAAGGGAGAGCACTACAGTTGCAGCAATTGCCCGTGGGGTTATTTCTGAAAATTCACGGGAGAAGATAGCTATTTCCAATGCTGTAAAAGATGCGTACAGCCAGCTTGCCTTGATAAATCCGGGACTTGGTGGTGGGTTTAAAATAGCTATCGTCCGTGGGGAAGGCCATATAGCGGCAGCAATATTTGGTAAGTTTGGCCATGCCCTGGTAGATGGTCCAGAACAATTAACTGTGGGTACCAGTGTAATATAGAGGTCTTATATTATATACGCAAGGATGAGGCCAGCACTAGGCCATCGAGGCCGTTGGAGGTCTTGGATAAGACATTATTTTATGGAATAATAGATATACTGATAAATATATATTATACTTGAAAAAAATAGTTAGAGGAGTGGATAGAATGTCAGGAATGCGTTTGCGTTTTCCTCCCAGTCCGACAGGTAAGATCCATATCGGTAATATGCGTACTGCCTTATTTAACTGGCTGTGGGCCAGGAAAAATAAGGGGAAACTAGTTTTAAGGATTGAAGATACAGACCTGGAAAGGTCCACTAAAGAGTTTGAAGAGATAATCCTAAAAGAGATGAAGTGGCTTGGACTTGATGTTAATGAAGGTGTAGGTATTGGTGGGGATTATGGTCCTTACCGGCAGTCAGAAAGAATAGACATATACCAGAAATATGCTGAGAAACTACTGGAAGAGGGTAAAGCGTATTATTGTTACTGTTTACCTGAAGAATTAGATAAAATGAGGGAAGAGGCTGCCAGCAAGGGTGAAATGCCTCGTTATAACCAACATTGCCGTACCTTGTCTGCAGAAGATGTTGAAAAATATAAAAAAGAAGGTAGGAATCCTGTTATTAGGTTTAAAGTTCCTGATGAGGATAGAGAGATAATCATTGATGATATTATTAGAGGTAAAATATCCTTTAATACCAGTGTGCTTGATGATTTCATTATCTACAAATCAGATGGAATGCCTACATATAATTTTGCTGTAGTTATTGATGATGCTTTAATGAAAATAAGTCAGGTTATCAGAGGAGAAGATCATATATCAAATACCCCTAAACAGTTATTGATTTATGAGGCACTTGGTTTTGATTTACCTAGGTTTGCACATCTCCCATTAATACTTGATGAGAATAAGGCCAAATTGAAAAAACGTAGTGATAGTGATGCCGTATATATTGGGGAATATAGAGAAAATGGTTATCTCCCTGAAGCTCTATTTAATTTTTTATCACTACTCGGCTGGTCAGCAAAGGATGATCAGGAAATAATGTCAAGGGAAGAGATCATATCTCATTTTGATATTGCAGATGTTAATAAAAGTCCTGCTGTGTTTGATGTTGAAAAACTAAACTGGATGAATGGTAAATATATCAGAGAGGCAGACCTGGATAGGATTGTTGAATTATCTATTCCGTATTTAAAAGATGCTGGATACATTAGTGATGATGTATCAGATGAAAAATATGAATGGATAAAAAGGGTTATAGAGGTTAGCAGGAACAAGGTTGATTATCTGTCCCAGATACCTTATGAGGCTGAACTCTTCTTCAAAGAACTGGAATTTGCGGATAAAAAAGAGGCTGTTGAAGAATTTAAGGGAGAAAATGTGGAATTGGTTTTTACAACCCTTAAAGAAAAACTCAGGGAACTGGAGGAATTTAACCCTGATTCAATAAATAAAATTTTTAACATAATGAGGAAAAATCTGCCTGTAAAAGCTAGGACTATTTATCATCCAACAAGGGTAGCCCTCACTGGCTTAAACTCAGGACCGGAGTTAAATCATGTAATTTATATTCTGGGTTTAGATGAAGTAGAGAAACGTTTGGATAGTGCCCTTGAAATGGTTAATTAGTTTAAACTTTAGAAAGGCAAATTAAATGCTGCAGGGTAGACATATGAAAGAAATCTATCCTGTAGTTTTATTTTTATGGGCAGAGGAAATTATCGACTATTGTTATCTGAAAAACACTTTACAAATACTTGTTAAAAGTATATATTATTATATAAGAAGAAAATATATTAATAATATTGATGGGAAGAGAGGATATAAGTTTTCTATCTCAGAGAGGATTATCAAAGGCTGGAAGTAATCTATAGATTTTATATCCTTATGCATCCTGGAGTTTAATTCCTGAATTATAGTAGGGAGTTACGGTGAAGCCGTTATCATTATTTATTAAGTTGGGTATCAGGGGTAAGCCCTGGCCAAACAGAGTGGAAACGCGGGCCTTCGTCTCTGTAATAGGGATGTGGGCTTTTTTATTGGAAATTATGTTTAAATTGCGGATAATTTTGAAGACCGACAGATATATTTGTTTCCCTTGTCGTGTACCACGGGCACTCCGTATTGACTAGAGCGTACGAGAACAGTTTAAGGTTGCACCACGGGCACTCGGCATCTAAGCAGAGCATACAAGAAAATTAAGGTTGCGCTGCGGTGTCCTACCTCCGCTTACTGTCGAGAAATTCTCCTCCGGCGTTCCTGCCTGCGGATAATTTCTAGAGTCGTCCAACAAAAATATCTGTCTGGATTATTAAAACTAGTTAACTTTGTGTAAGAAATAAAATGTAAAAGGTAAAAGATTAAAGGGGGAAAACTTTATGCTTAAAGTTTATAACACTTTAACCAGGAAAAAAGAAGAATTTATTTCGTTAAAAGAGGGTAAGGTGGGGATGTATGTCTGTGGTTTGACTGTACAGAATTATTCTCATCTAGGTCATATCAGGAGTGCAATTAATTATGATGTTATTAGACGTTATCTGGAATATAAGGGATATGATGTTACCTATATCATGAATTTTACTGATGTAAATGAAAAAATAGTAAGCCGGGCAGCAGAGGAGGGCCTGACAATGATGGAACTGGCAGAAAAATATGCCCGGGCTTATCTGGAAGATATTACCGAATTAAATATTAAACCAGCTACCAGATATGTAAAGGCAACTGATAATATAGATGCGATTATTAAAATGATAGCAACCCTGCTGGAGAGGGGGTATGCCTATGAAGTTAATGGTAATGTCTATTTTAGTGTGGATAAATTTGAGGACTATGGTAAACTATCAGGGAGGTCTCTTGATGAGATGCAGGCAGGTGCCCGACTTGATGTAGTTGAGGAGAAAAGAAACCCGATGGATTTTGCTTTATGGAAGAAGGCTCCCGAAGGTGAGAAAGAATGGGATAGCCCCTGGGGTAAGGGATGGCCTGGCTGGCATATAGAGTGTTCAGCTATGGCCACCAAATACCTGGGAGATAGCTTTGATATTCACGGTGGTGGAAGTGATTTAATTTTTCCCCATCATGAAAACGAAATTGCTCAGTCTGAGGCCTGTACTGGCCATACATTTGCAAAATACTGGCTCCATAACGGTCCAGTAAATCTGAAGGGAGAAAAAATGTCTAAATCTCTGGGTAATTTTTTTACTACCAGGGAATTATTGGAGAAATATAAAGCAGATGAAATACGGTATTTCCTCCTGACCAAGAATTACCGGACACCGATTGATTTTAGTGAAGAAGAGGTGGAGACTGCTAAAGCGGGCCTTAAAAGGCTAAGTAATCTTTCTCAGAAGTTAGAGTCCCTGCTATTTAATAATGAACAGTTGGAAGAAGTAGAGGGGAATCTATCTACTGAGGGAATTAAAGATACATGTCGAAAAAGGCGTATTGATTTTGAAGAGGCCATGGATGATGATTTCAATACAGCCTTAGCGATTGGGGTTATCCATGAACTGGTTCGTGATATAAATAGCTTTATAAATAGTCCTGACTTTACCTTGCAACAAAAAAACTGTACTGTACTGAAGGAGGCTTATGGGGTATTTAAAGAACTTACTGATATTCTTGGACTTAGCTTAGATGATAAAGCGAATATTAATAATGATGAGGCTGTTAATAATTTAATGGATTTCATTCTTAAAATAAGGGAAGAGGCAAGAGAACAGAAGGATTATCAGCTGGCTGACAGGATACGGGACGGCTTAGGTGAACTGGGCTTTCTTGTCAAAGATACTACGCAAGGTGTGGAATGGGAGAGGGTTTAAAGATAATGGAAGAACAGGAAGCAAGGTTATTATCACCAGGTTTGTTAGCCTATATAGGTGATAGTATCTATGAGGTGATGACCAGGGATTATCTATTGAAAAAGGGGTATCGTTCCTTAAATGAACTACATCAATATACTGTTAAGATAGTAAATGCTTCAGCCCAGGCTAAAGCACTCCGTAAATTGGAGGCTAGTCTGTCAAAAAAGGAATGGTCAATTGTCCGTCGGGGTCGGAATTATAAGGGGGGTAATATACCGGCTAACTCATCAGTGATAGATTATAGAATGAGTACAGGGCTGGAGGCTTTATTTGGTTATCATTATTTGTCTGGTAATTATGAACGGCTTGATTTTATCTGGGAAAAGATTGTTGAGGTGCTGTTTGAAAAGGATTAAAAGGGGGTAAGAAGGGAATGAATAAGGCTTATGTTGGTGATGGTAAGGTTGAGTTGATTGCTGGTGGTGGTAAAGTATATACGGATATAGCGGCCAGGTTTGTTCGTTCGGAAAGAACACTTAAGGAGATTATTGCTTCTGATTACTCGAAAGAACTTGTAAAAAGGATAATTAATAGTGGTCATGAAGCAGCAGTAGAATTTGATTTTTTTATTTTTGGAATAGAAGGCTATGCCCGTGTTACTGAGGTTCAGTTAGTCAGGAAGAGACTGGCATCATATATGATCAAATCTGGCCGGGCAGAGAAGTCGGGTAGAAGGTCATTTGATATTGTTATACCAGATAATATTGAGGGTTTTACAGCGGAGAAATCATTGCCAGTCAATCTATTCAAATTGAAAGATGGCTCAAAACTGGACGAATATTTACCGGCTGGGAATGATGAAGTAATCCTTGAGTATGGTTCCAAGGATATTTTTCAACTAGTAGAAGAGTGGTATAATACTGGTGTGGATCAGGGGCTCCCTGAAGAAGATTTAAGATATGTTAAACCTCAGGCCACTGAATTTAAGGCTTTAATTGGTATGAATGCCCATGCCTTACGGGACTGGTTCAGGATTCGCTGTTGTAAAAATGCCCAAAGGGAGATAAGAGACCTTGCCTTAAAGATGTTGAATTTATGTAAAGAAAGTGCCCCTGACTTATTTGCTGATGCGGGGCCTAATTGTGTTAGACTGGGGTACTGTCCTGAAAATGAATTACAGCATGAAGACTGTAGGGGGAAGATTATGACTAAAAATGAGGCAATCAAATTAATAAAGGAAAAAATGGCAGGTAATTAAATAATTCATTAAAAAACTTATAATATTGGTATAATAAGTATAATGTATTAAGTATAATGTATTAAGTATAATGTATTAAGTATAAGATATTGACATTGAAGGCAGGTGATTGATTTGGCGAAAATAGAAGGTAGGAATCCTGTTATTGAAGCCTTAAAAGGGAACCGCAAATTGGACAGGATATTAATAAAAAACGATATTAGTGGTGATAAAATAGACTGGATTATTTCCCAGGCCCGCCGTCAGGGAGTTATAGTTGAGAGGGTTTCCAGGAATACACTTGATAAATTGGCTTTAAGCCATGCCCACCAGGGTGTGATTGCAATAGGTGAAACACTCACTCTAGTAAGTGTTGATGATATTTTAAAATATGCTTACCAGAGGGATGAACAGCCATTTATTATCATCCTGGATCAGATTCAGGACCCTCATAATTTTGGATCTATTATCAGGACTTCTTATGCTGCTGGCGCACATGGTATTATTTTCCAAAAAAAGAGAGCAGTGGGTGTGACTCCGGTTGTTGCTAAGAGTTCTGCCGGGGCAATTGAACACATAAGGCTGGCTGAAGTCACCAATATTAACCAGACAATAGACAGATTAAAAGAAGAGGGACTCTGGATAGCGGGGGCAGATATGCAAGGACAGCAGGCCCATTATCAGGCTGATTTGAAGGGGAAAATCGGCCTTGTTATAGGGAGTGAAGGACAGGGTCTAAGGCGTTTAACCAGGGAAAAATGTGATTTCTTGATAAAAATACCTATGCTGGGTGAACTAGGTTCACTGAATGCCTCTGTTGCAGCAGCGATAATAATCTATGAGATAGTTCGTCAGCGTGCTTGAAAAAGATATGGCTTGACTAAGTTAGTTTAAATAAGTATAATATTAATGTATAAGGTAAGGGGGGGGTCTTATTGCAGGGGAATATTCAGCAGGAAATCGAATATGAAGATTATTCCAAAATGAATGATGAAGAACTAATTGATCTAGTACAGGATGGAGATAGACTTGCAGAAGAGACTTTGATAAAGAGGTATAAAAACTTTGTCCTGGCTAAGTCGCGGTCATATTTTTTAGTAGGTGCTGATAGGGAAGATATAGTTCAGGAAGGTATGATTGGGTTATTTAAAGCTATACGTGATTATAAAGTTGAGAGGTTGGCTTCTTTTAGGGCTTTTGCTGAACTATGTATTACTAGACAGATTATCACAGCGATCAAAGCAGCTACTAGGCAGAAACACCAACCCTTAAATTCATATGTATCTTTAAATAGACCAATTTATGATGAAGAATCTGATCGAACCCTGTTAGATGTTTTAAAAGGTGGCAAATTAACTAATCCTGAGGAACTAATAATAAGTTATGAGACATATAATCTTATCGAAAACCAAATTTCAGAGATGTTAAGTCAGCTGGAATTAGATGTACTCCAGGAGTATCTGGAGGGAAAATCATATCAGTCTATAGCTGATGCTCTGGACAAGCATGTCAAATCGGTTGACAATGCACTGCAGAGGGTTAAAAGGAAATTAGAAATGTTTTTAGAAAAACATAATATTTAAAACACATGGAAATATCCACCTCTGTCAGGTGGTTAATATGGCTGTACATAATCCCTTGCAGTCAGATAGATATATCTTTAAGTTTTTTGGTACATTAAAATTAAGGAGGAATTTTGTAATGGCAAAGCAAAAGTTTGAAAGGACAAAACCACATGTAAATATCGGTACAATAGGTCATGTTGACCATGGTAAGACAACATTAACAGCAGCAATAACAACAGTACTGTCTAACTTTGGTGGAGCAGAGGTAAGGGCATTTGATACAATTGATAATGCACCAGAAGAAAGAGAAAGAGGAATCACCATAGCGACAGCTCATGTTGAATATGAGACCGAAGCAAGGCATTATGCCCATGTTGACTGTCCAGGACATGCTGACTATGTAAAGAATATGATTACAGGTGCAGCCCAGATGGATGGAGCTATTCTGGTAGTATCTGCAGCAGATGGACCAATGCCCCAGACCAGAGAGCATATTCTGCTGGCTCGTCAGGTAGGAGTACCAAATATAGTAGTATTCTTAAACAAAGCAGATATGGTTGATGATGAAGAGTTAATAGAATTAGTAGAGATGGAAGTTAGAGAACTATTAAGTGAATATGACTTTCCAGGTGATGAGATACCAGTAGTAGTAGGTTCTGCCTTAAAGGCTCTGGAAAATGGAGACCCGGAAGGGGAATGGGGCTCCAAGATTATAGAGTTGATGAATGAGGTAGACAGCTATATTGAACAACCAGAAAGAGAAACAGACAAACCCTTCCTGATGCCTGTTGAAGATGTCTTTAGTATAACTGGGCGTGGGACAGTAGCGACAGGTAGAGTGGAAAGAGGGGCCCTGCATCCAGGAGATGAAGTAGAGATAATAGGGATCAAAGATACAGAAAAGACAGTAGTGACAGGAGTAGAGATGTTCCGGAAACTGTTAGATGAAGCAGTAGCCGGGGATAATATAGGAGCCCTATTAAGGGGAGTAAAGAGGGAAGATATTGAACGGGGACAGGTATTAGCAGCCCCAGGAAGTATAACCCCGCATACAAAATTCAAGGCAGAGGTATATGTTTTATCGAAAGAAGAGGGAGGAAGGCACACCCCATTCTTTAATGGATACAGGCCACAGTTTTACTTCAGGACAACAGATGTTACTGGTATAATCACTCTACCAGAAGGAGTAGAAATGGTAATGCCTGGAGATAATATAGAGATGGTAGGTGAACTGATAACCCCGATTGCTATGGAAGAGGGTTTAAGGTTTGCTATCCGTGAAGGCGGCCATACAGTAGGTGCCGGTGTTGTAACCGACATTATTGAGTAAAACCTTTAAACTTATCAATTAAAGAGCTTGTTATAAATTTAAGCATGTGCTTTCTTCAGGCACATGCTTAAAAAATTATTGACATTGGGAAAATAATGTGATAAGTTAATTAAGGCTGAAGATATATTATAGGCCCATTTATATTGAGGGGGGTGGCAGTAAATGAGAGATATAATTACCTTGGAATGTACTGAATGTAAAAACCGTAATTATACAACTACCAAAAACAAACAACAACATAGAGATCGTTTAGAGACCAAGAAGTATTGTAAGTTCTGTCAAGAACATACCCTTCATAGGGAGACCAAATAGTGTGAAATTGTATAGATCTTACAAAAAACGCAATAATAATAATAGTGCTGTTTTTTGTTTAGATAAATATATTTTTTTAATGGGGTGAAGTGTAATGGCTGAACTAGGTTTTTTTGGTAAAATAGCCAGATTTTTGCGCAATGTTAAAGCAGAACTTAAAAAAGTGAACTGGCCTAATCGCAGTGAATTGTCATCTAATACAGTAGTTGTTGTAGTTACTGTACTGGCTTTGATTGCCTTTATTGGGGTCGTTGATTTGATTTTAACTAAATCTATAACCCCGTTTATTATGTAACTAGGGAGGTGGGGATTCTACAGACTGTAGGGTCCTTATATTATGGCAGAAAAGAATTGGTACGTGGTTCATACTTATTCAGGTCATGAGAATAAGGTAAAGACCAACCTGGAAAAGAGAATAGAGACGACTGGTATGGAGGATAGGATTTTTAGAATCCTGGTGCCGACTGAAGAAAAAACAGAACGCAAAAAAGGGAAAGAAAAGGTGGTTAACAAGAAAATCTTTCCGGGGTATGTACTGGTAGAGATGATAATGAGTGATGATTCATGGTATGTTGTAAGAAATACTCCCGGGGTTACTGGGTTTGTAAGTAGTGGGACTAAACCACTGCCATTACAACCGGAGGAAGCAAGCCGTATTCTTAAAGGTATGGGTATGGGTGATAAGAGAATCGCCTCTGAATTTAATGAGGGTGATAGAGTAAAGGTAATAGATGGTCCCTTTGAAGAATTTATTGGTATAGTCCAGGAGGTTCACCCTCAACAGGGAAAAGCTAAGGTGTTGGTTTCTATGTTTGGTAGGGAAACCCCTCTTGAATTAGAATTCTCACAGATGGAAAAATCATAATAGATAGCTGATGAAAGGAGGAGGAAAATGGCCAAGAAGGTTATAGGACAAATCAAATTGCAGATCCCGGCAGGCAAAGCAAATCCTGCTCCACCAGTTGGACCTGCTTTAGGTCAACATGGTGTTAATATTATGGAGTTTTGTAAATCATTTAATGCAAAGACCTCGGATCAACCGGGGATGATTATACCTGTAGAGATTACAGTCTATGCAGACAGATCATTTAGTTTTATTACCAAAACACCACCAGCTGCTGTTTTAATTAAAAAGGCAGCAGGTATTGAGAGTGCATCTGGTCGTCCAAATACAGACAAGGTTGCTACTATTTCCAAAGATGATGTCAAGGAGATTGCCGAACTTAAGATGCCAGACCTTAATGCTGGTAGTATTGAAGCAGCCATGAGTATGGTTGAGGGCACAGCCAGGAGTATGGGTATTTTAGTAAAATAAAATTTAAAATTAAGTGGGAGGATTTATAATCTAATCCGTTTAACCACAAGGAGGCGTTAGAGTATGCCAAAACATAGTAAGAGGTTTAAAGAAACACTAGAAAAAATTGATATAGAAAAACTATATGATGCCAAAACAGCGCTGGGACTTGTTAAAGAAGTTTCCTCAGCTAAATTTGATGAAACAGTCGAGGTTGCTGTCAGGTTGGGTGTTGATCCAAAACATGCTGACCAGAACATCAGAGGTACTGTAGTTTTGCCAAATGGTACAGGTAAAGAAGTAAAGGTTATAGTATTTGCTAAAGGTGAAAAGGTTAAAGAAGCCGAGGAAGCCGGTGCTGATGAAGTGGGTGCTGAAGAGTTGGCCGAGAAGATTGAAGGCGGCTGGCTTGATTTTGATGTTGCGGTTGCTACACCTGATATGATGAGTATTGTTGGTAAACTTGGCCGTGTATTGGGACCACAGGGATTAATGCCAAATCCTAAAGCCGGCACAGTAACTTTTGATATTGCCAAGGCTGTTAAGGAAATCAAGGCTGGTAAGATAGAATACCGTGTTGATAAAACCGGAATAGTACATCTTCCAGTTGGTAAAGTGTCTTTTTCTGAAGATGAATTACTTGAAAATTTTAAGGTTATTATGGATGCCTTAGTGAGGGAAAGACCATCTGCTGCTAAAGGGAAATATTTAAAGAGTGTTGTACTTTCTTCCACCATGGGACCTGGAATCAGAGCGAACACCTCTGATATAATGACCCTTATCGGTAGATAAAATAAAATTGACATTTTTTATACAACTATGGTATTATGAATTAGCAAAATAAAATATGTTGACCATAGACAGTAGGTGTCATAATGACTTAATTTCCTACCGAGGTTATGTTGTAATATATCTGTTTAGATATGATTGCTCCTGCCTGTCTATGGGTGGGTTTTTTTATTGTCTAAGTGGTTTCAAGGGGGTGAATATTTTGGCAAGGCCTGAAAAAGAGGCTTTTGTAGAAGAGCTTATTGAGAAAATGACTTCGGCAAAGTCGATGGTAGTAACTGATTATAAAGGACTTGATGTAGCAGCAATAACTGAGCTGCGTAAGCAACTCAGGGAAGCTGGTGTTGAGTACAAAGTAGTAAAAAATACGCTGGCAAGAATAGCTGCTCAGAAGGCAGAGCTTGAAGATATTAATGAGTATTTTACTGGACCAACAGCAGTTGCTTTTGGGTTGGAAGATGCCGTATCACCAGCAAAGGTATTAGTTGATTTTGCTAAGGAGAATGAGGAATTAGAGATTAAAGGTGGTTCACTTAATGGGCAAATTATTAGTCTGGATAAGGTTAAATCTCTAGCAGAAATACCGCCTCGTGAACAACTCCTGGCACTGCTGCTGGCAGGCATGAAATCGCCGATTACAGGATTGGTTAATGTATTACAGGGTAATCTACGTGGACTGGTTCAGGTATTGAACCAAATTAAAGAGCAAAAGGCTTAAAAAATTTTAGGGGGTTATTTATTATGAATAAAGAAGATTTAATTAAAGCAATTGAGGAAATGAGTGTTTTAGAATTAGCAGAACTTGTTGAGGAATTAGAGGAAAAATTTGGTGTTAGTGCAGCTGCACCTGTAGCTATGGCAGCTGCACCTGGTGCTGGTGGTGCTGGTCAGGAAGAAGAAAAGACAGAATTTGATGTCTTCCTTGCTGAAGTAGGCGGCAAGAAAATTAATGTAATTAAAGCAGTTCGTGAAATTACTGGTTTAGGTCTTAAAGATGCTAAAGCTGTAGTTGATGATGCACCTCAAAATGTTAAAGCGGGTGTCAGTAAAGATGAGGCTGAAGAAATGAAGGCTAAACTTGAAGAAGCAGGTGCTACTGTAGAATTAAAATAGTTTCATTTAATAAAATACTTTTTTGAAAACCAAAAAGCATTCTGGTTCTGGAATCAGGATGCTTTTTTATATCTTAAGATCAGGAGAGGGAAACATTGTATAATTAAATGCACGGGGTAATAAAAAAATAGACACATATCTGTATCTTCGATATAATGTTAAGCACCACACAAAACATTAGGAGGATACAGAATATGCGTCAAACTCATTATAACATAAAAAGAAAAAAAGGAAAACACTTAACTCTAGAAGATAGAAAAATCATAGCTCATTTATATAATAAGCAAGGAAAAAATTATACTGAGATAGCCCGAGAGATGAACAGCCATAGAACCACTATTAGTAGAGAAATTAAAAAAGGAATTACAATCCTAAAGGACTACATGTGGAGAGATAAGGGAGAATATATTCCTGAGATAGCTCAGGGTGTATATGATACTAATGCATCAGCAAAAGGGCCTAAACTTAAAATAGGAAAAAACTTTGATTTAGCAAGTTTTATAGAAGAAAAAATTAAAGAGAAATATTCACCAGAAGTAATAGCATTAATGATTGATGAAAGTGATAAATTTGATATATCAATTCATTGGAAAACAATTTATAATTATATAGATCAAGGGATATTACAGATTGAAAGAAATAACTTAATCTATGGTGAATATAGAAAGAAAAAAAGGAAGCCGAAAGAGAGTCAAAGAACAAAAAATCATAAACAAAACAGGACAATAAGAGACCGACCAAATGAAGCAGATAAGCGGCAAGAGGTTGGACATTGGGAGATGGATTTAGTTGAAGGTAGAAAGGGCAAGAATGAACCATATTTACTTGTATTGAGTGAAAGAACAAGTCGTAAAGAGATAATAGAATTAATTCCAAATAAAACCCAGGAATCAGTGATAAAAGGCCTAGATAGAATTGAGCGACGCCATGGAGTAGTTAAATTTAGAAAGATATTTAAAACAATTACAACAGACAATGGGTCTGAATTTAAAGATTATGAGGGTATTGAAGAGTCTTTTACAGGGAGTAGTATTCCTAGGACAAAACAGTATTATTGTGATGCATACTGCAGCTGGCAAAGAGGAACAAATGAGAACATAAATAAGATGATCCGTAGGTTTCTACCCAAAGGAATTAGCTTCAAAGGATTAACCAGAAATAAAGTTAAAAGAATACAAGAATTTATAAATACCTACCCGAGAAAAATCTTTGAGTTCAAAACGTCTAGAGAAATATTTAAGGAAAAGACATTTAATGTTGCTTAACATATATTAACAAATATTGAAGATGAAAATATTTTAAAAAACCGTGCATTTTAACTTGCAATTAATAAGATCAGGAGAGGTAAAAATTATCTTGACAAGCAGATTTAATTATGATAACATTATTAATTGTCGATACATAGGTTGATAAAATGGTTGTTTTATGCTTAGAGCTTAAATACCTGGGGTTTTATTGGAAAAATAGTGCATAATAAAATAGATTAGCAATTATGTTTATAAATCTTATCTCAATAATAAATGTATATATATAATCTCTTAGGTTTATACTATAAATATAGATTTTTTTGTAATTTTAATTAACAAGTTAATATTAAGACTTGATTCCTTATAGATGTTTAACCAGCGGGCTTTATAAACCTGCTTTAAATAATATTATAAGAAGAGTTTTCCTGGGGGTGCAAAAATGGCAAATGTTTTAAAGAGGAAGAGATATAGTTTTGCCAAAATCAAAGATGCACAGGTTGTGCCTGATTTAATAAGGACACAACTTAATTCGTATGAATGGTTTCTGGAACAGGGATTAAAAGAGGTCTTTAATGAAATAACACCAATTGAAGATTTTTCGGAAAATTTAATCCTGGAATTTGTAGATTATTATCTGGATGAACCGGATTATCAGATTGATGAATGCCGTGACAGGGATGCTACCTATTCGGCTCCCTTACAGGTAAAAGTAAGATTAATTAATAAGGAGACAGGTGAGGTAAAAGAGCAGGAAGTCTTTATGGGGGACTTCCCTTTAATGACTGATAAGGGGACATTTATAATTAATGGAGCAGAAAGGGTTGTTGTCAACCAGTTGATCCGTTCTTCAGGTGTTTATTTTGATGAAGAAAGGACCAAGGATGGTCGCAGGCTTATTTCTGCTAACCTTATTCCTAACAGGGGTGCCTGGATAGAATTTGAATATGATAAAAAGAGAATTGTTTCAGTGAGGGTAGATAGAACAAGAAAGATGCCTTCTACTGTCTTATTTAGGGCCCTTGGTTATGGTAGTGATGCAGAATTACTTGATATTTTTGATAATTATGAGGTTATTCAGGATACTATTGAAAGGGATAATACTGATTCAGAAGATGAGGCCTTAATTGAATTATATAAAAGGCTTAGACCTGGTGAACCGCCGACAGTAGAGAGTTCGAAGAATCTAATAAACTCCCTTTTCTTTGACCCTAAACGGTATGATATGGCTGCAGTTGGTAGATACAAACTAAATAAAAAACTCAAGTTGGATATTGATCCTGCCAGGAGATGCCTTGATAAGAGAGATATCGTGGAAACAGTTAGATATCTTCTTAAGTTAATTGATAATCACCCGGAATTTAATATAGATGATATTGATCACCTGGGTAATAGAAGGTTAAAGACGGTTGGGGAATTATTGCAGAACCAGTTTAGAATTGGTTTATCAAGAATGGAGAGGGTAGTAAAAGAGAGGATGACAATTCAGGATATAGATGTTGTTACACCTCAAGCCCTGATAAATACCCGTCCGGTTGTTGCTTCTATTCAGGAGTTTTTTGGTAGTAGTCAGTTATCACAATTTATGGACCAAACCAATCCCCTCTCTGAACTGACACATAAACGTCGTTTGAGTGCACTTGGTCCTGGAGGTTTAAGTAGGGACAGGGCTGGCTTTGAAGTTAGGGATGTTCACCATTCTCATTATGGTAGGATCTGTCCTATTGAGACACCTGAAGGACCAAACATTGGGCTGATTGGTTCTATGGGGTCATATGCCCGTACAAATGAATTTGGGTTTTTAGAGACTCCTTACCGCAAAGTTATTGATGGAAAAGCAACCGATGAGATTGAGTATTTAACAGCTGATGAAGAAGATAATTATACTGTTGCCCAGGCCAATGAACCTATAGATGAGGGTGGTAACTTTAAACATGAGTTTGTTCTGGCCAGACGCAGGGGCGAGATATTAGAAGCATTACCCCAAAATGTCGATTATATGGATGTCTCACCAAAACAACTTGTTGGTGTATCCGCTGCCTTAATACCCTTTCTGGAAAATGATGATGCTAATAGGGCCTTAATGGGTGCTAATATGCAGAGACAGGCTGTTCCCTTATTAATTCCTGATGCACCTATTGTGGGTACGGGAATGGAATATAAGAGTGCTAAAGATTCTGGTGCCGTTATTGTTGCTAAAAACTCTGGAACCGTTGTTAAGGTATCAGGTGATAAGGTTTTGATCAAAACAGATGAGGGTAATGTTGATAGTTACAAATTACTTAAGTTTAAACGTTCTAATCAGGGTAGTTGTGTCAATCAACGCCCTATTGTCCGTAAGGGGGATGTAGTAGAAGCCGGTGATATTATTGCTGATGGACCCTCAACTAATAAAGGAGAGCTTGCTTTAGGCCGTAATACATTAATCGCTTTTATGCCTTGGGAAGGTTATAATTACGAGGACGCTATTTTGATCAGTGAAAGACTTGTTAAAGAAGATGCTTTTACCTCTGTCCATATTGAGGAACATGAAGCTGAAGCCCGGGATACTAAACTGGGTCCGGAGGAAATAACCAGGGATATCCCTAATGTAGGGGAATCAGCCCTTAAGAATCTTGACGAAAGGGGTATTATCCGTGTTGGAGCAGAGGTAAAAGAGGGCGATATACTGGTTGGTAAGGTCACACCAAAGGGTGAGACAGAGTTGTCTGCTGAAGAAAGATTACTCAGGGCTATTTTTGGTGAAAAGGCCAGAGAGGTCCGGGATACTTCTTTGAAGGTGCCGCATGGTGAAGAAGGTATTGTAGTTGATGTTAAAGTCTTTTCCCGCGAAAATGGTGATGAATTAAAACCAGGTGTAAATAGACTTGTACGGGTTTATATTGCTACTAAACGGAAAATTTCTGTTGGTGATAAAATGGCAGGTCGTCACGGGAATAAGGGTGTTATCTCCAGGATACTACCTGAAGAAGATATGCCGTTCATGCCCAATGGAGAACCTGTTGAGATAGTTCTTAACCCACTTGGTGTTCCCTCCAGAATGAATATTGGTCAGGTGCTGGAGACCCATTTAGGAATGGCGGCCAAGGCACTTGGTTTATATATTGAAACACCAGTCTTTAATGGTGCCCGTGAAGATGAGGTGGAGGATAAACTGGAGGAAGCTGGTCTCAGCCGTGATGGTAAAACGGTTCTTTACGATGGGCGAACAGGTGAGCCTTTTGATAAAAGAGTAACTGTTGGTTATATGTATATCCTTAAACTACATCACCTGGTTGATGATAAAATACATGCCCGTTCAACAGGACCGTATTCACTTGTTACCCAGCAGCCGCTTGGCGGTAAAGCCCAGTTTGGTGGTCAGCGTTTTGGTGAAATGGAGGTGTGGGCACTGGAGGCCTATGGTGCTGCCTATACCTTGCAGGAGATGTTAACAGTCAAGTCTGATGATGTTGTCGGTAGGGTGAAGACATATGAGGCTATTGTTAAAGGTGAAAATGTGCCTGAACCCGGTATACCGGAATCCTTCAAGGTTTTAATAAAAGAAATGCAGAGTCTGGGGTTAGATGCCAAGATATATACTGAGGATGAAGAGGAATTACAGATAGCTGAGGAAGATGATGATTTTAATGATACAGCTAAAAAGCTTGGTTTAGATATGGATTTAACTAATGACTCTGATGAGGAAGAAGAATAAATTATAGAAAGGGGAGAATGACCCTTGTTCAACGTTAATAATTTTGATTCAATGAAAATTAGTGTTGCCTCTCCAGAACAGATTCGCGACTGGTCAAGGGGGAAGTTAAAAAACCCGAAACTATAAATTATAGAACATTAAAACCGGAAAAGGATGGGCTTTTCTGTGAAAAGATATTCGGCCCGACCAAGGATTATGAGTGTCATTGTGGTAAATATAAAAGGGTGAGGTATAAAGGAGTTGTCTGTGACCGCTGTGGTGTAGAAGTAACCCGTTCCAAGGTCCGCCGTGAACGCATGGGTCATATTGAATTAGCGGCTCCGTGTACCCATATATGGTATTTTAAAGGCATTCCTAGTCGCTTGGGTTTAATACTTGACATGTCACCAAGGGCATTGGAAAAGGTTATTTATTTTGTCTCCTATATTGTAATAGACCCAGGGGAAACCCCATTAAGTGAGAAACAGTTACTAAATGAGAGTGAATATAGAGAGGCATACAGTAAATATGGTAATAGTTTCAAAGCTGAGATGGGGGCAGAAGCAGTACGGAAATTACTTACTAAAATAGATATAAATAATGAGGTTAAGATGCTTAAAAAGGAGGTTAAGGAATCAACTGGGCAGCGCCGCAAAAGGGCCATCAGGAGATTAGAGGTCCTTGATGGGTTAAATAATTCATCAATTAATCCCTCTTGGTTGGTCTTAAATGTTATCCCGGTAATTCCCCCTGACCTTAGACCAATGGTCCAGCTTGATGGGGGTAGGTTTGCAACCTCTGATTTGAATGACTTATACAGGCGTGTTATTAACCGTAATAATAGATTGAAGAGATTACTTGATCTGGGAGCACCTGAAATTATTATTAGAAATGAAAAGAGAATGCTGCAGGAAGCAGTTGATGCCTTGATTGATAATGGTAGGAGGGGTAGACCGGTTACAGGTGCCGGGAACCGTCCGCTCAAATCACTAAGTGATATGTTGAAAGGTAAACAGGGCCGTTTCCGTCAGAACCTGCTCGGTAAAAGGGTAGATTATTCAGGGAGATCTGTTATTGTAGTAGGACCGGATTTGCAACTCCATCAGTGTGGTCTACCTAAAAAGATGGCTTTAGAGCTTTTTAAACCATTTGTCATGAAAGGCCTGGTTGATAAAGGCTTAGCACATAATATAAAGAATGCCAAGCGGATGGTTGAGAATGTAAATGATGAGGTGTGGGGTGTACTGGAAGAGGTTATTCAGGACCATCCTGTCTTACTGAACAGGGCTCCTACTTTACATAGACTCGGTATTCAAGCCTTTGAGCCGATACTGGTTGAAGGTAAGGCCATTAAACTACATCCCCTGGTCTGTACTGCCTATAACGCTGATTTTGATGGTGATCAGATGGCGGTTCATGTTCCTTTATCCGCTGAAGCCCAGACAGAGGCCAGGTTATTAATGTTATCAACTACCAATCTATTGACACCATCTGATGGACATCCAATCACAGTCCCTACCCAGGATATGGTTCTGGGTATATATTACCTGACAACTGTTACAGAGGGAGCAGTTGGGGAAGGTAAAGAGTTTTCCTCTGCCTCCGAGGCGATTAAGGCCTATGATACAGGCAAGGTTAATCTACAGGCCAATGTCAAGGTTAGGTTAGATGGGAAAATAATCGAGACGTCAATCGGTCGGGTTATTTTTAATGAGGCCCTACCGGCAGAAATGGAATATATAAATGAACAGATTGGTAAAAGTGGACTTGGCGAGATGATCTCTGACCTGCAGGAGAGGTTTGGAAATACCAAAACAGCCCGTGCTCTGGATAATATCAAGGCCTTAGGCTATGATTTTGCTACTCGTTCAGGGATATCGATTGCTGTAAGTGATGCTGCTATCCCTGCCAGTAAAGAAGATATATTAAATAGGGCTGAAGAAGAGGTTCATAATATAGAGCAGCACTACCGCAGAGGGGCTATTACTGATAATGAAAGATACCAAAAAGTAGTAGACATCTGGAATAAGGCTAAAGATGATGTGACGAATGCTTTAATTGCTCATCTAGAAAAAGACAATAATATTTCTGTCATGGCTGATTCTGGTGCCCGTGGTAATAGATCGCAGATATCACAGCTGGCTGGTATGCGTGGGTTAATGGCAGATCCTTCAGGTCGGATACTTGATGTTCCTATTCGCTCAAGTTTCCGGGAAGGATTAAATGTTATGGAGTTTTTCATATCAACCCATGGTGCCAGAAAGGGTCTGGCTGATACAGCTATCAGGACAGCTGATTCCGGTTATTTAACCAGACGTCTGGTTGATGTTTCGCAGGATGTGATTATCAGGGAAGATGACTGTGGAACAGAACAGAGCACTTTGGTAGAGTCTATTGGCGGCAAGGGTAAAGAGGCTATTGAGACCCTGGCTGAAAGATGTATTGGTAGAACTGCCGCTGAAGATATTATTCATCCCATAACAGGAGAGTTTATTGTAGAAAGAAATGAAGTAATTTCACGTGACAGTATGAAAGAAATTGATCAGGCAGGTATTGAAGCAGTAAAAATCAGGTCTGTCTTAAACTGTGAAAGCAAACATGGGGTTTGCCGCAAGTGTTATGGTAGAAACCTGGCTACTGGTAAATTAGTTGATATTGGTGAATCAATTGGAATAATAGCAGCTCAGTCAATTGGTGAACCGGGGACACAGCTCACCATGCGTACCTTCCATACTGGAGGTGTTGCTGGGGATGATATCACCCAGGGTCTACCCAGGGTAGAAGAGTTGTTTGAAGGTAGGACACCTAAGGGTCAGGCGATTATTACTGAAAAAACTGGTTATGTTAAAATAATCAGTAAGAAAAATAGCCGCCGGATTGTTATTGAAGATGATGACGGTAAGAAAAAAACCTATCAGATTCCATATGGTTCTCAGATAAGCGTAAAAGATGGGCAGATGGTCTATGCAGGTGATAAATTGACTGAAGGGCCTATGGATCCTAGTGTTTTATTAAAGGTTAAAGGAGAGAGTGAGGTACAAAATTATCTCCTGGAAGAGGTTCAAAATGTTTACCGTTCACAGGGTGTTGAGATAAATGATAAACATATTGAGGTTATTATTAGACAGATGATGAGGAAGCTTAAGATTATTAAACCAGGGGATACAGATTTTCTGCCTGGAAGTCTGGTAAATAGGTATGAGGTAAGAGAAGTTAATCGTAAGATAGCTGAAAATGGTGGTCAGACCGCCACATATAAGTCGGAATTGCTTGGTATTACTAAGGCTTCACTGGCAACAGATAGTTTTCTATCTGCTGCTTCCTTCCAGGAAACAACAAGGGTCTTAACAGAATCCTCGCTGGAAGGTAAGGTTGATTCATTAATGGGATTAAAGGAAAATGTTATTATTGGGCAGTTAATACCGGCAGGTACTGGTATGAGGCGTTACCGTTCTATTGATATGCTTGATGAGAATGAGCTGCCTATGGAAAATTTAATAGATGAGATTGTTGAAGAAGCAGAGTGATAGTAGTTTAAGTATTGCTATTCATAGAGGCGGGGGGTAAAAACCCCCCGTATAGTATGTCTGATATTTTAATTAGTATTAATAATACTAATTAAATAAATTTTTGTTGACATAGACTGGTAAAGGTGTTAAAATACTTAAGTGTGTGTTAGTAAAAGATGTCTTCAGGAGGAGATGTAATGGTACTGACAGAGCTGGCCAAACAGAAGAATAAAGTTGTTGGTACAAAGCAGACATTACATGTCATTAATAATGGTAAAGCAGCTAAAATATTTATTGCTGAAGATATTGATAAACATATAAAGACTAAACTTATAGAGGCAAGTAGAAAGAATAATTTATCAGTAGAAAAGGTTGAGAGCAAGTTAAAACTGGGCAGGGCTTGTGGTATAGATGTTTCAGCTGCTTGTGCTGCATTATTGAAATAACTGGAAGGAGGTGTGCTTATGCCAACAATTAGTCAATTAGTCCGTAAGGGTCGTAAAAAGGTTAGTAAGAAAAAATCTGCACCTGCTTTACAGAATTCACCGCAGAAGAGAGGGGTCTGTACCAGGGTTTATACGGCAACCCCTAAAAAACCTAACTCAGCCCTTAGAAAGGTAGCCCGTGTAAGATTAACTAACGGGATTGAAGTTACTGCATATATCCCTGGGATTGGACATAATTTACAGGAACACTCTGTTGTTCTTGTACGCGGCGGAAGGGTTAAAGACTTGCCTGGTGTAAGGTATCATATTGTTAGAGGTGCCCTTGATACTGCCGGTGTTGATGACCGCAAACAGGGAAGATCTAAATATGGAGTAAAGAGACCTAAGTAAAGGAGGGAAGCTAGATGCGCAAAAATAGAGCTGAAAAGAGAGAGGTATTAGCTGATCCTGTATATAATGATATAATTGTCACCCGAATGATTAATAAAATTATGCTGGACGGCAAAAAGAGTATTGCCGAAAGTGTATTTTATGATGCCATTGATCAGATTAAAGAAAATACTGATGAAGAGGGTATTGAGGTTTTAAAAAAGGGATTAGAAAATATTATGCCAGTTTTAGAGGTTAAATCAAGGCGTGTTGGTGGTTCTAACTACCAGGTGCCTGTTGAGGTAAATGATCGCAGGCGTTTAAGTCTTGCTATCCGCTGGTTAACTGAATCTGCCCGTAACAGGGGAGAGCGTACCATGACTGAAAGGTTTGCCAATGAGATAATAGATGCAGCTAATAATACTGGTGGTGCTGTTAAGAAAAAAGAAGAAGTACACCGCATGGCTGAAGCTAATAAGGCATTTGCTCATTATAGATGGTAGTATTAGATATATATAAGATTATAACTATAAGAAGGGAGGGGGAAATAGATGGCCCGTCAATTTCCGCTTAATAAAACTCGTAATATTGGTATTATGGCTCATATAGATGCTGGGAAAACTACAACCACTGAGAGGATCCTTTATTATACAGGAAGGGTCCATAAGATGGGAGAAGTTCATGATGGAGCCGCTGTAATGGACTGGATGGAGCAAGAACAGGAGCGGGGCATAACTATTACCTCAGCAGCGACTACCTGTCAATGGAAGGAAAATCGTATAAATATTATAGATACGCCCGGACACGTGGACTTTACTGTAGAGGTTGAAAGGTCACTCCGTGTTCTTGATGGTGCTATTGCATTATTTTGTTCTGTAGGTGGTGTTGAACCCCAGTCGGAGACTGTCTGGCGGCAGGCTGATAAATATAAAGTCCCCAGAATTGCTTTTGTAAATAAAATGGATAGAATGGGTGCTGATTTTTACCAGGTCTTAGATATGATGAAAGAGAGATTAGGTGCTAATGCAGTACCATTTCAACTCCCTATTGGTAAGGAAGATGATTTTAGAGGTGTTATCGATCTTGTTAATATGGATGCAGTCATATATGAAGATGATCTTGGTGTAAACTATGAAAGGACAGCTATCCCTGAGGAATACCAGGAAAAGGCTGAAGAATACAGAGAAAACCTAATAGAATCCCTGGCAGAAAAAAATGATGAATTAATGATGAAATATCTTGAAGGTGAAGAGATTAAGGCTGAAGACTTGAAGGATATTATCAGGGAAGAGGTTATTAATGTTAGTTTGATTCCTGTTTATTGTGGCTCTGCTTTTAAAAATAAGGGTGTTCAATTATTACTTGATTCTATTATTGACTATTTACCTTCACCACTGGATGTACCTCCAGTTGAAGGAATAGACCCCAATAGTGAAGAGGAAGCAGTCAGGAAAGCTAGTGATGATGAACCTTTTTCTGCCCTGGCCTTTAAAATTATGGCAGACCCTTATGTAGGAAAACTGGCCTTTTTCAGGTCATATTCAGGTGTACTTGAGGCTGGTTCATATGTTTTTAACTCAACCAAAGGTAAGAGAGAGAGGGTTGGACGTATTTTGCAGATGCATGCTAATCACCGTGAAGAAAGAGATTCTGTTCATGCTGGTGACCTGGCTGCAGCTGTAGGTTTAAAAAACACTACTACTGGGGATACACTTTGTGATGAAGATAATCCCATTATATTAGAGGCAATGGAATTCCCTGAACCAGTTATTGATGTAGCTATTGAACCGAAGAGTAAAGCTGACCAGGATAAACTTGGTATGGCATTACAGCGTCTGGCTGAAGAGGATCCTACTTTCAAAGTTAAGACTGATGAAGAAACTGGTCAGACTATTATTAAGGGGATGGGTGAATTACACCTGGAGATAATAGTTGACCGTCTATTAAGGGAATTTAAAGTTGATGCCAATATTGGTAAACCACAGGTTGCTTATCGTGAGACAATATCTAAAAAGGTAAATGGTGTCCATGGTAAATTTGTTCGTCAGTCTGGTGGTCGGGGGCAATATGGTCATGTAGTTATTGATATTGAACCACTCGGTGAAGGTGGAGGCTTTGAATTTGAAAATAATATTGTTGGTGGTTCGATTCCACGGGAATACATTCCTGCTGTTGAGTCTGGTATCATAGAAGCTATGGAAAATGGTGTTCTAGCTGGTTATCCAATGGTTGACCTGAAGGTTAGCTTAAATGATGGTAGTTATCATGAGGTTGATTCTTCAGAAATGGCCTTTAAAATTGCTGGTTCAATAGGATTTAAAGAGGCAGCCAAAAAGGCTAGACCTGTGATTCTAGAGCCTGTTATGAAGGTTGAGGTTGTTGTTCCAGAAGAATACATGGGTGATGTTATTGGTGACCTTAATGGACGCCGTGGACAGGTACAGGGTATGGAGCCGAGGGCAACAGCCCAGGTTGTAAAGTCATTTGTACCCTTATCTGAGATGTTTGGATATGCAACAGATCTGCGTTCTAAAACACAGGGGCGTGCTACCTATACAATGCAGTTCTCTCATTATGAACCTGCACCTAAGAGTATTGCAGAAGAAATTATGGGAGACTAATCAATAAATCTGACTGTTTAAAAATTATATATTTTAATATTTTAAGGAGGAATTTTGTAATGGCAAAGCAAAAGTTTGAAAGGACAAAACCACATGTAAATATCGGTACAATAGGTCATGTTGACCATGGTAAGACAACATTAACAGCAGCAATAACAACAGTACTGTCTAACTTTGGTGGAGCAGAGGTAAGGGCATTTGATACAATTGATAATGCACCAGAAGAAAGAGAAAGAGGAATCACCATAGCGACAGCTCATGTTGAATATGAGACCGAAGCAAGGCATTATGCCCATGTTGACTGTCCAGGACATGCTGACTATGTAAAGAATATGATTACAGGTGCAGCCCAGATGGATGGAGCTATTCTGGTAGTATCTGCAGCAGATGGACCAATGCCCCAGACCAGAGAGCATATTCTGCTGGCTCGTCAGGTAGGAGTACCAAATATAGTAGTATTCTTAAACAAAGCAGATATGGTTGATGATGAAGAGTTAATAGAATTAGTAGAGATGGAAGTTAGAGAACTATTAAGTGAATATGACTTTCCAGGTGATGAGATACCAGTAGTAGTAGGTTCTGCCTTAAAGGCTCTGGAAAATGGAGACCCGGAAGGGGAATGGGGCTCCAAGATTATAGAGTTGATGAATGAGGTAGACAGCTATATTGAACAACCAGAAAGAGAAACAGACAAACCCTTCCTGATGCCTGTTGAAGATGTCTTTAGTATAACTGGGCGTGGGACAGTAGCGACAGGTAGAGTGGAAAGAGGGGCCCTGCATCCAGGAGATGAAGTAGAGATAATAGGGATCAAAGATACAGAAAAGACAGTAGTGACAGGAGTAGAGATGTTCCGGAAACTGTTAGATGAAGCAGTAGCCGGGGATAATATAGGAGCCCTATTAAGGGGAGTAAAGAGGGAAGATATTGAACGGGGACAGGTATTAGCAGCCCCAGGAAGTATAACCCCGCATACAAAATTCAAGGCAGAGGTATATGTTTTATCGAAAGAAGAGGGAGGAAGGCACACCCCATTCTTTAATGGATACAGGCCACAGTTTTACTTCAGGACAACAGATGTTACTGGTATAATCACTCTACCAGAAGGAGTAGAAATGGTAATGCCTGGAGATAATATAGAGATGGTAGGTGAACTGATAACCCCGATTGCTATGGAAGAGGGTTTAAGGTTTGCTATCCGTGAAGGCGGCCATACAGTAGGTGCCGGTGTTGTAACCGACATTATTGAGTAAATAGTTAGAAAAAGCGAGGAGCATTTTCTCCTCTCTTTTTCTATGTTTCTGAATATAGATTTTCACCCGAGAAGGAGGGAAGAATATGGCTAAACACGAAAAGATACGAATTCGTTTAAAGGCATTTGAACATGAACTGCTGGATCAATCAGCCCAGAAGATAGTAAATACAGCCCAGAGGACCGGTGCCAATGTATCAGGTCCTGTACCACTTCCGACAGAAAAAGAAGTATATACTGTCTTGCGTTCACCACATGTTCATAAAGACTCCAGGGAGCAGTTTGAAATGCGTACCCATAAAAGATTAATAGATATAGTTGACCCTAACTCGAAGACTGTTGATGCATTAATGAGATTGGATTTACCAGCAGGTGTAAATATAGAGATTAAGCTATAATTGTCAGGAGGTGTAAGAGACGTGGCTAAAGGAATTATCGGCAAGAAAGTTGGAATGACCCAGGTGTTTAATGATGACGGAACTGCTGTTGTGGTAACTGTCATTGAGGCCGGGCCATGTATTGTAACACAGAAGAAAACAGAAGAAACCGATGGTTATAATGCAATTCAGCTTGGTTTTGGGGATAAGGCTGAATTCAGGACAAATAAACCGGAAAAAGGTCATTTTGATAGGGCAGATGTAACACCCAAGAAATACTTGAAAGAACTCAGGGATTTTGAAATGGATGTTAATGAAGGTGATGAATTAACTGTAGAACAGTTTGCAGATGGTGAACTTGTAGATATAACAGGTATCTCCAAAGGTAAGGGTTTTGCTGGAACCATTAAAAGGCACAATTTCCAGCGTGGACCTGAGACCCATGGTTCACATTCACATAGGGCACCTGGTTCTATCGGGGCAACAGATGCAGCGCGTGTTTTTAAAGGCCAGAAACTCCCAGGAAGAATGGGTTATGACCGGGTAACTATTCAGAACCTGGAAATAGTAAAGGTAGATACCGACCGAAATTTGTTATTGGTTAAAGGCTCTGTGCCAGGCCCTAATAAAGGTATAGTCTGGATCAAAGATGCTGTAAAGGTATCAAATTAGTTAATTTAGTTGTGGAAAGGGGGAATTAGCGATGCCGCAGATAGCTAAATATGATACAACTGGTAAAGAGGTTGGAAATATAGATTTAGCTGATAGTATATTTAATGATGATATAAATGAACATGTAGTTCACGAGGTTATTAATGCCCAGCTGGCTGGTAGGAGACAGGGAACTGCCTCAACAAAAACAAGAGGTGAAGTACGCGGTGGTGGTCGTAAACCATGGCGTCAAAAAGGTACCGGTCGGGCCAGACATGGTAGTATCCGTTCACCACTCTGGGTAGGCGGTGGTACTGTTTTTGGACCAAAACCTCGTTCATACAATAAGTCGCTCAACAAGAAGGTTAAAAAAATTGCTTTAAGGTCGATTTTAAGTGATAAGGTTCAAAGTGATAGTGTACTGGTAATTGATGAACTTGAATTTGTTAAACCACAGACAAAACAGATGGTTGAAATTCTAGATAACTTCAATCTTGGGGAGGCAAAGGTATTAATCATTATCCCGGAAAAAGATGAGAATGTCTATCTCTCAGTACGTAATATACCTGGGGTAAAAACCTTGCTTGTAAGTTCATTGAATGCTTATGATTTACTCAACAATGACTTTATTATTATTACAAAAGAGGCTGTTGCGAAGATTGAGGAGGTGTTGGCTAAATGAAGGACTCGAGGGATGTAATTATTTCTCCTATTATCTCTGAAAAAAGTATGGATTTAATAGAAGAGAATAATACCTATACATTTAAAGTTGCCCGGAAAGCCAACAAAGTTGAAATTAGAAATGCCATTGAAGATATCTTCAATGTTCAGGTATTAAAGGTTAATACCATGAATGTTTCTGGTAAGAAAAGGAGAATGGGTTTCAAAGAAGGAAGAACCCCTGCCTGGAAAAAAGCTATGGTTAAACTAGCTGCAGGTGATAGACTAGAAATTTTTGAAGGTATGTAATTTGAAAAAAAGTTGTAAAATATAAATTGTTCAAGGATAAGGAGGGAAAGATAATGGCGATTAAGAAGTTTAAACCGACTACTCCTTCCAGACGATATATGACAGTTTCAAGTTTTTCTGAAATAAGTAGAACTAAACCTGAAAAGAGCCTGCTGGCTCCATTAAAAAAGTCTGGTGGACGTAATGTTGATGGTAGAATAACTACCCGCCATAAGGGTGGTGGCCATAAACGCCGTTACCGTATGATTGATTTTAAGCGTAACAAAGATGGCGTACCTGCATTGGTTAGTACTATTGAATATGATCCAAACAGGTCAGCCAGGATTGCCCTTTTGAAATATGCAGATGGTGAGAAACGTTATATTTTAGCTCCAAATAAACTTAGTGTTGGAGAAACTGTAATGTCTGGTGAAAATGCCGATATAAAACCTGGTAATTCCCTTAAATTAAAGGATATACCGGTTGGTACTATAATTCATAATGTTGAATTAAGTCCAGGTAAAGGTGGACAGTTAGCCAGGTCAGCAGGGACAATGGCGCAGATTATGGCTAAGGAAGGGAAGTATGCCCATATTAAACTCCCTTCCGGGGAAGTACGCCTGGTTAGAATGGATTGTAAAGCAACTATTGGTCAGGTAGGTAACATAGACCATGAGAATATTACTGTTGGTAAAGCAGGTAGGTCTCGTTGGAAAGGTAAAAGACCAACTGTTCGTGGTGTTGTTATGAACCCACATGACCATCCACATGGTGGTGGTGAAGGCAAGTCGCCAGCAGGACGTCATCCAGTTACACCCTGGGGTAAACCTACAATGGGTAAAAAGACCAGGAAAACCAAGAAATCTGATCGTTATATTGTGCGTTCACGCCATGCTAAAAAACGGTAAACATCGAAAGGAGGGTTTATATTGGGTAGGTCTTTAAAGAAGGGACCTTTTGTAGAAGAGAGCCTTATTGCCAAGATCAGGGAAATGAATGAAAAAGATAAAAAAAGTGTTATTAAAACCTGGTCAAGGAGTTCTACAATATTTCCTGAAATGGTAGGTCATACTATTGCCGTTCATGATGGAATAAAACATGTTCCTGTATATATAACAGAGGATATGGTTGGACATAAATTGGGAGAGTTTGCTCCGACCCGTAAATTCAGGGGTCATGGTCATCATACAGAGCGCTCCACATCGTTAAAATAAAATTGTGTAAGGTAAAGGGGGGTTATTAATGGAGGCTAAAGCTGTTGCCAGATATGTACGGATTTCCCCGCGGAAAGCAAGACTGGTTGTTGATTTAATTAGAGGGAAAAATATTGGTGAGGCCGTTGGTATTTTAAGAAATACGCCCAAAAAGGCTTCTCAATTGGTAGAAAAGGTATTAAACTCAGCTGTTGCTAATGCAGAGAATAACCATGATATGTTAGCAGATGATTTATATGTTAAAGAAGCTTATGTAGATGAAGGCCCAGCCATGAAAAGATGGCGCGCCCGTGCCCAGGGTCAGGCAAGTATGATCAAAAAGAGAACAAGTCACATTTCGATAATTGTAAGTGAAAAAAAGGAGGGATAAATTTTGGGTCAAAAAATCCATCCCCATGGTCTTCGTGTTGGTGTGATAAAGGAATGGGATGCCAAATGGTATGCTGATAAAAAAGATTATTCACAGCTTTTACAGGAAGATCTGGAGATAAGAAATCATGTTAAAGAAAAGATGTTTGATGCCGGTATCTCACGAGTAGTAATCGGTAGAGCTGCCAATCAGTTGAAATTGGATATTTATACTGCACGTCCTGGCATGGTAATTGGACGCGGAGGGTCTGAAGTAGATAGTTTAAGGCAGGAAATTGAAAAGATGACCGGTAAGAAGGTTCAGATAAATGTTGTTGAAGTAAACAATCCTGATCTAGATGCCCAGCTGGTTGCTGAAAATATTGCCTCCCAGTTGGAAAGAAGGGTATCATTTCGACGGGCAATGAAACAGGCCATGAATCGATCGATGAGAATGGGTGCTGAAGGATTTAAGGTTCAAAGTAGTGGACGTCTTGGTGGTGCTGAAATGGCCAGGACTGAGGGTTATAATGAAGGCAGTGTACCATTGCATACTTTAAGAGCTGATATAGATTATGGTTTTTCTGAAGCAAATACCACCTATGGGAAAATAGGTGTTAAGGTTTGGATTAATAAAGGTGAAATACTACCAGAAGTAGATAATGACTAATTGGCTATAAAGTTATATAAGGGAAAGGAGGCCTTTAGATGTTAATACCAAAGAGAGTAAAACATCGTAAGCAACATCGAGGTCGAATGAAAGGAAAGGCGATTCGAGGAACCGAGATTTCTTTTGGTGAATTCGGATTACAGGCACTTGAGCCTGGTTGGATTACAAACAGGCAGATTGAAGCTGCCCGTGTTGCGATGACCAGATCAATAAAAAGGGGAGGTAAGGTCTGGATTAAGATCTTCCCTGATAAACCTGTAACTGCAAAACCAGCTGAAACCCGTATGGGTAGTGGTAAAGGTGCCACAGAAAAATGGGTGGCTGTAGTAAAACCCGGTAGGATTATGTTTGAAATAGCCGGTGTTAGTGAAGAATTAGCCAGTGAAGCCATGAGATTGGCAGCTCATAAATTGCCTATCAAAACTCATTTCGTTAAAAGGGAAGAAATGGATGGTGATTCTAATGAGGGCTGATGAATTAAGAGATATGACCAAAGTAGAACTTGATCAAAAATTACAGGAATTTAAAGAAGAGTTATTTAATCTAAGGTTTCAACATGCGACGGCACAACTTGATAACCCCATGCGTATTAAAGAGGTTAAGCGTAATATTGCCCGGGTAAAGACTGTGTTGCGTGAAATGGAACTCGGTATTAAGAGGGCATAGGGAGGAGGTCAAAGATGGTCGAGCTAAGAAACAAAAGGAAATCATTAGTTGGCATAGTAGTCAGCGATAAAATGGATAAAACAGTGAGTGTTGCTGTAGAAAAAAGGACCCAGCATCCTCTTTACAAACGCACAGTAAAAAAGACCAATACCTTTAAAGCTCATGATGAGGAAAATGAATGTAGAGAAGGGGATAAGGTTAAGATTATGGAAACACGCCCTTTAAGCAAAACCAAGAGATGGCGTGTGGTCGATATTGTCGAAAAAGCCAAGTAATTTCCCCTGTAGAAAGGAGGAATTTTGATGATTCAGTCTGAAAGCCGTTTGAAGGTTGCGGATAACACCGGGGCACGTGAACTCTTATGTGTTAAAGTCTTAGGTGGTTCAAGGAAACGTTATGCTAAAATTGGTGATGTAATTGTTGCAACTGTTAAGGAAGCCATTCCTGGTGGTATGGTTAAAAAGGGTGATGTTGTTAAAGCAGTAGTAGTTAGGACAAAAAAGGAATTAAAACGTTCTGATGGTTCTTATATTAGATTTGATGAAAATGCTGCAGTTATTATTGACAAACAAAATAACCCACAAGGGACTCGTATATTTGGGCCTGTAGCCCGGGAATTAAGGAATAAAAACTATATGAAAATAATCTCCTTAGCACCTGAGGTTTTGTAAAGGGGGGAGTATCATGAGAATAAAAAAAGGTGATAAAGTAGAGGTAATCGCTGGTAAAGATAAAGGAAAACGCGGTAAAGTACTGAGTGTTATTCCTAAAGAAGAGCGAGTGATAGTTGAGGGTGTTAATATTCTTCACCGTCACATGCGTCCGACACAGGATATGCCTCAGGGCGGTATTATAGAAAATGAAGGTTCTATTCATTTATCTAATGTACAATTAGTTTGTCCGCGTTGTGATGAAAGAACTAGATTTGCTGCAGGATATTTAGATGACGGCAGTAAAGTAAGGGTTTGTAAAAAATGTGGTGAAGATATAGATAAGTAGTTTGAAAGGGGGTATACTAAATGCCTGAATTAGCTACTCAATATAAAGAAGAGATTGTTCCAAAGCTTGTTGAGGAGTTTAATTATCAAAGTGTAATGGCTGTACCAAAACTTGAGAAAGTTGTTGTTAATGTTGGTCTAGGAGATGCTAAAGAAGATCAGAAATTACTGGACATAGTAGTAGATGAAATTGCTGTAATTACCGGACAAAAACCTACTATAACAAGGGCAAAGAAGTCTGTTGCCAATTTTAAAATCCGTGAAGGTATGCCGATTGGTGTAAAAGTAACCCTACGTGGAAATCAAATGTATGAATTTCTTTATAAGGTAATAAATATTACCCTTCCACGTATTAGAGACTTCAGGGGTGTTTCTTCTAAGTCATTTGACGGTAGAGGAAATTACAGTCTGGGGATTAGAGAGCATACTGTTTTTCCGGAAATAAGTGTTGATAATGTTGATACAGTACACGGGCTTGAGATTACTATTGTTACTTCAGCAGAGACTGATGAAGAGGCACATGCACTGTTAAAAATGATGGGAATGCCTTTTAAAGAAGAATAGGGTTAAATTTGGTCCCTAATAATATATTTTAATTAGAACAGTAAGGGGGTAATAAAGAAGTGGCTCGTAAAGCTTTAGTAGAAAAGGCCAATAAAGAACCTAAATATTCAACACGCACTGTAAATAGATGTAAACGATGTGGTAGACCACGTGGGTATATCCGCAAATTCGATCTCTGTCGGATCTGTTTTCGGGAATTGGCTCATAAAGGTGAACTACCAGGAGTAAAGAAAGCAAGCTGGTAAACTGGAAGGAGGTTTGTAAGTTGAATATTACTGATCCTATTGCAGATATGTTGACGCGTATCAGGAATGCGAATAGTACAGACAAGAATAGTGTAGATATACCTGCTTCAAAGCTGAAAATAAATATTGCTGAGCTTTTAAAGGAAGAAGGGTTTATCAATGACTATAAAGTTATAGAAAATGGTCCTCAAAATACTATCAGGGTTTATCTTAAATATGGCGAAAATGGGGAAAAGGTTATTTCTGGTTTGAAAAGGATAAGCAAGCCTGGTCTGAGGGTTTATGTTAAAAAAGATGAGATACCTAGAGTACTTGGTGGACTTGGTATAGCTGTTATCTCTACCTCAAAGGGTTTAATGACTGACAAGAATGCCCGTAATGATAAGGTTGGGGGAGAAGTCCTCTGTTATGTCTGGTAGATAAACCTGTATGATGTGGATAGATGCTTGTTAACTAAAATTTTCACATATGGAGGTGAAAGGAATGTCCCGTATTGGAAGATTGCCGATTGATATTCCAGAAGGAGTAACACTTAAACAAGATGAGAATAAATTAACTGTCAAAGGGCCTAAGGGTGAACTTAGTAAAGAATTTAGTCCTTTGATTACTATAAATATTACAGATGACCAGGTTATTGTTGAACGGTCTTCAGATAATAGGGAAGACAGGTCATTACACGGTTTAACCAGGAGTCTAATTGAAAGTATGATAACTGGGGTTACAGAAGGGTTTGCAAAGAAATTAGAGATGGTTGGTGTTGGTTATAATGCTAAACTAAAAGGTAAAGACCTGGAATTAGAGGTTGGGTATTCACACCCTGTTATTATTAAAACAGAGGGCCAAATAGAATTTGAAGTAGATAAAAATACCAATATAACTGTCAAGGGTATTGATAAACAGTTAGTTGGTGAAATGGCTGCTAAAATCAGGTCAGTTAGAGAACCTGAGCCGTATAAAGGAAAGGGCATAAAATATGTTGATGAACACATCAGACGTAAAGTTGGTAAAACAGGTTAATGGAAGGGAGTGAATGGTATGGGTAAAATGACCCCGAGAAAAAAACGTCATAAGAGGATTAGAAATAATGTATTGGGGACTCCAGAAAAACCAAGAATGAATATATATAGGAGTTCTAAAAACATCTATGTTCAAATAATTGATGATTTATCTGGCCATACCCTGGTTGCTGCTTCTTCCCTTGACCCGGCTGTGAAAGATTCTATCGAATACGGTGGTAATAAAGAAGCAGCCAAGTTAGTCGGTGAGCTTGCTGCAGAAAGGGCCTTGGAAGAAGGTATCAAGACAGTTGTCTTTGATCGTGGTGGTTATAAATACCACGGCAGGGTAAAAGAAGTAGCGGAAGCGGCTAGAGAGAAGGGTTTAAATTTTTAGCAAGAAGGAGGCGAATTCATGAAGATTATTGATCCCGATAAATTAGATCTTGAAGAACGTGTTGTCAATATAAACCGTGTTGCGAAAGTTGTTAAGGGTGGCCGTAATTTCAGCTTTAGTGCCCTTGTTGTTGTTGGGGATGGTAATGGCCATGTGGGTGCTGGTATCGGGAAAGCCAATGAAGTACCTGAAGCTATTCGTAAAGGTATTGATGATGCTAAAAAGAAGTTAGTGGAGGTTCCGATTGTTGAGACTACTATCCCACATGAGGTGACCGGCCAATTTGGTGCAGGTTCAGTACTGCTAAAACCGGCTGCTCCTGGTACTGGTGTTATTGCAGGTGGTCCGGTAAGAGCGGTAATAGAATTAGCTGGTATTAGTGATATTTTGACTAAATCACTGGGCTCAACTAACCCGATAAATATGGTAAATGCAACAATTACTGGGCTTGGCGAATTAAAAAAAGTTGAAGAAGTTGCTAAATTGAGAGGTAAAACTGTAGAAGAAATCCTTGGGTAATAAGGAGGTGGACAAATGAATCTGCATGATTTGAAACCTAATAAAGGTTCTAAAAAGAAACGCAAACGTGTAGGTCGTGGTATAGGCTCTGGAAGAGGTTATACTTCAGGACGTGGTGCAAATGGTCAAAATGCCCGTTCTGGTGGTGGAGTTAGACCTACTTTTGAGGGTGGTCAGACACCCCTGTTCAGACGTTTACCAAAAAGGGGATTTACCAATATTCACAAAAAAGAATTTAATGAGGTAAATGTTTATCAACTAAATAAATTCGATAAAAATGAAGAAGTAACCCCGGAGAGATTACTTGAGTCTGGTGTTATTAATAAAATAGCTAAATCAGGGGTAAAGATCCTTGGTGATGGCGAGATTGAAAAGGCACTGGTTGTCAAAGCCAATGCTTTCACAAAGTCGGCTAAGGAAAAAATAGAGGGAGCTGGCGGAAAGGCAGAGGTGATTTAAGGTGTTATCTGCTCTAGGCAATGCCTTTAAGGTAAAAGAATTACGGAAGAAAATTTTATTTGTTATTTCTATGATGGTTGTCTACCGCCTGGGTGCTTTTATCCCTGTTCCGGGGGTAAATATAGCTACTTTGAGGGAACAGCTATTTGGCGGTGGAGTTGGAAATGTGTTTGATTTTCTCGATCTTTTTGCTGGTGGTGCATTGAGGAATTTTACAATTTTTGCTATGAGTATTACACCTTATATTACCGCCTCTATTATCCTGCAGCTGTTAACAGGTGTTATTCCTGCTTTAAAGAAATTACAGCAAGAAGGTAATGAGGGTAAAAAGAAAATGACACAGTATACCAGATACGGTACTATTGTTCTGGCTTTAATTCAGGGATATGGAATAACCATGTATGTAAAACCGGCAGTAGAAGACCCTAATTTTTTTAATTTGTTTTTAATTGTTATTAGCCTTACAGCAGGAACTGCTTTTTTAATGTGGTTAGGTGAACAGATAACTGATAAGGGAATAGGTAATGGTATTTCAATAATAATCTTCACCTCAATTATTTCTCGTTTTCCCGGGGATATCTGGCAGACTTTGAAATTGGTCAGAGCTGGTTCAATATCAATTTTAAATGTACTGATATTTGCTGTTCTGGCTTTAGTGATAATTGCTGGCATTATCTTTATCCAGCAGGGTGAAAGGAGAATCCCTGTACAGTATTCTAAAAGGATTGTAGGGAGAAGGGTTTATGGGGGAAGGAATACCCATATTCCATTAAAAATAAATCAGGCAGGTGTTATCCCTGTTATTTTTGCATCCTCAGTATTAATGTTTCCAACTGTTATTGCCCAGGTCCTTCCTTTTGGTTGGGCACAGGGATTAGCTGATATACTGGCACCTGGTCAGCCATTCTATTTATTTTTATATGCACTGATGATTTTCTTCTTTACTTACTTCTGGACTGCTTTTACCTTTGACCCAGAAGATGTAGCGGAAAATATGAAAAAATATGGTGGTTTTATACCAGGAATCAGGCCAGGTAAAGCTACAGTAAATTATCTAGAAAGGGTAGTGCTCAGGGTAACTTTGGCCGGGGCGATGTTTTTGACATTTATCGCCTTATTACCTTTTATTATTCGTCCGCTTACTGGTGTAGCAATAAGTTTTGGTGGTACATCACTTCTAATTATGACAGGTGTAGCCTTACAGACAATGCAGCAGATTGAATCACATCTTTTGATGAGACATTATGAAGGTTTTATGAAGTAGGCATATGGAGTAAAAGGGGGAGGATTATGAACCTGATATTATTGGGTTTGCCTGGTGCCGGAAAAGGAACACAGGCTAAATTGATTAGCCGTGAGACCGGCCTGCCTCATATTGCGACTGGTGATATTTTTAGGCGGTTAATTGATGAGGGAACACCATTAGGGAAAAAGGCTAAGCAATATATAGATAGAGGGGAACTCGTTCCTGATGAAGATACTATTAAAATGGTTAAAAAATATCTTCTAGAACTTGATTTGGCTAAGGGCTTTATTCTCGATGGTTTTCCCAGAACCCTACAACAGGCTAAGGCACTTACAGATTTTTTAAATGGAGCAGGTAAGAAACTAGATTTTGCAATATATATTAAGGTTGCCAGTAATCGTCTGGTTAAAAGACTGTCTGGTAGAAGGGTTTGTCTTGAATGTGGTGCTTCCTATCATTTAGAATTTAATCCGCCTTTAAAAGAGGGTATTTGTGATAAATGTGGAAGTAAGCTAATACAGCGTAGTGATGATCAAGAAGAAACAATAAGGCATAGGATACAAGCACACGCTAAAAGGTTAAAGAAGCTTATTGATTATTACCGTAAAAGGGATATATTAGTGACCGTTCAGGGCGATAGTATAGATGGGGTGTTTGAACAGATAAAAGAAAAAATAGAGGTGGATTTATAAATGATTGTCCTGAAGTCTCCCAGAGAGATTAATATAATGCGCCAGGCTAATCAGATAGTTGCTGAAACTCATCATTTCCTTAAGGAAATGATAGTTGTTGGCATTACAACTGCTGAGATAGATAGGCTTGGTGAGGAGTTTATTAGAAACAAAGGTGCAGTTCCATCATTTAAAGGGTATAGGGGGTATCCGGCATCTGTTTGCGTCTCAATCAATGAAGAGGTAGTACATGGTATTCCCAGTAAAAAAAGGTGTGTTGAAGATGGGGATCTGCTCAGCCTGGATATTGGTGCTTTTTATGAAGGATTTCATGGTGATGCTGCCCGTTCATTTGGGGTAGGTAAGATTAGTAATCAGGCCAGAGAACTGATTGAGGTTACAGAGCAGTCCTTTTTTCAAGGGATAGAAAAGGCCTATCCTGGAAATAGGTTAACTGATATATCAAATCAAATTCAAAAATTTGTTGAAGGAAAGGGATTTTCGGTTGTCCGGGATTATGTGGGACACGGTATAGGTAGAGAGATGCATGAATCCCCGCAGATACCCAATTTTGGTTCCCCGGGTCGAGGGCCTTTACTCAAAAAAGGCATGACATTGGCGATAGAACCCATGGTAAATGTGGGTACATTTCGTGTTAAAACACTTGTTGACAAGTGGACTGTAGTAACTGAAGACAGGAAATTATCAGCTCATTATGAAAATACTATTGTTATTACAGATAATGGTCCGGAAATCCTTAGTAAAGTATAGAAACAGGGATTGAACTGGATATCAATAATGTGATATAATATCCAGTGGTCTTTAAGTAAATGGAGTTGAAGTTATGAGTTCTCGATTTGAATTGGGTGACCTGGTTATTTCAACAGCTGGTAGAGATGAAGGTAAATATTATCTAGTAGTTAAAATTGTTGATGAAGACTATATACAGGTTTCTGATGGGGATAAGAAAAGAATTGAAAACCCTAAACGTAAGAATATTAAACATGTGAGACCAGCAGGATATCATTTTGAAGAAATTTCTATATGGTTATTAGAAGGAAAACGCGTCCGGAATGAGGACATAAAAAAGGCGATTAAAGATTATCAGAAAAATGAGGAGGCTAAATGACTATATGGCAAAAGAGGAACCTATTGAAGTTCAGGGAACGGTTGTAGAACCACTTCCTAATGCAATGTTCAGGGTTGAGCTTGACAATGGTCATAAGGTTTTGGCCCATGTTTCAGGGAAAATGAGGATGAATTTCATCCGGATCTTACCAGGTGATAAGGTTACAGTGGAATTGTCTCCCTATGACCTAAGCCGGGGGAGAATCACTTATCGTCATAAGGCCAAATAATAATATAAAGATTAAGGGGTGATAGAGGTGAAGGTTAGGCCATCAGTTAAACCTATCTGTGATAAATGTAAAATAATCAGGCGGAAAGGTAAAGTAATGGTAATCTGTGAAAACCCCAAGCATAAACAACGTCAAGGATAATAAATGGAGGTGAACTAATTTGGCACGTATAGAAGGTGTAGATCTTCCAAGAAATAAAAGGGTAGTAATCGGGTTGACTTATATTTATGGGATAGGCCGTTCTACTGCTAATAAAATAATTGAGGCCACTGGTGTTAATGCTGATACCAGGGTGAAAGACCTGACTGAAGCTGAGATAGCTAAACTCAGGGAAGAAATAGATAAATATCAGGTTGAAGGAGAGCTGAGACGTGAAGTGCGGGGCAATATAAAACGTTTGATGGATATTGGTAGTTATCGTGGGCTTCGCCACAGGAGAGGGCTGCCAGTACGCGGACAACGTACTAAGACAAATGCCCGTACACGTAAAGGGCCTAAAAAGACTGTTGGAATCAGGAGAAAGGCTGAATAATTGAGGAGGAGGTAAATAGATGGCTAAGGCAAAGAAAAGGGCTAAAAAGAGTAAGAAAAAGATTAAACGTAATATTGATAAAGGTCAGGCCCATATCAGGTCTACTTTTAATAATACAATTATTAGTATTACTGATGATAAGGGAAATGTAGTTGCCTGGTCAAGTTCTGGTAAGGTTGGTTATGAAGGTTCACGAAAGAGTACTCCTTTTGCAGCTCAGATTGCTGCAGAAGATGCCGCCCAACAGGCAGTAGACCAGGGGGTTAAGGAGATAGAGATCTTTGTTAAGGGACCAGGCTCAGGTAGAGAATCAGCTATTAGGTCTCTTCAGGCAGCAGGTTTAAATGTTACCCTTATAAAGGATATTACTCCTATTCCTCATAATGGATGTCGTCCACCTAAAAGACGCAGAGTTTAAAATACTATAAAACTGTTTATAATGTAAATGGAGGTGCAAATAAATGGCAAGATATAGGGGTTCTGTTTGTAGATTATGTCGCCGTGAAGGTGAGAAACTATATCTTAAAGGGGAACGTTGTTATACTGATAAATGTGCAATTGAACGCCGCGCTTATCCCCCTGGAGAACATGGTCAGGGTCGAATTAAATTATCTGAATATGGTCTTCAGCTAAGAGAAAAACAAAAAGTAAGAAGGATTTATGGTATATTAGAAAAGCAATATGGGAATTACTTTGTAAAAGCTGAGAATATGCCGGGAGTTACTGGTGAAAACTTTTTACAGTTATTAGAAAGAAGACTGGATAATACTGTTTATCGGATGGGTTTTGCTACATCACGTAATGAAGCAAGACAATTTGTCCTTCATGGACATATACTGGTAAATGGTAAGAAGGTAAATATTCCTTCATATCAGGTTGATGTTGATGATGTAATTGCTGTTAAGGATGCGAGTCGTAAAGGCAAGAGATTTAAAGATGTATTTGAATTCAACTCTGAAATTACCACACCAGATTGGTTAAGTGTTAACCTTGAAAAGGCAGAGGGAAAGGTTGTTTCACTCCCTACAAGGGAAGATATAGATTATCCTGTTGAAGAACACTTAATTGTAGAGTTTTATTCCAGGTAATCAGCGGAGTGAAATTGCTGTATTTGTTAAGATATTTTGTCCTTCTAAAAGGAGGGTATCGCGTTAATGATAGAAATAGAAAAGCCTCGTGTAGAGATAGTTGAAAGTGACAAAAAGGTAGGCAAATTTGAGGTTGCTCCACTGGAAAGGGGTTATGGTACTACCCTTGGCAATTCCTTGAGAAGAATACTTCTTTCTTCTCTCCCTGGAGCAGCTATTACATCAGTAAAGTTTGATGGAGTGAGACATGAATTTTCTACTGTACCAGGTGTAGTAGAAGATGTATCAGAAATAATCCTTAATTTAAAAGAGGTTGTTATTAAGTATACTGGTAATGGGATTGAGAAAATCACTCTTAATGTAGAGGGTGAGGGTGAGGTTACTGCCGGTGATTTTAAAACATCTGGTGATCTGGAGATAATTAATAAGGATCATCATATTGCTACCTTATCTGAAGATGGTAGTTTAGTCCTGGAAGCTACTGTTGAAAGGGGTAGGGGGTATGTTACTGCTGAGGAGAATCAGGAACATTTTGATAAAATTATTGGCCTGATTCCTATTGATTCCTCTTTCAGTCCAATTGAAAGAGCTAATTTTAAGGTTGAAAATACCAGGGTTGGTCAGGTGACTGATTACGATAGACTGGTATTAGAGGTGATCACCAATGGCAGTATTTCACCTGAAGATGCAGTAAGTCTTTCTTCTAAAATTATGACTGAACATCTTGAACTCTTTATTAATTTGACAGATGAAGTAAATGATGTTGAAATAATGGTAGAAAAAGAAGAAGAAGAAAAGGATAAGATTTTTGATACTACTATTGAAGAACTTGAATTGTCTGTTCGTTCTTCTAATTGTCTTAAACGTGCTGGTATTAATACAGTAGGGGAATTGACCAGTAAGACAGAAGATGACCTGATGAAGGTCAGAAATCTTGGAAAAAAATCATTACTAGAGATTAAAGAAAAATTAACAGAGCTTGAACTAGATTTAAAGGAACCAGAAATTTAAAAGGAGGGATGATATATGCCTCAGCGTAAATTAGGTAAAACAACTCCACATCGTAAGGCGATGTTTAATAATCTGCTGACTGATTTTTTTAGACATGAACGCCTGGAGACTACACTGCCCAAGGCTAAGGAATTAAGACCAATGGCTGAAAAGATGATTACAACAGCCCAGAAGAATGATCTAAGTTCCCGCCGTAAGGTATTAAAACGTATCAAAGATAAAGAAATTGTTCAGAGATTGTTTGATGAAATTGCTCCCAGGTTTTCTGATCGGCCAGGGGGATATACCAGAATACTTAAGATGTATCCCCGGAGGGGCGATGCCAGTGAAAAGGCGATTATTGAACTGGTAGAATAGGAATGCAGGTGTTATTAAGATGGGATTGTTAGAAGTAAAAGGGGTAGATTTTGTATATAGTCAACTGGAAGAACCGGCCTTATATGATATTAATTTATCAATAGAGGCTGGTGAATTTGTTGCTGTAATTGGTGGGAATGGTTCTGGAAAATCTACCCTTGCTAAATTATTAAATGTTTTATTGCTGCCTACAGCAGGAGAGATTATAGTAGATGGATTAAATACCCGTGCTGAAGAAAACCGTTTAAAGATCCGTCAGAGGGTTGGAATGGTATTCCAGAATCCAGATAATCAATTGATTGCTACTATGGTAGAAGATGATATTGCCTTTGGCCCAGAAAATCTGGGGATACCTGCAGCCGAGATCAGGAAGCGTATCAACAATTCCCTTGAAATGGTGGGTATGTCAGGGTATGAAAAAAAAGCCCCTCATAAATTATCAGGTGGCCAAAAACAAAGGATTGCTATAGCTGGTATCATAGCTATGGAACCATCCTGTATAGTCCTTGATGAACCTACAGCAATGCTTGATCCTCAGGGGCGCAAAGAGGTCATGGATACTATTACTTTTTTAAATAAAGAAAAGGGTATTACTATCATTCATATTACACATTTTATGGAAGAAGCAATCAAGGCTGATCGGGTAGTTGTGATGAACCAGGGTTCTATCTTTAGAGAAGGTAGACCGAGAGAGATTTTTAAGGATATTGAGGGATTAAAAAAGATTAATTTGGATGTGCCGGTAGTTGTTGAACTATCACATGGTTTAAGGACAAAAGGAATTAAGCTGCCGGAGGTACTGTCAATAGATGAGTTGGTGAGTAATTTATGTTCATAAAGGTGGAAAATGTAACACACATCTATAAACAGGGAGATAAACATAAGGCCCTGGATAAAGTGAATTTAAGCATTCAGGACAATGAGTTTATCGGTTTGATTGGACATACTGGTTCAGGAAAATCAACATTAGTACAGTTGTTAAATGGATTAATAAAACCTACTACTGGTAGTGTTGTAGTAGATGGACAGGATATTACTAAGGAAAAGATTAATTTAAAAGAGATCAGGCGTAAGATTGGTCTGGTTTTTCAGTATCCAGAACATCAACTTTTTGAAGAAACAGTTTATGATGATATTGCTTTTGGACCTCGTAACCTGGGTTTAAGTAATAAAGAAATTCAGGAAAGGGTTGAAGAGGCAATGAAACTGGTGGGACTTGATTTTGCTGCTTTCAAAACGCGTTCTCCCTTTAATTTAAGTGGGGGGCAGCAGAGAAAGGTTGCTTTTGCCGGGGTTTTGGCCATGAAGCCACAGGCCTTGATTCTTGATGAACCATCTGCTGGTCTGGATCCCCAGGGTAGGGAACAATTAATCAATCTATTAAATCACTTATATAATCAGTATGATATGACGATTATATTAATATCACACCGTATGGAAGAGATAGCTAGACTCAGCAGCAGGGTGCTTGTGATGAATCAAGGTAGGATTGCCCTTGACGGTTCTCCCCAGGAAGTCTTTGGACAGGTTGAAAAAATAAGGAGACTGGCTCTTGATCTACCGGAAATCACAGAGATACTCTGGCGCTTAAAACAAAAGGGGAAAGGTGTCAGGACAAATATTTTTACAATGTCTGAAGCCATTAGTGAGATTTCACGGGAAATGAGGGGAATTAGCTGATGTTAAAAGACATTACAGTAGGCCAATATATACCAGGTGATTCTCCTGTTCATAGTCTGGATTCACGTATTAAGATAATAATTACTATTTTACTTATAACAGCACTTTTTTTTATTAATCAGTTCCTTGGTTTTGGGATTTTTTTTGTTTTTATTATCTTTGTTATTTTTTTATCACGTCTGCCAGCTATGCGTGTTATTAAGGGATTAAAGCCGATATTCTTTTTGATTATACTGACATTCCTACTCCATATTTTTTTAACTAAAGGTGGACGTGTTATCTGGGAATGGCGTTTTATTAGTATTGAAGAAGAAGGGTTATTTACAGGTTTATTTATGGTGAGCCGTATATTACTATTGATAATGTTTACTTCACTTTTGACCCTGACTACCTCACCCTTACAGCTTACTGATGGTATTGAGTATTTATTAAATCCCTTGAAGAGATTTGGTGTTCCTGCAGGAGAATTAGCTATGATGATGACAATTGCTTTAAGGTTTATTCCCACTCTATTAGAAGAGGCTGAAAAGATAATGAAGGCACAGATGGCCCGGGGTGCTGACTTTGAAAGTGGTAATATAATTCAAAGGGCTAAAAATCTGATTCCATTACTGGTTCCACTTTTTATTAGTGCTTTCAGGCGGGCTGATGACCTTGCTCTTGCTATGGAATCGCGTTGTTACCATGGTGGTGAAGGAAGAACACGATTACACCAGTTACAGATAAAACCCAATGATATTATTGCGCTTATTATTTCAATTCTCATGGGAATAGGTATCAGTTTCTTTTAGTGTGTGTTCGAAAAGGTATAAATAGGGGATTATATATCCCTGAACGAAGTTAAGGTGTTACCGTTGAGTGAAGGGATATATAATCCCCGGTGGTATATACTGATACTTTTCGAACAGACTCTCTTAGCTTTATTTAGGTGGTATTTATGAAAAGGAATATCAAAATAACTCTGGAATATGATGGAACTAATTATAGTGGCTGGCAGAAACAGAAAAATACCACTAAAACAATACAGGGGGTACTTGAGAAGAGTCTTAGCAAGATAAATAAAGGACCGGTAGGCTTAACTGCTGCTGGTCGTACTGATGCAGGGGTTCATGCCCTTGGCCAGGTAGCCAATTTTTTTATTAATGTCAATATACCAACTGATAGAATTCCCAGGGCTTTAAATCGATTAATACCAGCTGATATTTCCTGTAAGATAGCTGAGGAGGTTGAACCTGAGTTTCATGCTCGTTATGATGCTAAAGGGAAAAAATATCGTTATAGAATCTATAATCAAAGAAGGGCCTCTGTTTTTAATAGAAATTATGTATATCATTATATTCATCCCCTGGATTATCAATTAATGTTAGAGGCGGCTCGATATTTTGAAGGGACTCATGATTTTGTTTCTTTTCAGTCAGCAGGGAGTTCTATGCAGGATACAGTTAGAACGATTGAATTACTTGAAGTCATAAATAAAGAAACTGAGATTTGGGTTGAGATAATAGGAAATGGTTTTCTTTATAATATGGTCAGAATTATAGTAGGTACATTAATTGAAATAGGAACAGGCAAAATACCATATAATAAGGTAAAAGAGATAATTGAGTCAGGTAAAAGAGAGAAGGCAGGTTTTACAGCACCTGCCCAGGGCTTGACACTCCTGGAAGTTTTTTATTAATTGATTTCTTCTTTAATTACCTTGACAATTACTCTGTCCTGTAATACAATTTATTTTGGATATCTCTGTTATACTGCCCCGTTACAAACATTTATATAAATTTAAAAGAAGGTTATTAAGTTAAAAAGGAGGGATAATAGTGTCTACATTTATGGCAAAACCTGATCAAGTAGAACGCAAATGGTATCTGGTAGATGCAAGTGATAAAACTCTGGGACGCCTGGCTACCAAGGTTGCCGATATTTTAAGGGGAAAACATAAACCAAGTTTTACACCTCATATAGATACTGGTGATTTTGTTATTATTATAAATGCAGAGAAGATCAAACTGACAGGTAAGAAATGGGATCAAAAGAAATATTACCGTCATAGTGGTTATCCTGGTGGAATAAAGGAGACTACTTATAAAGATTTAGTAAAGAAAAAACCAGAGTTAATTATTGAAAAAGCCGTTAAAGGAATGATACCCCATAATAAACTGGGGAGACAGGTCGTAAAAAAATTAAAGGTCTATGCAGGGTCAGAACACCCTCATCAGGCCCAGCAACCTGAAGAATTGGAATTATAGAGAGGAGGAAGATTAAATGGCTGCCGAAGTACAGTACTGGGGAACTGGTCGCCGGAAGAAATCAATTGCCCGGGTTAGATTAGTTCCAGGAAGCGGCAAGATCATTGTAAATGATAAAGATATAAATGATTATTTTGGCCGTGATACACTAATTAAAGACCTTAAATCTCCACTGGAGTTAACAAAAACTCTGAACACATTAGATGTACTTGTAAATGTAGAGGGTGGGGGTTTATCAGGCCAGGCCGGGGCAATTAGACATGGTATTGCCAGGGCTTTATTAAAGGTTGATCAGGATTATCGCCAACCACTTAAAAAGGCCGGTTATCTCACAAGAGACCCGCGGATGAAGGAAAGAAGAAAATACGGTCTCAAGAAAGCGCGTAAGGCTCCACAGTTTTCCAAGAGGTAAAATTCAAATACACAAGCAGATTTCAAAAGAGAGGGGAGTATTCCTCTCTTTTTTTAAATTATACATCCATGCAAGAGGAAATTTTTAATATATTATTTTACATAAAAAACAAGACTTAACTTTATTTTTTTTGGCTAAGTATGTATAATAATATATAATAGTTATAATTAATCAAAGTTTGTGTATTTACATAGAGCATAGGTGAAAACACTAAAGGAAGGGTGATATGTTTGGAATTAAAGTATGATTTAAGTAAAGATAGACCTGAATTTCCGAAGCGTGCAGTTATAACAGCAGGAATGCCTTATGGGAATAAAGAGCTTCATTTTGGACATATAGGAGGAGTCTTTATACATGCTGATTTTTTAGCACGTTTTTTGCGAGATCGTATCGGTAAAGAAAATGTAATCTTTGTTTCTGGAACTGATTGTTATGGTTCACCAATAGTGGAAGATTATCGTCAATCAGTAAGTGACGGATCTTTTGAGGGTAGCATTGAAGATTATGTACGTTCAAATCATCAGTCTCAAAAAGAGGCTTTGGAATCATATTACATTGCTACTAATCTTTTTGCGGCTTCCAGTATAGGACGTGCTGGAGAGATTCATCAGCAGTATTCCTATAATTTCATTAAAACACTGTATGAGAATGGACATCTTAAAAAAATAACAACATCTCAATTTTATGACCCTGAACATGAGGTGTTTCTTAATGGACGTCAGGTTGTTGGACAATGCCCGATTGATGGTTGTCAATCTGAAAAGGCTTATGCAGATGAATGTTCATTAGGCCATCAGTATATGGAGAAGGATTTGATTAACCCTAAGAGCACTCTGTCAGGAAAGAAACCGGAAATGAGGGCTGTAACTAACTGGTATTTTAAACTTGAGGAATTTCAGGAACTGCTTCGAGAGTGGGTTGAAGGGCTAAAAGAAAACCCTGGTGCCAGGCACTTTATGATCAAAAGTATTGAAGAATTTCTGGAACCACCAGTTATTTATGTAAAGAATGAATATCTTGAAGTGCTCAATAAAATAGAAGATAAGTTACCAGATTTCACTTTAGAAGATGATGAAAACAAGTCATCTTTTGAGCTTGTTTTTGACAAACTTGAAGACCGGGAAAAAGCCTGTTCTATCCTGGCTGAAAATGCTGTGCAATTTCGTAATGGGAAAACCCTGGTGCCTTTCAGATTAACAGGTAATATTGAGTGGGGAGTAGATGCCCCTACCCTGGAAGGACTGGATGATTTGACTGTCTGGGTCTGGCCGGAATCATTATGGGCTCCGATTTCCTTTACACAGAACTATCTAGAAAAGGAGAATAAGGATAAAAACAAATGGAAGGAATGGTGGTGTTCTAAAGGGGCAAAGGTTTATCAGTTTATTGGAGAAGATAATGTATATTTCTATGGTCCTGCGGAAATGGCCATGTTTATGGGGCAGGGTGATAATCCTTCTGTAGAACCGCCAGAAGGTGAGCTGCAATTACCGGACTTAATAGCTAACAACCATCTTCTTTTCCTGGATAAAAAAGCCAGTAGCAGTGGGAAGGTTAAACCACCTATGGCCAAAGATTTACTTGATTACTACACAGCAGAGCAGTTAAGGGCTCATTTCTTAAGCTTTGGACTCGGTATTAAGAGTGTAGGATTTAAACCTAAACCATTAAACCCTAAGGGTGGAAGCCATGGTGATCCTGTTCTTAAAGAGGGCAATCTGTTGTCAAATGTCTTTAACCATATCGTTCGCTCCTGTTTCTATACTATGCAGAAATTTAATGATGGCAAACTACCTATAGGTGAGGTCAGCCAGGAGGTACTGAATGAAGCAAAAGAAATTATCTTTGAATATGAAAAAGCAGTCTACAGTTATGAGTTCCATCAAGTTATGAGTCTCATGGATAACTATATTCGCGGTATCAATAAATACTGGTCAAAGAAATATAAAGAATATAAAGATCAAGATGATAAGAGTATCCTATTACAGCTTTTTATTGATGGTTTTCATATGCTGCGAACAGCTACTGTTTTAATGCATCCTGTTGCTCCAAAAGGGACAGAGATGATACTTGAATACTTAAATCTTGATGAAGCAGACGACTTCTGGAACTGGGAGCGGATTTTTGAACCTGTATATGCCTTTATGGATAATCCAGAAGAACATGAATTTAAATTCCTGGAACGAAGAGTAGATTTCTTTGAAAAACACCCAAGTCAGTATAAATAGTAGATAAAATACCAGGTAAGATTCTATTTTCTCTGCCTGGTATTTTTATATTAAGCCTGGGTGGCGGAACCATTTTGTTCAGATAATTCCCACTTAAAGGATAAATATAATAATTAGAGAATTATAACCATAAGATAAAATAAATAGATAATAGTACAAGGGGGTAAGACATTATGGGTATTCTAATGGCAGGTTTATCTCCACACCCTCCGTTGATCATACCTGAAATCGGAGGAGAGAGACGGGAAGGGATTAGCAAGACAATTAATAGCCTTGAAGAACTGGCTGAAGAGGTTAAGGATTGTCAGCCAGATGTCTTGATAACAATTAGTCCACATGGTCCAGTTTTTACAGATGCTATAAGTATTCTGGATCAGGAGCACCTTGCTGGTGATTTTTCTGAGTTTGGCTGTTCAGAAGTGAAATTAGAAACGTCTACAGATCGGGATTTAATTCAGGAGATTAGAGAATCTTCAGAGATTAATAATATTGAGGTTTTAACGCTAAGTTCTGCTGAGTTAGAAATTTATAATTATCAAGGTTTACTTGATCATGGGGTTCTTATCCCCCTTTATTTTATCCAGCAGGCTGGTCTGGATGTTCCTTTAGTACCTATTACTATGGGTTTAATGGAATATGATACTCTTTACAGTTTTGGTAGGATTATTCAGCAAGTAGTCGATAAACTGGGCCAGAAGGCGGTTATTATTGCCAGTGGTGATCTCTCACACCGCTTAAAACCCGGTGCACCCGCTGGATTTAATCCGCGAGGAGAAGAGTTTGACAGAAAAATTGTAGAAATATTAGCTAATGAGAACTTTTCAAAAGCCCTTAAAATAGAGAAAGGTTTAATAGATAAAGCCGGAGAGTGTGGTCTGCGTCCTTTAATTATTATGTTAGGGGCTCTTGATGGCCTTTCTTTTAAAACTGAAGTTAAGTCATATGAAGGCACTTTTGGTGTAGGATATGCTGTTGTTGGCTTTTATCCAGGGGGTGATAGGCAATGAAAGAAAAAAGGGATAAATATGTAGAGTTGGCCAGGCAGACCATCAATGATTTTGTTATTGATAGGAGGAAAAGAACCCCTGACTACCCATTAGATAAGGGGTTTGTAAGGCAGGCAGCTGTTTTTGTTTCTTTGAAAAAGGATGGTCAATTACGCGGTTGTATTGGTACAATTGAACCGTGTTATGAGAATATTGCCCAGGAAATTATTAATAATGCTATTAGTGCCTGTAGTCAGGACCCCAGGTTTAATCCTGTAGTAGAAGGAGAATTACCTTATTTAGATATAACTGTTGATGTATTAAGTAAACCTGAAAAAGTAAATAAGTCTTCAGAGCTGGATCCTGATAAATATGGTGTAATAGTAGAAAACGGGGTTAGGAATGGTGTATTGCTTCCTGCTCTGCCGGGAATTAGTGATTTTTCACAACAACTAGAGATAGCCAGGAAGAAAGCAGGAATTTTACCAGATGAAGAAATGGAAATATACCGTTTTAAAGTTAATAGACATAAGTAAAGGAGAATCAAATGAAGGAAGCTGCTTTTTATCAGCCAAGGAAAAATAATACTGTTCAATGCTTATTATGCCCACATTATTGTGTTATTTCACCTGGGAAGAATGGTATTTGTCAGGGGAGAATTAACATTGATGGTAGTTTATATAGTGATACCTATGCGAAGATTAGTTCCCTGGCAGTAGACCCAGTTGAGAAAAAACCACTCTATCATTTCTATCCAGGGGAAAAGGTTTTATCAGTTGGGACATATGGCTGTAATTTTCGTTGTCAATATTGTCAAAATTGGGAGATAAGTCAGCAGAAACCGTCTTTAACAACAGTTTCACCTGAGGAATTAGTAGAATTAGCGTGTCAAAAAAATACTATTGGTATTGCTTTTACATATTCAGAGCCTTCAATATGGTATGAATATATTTTGGAAACAGCTAGCCTGGCCCAGGAGCGTGATCTGCGGGTTGTACTGGTTACTAATGGTTATATCAATGAAAAACCATTACACACTTTATTACCAGTTCTGGATGGAATAAATGTTGATTTAAAATCATTTAGAACTAATTTCTATAAGGATATTTGTGGAGGTACATTAAACCCTGTTCTGGAAAATATTAAATTAATGGCTGCCAGGGTTCATTTAGAAATTACGACTTTAGTTATTTCCGGAGAAAATGACTCACAAAAAGAGGTAGAAAAGATGTTTTCCTGGCTTAGTACTATTGATTCTGATATACCAGTTCACCTGACCAGATATTTTCCAGCATATAAATTCAAAAAAGCACCTACATCGTTGGACAAAATGGTGGAGGTATATCAAATTGCCAGGAAATATATGGATTATGTTTACCTTGGTAATATTCAGGGTGATTTCGGAAAAATAACAAGATGCCCGGTCTGTGGTCGGGAATTGCTTGTCAGGGATTATTATACTAGCAGAAAATTAATGAAAGGTAATAAATGTCCACAATGTGGTAAGGAAATATATGGTGAGTTTAAATAGTATGATAATTTTCAATATTACTTTTATTTGTTAATAATTGACAAAAAAGCAGTCGGCTGTTATACTATAGACAGAACCTATAAGACAATAAGAAAATAAGAAAGGGTGGTTTAAATGAAAACTAAAAAAGTACAGTGTCCTGTATGTGGAACACACAATTGGTCTGGTGTTGAGTACTGCAAGAAGTGTAGTGGTGCAATTTATGAAGAAAAGGAAACAACCAGCACACTCTATCCAACACTAAGTATATTTAATAATATAAGCTAAAAAGAGTATAAGTAGATGAAGTAAAAAACATTGTAATGTTCGAAGGCCAGGTTGTATACCTGGTCTTTTTTATTGCTATAATTTAGTCGGAATAATGAAATCAAAATCCTATATAATTCCATCCAAATATGTAAATGATATAGATGGAATAATAACTAGCAATAAAAAAGGACGAAGTTAGTATTGATTCAGTTTTACTATAAATAAATAGACTAATAGAAGCAGCCAAAAAATTGATTAGTATTCTGCCGGGGTCAAAATTAAGTAATAAAAAAGAATATAAAAGGCTTGACATGATAATAGATATAAATTTATTAAATAGTGTTCTAGAAAATAATTTGTAGAAGATATTGACCAGTATAAGTTGTTCGCTGAGGGCTATTACTAAACTTGCAATAATAAGTAGTAGTAATGGTAAGATACTGGTGACAAATACTTCAGGACTATTCACTTTTATCAGTGGGGAAAAAGCCTTTTCCATTGTAAGGGAAAGGGGAATGTTGATGAATATAATAACCAGTATTATTAGTGCTATTGAAGTAGAGGACGAGATCCTTAGTTGTCTCAGAGGATTTTTTAAGTGAATTCCTAAATCAGCAAAAGAAATTGGGTATAGTGAAGTAATGTAGAATACAATAAAGCTAAAAGATAAGAATCTACCACTTATGATAAATAAAAAGTGAAAAAAATTATTAAGGACAGTATAATCCAGGTTAACTCCTTTAGAGATCATGTTTAAAGAGAGCATTAAATACCAGATACCCAGTATTATTAAGATATCTTTATAACTTATATAGCTGATAAGTCCCTTTTTATCATTCATAAGATCAACCCCTTTACACTAATTCGCTAAATAATTATCAATTCCTCTAAAAACATCACAGAAAATCTCTCTATATGCAGGTATTGTGCAGATATTGAAGAATATATTAAAATAGTAATAATACATTACTAAATAATAAAGAAGGGAAGGAACTTGGAATGGCAAAATTATTTGGTACTGATGGTGTGAGGGGAGTAGCTAATCGGGAACTTACCGGTGAATTAGCCTATAAACTGGGTAGGGCTGCTGGTTATTACCTTACCCGTCACTATAAAGGAAATGATAAAGCAACCATGTTGATAGGCAAAGATACAAGGGTCTCCGGAGATATGTTAGAGTCTGCTCTTACAGCAGGAATGGCATCAGCAGGAATTGATGTGCTTAGACTTGGTATTATACCTACCCCCGGTGTAGCCTATTTAACAGCTGAATTGGCTGTAGAAGGGGCAGTTATGATATCTGCTTCACATAATCCTATTGCTGATAATGGTATTAAGTTTTTTGATAAGAATGGCTATAAACTTAGTGATCAGATGGAAGAGGAGATTGAGGCCCTTATAAAATACCATTATGATACTATACCATCACCAACTTCATTAGAAATCGGGAATAGTAATGATAATTATGAGCTAACAGATAAGTATATTGACTATCTTATTTCCACAGTTGATGTTGATTTTACGGGTTTAAAGATTGCCCTTGATTGTGCGAATGGGGCAGCTTATAGAGTAGCTCCTGAGGTACTACAAAGGTTGGGGGCAGAAATAGTCGTCTCAAACAACCATCCAGCAGGTGATAAAATAAATTTAGACTGTGGCTCAACCCATCCAGAACTTATAAAAGAGCTGGTTGTGAGAGAAAATGCAGATTTGGGAATAGCTCATGATGGGGATGCTGACCGGATAGTAATGATAGATAATAAAGGTGAAGTAGTAGATGGGGATAAGATTATGGCAGTCTGGGCAGCAGATTTACTGCAGAGGGGGGAATTAAAAAAGAAAACCCTGGTCACTACAGCCTACAGTAATCTGGGATTAAAGGAGGCTGTTGAAGGTGCCGGTGGTAAAGTGGTAATTACTGATAATGGCGATAGGTATGTTCTTAAAGAGATGTTAGAAAATAATTATAATCTTGGTGGCGAGAAATCGGGTCATATTATTTATCTGGACTATAATCGTACAGGTGATGGGGTTTTAACTGCTGTACAGATAGTTGAAATAGTTAAAAGAAGGAGTAGAACACTTAATGAATTAAGCAATTTGATGGAACCCTGGCCACAGAGATTAGCAAATGTAGAAGTAAAATACAAAGAGCAGTGGGAAAATAATGACAGTATCAGGCGTGAAATCAGCAAGGCTGAACAGGCCCTATCAGAGAATGGGCGTGTTTTTGTCAGGGCTTCTGGAACAGAACCAGTAGTACGGATAATGCTGGAAGGTAAAAATGAGGGATTATTGATAGAGCTGGAAGAAAAATTAATTGAAGTTATAAAAAGTGAGTTAAATTAAATAGTAAAAGAATAACATTAACAATTTATCTATCATATGTTATAATAGAGTGGATTGTAATAATCTAAGATATATTATAAGGAGGTGATTCATATAAAAAAAGAAAAAGCGCCAGGACTTAGATTGAACGGGAAGAAATCTAAGTTGACGAGGGGGAGGTTTATCGAGTTTTCGGCGGATGCCTCCAGGTCTTACTGATTAGACTTAAATCTATTCTTTAAAACTGTTGAGTAATCAGCAGCTTAAAGGGGGTAGAAAATCAGGCCAAAATTTAATAATGGAGGTAATACTATTGTGCGGAATTGTTGGTTATATTGGGAATAGTGATGTAGTAGATATTTTGCTTGGAGGACTTAAAAGACTGGAATACCGCGGTTATGATTCTGCTGGTATAGCTATCAACAATGGTAAGGAATTAGAGCTTATTAAGAAAAAGGGTAAGCTGAAGGAACTGCAGAAAATAGTTGCCTCAACCCCTCTATCTGGAAAGATGGGTATTGGTCATACTAGATGGGCTACTCATGGTTCTCCATCTGACGAAAATTCACACCCACATGTGGACTGTACCGGGGAGTTTGTTGTAGTCCATAATGGTATTATTGAGAATTTTCAGCAGCTGAGGGAAGAACTCTGTGAAAAAGGCCATGTATTTACCTCAGAGACAGATACAGAGGTGATTGCCCATTTGTTGGAAGAATATTATCAGGGTGATTTAAGGGAAGCCATTAATCAAGTAATAGCACATTTAGAGGGTTCATATGCCCTGGGGATAATATCAAGCAAAGAGACAGATAAAATTTATGCAGTGAGACAGGATAGCCCTCTTGTGATTGGTATTGGTGAGGGAGAGAACTATATAGCTTCGGATATACCTGCTTTTCTGGAATATACTGATCAATTCTATATTCTTGATGATGGGGAAATGGCTGAAATTAAGAAGGATAAGATTACAATATATGATCAAAAAGGTGTAATGGCTGATAAAGAAGTATTTGAAGTAAACTGGGATGCAGAGATGGCTGAAAAGGGTGGTTATCCCCATTTTATGCTTAAAGAGATCTATGAACAGCCAGCTGCCCTGAGGCGTGTTATGGCAGATAGGGTTTCCCCGGGAAAGATAGAACTAGAGGAAATAAACCTATCAACAGAGGAAATTAAAGACTTTAATAAGATTTATATCCTGGCCTGTGGGACTGCTTATTACTCTGGAATGATTGGCAAATATGTTATCGAAGAACTGACCAGAACCACTGTAGAGATCGATGTAGCTTCAGAGTTCAGGTATCGAGACCCTATTGTTGATGATAAAACACTGGTAATTGTAGTCAGCCAGTCAGGAGAGACTGCTGATACCCTTGCTGGATTAAGATTAGCCCAGCAAAAAGGGGCCCGTGTACTGGCTTTGACCAATGTTGTTGGTAGTACTATTCCCCGTGAGGCAGATGAGGTGTTTTATCTTCATGCAGGACCAGAGATTGCTGTTGCTTCTACCAAGGCATTTACTAATATGGTTGCTGCTTTTTATCTGCTTGCTTTATATATCGCGAAAATTAAAGATACAGTAAGCAGAGAAGAACTGGCAGTCTATATAGATGAACTCCTTAAACTGCCTAAACTGGCAGTAGAAACACTTGAAAGTAGTGAAGAAATGATTAAAGGGCGAGCCCGGGATTATCACCTGCAGAGAGATGCCTTTTTTATTGGTCGTAATACCGATTATACACTGTCTTTAGAAGGGGCGTTAAAATTAAAGGAAATATCCTATATTCATGCTGAAGCATATCCTGCCGGGGAATTAAAACATGGGCCACTGGCATTAATTATTGAAGGTGTACCTGTAATTGCAATAGCTACCAGGATGTCTCTCTATGAAAAGACATTAAGCAATATTAAGGAAGTAAAGGCCCGAGGTGCAGATGTTACGGCAATTACTTTTAGGGGAGAAAAAGAAGTAGAGAAATCAGTTGATCATGTTTTATATATTCCTAAGATAAATGAGTTGTTTAGTGGTGTTTTAGCTATTATACCACTACAACTGCTGGCCTATTATACTGCTGTAGAAAAGGGATATGATGTTGATCAACCCCGTAACCTGGCTAAAAGTGTTACAGTTGAATAAAAATTATTTAAATAAAAGCCATCTTTAGGAATCAGGCCTAAAGATGGCTTTTTTTATTCACATCTGATGTATAGAAAAATATTATTTTAGAAAAGGGATATAATAAGAGTAGTTTAGCTATCTATCAGAGGAGGTATTAGTATGGTGGAAAGGTATGAAGATTGGGATGACTGGAAAAAGACGCTGGGACAGGCAGTTGCGGCAGGAAATTCGATAGGTATGGGTGATGAGACTATTGTAAAGATAGGCAGTAAACTGGGGGATATTCTGGATAGTATTGTAGAGCCTGAGAATCGTGAACAGCGTGTTTTAAAGGAATTGTGGGATTTAGCCAGTGAAGAAGAACAAAATGCTCTAAGCAGCATGATTGTCAAAATGGTTAAAGGGGAAAGGAAAGTGGAAACATAAGTCAAAAGTACTAAAAAAATTCAGAATTCAACAGGAAAATCTCATAATATGGTGAATTATATTAATATAAAGTCTTTTTTATATGTATTAGGTATAATTACATATATGTTTTAAATATGTAAAACACAGCAGAAGAATAACTAATAATTATTTTAGTAATGAATATGATTTACCTTCACTAGTAATAACAGTACCTAATGTTGCAGTTGTTCAAAAAAAGGGGGGGATATTATTGAAGAGAAAAAAAGATATTTTTGAGGGGGTAAATCTAAAGTTAATAAAAAAGATAAACAGAGATATAAAAATCAGTACTAAGTTAATTATTTCTTTATTATTATTGTGTATTATTCCTTTGTCAATAGTAGGTTATTATACATATAATCATTCAAAATCTACTATTAAAGATAAGGCTGGTAATTTTTCCAGTGAACTTATTAATCAAATGGCCATTAATTTTGATACAAAACTGGGGCATATTGAAAAACTTTCTAGTTCTATCATTACCAATAATGATTTAATGGAGGTATTAAGTATTGCTAATGAAGATGAAGATGTTTCTCAACGGCTTAAAAATCAGCAGGTCATTAAAGATACCTTTAATTCAATTGCTTTTACTGATGAAGATATAGACAGTATTCTGATTTATCGTTTTAATAATAGGGATACTGGTATAGGGACTTTAAATACAGGTAGTCTAAAAGGGGTCTTAGGTAATAATTTAGAAGAGACTGAAGTATTCAAAGAAGTAATGGAGAAAGATGGTACACCGGTCTGGATAAAGATTTCTAACCCTAATAATCAAAAAATTGATTATTTTTTGTTATTAAGGAGTATAAAACACTTTAGTTTAAGAACCGGGACTAAAGAGATAGGGGTATTAATCTTTGCCTTAAGAACAACTTATGCTGATAATATAGTAAGTAATATTAAGATGGATCAGGAACTATCTATGTATTTATTTAATAATGATAAAGAAATTTTATACCAAAATGTCTTTATCCCTGAGCAAGATGAGAATGAAGAGTTAGCAGATGATCTTTCAAAAAAGAGTATTCTTAATGGGGAAGTTTTACTGGAACGGCAGGGTGCTAATATATTTAGTGCTGAAGATAAAAGGTATTTTACTTTTCAGGGACAGTTACTTGCAAGTGAAAAATTAAGAAACGGCTGGGTATTAACAACAGCTATACCGTTGTCTTCGTTAACAGAGGAAATCGATGATCTTAAGATTGATTTTATGATACTTATGCTCATAAGTATACTCCTTTGTGTTTTATTGAGTGTTTTAATTTCATTAAGTGTTTCTCGACCACTAAAAACTATTGTCAATGTTATGCAGCGAACAAAAAAGGGGGATTTAACAGCTAAATCACCCATAGAAGGAAATAATGAATTTGGTATTCTATCAATAGCATTTAATGATATGATTGATAATATCAAGGTTTTAATAGAAAAAACACGTAATACCGGAAAGGATGTCAGGGAAAGTACTGCTGTTGTTAAAGATGTCTCTATGGAAACAATCTCAAGCACTCAACAGGTTTCATCAGCTATTGAAGAGATTGCCAATGGTGCAGCAGAGCAGTCACAGGAAGCTCAGAATAGTATTGCAGCTATGAATCAGCTGGCAGACAGGATTAATACTGCTTCCCAGAAGATAGCTGTGATAGTTAATACAACAAATAAGGTGAAGGAAGAGGGGGAAAATGCCAGTTTAACTATTAAAGAACTAAATCAGAAAACAGAAGAGACGGTTAAGGTCTCTACCTTGATCAAGGAGGATATTGAAAATCTAAATAATAATATTGAGGAAATTGTTAGTATTATTAGTGTGATAAATGAAATTGCTGAGCAGATAAATCTCCTATCTTTAAATGCCTCAATTGAAGCCGCCCGGGCCGGAGAGAATGGTCGGGGATTTGCTGTAGTTGCCCAGGAAGTACGGAAACTGGCCGAAGAAGCTAATGAAGCTACCAATAATATTGAAGGTATTATAAAAAACATATTCTCTAAAACCAGAAATACCGTTCAGGAGGTTAATAAAGCTGATCAAATCTTTAAGGAACAGCAGAGCTCTGTTCATGATACAGAAAATGCCTTTAATAACATTCTTGCTGCTCAGGAAAGGATTTTAGAAAATATTAATTTTATAACTAAAGTCATAGGAGAAGTAACTGAAGATAAAGAAAAAACTGTAAAACAGATTAATGAAATGGCTGCTATTGCTGAAGAATCAGCTGCTTCTACTGAAGAGGTTTCAGCTATAAGTCAGGAACAATCAAACTTAGCTGAGAAACTGGCAGACCTGGCTATAAAATTGGAAGAAACAGTTGACAGTCTAAATGGGGTTTTAGATGAGTTTATAATCTGATGATGATTAGATGGGGACCGAACTAAAAAGTTCGGTTCCTTTGCATTTATATCTTTCTTGCAGTATAATTAAAGGGAATTGTTTTTCTTAATTTAGGAAAGGATTGAAGGTATGATTATAGGATTGGGTATAGATATAGTTAAGATAGAGCGTATTGAAAAAATTCTCGATAGGTGGAATAATAGATTTAAATCCCGAATTTTTACTGAGGATGAGATCAGCTATTGTAGTTCTAAAGCAAGACCGGCCCAGCACTATGCTGCCCGTTTTGCTGTCAAAGAGGCCGCTGTAAAAATGTTGGGTGGTACTGTATATAGCTGGCAGGACTTCGAGGTAAGTAATGATGATTCTGGTAAACCTGGACTTAGCTTAAAGGGAGAGACAGCTGAAATTGCTTTAAAGAATGGTATAAAAAATCTTTATGTCAGTATTGCTCATGAGAATGATTATGCGATAGCACAGGTGATTGGGGAGGGTGATAGTTAATGATAGTATTAAAACCAGCAGAAATGAGGGCTGTTGATAAGGCGGCTATTGAGGCTGGTTTTCCTGGTGTTATGCTGATGGAAATAGCTGGTCGGGCTGTGGCTGATAAAGTAGTGAAGTTTATAGAGCCGGGAAGTAAAGTGTTAATATTTATTGGTAAAGGTAATAATGGTGGTGATGGTTTAGTAGCTGCTCGTTATCTGGATACTGAGGGATATAATGTCCAGTTAATTCTTTTAGCAGGAGAAGACAGTTTATCAGATAGTTCACTAATGAATTACCGTTTATGTGAATTGAGATCTATTAATACTTTAAAAATAGATACTATAGGGACTGATTATCAAGAGGTAAAAAATTTGCTGGCTGCCTGTGACATAGTAATAGATGCTATTTTAGGAACAGGTATTAGTGGTAGTATTAGGGGGAGGGCAGCAGATTTAATTGAATTGATAAATAACGCCGATAAGAAGGTACTGGCAGTAGATATACCTTCTGGTATAAGTGGAGAGAATGGAAGCGTTTTAGGAAAAGCAGTAAAGGCTACTTGGACCCTTACTATGGCTTACCCTAAACCGGGTCTTTTACTTTATCCAGGGAGAAAGTATTGTGGGCAAATTGGGGTTGTGGATCTAACTGTTCCAGAAAAATTTGCACTTAATGAAGGGTGTTCACACTATACCCTGACCTGTTCAGAAGCCCTGGATTGGCTTCCTACCAGGGAGAAGACAGGCCATAAAGGTAGTTTTGGCAAAATAACAGTAATAGGTGGAAGTCCTGGTATGGATGGAGCACCTGTCCTGACAGGCCTAGCTGCTCTCAAAACAGGTGCCGGGCTGGTAAGGCTGGCCATACCCGAGGATATCCTTTCAATAAGTTCGGCTTATAGTCCAGAATTAATAACTACACCATTGACTAAAAGTGATAATAATGAACCTGATTGGAATATAATTAATAAAGTGATGGCTGATTCAGATATGATTGTTGCTGGCCCTGGTTTTGGCCGTTCAAAAACAAGTTCAGAAGTTATTAAAAAATTAATAAGTACTTATCATAAACCACTGCTGATCGATGCTGACGGACTAAATGTTATTGACGATATTAAGCTTTTAAAACAGAGGGAGGAAACATTGATTCTAACACCTCACCCAGGGGAAATGGCCCGTCTACTTGATGAGGAAATAAAGGTAGTACAGCAGGATAGAATCAAAACAGCTCGCCAGTTTGCTGTAGATAAACAGCTTTATTTAGTATTAAAGGGTGCGGCAACAATAATTGCCCTACCAGATGGGAGAATTTATATTAATACTACAGGCAATGAGGGAATGGCTACCGCAGGTAGTGGTGATACCCTTGCTGGAATTATAGCCGGGTTGTTATCTCAGGGACTGTCTCCTGAAAAAGCCGTTGTACTGGGGGTATATCTGCATGGGCTGGCAGGTGATCTAGCTGTGCAGGATACTACTTCCTATTCATTAATGGCTGGTGATCTAATAGACTATATTCCAGCGGCAATCAAAAAACTGATTGCTGGTTCAGGAGGGGAATTAAAATGAAGGGTCAGACCCGTCCGGTTTGGGTTGAAATTAATCTAGCTAATCTTAAATACAATTTGGGATTATTAAAGGAAAGGGTCTCTGCTGATACTATAATTATGGCTGTGGTCAAGGCAGATGCCTATGGTCATGGTGTTTTACCTGTCAGTAAGACTCTTGTTGAATCAGGGGTAAAGAGATTGGCTGTGGCTCTACCTGAAGAAGGATTTGAGTTACGAGAAGCTGGTTTTTCATTACCAATCCAGGTGATGAGTGAGATTCTACCACCACAAGATGAATTATTACTTGACTATGACCTTATCCCTACTATAGGGAGAATGGATACAGCATTAAGGATTAATACCTTAGCAGAAAAAAAAGGGATTAAAAAAAAGGTGCATATAAAAATAGATACAGGTATGGGGAGGATAGGTGTTTGTCCTGAGATGGCTAATGATTTTATTATGAGTTTATCTCAAATGGATAATCTTATTATTGAAGGAATAATGACCCACTTTGCTACAGCAGATGAGGCTGACAAGGTATATACCCATCAACAGTGGGAGCGATTCCAGCAATTACTCAATGATTTATCAGAATCAGGATTTATAATACCCATTAGGCATGCTGCTAATAGTGCGACACTTATTGATTTGCCTGAGTTTCAATTAAATATGGTGAGACCGGGGATTGCCCTTTATGGGTTACATCCCTCACATGAGATGCATAAAAAACTTCCCTTTAAACCGGTATTAAGCTGGAAATCAAAGGTAGTATATCTTAAAAACCTTCCCCTGGGCAGTAGTATTAGCTATGGGGCTGCATATATTACCTCCAGGGATAGTAAAATTGCAACAATTCCGCTTGGTTATGCAGATGGATATTCCCGCTTGTTATCAAACAAGGCCCATGTTTTGATTAATGGACAGAAGGCCCCTGTCAGAGGGAAGGTCTGTATGGACCAGTTTATGGTTGATGTAACAGATATTTCTGATGTAAATATTGGTAGTGAAGTAGTTCTTGTAGGAAAACAGGGTAATGAAGAGATAACAGCCACTGAAATGGCTGAAATTATGGGTACAATTAATTATGAATTTGTTTGTAATATATCAAATAGGGTACCTAGGATCTATCGATAGGTAGGTGATAAAATGCTAAAAAAAGAAGTGATAATTAAGAATAAAACTGGCTTACACGCCAGGCCAGCTGCTGTTTTTGTTGAGGCTGCTGACAGGTTTGAATCAGATGTGGAGATAATATTTGATGGTATAGCTGTAAATGCCAAGAGTATAATTGGGGTATTATCATTAGGGATAGGTAAGGGTGATCAGATAACACTGGTTACTGAAGGTAGTGATGAAAAAGAGGCGTTAGAGTATTTGATAGAGATTATAGAAAAAAGTTTTGGTGAAAATGGAGGGGGAGAATATGATACTCTCTGATAAGAAGATTCATGATTTAGTTATAGAGAAAAGGATAATAATCGAGCCACTTCTGGACTATCAGATTCAACCTGCTTCAATTGATCTGCGTCTGGGAACAAGTTTTTTAAAAATAGATGAAAATATGATGGAGGTCATGACTCTGGATAAGGAGATTAATTATGTCAGTATAGAGAGTGATGAAATAGTTTTGCCTCCAAATTCCTTTTTATTAGCTGCAACTATGGAAAACATTGAGTTGCCAGCTGATATAACAGCCTTTGTTGAGGGTCGTAGTTCTATCGGTAGAATGGGCTTATTTATTCAAAATGCTGGTTGGGTTGATCCTGGTTTTAAAGGACAGATAACCCTTGAGTTATATAATGCCAATAGATTGCCCATTAGACTGACCTCAGGTAGGCGTATCTGTCAGCTTGTTCTGGCCCAACTTGACCAGGAGGCAGTTAACCCCTATAAGGGGAAATATTTTGGTCAGAAAAATGCGGTAGGTAGTAGGGTTTTTAGAGACCTGGAAAACAATTGATTTATGAATGGATAATATTACTACTTAATTGTTTCCTTCCTGCATTGACAGTATTTATCACATATTATATACTTAGATAGAGCTGAATTATATAAGTTGTTTTAGTCATATTTAATGAGGTGAAAATATGGCAAAAAAAGATTCTCGCCAGAAGAAAGTGCTCTCAGAAGAAAAGAAGAGGAAAATAGCCCGGGAAATGGTTAAAGGCTATAAAAAAATGGCTGATATTAATCGGGAATTAGCTGAAGAAGGGTTAAGGTCCCATGATGAGACAGATTGATTTACGTCTCATCATTATTTTTTGCGTAGTTTGATGTATATTTATGCTATTTTTAGAAAATATTAATATAGAATACATTATTGCCAAAAAATATTAATATATTATTGACATTAATCAATATATTTCTATATAATGAATATATCAGAGTATATTATGGGGGTGTTTTTCTTGGGTAATTTAAAGCGGGTTATGATCAGTCTACCTAATAACCTTCTCCAGGAAGTAGATGGTTTTGTACAAAAAAGCAGTGGTAACAGGAGTGAGTTTATTAGAGAGGCTATGAAACTCTACTTACAGGAGAAAAGGAGACAGGAAATCCGTGAGCAGATGAGGGCAGGTTACCTGGAAATGAGTGAAATTAATCTTGAGCTGGCTGATGAAGGAATAAAGAGTGAAGCAAATACTTTTCAATTTTATGAAGAGAGATTAGCTGAGTGTGAGTAATATGAATGTTAGTAGAGGTGATGTATTTTATGCTGATTTAAACCCTGTTGTTGGCTCAGAACAGGGGGGAGTCAGACCTGTCCTTGTAATCCAGAATGATATCGGTAACAAATATAGCCCTACAATTATTGTGGCGGCTATTACATCCAAGATTGATAAGGCAAAATTACCCACACATATTGAGATATCTGCTAATAATACCAATCTTGAGAAGGATTCTGTTATACTACTGGAACAGATTAGAACTATAGACAAAAAAAGACTTCAACGACATGTAACACATCTTAGTAAAGAGATAATTGATAGAGTTGATGAAGCAATTGAAATAAGTCTTGGATTGATAGAACTTTGAGAGAATCCTTAAGTGGGTTCTTTTTTTTGAGATGCTTTAAATGCTTGACAATAATAGTATATTTAGGTATAATTTATTAACAATAAGATATTTCTAAAAACTATGAACAGGAGTAGTAGCTAAGCTGGGTGTTTTAAGCGAGCCGGGGCAGGTGTGAGCCTGGTAAATACCTATTAGTGAAACCCGTCTGGGAGTTTAAGGGTTGAAGTGAATAAGTATACCTTTCCGGATGTCAGCCGTTATTTTGACAGATAGTAGCAATTTATTATACTATCAATAAATAAGTGGACTTTTTTGTCAAAAAGGATGGTACCGCGAGTTCCCCTCGTTCCTGAATGGAATGAGGGTTTTTTTATAAAATAATTTGGGTGGATGATTAAAATGGGTAAATATAATCGGATTGTAATAAAGATCGGGAGTAGTTCCCTGACACATAATGGAGGCAAGTTAAATTTGGGGAGAATAGACCGCTTTCTCCGGCAGATGGTTGATTTAAAAAATCAGGGTAAGGAAGTAATCTTTGTTAGTTCTGGTGCTATAGGCGCTGGTATGGCTGAACTTGGTTTAAAGGAAAGACCTGGTTCTATCCCAGAACAGCAGGGTATTGCTGCTGTTGGTCAGGCTCTTATTATGGGGGTTTATAATAAGTTTCTCAGAGAGTATGGTCAGATAGCCGCCCAGATATTACTTACGGCCAGTGATTTAGAAAATAGAGAGAGGTATTTAAATGCCTACAATACCCTGGAAAGCCTGCTTAGAAAAGGGATTATTCCTATCATTAATGAAAATGATACAGTGGCTACCCAGGAGATTAAATTTGGCGATAATGATACACTTTCTGCCCGGGTAGCGGGTCTAGTTGAAGCAGATTTACTGATAATATTATCTGATATAGAGGGCATGTATAATGGTGATCCACGTCAGGGTGGAGAAAACCTAAAGTTAATTAATAAGGTCACAGAGATAACCCCTGAATTGAAAAAAATAGCTGGTGGTAATGGTAGCCTTATTGGGACAGGTGGTATGCAGACCAAATTACAGGCAGCAGAAATTAGTATAGAGTCTGGGATAACGATGGTAATTGGACCGGGTTTTCGAAATAATATTATCAATGATATAGTAACTATGTTGGAGGAAGAATCAAACTATAATATTGGGACTACCTTTATACCTACCAGTAATTGTTTGAGTAAAAGGAAACAGTGGCTTTTATATAACCAGGCAGTTAGCGGTCGGATTACTGTTGATTTTGGTGCGGCAGAGGCTCTGCTCTATCAGGGAAAGAGTTTGCTCCCTGGTGGAATAACTAAGGTAAAGGGTAGTTTTAAAAAAGGTGATTCAGTTTTGATTATAGATGAAAGTGGTGAAGAACTAGCTAAGGGATTGGTAAACTATTCATCAGGGGAGGTTGAACTGATTAAGGGATATCACTCCGGGGAAATAGTTTCATTGTTGGGATATGAAAATGGTTCTGATGTGATACACAGGGACAATATGGTTATTAAAGGGGGAATTAAAAATGGGTATCAAAGAAGAAGTACTGGGTCAAGCAAAAAAAGCTAAAAGGGCTGCTGCCAGACTGGCGAGTATATCAACTCAGGTAAAGGATGCTGCCCTGTTAAATATTGCTGATAGGCTTGAAACATCTACTGAAAGGATAATGCTGGAGAACAATAAGGATATGGAAGCAGGAGTACAGTCTGGCTTAACAAGAGCTATGCTGGATAGATTAAAATTAAATGAAGAACGGATTAAAGGTATGGCTGATGGTTTGAGGGAATTAGTTAATCTCGAAGACCCTGTTGGTGATGTAATTAAGATGTGGAAGAGACCTAATGGGCTTCAGATAGGGCAGATGAAGGTTCCCCTTGGTGTTATAGGTATTATCTATGAATCAAGACCTAATGTTACTATTGATGCAGCAGGGCTTTGTCTTAAGGCAGGTAATGCGGTAATATTGCGCGGTGGTTCAGAGGCTATCCATTCCAACAGAGTCCTGGCCCAAATAGCATCTGAAGCGGCAGTAGAAGCTGGTTTACCAGAGGGGGGTGTTCAGCTAATTCAGGTGACTGATCGGGAAGCAGTCAGGGTTTTATTTGAACTAAATGACTACCTTGATGTTCTTATCCCTAGAGGTGGGGCCGGACTTATTAAGAGGGTTGTTAATGAGTCAAAGGTACCGGTTATTGAAACCGGTGTTGGCAACTGTCATATCTATGTAGATTCAGCTGCTGATATTGATATGGCCTTAGATATTACCTTTAATGCCAAAACAAGCCGTCCTGCAGTCTGTAATGCAGCAGAGAGTTTGCTAGTTCACCAGGATATTGCTGAAGAATTTCTACCACAGCTGGCTGAGCTCTTTAATGATAAGGGAGTAGAGATCAGGGGTTGTAAAAGGACCTGCACTTTGCTTTCAGGTGCTAAACAGGCTGAAGAAAGCGATTGGAGTGAAGAATACCTTGATTTCACTATGGCGGTTAAAGTGGTAGGAAGTTTTGATGAAGCCCTAGAACATATAAATACGTATAGTACCAAACACTCTGAGGCCATTATTACTAATGATTATCAAAAGAGCCAGCGTTTCTTAGAGGAAATAGATGCTGCAGCAGTCTATGTTAATGCTTCAACTCGCTTTACAGATGGTAATCAATTTGGTCTGGGGGCTGAGATTGGTATTAGTACCCAGAAACTCCATGCTAGAGGTCCGATGGGTCTTAATGAACTTACTACTATAAAATATATTGTACGTGGCCAGGGTCAGATCAGGGAGTAGTGATAGAGAGTGAGCAAATTAGCCATTATTGGTTTAGGGAAGATGGGAACATCCTTACTGGAAGGAATAATTGAAAGCGGTAGTTATTCGGCAGATAAAATTATTGTTTCAGATATTAAGCTTGATAATGATAAATTAGAGGGAAAATATCAGGGTATTAAGATGACTACTGATAATAAGGAGGCTGTTAAAGGTGTAGATGTAGTCTTGCTGGCTGTCAAACCCCAGGTGATGGCTGCTGTACTGGATAATATAAAAAATAGTTTGGCAAATAAATTATTAATTACAATAGCAGCCGGTCTTTCCCTGGCCAGCTATCAAAAGACAGTACCTGATTCATGTCGAATTATCAGGGTAATGCCCAATACACCCTCACTGGTTAAAGAGGGGATTTCTGCTTTTACAGCAAGTGAAAATGCTAGCAAAGAAGATTTGAAACAGGTAAAAAGCCTGCTGAAAGGTGTAGGTGAAGTAGTTGAGGTAAAAGAAGAACTGATGGATGCTGTCACAGGACTAAGTGGCAGTGGGCCTGCTTATATATATATGGTTATAGAGGCCCTGGCAGACGGTGGGGTATTGATGGGATTACCCAGGGAATTATCCCAGAAACTGGCTGCTCAGACTGTATTAGGGGCTGCCAGGATGGTAATGGAGACCGGTCAACACCCAGGTGAATTAAAGGATATGGTGACTTCCCCTGGAGGTACTACTATAAGGGCTGTAGAGGTTCTGGAGGAAAAGGGCCTGAGGGGTAGTATGATTCAGGCAGTAAAAGCAGCTGCTGAGAGGTCAAAAGAACTTAATAATTAATAAAAGTGTGTGTTCTAAAAGATATAAATAGGGGATATATAATCCCCTGCGGGTATATACTGGTACTTTTCGAACAGACTCTAAAGGTTTGATGATTATATTGTTTAATTTAAATAGATACTTGTAAATATCTATAGCATTGTTAAAACGGCTGTCTTTAAAACAGCCGTTTTAAATATTTCCAAGAATTTTATGGTATTATAGAGGAATTTATATATAAATTATAGAATTAATTAAAATAGTATTATTTTTATTACAATTTTAAAAAGATTATTTAGGAGGGGTGGATAGCTTTGCTGTGCATATTAAAAAGAGCAAATTTTATCTTTTTACTGCTGTGTTTACTGGTATTATTATTTTTAGTGTCTGATTCTTTAAGGGCGGCAGCTGATAAACCATTAACTATAGCTTTTGTACCGCGTTCCCTTGATAATCCAATTTTTCTGGATACTTTTGAAGAAGCCCAGGAAAAGGCCCATGAACTGGGTGTTAGATTAGAATGGGTTGCTCCTTTTACTTTTTCTAACAGTGAACAGGTTGAAGTAATTGAAAATTTGATCAGGAGAAAAGTTGATGGAATGGTTTTAAGTGTTGATGATATTAAACCAATCCGTCAGGTTATTAGTAAGGCTATCAGGGCTGGAATACCGGTTGCTACCTTTGATGCAGATAGTCCGGGGAGTGAGAGGCTTTTTTATATAGGTATTGATAATACCAAAGCTGGCTTCGCTATTGGACAGGCCTTAGTTGATGTTGTAAAAAAGAGGGGACTGGCTGATCAAGAGCTAAATACGATGATCATGACTGGTGCCCGTGATGCTCTGAATTTACAGGAAAGAATCCGTGGCTTTAAAGAGGCTACTGCAGGGGAAATCAACTTAAATATCAGAGCTGTACTTGAAAATCAGGATAATATCAAGATTTCTATTGAGCTTACTGAAGACTATGTTAAAAACCATCCAGAACTTGATGTTATCTTTTTTGTTGGTGGCTGGCCGTTTTATGTTCCAGCTGAGGCTATGATTAATTTCCAGCACTGGGCTCAAAAAGGTGGTATTGCTGTTGGGATAGATATATTTTATGATGCTTTATTATTACAAAAAGAGGGTTTGATTCAATATCTGGTAGGTCAGGACCTGGGAGCTATGGGTTCACAAGGGCTAGAGTATATGGTTAATTATATTAAACATAATAAGCGGCCGCCTACTTTTATAGAAACAGGTCTTAACCATGCTGGGAATGACAATTTAGAATATCTGCTTGAGGTCTATAAACCCTGGCGGGTTAAATAGTGTTTTACTATAAATTATATGTAAACTAAAAGGTGTGTTAGTATTGGGGAAAGCAAAAAATTATTTTAAACAGGTGTTTAAAAAAATAGAAATTCATACAATTAGAACTAAACTGATTATATCCTTCCTATTGATTGGTCTTGTTCCCTTGATTATCTTTGCCCTTTTTTCTTATAAAACCTATTTTGGAGTTATAACTGAAAGAACCAGTGCTTATTCCCAGGAAGTAGTGAGCAGGATGAAAAGGGATATAGACAGTTATTTTAGTGATATAGAGAAATTTTTAACCAGGGAACAGGATTTTTATATTAATCAGTTTATCAAACTTACCCAGATCCATGACTTTGCCAATAACCGCAAATATACCTTTAGAATCTGGGAGGACTTTAATAATTTACGGTATATGAAACCCGGATTGGAGGATATTGCGCTAACCTTTAGTAATGGAAAACGAATTAGTTGTTATGGTCTATACTATATAGATATTGAAGCAATTAATTATGCCCTGGCAGATGGGCTAAAGGAGAGTGGTATTGCGATAACCAGTCCTCATACCAATTTTTCCCGGAAAGATGTAGTATCAATATTAAGGCCTTACTACCCTGATGATGCAGAGGCCAGGGTATTAATTAGTGCTGATATAAATATTGATATGCTTGCCGACATTACAAATGTAAAACTAGGAGAAAAGGGGTATGTTTTTATTGCTGATGGAGATGGCAATATTATTTATCACCCTGACAGGGACCTGATTGGGCAAAAGAGTAGTTTTTATAAATTGAATAAGTCCGGTAAGTACAGTTATATAGCAGATGATAATAAATATATCTTAAATACTGCAAAATCCCTTGTTACTGGTTGGAATATTGTCAGTGTTGCTTATGCCAGTGAGGTTGAAGCTGAATTAAACCAGTTAAAAAAGATTACAATTCTAATTAGTGGGTTAATATTATTTGTAATAATACTGCTAACAATGTATTTATCTTATGCCCTTTCACATCCTATTAGGGAGTTGGAAGAAGTAACCCAGCAGGCAGCCAATAATGACCTCTCTGTTAAGATAGAAACTCAGAGTAAGGATGAGATTGCCCAGTTGGGCAAGAGTTTTAATAAAATGATCAGCAAAATTAAGAAATTGATGGAAGAAAATATTGCTGAACAGAAACTACTGAGGGAACTTGAGATGGAGAGCCTGGATAATCAAATCAAACCCCATTTTATATATAATACTTTGGATTTAATAATCGGTCAGCTTGAAAATAATAATAGTAATAAGGCTACCAGACTTATTGAGGCTTTGGGTAATTTCTTCAGGCTTAGTTTAAGCCACGGCAAAGAAATGGTCAAGATTGTCAGTGAAGTTGAACACGTTAAAAACTACCTTTATATTCAGAAACTTCGCCAAGGAGAAAAATATGAGTATATTATTGATATAAAAGATCTGGAGATTAGAAATAAGTATATTCCAAGATTATTGCTTCAGCCTCTGGTAGAAAATGCTATTTATCACGGCATCTTGAAGTCGGATAAAAAGGGATTAATAATTGTAAAGGGTTATTTGGAAGGTGATACAATATATTTTGAAGTAATAGATAATGGAATGGGTATGGAGGATTCAAAAATTAAAGAGATAAATCAAATATTACAGGGGCTTAAAGAACCCATAAATGAAAAACAATATTTTGGTTTGAGGAATGTTAATCAAAGAATAAAACTAAAATTTGGGGAGGGGTATGGCTTGTTTGTAAGTGGTGAAATAGGTGTTAAAACCCGGATGATTATTAAGTTGCCATACAGACAGCAGGGTGGTTATGATGTTTAAAATTCTTATAATTGAAGATGAAAAACCATTATTAGATAAGATGGTTAATAATATTAACTGGCAGAAACATGGATATCAAATTTTTCAGGCAGTAAATGGTTTAGAGGCATTATCAATCCTACAGGATGAAGATATTGATATTCTGGTAACTGATATCCAGATGCCTGGTTTAAATGGTATCGAATTAGTAAATAAACTCAGGGAAGACTATAGAGATATTAAGGTGTTAATAATTTCTGGTCATGCAGAATTTGAATATGCACAGCAGTTGATCCGTCTGGGAGTAAATGAATACCTTTTAAAACCCTTCCGTTCACAACGTTTATTAGAGGCAGTAAATGAAATCAGGGATGGTATTTCCAGGGAAAATAAAGACAAAGAAGAGTTAGCCAGTTTAAGGGATGAGCTATCAGTCTACTTAAATAAAAATGTCAGGAATGATACATTAAACTGGTTAACTGATGATAAGTTTTTTGAAAATCAATCTATTATCATTAATAATAATCAGCTATATCAACTTATAAAAACCGGTAGTGAAGAAGAGCTACTGAAGGAAGTAGATCATATTTTAAAGCATATAGGAGGGCTTAAGGGTGACCGGCAGGGGTTATTTATTTTGCTAAATAATCTTGTCTTGTTTACATTTCAGGCTCTGAAGGAGTTAGGATATGATTATCAGGATATGATTAAAAAGATTGATAATGTCTATTTAGAGAAGGTTATTAACGGAGATAATCTTTTAGACCTAGAAAAATGGCTTAAGGATTTTTTTCTAGATGTAAATAGTATGGTTACCTGTCCTAAGAACAATCAGAATGAAATATTGATTGAAGAGGTAAAAGAACATATTAAAAAAAATTATCAAGAAGGTATAACCCTGACCGAGCTGTCCCAACACTTTAATGTAAGTAGTGGGTATTTAAGTAAGCTATTTTTAGATTATGTTGGTGAGAATTTTACAGATTATTTAAATATGATCAGGGTTAATAAAGCAAAGGAGTTATTAAAGACAACTGATAAGAAAATCTATCAAATAGCAGATGAAATTGGTTTTAATGATTCATTTTACTTCAGTTCCTGGTTTAAAAGACTTGTAGGTGTTACCCCTACAACATATAGGGATAATCTTGAATTTTTGTAATTTATCACCTTTTACTTTGTTACAGCTTATGTGTAAATCAAGAAGGGGTGTGTGGAATGGCAAAGTTGATAGAAAAAATAAAAAAGCCGCTTTTATTTAAGTGTTTTTATTATGGCCATGGATGAATCGAGAGTGGGTAAGGGGAACTGTCTCTTAATATGAAACAAAATTGTTGAGAAAATACGTAGAGTAAAGTTGTTTTTTGCAGGAGTATTTATAAAGATGAAGAATTATATTGTAAATAATTTATTTGGAGGGGTAAATATGCATAATTTAGTAATCCTTGCTATCTTTTTTGCAGGTTTAGGTATCTTCTTTGCGGGCTTAGGTGTTTTTTTTGTTGGTATTCTCTATATAAAAAAATAAATATGTTAAAGAAAAAACGAGTAGATAGTATAATAAAATCTGAAGTTAGAGGGAAATTTTCATAAAATTTATGTATATAGGAGTACCTAAAAAAATATCAAAGGGTTTAAAAAAATATTAAATTGTAATTATTCAGATAACAGTATATAATTTATCTAGATAATTTTACTTTTTAGGAAGTATAAGTTTATAAAAGAGTGCTCTTATATTCAATCTGTCTTGCTGATAAATATTTTTAAAAATATTTTTAATATTAACTATAAATAGATATAATTGTGGATTATTTCAAGCAATACCCTCAGTTGAAATTAAAATTTAAGTGTTAAAACAAGTGTTAAAATAATATGATATAGATATGGTAGTAAGATTATCAATCTTAAAAGAAAGGAGGCTAGTTTTTAAGAATCAAGCAAAACAGCAAAAAAAATTAATTAAAATAAGAATACTAAGGAGTGTATGATAAAAATGAAAAAAAGTATAACAATTTTAATGATTCTGGCTCTGGTATTAACGATGACAACCGCAGTTTTTGCTGCTAAAGGGAAAATTGGGGTTGCAATGCCCACTCAAAGTCTGCAGCGTTGGAATCAAGATGGTGCTAACATGAAAGCCCAATTGGAAGATGCTGGTTATACTGTTGATCTTCAGTATGCTAACAATAATGTCGCTACTCAGATCTCTCAGCTTGAAAATATGATCTTGGGTGGTGCTGATGTACTCGTTATAGCCTCCATCGATGGTAGTGCTCTGGGTACCGTTCTTGAAACTGCCAAATTAGAAGGAATCCCTGTGATTGCTTATGACCGTCTAATCATGGAAACAGATGCTGTTTCCTATTACGCTACCTTTGACAACTATATGGTTGGAACCATTCAGGGTGAATATCTTGAAGATGCTTTAAATCTGGAAAATCGTTCGGCCGATGATCCTGCTTATATCGAAATCTTCGGTGGTGCTCCTGACGACAACAATGCTCGTTACTTCTTTAACGGTGCTTGGGATGTGATCAAACCTTATGTTAAGAGCGGTGTAGTTGTAGTTCCTTCAGGACAGACTGAGTTTGAACAGATTGCTACCATGAATTGGTCTTCCGCAAATGCCCAGACCCGTATGGACAACCTGATTGCTGCTCATTACTCAGCAGGTCAGGAACTTGATGCAGTTCTCTGCTCTAATGACTCAACAGCTCTGGGTGTTACCAACTCATTGCTAGGTGCAGGATTTGAAAAGGACAATTTCCCTGTTATTACAGGTCAAGATTGTGATATAGCCAACACCAAAAACATCATTGCCGGTTATCAGTCTATGTCCATCTTCAAAGATACCCGTACACTGGCTGCACAGGTTGTTGAAATGGTAAAGGCTATCAGAAATAACGAAGAACCGGAAATCAACAACACCAGTGACTATGATAACGGCACAGGTATTATCCCAACCTATCTATGTGAACCAGTATTTGCTGACATTAACAATTACAAAGAATTGTTAATTGACAGTGGTTATTATACCTCTGAGCAGTTGGGCCTCTAATTATAGAATAACATGCTGTGGCAGATGGGTAATCTCTATCCATCTGCTATTTTTGTAAGGAGGGTATAAAAATGACAAAGACATTACTGGAAATGCGCTCCATTACCAAAGAGTTTCCTGGTGTGAAGGCACTGGATAATGTTAATATTACTGTTCAGGAAGGCGAGATTCACGGTATTGTTGGAGAAAACGGTGCAGGAAAGTCTACCTTGATGAATGTATTGAGTGGAGTTTATCCATATGGTTCATATTCAGGGGACATCTACTATGATGGTAAGGAATGCGGTTTTCAGGGCATCAAGGATTCAGAAAGTCTGGGAATTGTTATTATCCATCAGGAATTAGCTCTTGTTCCCTATTTATCGATTGGAGAAAACATGTTTCTAGGTAACGAACAGCAACAAAATGGTGTCATTGACTGGGATCAGACCTATAAAAAAGCTAAAAAATACATGCGCATGGTAGGTCTAAAGGAAAATCCCCATATGCAGATTAAAGATATAGGTGTCGGTAAACAGCAGTTGGTCGAAATCGCAAAGGCACTAGCCAAGAATGTACGTTTATTAATATTAGATGAACCGACCTCTTCCCTCAATGAACAAGAGGCACAACACATTCTTGACCTAATACTAAAACTACGTCGTGAAGAAGGTATTAGCTCTATTGTTATATCACATAAATTACATGAAATCGCCTATTGTGCCGACAGGATAACGGTTATTCGTGATGGCTGTACTGTTGAGACCCTTGATAATAAGATCGATGATGTGTCAGAAGAAAGAATTATCCGAGGTATGGTAGGCAGAGAGATGACAGAACGTTATCCATCTAGACCTGACAAAATACGTGATGAAGTGGCTTTTGAAGTGAAAAACTGGTCAGTTAGCCATGAACTATATCCAGAACGCAAAGTCGTAGATGATGTATCCTTTAAAGTGCATAAGAGTGAAGTAGTAGGTATTTATGGTTTGATCGGCTCGGGCCGCACAGAATTGGCCATGTCTATTTTCGGTCAGGCCTATGGAACCAATACTTCCGGTACAGTTATAAAAGAAGGAAAAATTCTGGATATGACTTCTGTACCTGAAGCTATTGCACACAATCTGGCCTATGTTACTGAAGATCGTAAAGAGAGTGGTATACTGTTGGGTAGTAGCATCAAACACAACATTACGCTGCCGAGAATGGATTATGTAACTGAACACGGCCGAATTGATAAAGATCTTGAAAGGCAAGTCGCTAATAAATATCGAAAGGATCTAAATATAAAGGCTCCGAACGTTGAGCAATATGTAGCTAATTTATCAGGCGGTAATCAGCAAAAGGTGCTTTTAGGAAAATGGATTTATTCCAAACCTGATGTTCTGATTCTAGATGAACCAACTCGCGGTGTAGATGTGGGAGCAAAATATGAAATTTACGAGATAATAAATGAATTAGCCGAACAAGGAAAAGCAATTGTACTTATATCATCAGAATTAACAGAGATCCTGGGGATGTGTGATCGCATCTATGTAATGAACGAAGGTAAAATAATCGATGAAGTCCTCCAATCGGAGGCGACTCAGGAAGGTATCATGAATTCTATCATACAAGCAAGTAAAGGGGAGGTCGAGTATGAACTGGACTACAATTCGTAATAACCTGAAACAATATATGTTGCTTTTCGTATTATTGGGTATTATTGTACTTTTTCAAGTCTTAACTAATGGCATATTGCTTAAGCCAATGAATGTATCTAACCTTATTTTCCAGAATGCCTATGTGGTCATTTTAGCCAGCGGTATGCTGCTTTGCATACTGACAGGAGGTAATATTGACCTGTCGGTAGGCTCTGTGTGTGCCTTGATAGGTGCTTGTGCAGGCACATTTATCATCTCCTGGGGATGGAATCCTCATCTTTCCATTCTTTTATCCTTACTAATTGGTATCGGTATTGGTGTATGGCAGGGTTTCTGGATTGCTTATGTAAGGATTCCCGCTTTTATAGTAACATTGGCTGGAATGCTTATATTCAGGGGATTAACTCTAATTGTGTTGAATGGCCTGACACTGGCTCCTTTCCCTTCCGAATATCGTGCTTATTCTGCAGGATTTATTCCTGATTTATTTGAAAATATGCACTTGTTTGGTGTGAGGAATAGTACATCATTAATAATAGGTATAATACTCGCGTTAGCTTTTACTGCCTACCAAATATATAGCTATTATTCACGTAAGAATAAAGGATATTCTGTAGAAAGCCCCCTTAATCTGGGATTCAGGCTGGCAATCATTGCAACCGCTATCATATGGTTATTTTATATACTGGCAAATTACCGCGGTGTTCCAATGGTATTTATAATTCTTGGAATCATATTGATCGTTTACAGCTATTTCACTTCTTCCACGGTACCAGGCCGTCATATTTATGCTCTGGGGGGTAATGAAAAGGCTGCACGTTTGTCTGGTGTTAAGACCAGGAAATTACTTTTCCTTGTCTATGTTAATATGGCTTTTCTAGCTTCCATTGCCGGAATTGTGTTTTCTACACGTTTAAATTCTGCATCACCGCAAGCAGGTCAATTATTTGAGTTAGATGCAATTGGCGCCTGTTTTATAGGTGGTGCAAGTGCTACCGGTGGTATAGGTACCATAAGCGGCGCACTGATCGGAGCTATGACTATGGGTATATTAAACAACGGAATGTCCATCATGGGGGTCAGTTCAAATGTACAGCAAGTAGTCAAGGGGCTTGTATTATTGGCTGCCGTTGCCTTTGACGTCATAAGCAAACAGAATATTGGATTTAATTTTCTGTCAAAACTTCGCCGGAAAGGAAATAAGCATCATAACATTGATGAACAAAAGAGTAGTACTAGCTAAGTATATGGATATTTTGCTGGCATTCCAAAAACTAATAAAACTTTGTTGTAATGTTAAATACTACTGCAGTACTGCAGTAGTATTTTTTATGCTAGAAGTATCATTTTATTTAAAATAGATTATCTTTTTGTAAATTATCAGTGGGTTTTAAAACCTGCGTGATACAATAAAACATTTTGCTGGGCTTATCACTAAATATAATTCATCAACATCAATTTTGGCCGCTAGTTTCAGGAATATAGGTCAAGTAACTGATGCCCTGGAATGTGGTGCCCACTCAATAACAATTGCTAGTAGTTTATTGAATAAGGCTTTAAAATTACCAGCTATTCAAAATGCAGTGGATAACTTTACCTGGGACTGGGAAGGTATTTTTGGTAAAGATACCTCCATTATAGATTTAATTTAAAAAATTAGTATTGGAGTAGGTTTGCCAAGGACTTAAGCTATTTTGATTTGATTGAGATATTAATTAAAATAAACTTGGATTATTATTAACAAATAAAGAGAATAAAGCCTTTCTTATTTGGTTTATCATTTTATAGAAACTATAGGGTGGTGAACCATATTTATTTATAAATTTAATTTATATTAGAAATTATAAATAATTATTGACATTATGAATCCCATTCATTATAATATTATATGAATGAGATTCATATAAAGTTATTGCATAATTTATGGGGAGTGGAATTATGCCTAAAAAAATTAAGAATCTAAGGGGAAAGATTATTGACAGTTCTCTAAAGCTTTTTAAGGAAAATTCATATCAAGATGTATGTATGAAGAGTATTGCTGATGAACTTGGGATTGCTGTAGGGACTATTTATAATTATTTTCCTACTAAATGGGATTTATTTTTAAAGATTTTTGAAGAAAACTGGGATATGATATATCATAAACTATCTCATGAAACCAGTAACATAAAAAAAGAATATCTTAAAACATTTTTTACAATTCTATATAAAGAAATGTGTAGAAATAAAGTAATTGTAAAAAAAATATTTAGGTATATCCATGAAAATAATGATTTACATAAAGACAAGAAAAATGCAATAGATAAAATAAGGTTTAATGAAATTATTTTTACTAAAGTATATGATTTATTTTTAATTAATTTTAAACGTGATTATAGTGAGGTTTGTATAGATCTTTATCAAGAGGAATTAAAAAAGTTATTTATTATTATTCAGACCTCTATACCAACTCTCCTTAAATTTTATGCTAAAAATCAAGAAGCAAATATTCAATTTATCCTTGATCTGCTACAGTCATATACTGAAAATAATATATTGTAAACAAATCAAATTAATTTATGGAGGTTTTTAAATGTATAAAGATAAAAAGACCAGAATGATGGCAGAAGAAACAATACCTAAAGTACTAAGCAATATGTCCATACCTGCAATTATTGGTATGTTAGTTACAGCTGTTTATAATTTAGTAGATACGGTATTTGTCGGCAGATTAGGAATATTGTCGATTGGTGCTGTTACTGTAGTTTTTCCTATTTTTATGTTATTATCAGCCTTTGGTATGACCTTTGGTATGGGTTCAGCATCCTATATCTCCAGATTGCTTGGTGAAGATAAGAAAAACATGGCTAATAAAGTGGTTTCTACCTCATTTATTATGACCAGTGTTTTTGGAATATTTCTGGCAGCCCTGGGATACATTTTTTTAGAAGCTATTGTTAAGGTTTTTGGTGCAACTGATACTATATTACCATATGCTATGGAATATGGTAGTATTATTATTCTTGGAACAATATTTACAATAAACAATATGAATTTGAATAGTATGGTCAGGGCCGAGGGGAATGCTAAAATGAGTATGTTTGCTATGGCTATTGGAGCTGGCTTGAATATTATTCTTGATCCTATTTTTATTTTTGCTTTTAACATGGGGGTTGCCGGGGCTGCTCTGGCAACAGTATTAGCCCAAGCTGTATCTACCATAATTTTATTATATTATTATTTCAGTGGGAAGAGTATTTTAGAAATGAATTTAAGCGGTTTTTCTCCTTCCATTAGAATTTTTACTGAAATTATTAAAATGGGTCTCCCAACTCTAATGCGCCAGGTTTTAATAAGTATAGCCATGGCCCTTTTGAATAATACTGCCGGGTATTATAATGATATATATGTAGCGGCTATTGGTATTATAAACAGGGTGTTTTCATTACCCTTAATGGTTGTATTAGGATTTGGACAGGCCTTTCAACCGGTGGCGGGTTTTAATTATGGGGCTATATTGTTTGACCGTTTACTGGAATCTATCCGGATTACGATTAAAAGAACAACAATATTTTGTGTGATAATGACAATTATCTTTATTGTTTTTAGCAGACAGTTAATTAGTATATTTTCTAAGGATACAGCAGTAATTGAAATTGCTGCTGTTGGCTTAAAATACTTTTCAACTATGCTCCCAGTACTTGGTTTAAATGTAACTGCCAGTATGCTTTATCAGGCAATGGGTAAAGCTGTTCCAGCGGGTTTTTTATCATTGTCCAGACAGGGTATCTTTTTTATACCGACTTTAATTATTCTTTCTTGTTTAGTAGGAGTAAAATCTATATTTTTAGCCCAACCCCTGGCTGATTTTTTAACTTTCCTTGCCTCAATGTTTTTATTAATAAGGACGTATAAAAATCTAGAAGAAAAAAGAAAAAATGTCACTAGAGAAGATGTGTCTGCTGAATTAGTGTAAACTTTAAAGATGTGGAGAAAACATATTTAAAAACTAATAAATTATAGACCACTTATTTCTTTAATAATTGAATAGGTGGTTTTTTACATAATTACCTTCCTATAATTATAAAATAAATATAAGTATTTTAGAAGGCGGGTAAAAATTATGGTTAAACAAAATATTTCTCTTTTTCTGGGGGCGGGTGCTTCTGCTGCAGCTGGGATGCCTTCAACTGATGATATAACAAAAAGGATAATGTCAGGAAAGGGAGTAATATATGATCAGGGCTTTAATCAAGACCGGGGTCGTTTTTATATTAGAAAACATAAAAACCCTGATAGCTGTGTTAATAATATAATTAGGTTTTTAAGGATAATAAAAAGAGAAATTACAGTTTTTTTTAATAAGTCAAATATAAGCTATGAGGATCTCTATTATGTAGTAAGACAGATTAAGGATTTTACCAGTGAATATGAAAACCCGATTGTGGTTTTTTTTGTGGAAAAAATAAAACCACTTGTTAAAAAAGAACTTAATTTTGCTAAAAAAGGTTTTTCCTGGACAATAGCCAAACTGGCCAGTTATAGCGTTGCTTACATTGCTGATGTAGTTACAGACCTACTCTCTCATAAACCTGCTAATTTAGATTATCTTTCCTTTATTAAGGAGCTTATTGAGGATGCTAATGTAGGTTCAATTAATATTTTCACCCTAAATCATGATACTGTACTGGAACATTATTTTAGTAAAAACAAGCTGCCATATGTTGATGGTTTTGCTGATGAAAGTGGGATAAGACACTGGCAGCCGGGGTCTTTAATAGGTGATTCTGGGAGACTTAGACTCCTTAAACTACACGGCTCTGTTAACTGGTACAGGTATAAACAGGGTAATAAAGAATTCTATGGTTCCAGGGACTTGGATAATCAGGAGAAAATGACTAATATAGAACAGATTGGGGTTAGACCTCTTATTCTAACCGGTAGGATAAATAAGATATTGGAATACCACCGCAGTATCTATGTTGACGTTCATTATAGTTTTTACCGCCTGCTCCCCAGTGTGGATAGTTTAATTATAGCTGGTTATAGTTTCGGTGATCAAGGGATAAATTCCTGGATTATCAACTGGATGAATGAGACAGCAAAACATAAGATCCTTCTGCTTGGACCAGATACTGTAAATTGTATTAAATATGCCCGCAAAGGAATCAGGGATAACTGGTATCTCTGGGAAAAGCAAAAAAAAGCATACAATATCTCAATACCAGTTGAATCATTTAGCTGGCAGGATTATTCTCAATTGTTGTTTTAATAAGTTAATAAATAAGCGTCTTGCATAATTACATGAAGGAAAACGGCCTTTTTCCTAATCGGTTATACTCAAACCTGCAACCTTAATTTTCTTGTATGGTTCGTTTAAATAGGGAGTGCCCTAGGTGCTCCGTTTTAAGTGGCTTCTTCATGTAATTATGCAAGATAAAGATAATTATGAAAGAAGTTTAAATAATAAAAAAGAAGGATTTTTTTCTTGTTTTAGAGAAAATAATGATATGTAATCAACAGGGGGGAATATATGTGGAAAAATTATCATTAAAAGTTTTACCGAAAAGGTTGGCAGTTTGTAGTGTGGATAAAGATCGGCCAATACCAAAGTGGGTATTAGAAAGCCGTGATTTTTATTCAATAACTAGAACCAGGAATGAATTATCAATAGTATCTGCTGAAGAATCTGTTCCAATTGGGGTAAAGGCAGAAAAGGGTTGGGCGGCAATTGAAGTTGAGGGCCCCCTGGGGTTTGATCTTATCGGGATCGTTTCTTCACTGACTACAGTACTGGCAGAAAATGAGATTAGTGTATTTGTCCTCTCTACCTATAATACAGACTATATCTTAATTAAAGAGGAAAACCTTAAGACTGCAAAGACTGTTTTAAGTAAGTTTTATTTGGTAAGTTAAATAAAACAGCTGTGTTTAACAGGGTATTTGAGGATTTTTAAGGATATAATATAAAAAATGAGGAGAGTGAAGGGGATTGTTAACAGATTTAATTAAAAATGGTTTTGGTCAGAAAGAAGACCTTAATTGTGCTGAGACAATTTTATATGGGGCTAATAAGGCCTATGACCTTGGTTTGTCCAGGGATGCCCTGAAACTGGCTGCTGCTTTTGGTGGGGGTATGGCCATAGAAGATAAATGTGGTGCTTTAACAGCTGCTCTGATGGTAATGGGGAATCTCTTTGTTGAAGAAAGGGCTCATGAGAGCACCAGAATAAAGGAACTTAGTAAGGAGTTTTTTAGTATTTATGAAAGAGAGATGGGCTCTATTGATTGTGCCCCTTTAAAAGAGAGCTACCGTAATGATGAGATTAAGTGCTATAAGGTAATATTGAAATCAGCTGAAATTTTGGATATGATAGTAAAAAGGGAGACAGCTTAAGTGTAAAATATGAGGTGAAGTATATGGAGCAGACAATATTTCAATTTAGGAGTAAGACAGCAAAAGAGACTTTTTTCCTTGGGGAAATAATCGGTCACTTAATAGAAAGAGAGCAGGTGATTCTTTTATCAGGAGACCTGGGTGTAGGCAAGACAGTTTTTGTACAGGGGATTGCCAGTGGAATGGGGATCATTGATGATGTCAGTAGTCCCACTTATACCCTGGTTAATGAATATAGTGGTGAACTTCCTTTGTATCATATGGATTTTTACCGCCTTGAAGATGAGACAGACCTACTGGACCTGGGGTTTGAGGATTACCTGGATAGGAAGGGGATAATTATTATTGAATGGCCGGAGCTGGCCGATGGTTTTTTGTCTCCTGATTATATTTATGTTAAAATAGATAGACTAGCAGATAATGCAAGAGAAATTACCCTTGAAGCAGAGGGTATTAGGAGCAAAAAATTAATTGAAGGGATTAAAAAAAATGTTAGTATTAGGGATTGATACTAGCAGTCCGGTAGCTGCTATTGCTTTAGTAGGAGAATATGGTCTGCTTGCTGAGATAAATATAGAGTTGATACACCGCCATAGTGAACGCCTTATTCCCAATATTGATTATTTATTTAAAGAGACAAATTATTCTATTGATGAACTGACTGGTCTGGCGGTTGGCCTTGGCCCGGGTTCTTTTACCGGGCTGAGAATTGGTTTAAGTACGATTAAGACATTTGCCCAGGTGAAAAAATTACCTGTGAAAGGTTTATCTACCCTTGATATAATGGCCTATGGGGCCCAGGCTTGTGAGGGTATGATTCTTCCCCTACTTGATGCTAGACGTGAACGGGTGTACTGTGCAATGTATGATAGCTGGAATAAGGATATTAAAAAGGTAAAGATATGGGGGGATAGTGCTTTATCTGTTACTGAGCTGATTGAACGTTTAAAGGGAGTTGCTGATTCCAAAAAAATATATGTAATGGGTAATGGTTTTGTACAGTATCAGCAGCTATTTAATAATGCTTCACTGGAACTAATCCCACTATCTTCTGTTTTGAATTATCCTCAGGGGGGATTGGTAGCTGAACTCGGTGCATATTATCTTAAGAAAGGTCTGGATGATGGCTATTTGGCTATCAAACCCAACTATCTTAAAAGGCCTCAGGCGGAAATAAACTGGTATAAAAAAGAATCCAGGTGAATGAAATGTATATAGAGATAGTTTCGATGAAGGAGACACACCTTGATGATGTCTTAAGAATAGAGGATGATTCTTTTCCAGACCCATGGTCACTCAGGTCTTTCCGCAGGGAGATTATGGAAAACCCTTATGCCCATTATTTTGCAGCTTTAAATAGTAGTAAAGTTATTGGCTATATAGGTGGCTGGGTTATTATTGATGAATTACATATAACCAATTTAGCAGTTGACCCCTTATATAGGAGGAAGGGTATAGCCCGAAAACTGTTAAATAGACTTACTGTCAGGGCAAAACAGGAAGGAAGCCTCAGGGTAACACTGGAGGTCAGGGTAAGTAATAGTTCTGCTATAGCCCTCTACCAAAAATATGGCTTTATCCCTGTTGGATGTAGGCCTAAATATTATACTAATGACCATGAAGATGCCCTTATTATGTGGAAGGAGATTATTGATGAAGGAGAATGATGTGTTAATACTGGCAGTAGAATCGTCGTGTGATGAAACTGCTGCAGCAGTTGTGAAAAATGGCCTTGATGTTTTGTCAAATATTGTGGCTTCACAGATTGATTTACACAGGAAATATGGTGGAGTAGTACCTGAGATTGCTTCCCGTAAGCATCTGGAACTTATTAATCCAGTTATTGAAGAGGCTTTGCAGACTGCCAGGGTTACTTATGATCAGATAGATGGAGTAGCGGCTACCTACGGTCCTGGTCTAGTAGGTGGTCTGCTGGTAGGCCTATCAGCTGCTAAAGCACTGGCCTATGTTCTTCATAAGCCATTTATTGGGGTTAATCATATTGCCGGACATATCTATGCCAATTTTATTTCCAACCCGCAGATAGAGCCCCCAGTAGTCTGTTTGACTATTTCTGGTGGTCATACTGACCTTCTTTACTTTAAGGAATTAGGAGATTATCAAATACTTGGACGCAGCAGAGATGATGCCGCTGGTGAGGCCTTTGATAAAATTGCCAGGGTACTGGAGATAGGATACCCGGGCGGCCCGGCTGTTGAAAAGATTAGTAAAGAAGGAGACCCGGTGGCAGTTGATTTTCCGCGTCCTTTTATTAATGAAGACAACTATGATTTTAGTTTCAGTGGTTTAAAAACCGCTGTTATAAATTACATTCATAATCAAAAACAAAAAGGGAAAAAACTGCATATTCCAGATATAGCTGCCAGTTTTCAGCAGGCCGTAATAGATGTCCTGCTTAATAAAGTTATGAAGGCTGTTCAGGAACGGGAGGCAAAGAGTGTTATCCTCTCTGGTGGGGTTGCAGCAAATAAAACCCTGCGTCAGCAGTTGTCTGTGGCTCTTGCTGAGGAAGATTTACCTTTATATACTCCCTCCCTGAAGCTCTGTACAGATAATGCGGCCATGATTGGTGCTGCTGCTTATTATCAGTACCAGAAAGGTGATTTTGCACCATTTAGCCTGGGTGCAGCAGCTAATCTTAGTCTGAAGTAGGTGTTTAAATGAAAGAGTTAAGTGATAGAGAGAGGTATATTTTATTAAAAACAGTCCAAAATGATAACATACTCCCTATAACCTCTGTTTGTAATATGAATTGCAGGTTTTGCAGTCACGGCAATAACCCGACAGGTCTTGAGGTCTACCGTTTTGGTCACCTGGACATCTCCCTGATTAAAGAATTATTAGAGTTCCTTTCCCTTGATGGAACATTAGTAATTGGGGAGTCTGCCAGTAAGATCATAGAGGGAGACCCATTTACACATCCAGCTATACTGGAAATTATTTATTTAATCAGGGACAAATTCCCTGACAAACAGATTAATATAACGACTAATGGGAGTTCTTTAACAGATAGAGTTATTAAATTTTTGAAAGAAAATGAACCTGTCGAGCTTAATATATCATTGAATTGTTCTGACCCTGATGAAAGGGTTTTTTTAATGGGTGATAAAAACCCTGCTATTGTATTTGAGGGGTTAGAATTGTTTAAAAAATATAATATCACTTTTCACGGGAGTATTGTGGCCATGCCCCATCTTATGGGCTGGGAGTATCTTGGGAAAACAATAGACCTTTTAGCCAGCTATCAACCAGCCTCCGTCCGTATTTATCTGCCTGGATATACCAGGTATACAGCTGATAGTTTAAAGTTTGATATTGATAGTATTTACAATTCTTTAATTAGTTTAGTTGATAGACTGGCTGAATATTACGCTTTTCCCCTCTTATTAGAGCCACCCCAAATTGATGATTTTACCTGTCGTATTAAAGGGATTATCCCTGCTTCCCCTGCTGCTGCAGTACCATTAAAGAAAAATGATATTGTCAAGAGAGTGGGAGGTGATGAGGTCAAAAGTAGGGTTGAGGCTTTTGATTTGATCACCAGGCGTAAAGACCCGCTGATAGTAATAAACAGAGATAATAGCCTGGTGCAAATCCCCTTAAAAAAAGAGGCCGGGGAAAAGTCCGGTCTTGTCTTTGATTATGATCTGGATCTAAAAACAATTAATAGTATAGAACGAGTTATCAGAGATTACAGAGGAAAGGACATTCTCTTGCTTACTTCTATACTTGCGGAGGGTTTATTACAAAAAGTAGCTAAGCATATGCAGGGTATTTATTCAAAAACCATCGTAGATGTTATGGCTGTCAGCAATAATTTCTTTGGGGGGTCAATTGCCTGTGCAGGTCTCCTGCTTTGTGATGATATAATTAAGGCTGTTAAGAAGAATAACAAAAAATATGATTTAATAGTAGTTCCAGGTATAATATTTGATATTTTTGGAAATGATTTAATTGGAAAGAATTATAAAATTATAGCCCAGGAATGTGAAACAGAAATAGAGATAATTTAGTAAATAATTAATATTTGTTGAATACATCAGTTAATTAAAGATAATGCACTTTAATGCAATATTAAAGTCATAATTGAGGATTATTAAGGCTTGATTTTAGCTGGATACTTAGTTATTATATTAACTGTGGCTATTAGCACTCGCTTTTGATGAGTGCTAACAATACATATTAAAATCTAAAAGGGGGTATATTGATGGCAATTAAACCTTTAAATGACAGAGTTGTTGTTCAGTATGTCGAAGAGGAGGAAAAGACTAAGAGTGGTATAGTCCTTCCTGATACTGCCAAAGGAGAAAAACCTCAGCAAGGGGAAGTTATTGCTGTTGGTAAAGGCTGTGAAGATTGTGATATTAAGACTGGTGACCAGGTTGTCTTTGATAAATATGCTGGTACCAAAGTAAATATTGATGATGTTGAGTATATAATTATAAAGGTTGACGATGTGTTAGCTGTAATTGAATAATTGTTTAAATTAAATGAGGAGGGATAGTTTATGGCAAAGGAATTAAAGTTTGGTGAAGATGCACGTCGTGCTTTAGAACGTGGTGTTGACACCCTGGCAAATGCTGTTAAAGTTACTCTAGGACCTAAAGGTCGTAATGTTGTACTGGAAAAAAGTTTTGGCGCTCCTACTATTACTAATGATGGTGTGAGTATTGCCCGTGAAATAGAGCTTAAAAACCACTATGAAAACATGGGGGCTCAAACAGTTAAGGAGGTTGCTACCAAGACTAATGACGTAGCTGGTGATGGTACTACCACTGCTACTGTACTTGCTCAGTCAATTTTTAAAGAAGGCCTTAAGAATGTTGCTGCTGGTGCTAACCCTATGATTATCAAAAAGGGTATTGAAAAGGCAGTCAATAAAGTTGTTGATGAGATAGCTAAATTGAGTAAACCTGTAGAGGGTAAAGAAGCAGTTTCACAGGTTGCTGCCATTTCTGCCGGTAATGATGATGAGATTGGTAATTTGATTGCCGAAGCTATGGAAAAGGTTGGACAGGATGGAGTTATTTCTGTTGAAGAATCCAAAAGTATGGGGACCTCTTTAGAAGTAGTTGAAGGTATGCAGTTTGACCGTGGTTACCTATCTCCCTATATGGTGACAGATACTGATACTATGGAAGCTGCTCTAGAAGATCCATATATACTTATAACAGATAAGAAAATATCCAGTATTCAGGAAATATTACCACTCTTAGAGAAGGTTGCTCAATCAGGTAAGGCCTTATTAATTATGGCTGAAGATGTTGAGGGTGAAGCCCTGGCAACTCTGGTTGTTAATAAAATCCGCGGTACCTTTAACTGTGTAGCAGTTAAAGCCCCTGGTTTTGGTGACCGCCGCAAGGCAATGCTGGAAGATATCGCTATCTTAACAGGTGGTCAGGTAATTACTGAAGACCTGGGATTAAAGTTAGAAAATGCTGATATTAGCATGCTAGGCCAGGCCCATAAGGTTAATGTAACCAAAGAAGAGACTACTATTGTTGAGGGTCATGGTGACAAAAAAGATATTCAAGGTAGGATTAAGCAGATTAAAAAACAGATAGAAAGTACTACCTCTGATTTTGATAGAGAAAAACTGCAGGAAAGATTAGCTAAGTTAGCCGGTGGTGTGGCAGTAATTCAGGTTGGTGCTGCTACTGAAACTGAGTTAAAAGAAAAGAAACATCGTATTGAAGATGCCCTATCTGCTACCAGGGCTGCTGTGGAAGAAGGTTTAGTATCTGGTGGTGGAACAACACTATTAGATGCTATTTCTGCACTTGATGAAGTTGAGCTTGAAGGTGACGAAGAGACTGGTGTAGACATTGTCAGGAAGGCCCTGGAAACCCCAGTACGTCTTATCGCTGATAATGCAGGTTATGAAGGTTCTGTAATTGTTGAAAGGGTAAAAGAAAGAGACGCTGGTATTGGTTTTGATGCCTACAAAGGTGAATTTGTAAACATGATAGAAGTAGGTATTGTTGACCCAGCCAAGGTTACCCGTTCAGCCCTGCAGAATGCTGCCAGTGCAGCTGCTATGTTATTAACGACAGAATGCCTGGTTGCAGATAAAGAAGAAGATGATGATAATGCTGCTGGTGGTGGAATGCCAGGCGGCATGGGAGGAATGGGAGGCGGCATGCCAGGCGGCATGGGTATGATGTAAAACCTTCCCATTCAGTTTAATATTGATAGACAAAAGCTGTTTACAGTAGATTACTGTAAACAGCTTTTTTGATTTAAAATGTTTAATGTCTTAAGGTAGGTAGACATATTTTTTCTCCAATCTGAAGATTCCTAGGCTCTAGTTCAGGGTTTATTTGTAAGATGGCATCAACGGTAGTATCATATTCCTGGGCCAGTTGATAGAGTGTATCTCCAGCTTTAATGATGTAAGGTATAGTATCTTCAGGACATTCTCTTTCCACAAATTTACCCCCCTCTCCAATTTTAAATTCCGCCGCTGGTTAAATCAACTTTTTTATTTTATGCTAGTACTGAATAAGGGGTGATTAATAATAAATTTAAAAAAAAAGAAGGAATTTAAAATATTATAGAGAATAATTAATATAGTAGTGGAACCGTTTTTATAAAAATTATAATAAATGACATGATTGTTGATATATCAAGGATGCTCTCTAATAAAATGAATTGGAAACGTTTTTAGTTTATTTTACATTAAGGCAAAAAGGAGTTGAAAGATGAAGATTACGATTGCTGATGTTGCTAAATTTGCTAATGTATCTAAAAGTACTGTTTCAAGGGTATTAAACAAGAGTGGTCCAGTCTCTCAGGAAACTAAAGAAGTAGTGCTTAATGCTGTTAATAATTTAGATTATCGTCCAAACCAGGTAGCCCGCAGTTTAGCTACTAAACAGACAAATACCATTGGCTTAATAGTACCTGATATAAGAAACCCTTATTATTCACAAGCATGCTGGCATGCAGAAAGAAAGTTTCAACAGGAAAATTATACAGTGGTAATCTGTAACACTGATAATGATGATATTAGAGAAAAAACCTACCTACAGGTTCTTTTGGATAGAAATATTGATGGAATCCTTTCTATTGGTGGAGAGGAGGACCTGACTAATATCATTAATTTTAAGTCTAGAAAAAATATTCCTATCGTTTTGATTGATCGAGATATTCAAGGTTATGATATTCCTTCAATAACTTTGGATAATTATTATGGGGGTATGTTGGCTACAGAATATTTATTAGAGCTTGGCCATAAAAATATTGCTTTTGCTACATCAGACTTTACCCAGGCTGAACGTTTACGACGTCAAGGATATAAACAGGCATTACAAAATGCCAATATAAAAATTAGAAAAGAATATATACTTAGTCATACTGAGGAAGTTTGGAGATCAGGGGAGTTTCTAGATGATATTATTGAACTATTTGATTCTAGTAATCCTCCAACAGCTATCTTTGCATCTAATGATTTTAAAGCCCTTAGAATCTTATCTGTTTTGAAAGCAAATGGTTTAACAATACCTGATGATATCTCATTGCTAGGTTATGATAATATAGAATTTTCATCAATGACTGAACCAGCTTTAACAACATTATCCCAGCCAATTGATAAAATGATATCTGATGGGGTTAATATGCTGTTAAAATATATAAATAATGAACAGGTGGATTCAAATAAAATGATTGTTAAACCTAAATTAATAGAAAGGGATTCTACAAAAGTCTTTAGATAAAGTATTAAAGGGGGTTAAAAAATGTCTATAGCACTGGAAATGAAAAATATAACTAAAGAATTCCCTGGTGTTTTAGCACTAAACGAGGTTAATTTGATGGTTGAAAAGGGTGAGATTCATGCAGTTGTTGGTGAAAATGGAGCAGGAAAAAGTACTTTAATGAAAATTTTAGCCGGGGTATATCAAAAGAACTCTGGTAAAATTTCAGTTCATGAAAAAGAGGTTGAAATTATTGACACTCTAACTGCTCAAAATTTAGGAATAGGTATGATTTATCAGGAATTAAACCTGATACCACACCTGACAGTAGCGGAAAATATGTTTCTAAGTAGGTTTCCCTTAAGTAAAGGTAAAATTCAATATAATGAACTAAATAAAAATGCACAGCATTATTTAAGCCAGTTAGAAACAGGGATTAAGCCAGACGACCTTGTGGGTGATTTGTCTGTCGCAGATCGGCAACTAGTAGAGATAGCCAAAACCCTTTCTTTAAACTCATCAATACTGGTAATGGATGAACCGACTTCATCATTGAGTCCAGGGGAGACGGAGATACTCTTTAAGATAATGAAGAAGTTAAAGTCAGCAGGGGTATCAATTATTTTTATAAGTCATCATATGGATGAGATTTTTAGTATTGCAGATAAAGCAACAGTTTTACGTGATGGGGAATATGTTGGTAGTTGGAATATATCGGAACTAAATGAACAGTCTTTAGTAGAGAAAATGGTTGGCCGTGAGATGTCAGAGATGTTCCCCAAGGTAGAAACTGAAATTGGCCAGACAATATTGGAGGTTCGTAATCTAACTGTAAAAAATAGTATCTCAGATATTTCTTTTAAACTAAAGGCAGGTGAAATTCTAGGTATTGGTGGATTAGTTGGTGCTGGACGATCAGAATTGGTTAAGGCTATTTTTGGTGCTTTAGCAGTTAACAGTGGAGAGATTCTTATTGATAATAGGCCAGTAAAAATAACCCATCCATATGAAGCAGTCAAAAATGGTTTAGCACTTATTCCTGAGGATAGAGGAGAGCAGGGATTAGTATTAAAATTTAGTGTTAAAGATAATGTAACACTAGCATCACTGAAGGAATTTGCTGGCACAATAAAAGTAGATATCATTAAAGAAAATAAGGCTGCTGTTCATTTAGTTGAAAAATTACAGGTGAAGACCCCTTCAATTAATCAATTAGTAGAAAATTTGAGTGGTGGTAATCAACAAAAGGTTGTACTGGCTAAATGGCTTGCTGTTAACCCTAAAATATTAATCCTGGATGAACCAACACGTGGCATTGATGTAGGAGCAAAAGCAGAAATATACAAAATAATTGGGGAGCTGGCTGCCAAGGGAATTGGGATAATTATGGTTTCATCTGAATTACCGGAGTTGTTGGGAATAAGTGACAGAATTATGGTTATGTGTAGAGGTAAAAAAACTGCTGAATTTACTAGAAAACAGGCAACATCAGAAAAGATAATGTTAGCCGCAACGGGGGCTTTAGAAAAGGGGGATAATTTAAATGGAGCAAATTAATGCAAAAAATTCCAAAATAAACAGTAATATTTTTAGAGAATTGAGTTCTTTAATTGGGTTAATTGTTTTATGTACTATTTTAGCAATTATATCACCAGCTTTTTTATCAGTAACTAATATTCTCAATGTGTTAGTGCAGGTTGCAGTTATTTCTGTTATAGCAGCTGGTTCAACTTTTGTTATTTTAACTGGTGGAATAGATTTATCTGTTGGATCTATTCTGGGCTTATGTGGAGTAATGACAGCAGCAGTATTAAAATCTACAGGAAACCCTCTGCTCGCAGTCTTAACAGGGGTATTGTTGGGTGCTTTTCTGGGGTTAGTTAACGGGGTTGTTATTAGTATAGGTAAGGTTCCTGCTTTTGTTACTACTCTGGGTATGATGTCGGTAGCTAGAGGAATTGCTTTTATATATACACGTGGTAGACCAATTAGTGGTTTTCCAGATGGTTTTCGCTATATTGGTTCAGGTTATATTGGGGATATCCCTTTTCCAGTTATAGAAGCAATTATTATTTTTTTAATAGCAGCTTATGTATTAAAAAAGACACCATTTGGCCGTTATGTTTATGCAATTGGAAGTAATGAGGTTGCTACTAAACTGTCTGGTATTAAAACAAATAAATATAAAATAATGGTTTATGTTATTTCAGGATTATTAAGTGGCTTTGCAGCAATTATGTTTATTGGTAGAATTAATTCTGGTCATCCACTGGCAGGAGATGGTTATGAACTTGATGCTATAGCAGCGGTTGTAATAGGTGGGACCAGTTTGTCAGGGGGTAAAGGAACAGTATTTGGAACATTGATTGGGGCTTTAATAATGGGGGTCATAAGAAATGGGTTGAACCTGTTGAATGTTGATGCATTCTGGCAGGGTGTAGTACTTGGTGTTGTAATAGTAGTAGCTGTTTTAATTGACCAGCGTTCTAAAAAAACAGCTACTATTTAATAAAATGGCAGTTCTTTATAGAACTAAAATAACATAAGGCTGCTTATAATAAGGAGGTGATTCCATAAAAGAAAAGCTTGTAATATTATAGATTGTAGTACAAAATCAAAGGAGGAATACAAAGTGGGCAAAAAATTATTTGTTGTTTCTGTAATGCTAATGACTCTAGTTTTTTCAATGTCTGTAGTTTCTATGGCTGAAGAATTAGTTTTTGGATATGCAGTTCAGGATTTAGGTAATCAATATTGGGTAACCGTTGCTGATGGTGTTAAGGATAAAGCCGATGAACTTGGTATTGATGTTGTAGTATTGGATGCAAGAACTGATTCGAGTAGGGAATTATCTAATGTTGAAGATTTAATTCAGAAAAAGGTTGATGCCATATTATTATCTCCCTGGGATCCAGGTGCAGCAGTAAGTTCGGTTGAAGCTGCTAATAGAGCAGGTATTCCTGTTTTTGTTTTAGATATTGGTGTTGATGCTGGTGAGATCGAAACATTTATTGTCTCTGATAATCTTGAGGGTGGCAGGATAGCTGGTGAATACCTTGCAGATTTAATTGAAGGAGAGGGAGAAGCTGCCCATATCCAATGTCAGTTAGGTTATAAAATTCCGGCCTTAAGGGGTGAAGGTTTTACAGAAGTAATGAATGAAAAGGGGATCAGTATTGTTGCCAAACAACCAGCTGATTCTCAACGTGCTATGGGTATGACAGTTATGCAGAATATGTTACAGGCCCATCCAGAAATAGATGTAGTTTTTTCTGAAAACGATGAAATGGCTCTTGGCGCTTATGAGGCAGTAAGAGCAGCAAGACTAGAAGATAAGGTTAAAATTGTTGGTTTTGATGGAACTGGAGATGCATTGGAGTCTATTAAGGAAGGAAAACTGTTTGGTACTGTTGCTCAGCAGCCATACAAAATGGGAGAAATGGGTGTAGAGGCAGCAGTAAATTTCTTAAATGGAGAAGAACTGCCAGAAGTTACCTATGTACCTGTTAGACTCATTACCAGAGATAATGTAGAATAAATTAACTTTTTAACTTAATGATTTATCTGGAGGGGGGAGGGGTTTAATCCTCCTCTCTTAAATTTTAATCAATTGAGCAGCTAACAAAATATTAAATAAAATGTAAATGTAAGTGATTTTGTTGGAATGGGGGTGGGTTACGGTAGAATTATATGGAAAGCAATATACTAGAAAAGAGATTTTAGAACACGTAGGTGATATTTCCCAATTATGTTATGCTAAACCAGTTAAATTATCTGGTGGTAAGCAGGCAGATGTTGATGCAGTATTAGTAAATAATGGTTCAGGTTTATCTTTTGTGGTTCTTTCTGGTAGAGGTATGGGTATTGGAAATGCGGACTTTAAGGGGAATTCCCTGGCCTGGATTTCCAGTACAAAAGAAGTGGCTTCAACATATTACGAACCAGCAGGCCAGGGTTGGTTCAGGGGGTTTTATGGAGGATTGTTAACCACCTGTGGTCTTTCATATATGGGGGCTTCCTGTGAAGATAATGGTGAAAAACTTGGCTTACATGGACGGGTATCTTATATTCCAGCTAATAATGTATGGGTTGATAGTAAGTGGGATGGTGATGATTACTGGGTATGGGTTCAGGGGAAAATACGTGAAACAACAGTTTTTGGTGAAAACCTTATCTTAACAAGGAGAATATCCGTTAAGTTAGGTGAAAGTAAAATTTTTATAGAAGATACTGTTGAAAATCTGGGTTTTGAAAAGACTGAACATATGATTCTTTATCATTTTAATATGGGATTTCCCCTTTTAGATAAAGAAAGTGAATTTCTGTCACCAACTATTTCTTATATGCTCCGGGATAAAGAATCTGCTAAAGGGCAAAGGGATTATCATAAAGTATCTGCACCTATTGCTGGTTTTGAAGAAAAAGTATATTATCATGAAATATCATCATTAATTGGTGGTTCAACCAAAGTAGCATTAATTAACCACAAATTTAATAATGGTGAAGGTTTAGGTTTATATATTGCATATTCAAAAAAAGAATTACCTAATCTTGTACAATGGAAAATGACTGGACAGGGTCATTATGTTATGGGAATAGAGCCAGCCAATGCCTGGGTAGGAGGTAGGGATAAGGCTAGGAAAGATGGTAGTCTTAAGTTTCTTCAACCTGGTGAAAAGAGACATTATCATTTAGAATTAGGAGTACTATCTTCACAAAAAGAGATTGAAGGAGTAATTAGAGAGATCCAAGATATAAAAGGCAATTATAATAAAATTTAGGAGGATCTATATGAGTAAAACTAATTTGATTAATGAAACTTTTGAAAAAGGAGAAGGGATATTACGATTAATACCTAATTTTATCCCACGTAGATTTGGTCGTCCAGGGAAGAGGTTGCGCCTTCATCCTGATGATTATTTTTCATTAGGTATTTCCCGTGGTGCTATCAAAGAACGCTGGTTTTCATCTATAACACCTGCTATTAATGGTGAATTGGCACCTGAAGATGAAGGATTAAGTTATGTGGCTCCTACTAATGATGTTAAAGATAAATTTTTGTTTAAAGATGCTGTTGAAGAACTTGGTGAAGATTTGATTGGTGAGGAATTAATGAAAGAATATGGTACCTGGCCCATGTTTGCAAAGTTTTTTGATTTTGAAACTCCCCTTTTTCATCACCTGCATCTTGATGACACTGCTGCTAGTAGAGTTGGGGCCCTTGGCAAACCAGAGGCATATTATTTTCCATATCAATTAAATAATCATTTAGGTAATTTCCCTGTTTCCTATTTTGGTTTTGCTCCTGATGTTAGTATTGATGAAGTAAAAACAAGATTATTAGATTATGAAGAACGTGATATCAGAATAACAGAACTTTCCAGGGCTTACCGTTTACAACTTGGAACAGGCTGGTATACACCACCTGGAGTATTGCATGCCCCTGGGTCACTTTTAACATATGAGCCCCAGTGGAATAGTGATGTTAATTCAGTTTTTGAAAATATAACTGCTGGTGATGTTTATGATTATGAGTTTTTAGTGGAAAACTGTCCTGAAGATAAGCAAAGAGATATTGATTATATCATGAGTTTGATGGATTGGGAAGAAAATGTTAGAATCAATTATAAGAAAAAATATTTTAGGCCTCCAGTTGTTTGTGAGAATTCAAATAAACAGTTTATTGAGAAATGGATTTCTTATGCTAACGAATATATTGGGGCTAAGGAATTAACTATTCAACCCAAACAGACAGTACTAGTTAAGGATAAGGTTGCTTTTGGTTGTGTAATAATCCAAGGGCATGGAAAGTTTGGGGTTTACGATGCTGAAGCAGCTATTATGCTTAGGTATGGCCAGATTAGTGCTGATGAGTATTTTGTTAGTGAAAGGAAGGCTAAAGACGGTATTACAATTACTAATGAGAGTTCATATGAACCACTGGTAATTTTAAAACACTTTGGGCCAAATCATCCAGATATGCCAAAAGAACCCTGTAAATAAATTTCCCTATTAATTCATAATAGCTGTTATGTTTAGATTGGGTAGTCAGTACATTTTAGATTAAAAATTTTAATGGTAGGAAAAAGGTTATCTTTCTTAAGGTCTTTAGACTCATAGTCTGGAGGCCTTTATATCTATATATAATACTCTTTCATAATAGACCTTTTGGATGACAATCAATTTTAAATTTTCTAAAATTTTTAATATAAAAAAAAGGATATTTAGAAAATATCCAGAAAAGTAATATATAAATAGGCAATTTAAACGATTAAGGAGATTTGCAATGGTAACTTTAAAGGATATAGCTGACAGAGCTAATGTTTCAAGTGCTACAGTATCATATGTATTAAATAATAGTGCCCAGATAAGTAAAGAAACCAGGGAGAAAGTACTTAAAATAGTTGAAGAATTAGATTATAAGGGGAATAAAATAGCCAAAAGCCTAAGAACTAATAAAACAAACACTATAGGGGTAATTGTAGAAGATATGACAGTATTTAATTCCCCTAAGATAATTGATGGAATAAATGAATATGTTGAACAAAAAGAATTCCATATTATACTAAGTAACCTGAGGTTAAATAAAAAAATTAATAATAAATTTAAAGAGATAGGTACTATTTCTTTAGAAATTGAAAAAAATATTAATGATTTGTTGGGAAGACAGATAGATGGAATCATTTATATAGGTGAACACCCTCGAGATGTTACTGATATTGTTGGTTCTATAGATAAGCCGGTAGTATATACCTACTGTTATACCAGTAGAGAAGATGATTATAAGGTGAACTATGATGATAAAGAGGCAGCCTATCAAGCAACAAATTATTTAATAGAGGCAGGACATGAGGAGATAGCTGTGATTAGTGGTTTAATAGATTCTTACACAACGCATCTCAGACTGCAGGGGTATCAGCAAGCACTTGCTGATAATAATCTTGTTTTTAATCCGGCTTATATCAAAACAGGGGACTGGACATATGAGACAGGATATAAGCAGTGTAAAGAGCTACTTACACAGAAAAATAAACCCACTGCAATCTTTGCGTTTAATGATTTAATGGCTGCTGGTGTTATTGAAGCAGCAGCTGAAATGGGAATAGATGTTCCTGAAGAAATTTCCGTAATAGGCTTTGATAATAGGGAATTTAGTTCTTTTTGCAAACCTAAATTGACGACTATTGCCTTACCTTTGTGGGAAATGGGAATTAAATCTGCACAGATTTTAATTAATATTATTAATGAAGAGCAGTCAAGAGAAGAAGTAAAAGATGTTAAATTAGAATGTAATTTAATTGAGAGAGAATCTATCTTAAAAATAAATTAAAGTAATAAAATCAAGTTTTTCAAGAGGATTAGTAGTCAAAAATAATAAAGAATTGTGATAATATGAAATATTTAGTAGAAAAGGAATATTAAAATGGGTGAACAATATAATGTAATAGGAGAAATTTAAACGATTAAATTATCTTAACTTACAAAAAAATGCTTGTTTAAAAGCTAATTGTGATTTAAACGATTAAATATATTTACTTATAAAAATCATTTATTTTCACCTGAAGAATATGTTGTGGTTTAATCCTGGAAATAAAAAATTGGAGGTGATACATAAAAACAGGGCTTATTCAGTCTAAATTCAGGAGGTGATCAAAGGTAAAAATTTATTTGCTCAGTTCATAAAAGAAACTACATAATTTTAAATTTAGAATTTTGATGTAATTTAGGTATTTTTTAAACAATTGCTTAAAAAATATAAGGGGGAAATAAAGTGTTAAAGTATTTTGGTTCTAAAATTTTCTTGTTGGTGACTTTGATTATTTTTATGCTTGGTTTATTTTCCATTGTTAATGCTGAAGAAGTAACTATTCGCTGGGCTGTTTTTTCTAATGATCCTAATGGAATGATGCAGGCTGCAGCTGATAGGTATTCCAAAGAAAACCCTGATGTTAATATCCAAACAGTACAAATGCCGTCAGCGGCTGATAAAAATCATGACAAACAGGTGAGTATTTTGGCAGCTCAATCATCTGCTATAGATATTATAAATATTGATGTTGTATGGCCTCCTGAATTTGCATATGCAGGGTGGTTGCTACCGTTGGATAAATATTTTAGTGAAAGTGAAATTAATGTATTCCCTCCAGCTCAAATAGAATCAAATACTGTTAATGGAAAACTATATGCTGTTCCCTGGATGTTAGATAGCCATGTTCTCTGGTATAGGCAGGATTTACTAGATAAATATGGATATAAGGCTCCTGATACCTGGGATGAGTTAATTGAACAGGCTCAGACAATTAAGGAAGGTGAAGGAGATATAATTCCTTATTCTGTAACCTTTGGTAGGGGAGAACAATTAATCTGTAATTTCATAGAATTTTTGAAGGGTAATGGGGGCTCCTTTTTTGATGAAAAAGGGAATGTTACTATCAATGAAGCAGAAGCAGTTGAGGCTTTACAGATGATGGTTGATTTGATTTATGAACATGGAGTGGTACCTGAAGAAATGTTAAATTATGATGCCTTACCGGAAACAGTACGTTATTTTAACGAAGGAAAAGCCCTTTTCCATGCTAACTGGAATTATGTCTGGGGAACAAGTCAGGTTGAGGGTTCACCAGTACGTGGTAAGGTGAGCTATACACCAATACCAATGTTCCCAGGTGGTACAAAAGCAGATTGTGTTGGTGGTTGGAGTCTTGGGGTATCAGTTTACTCTAAACATAAAGAAGAAGCCATTGATTTTATTAAGTGGTATACTAGCTATGAAATTCAAAAGTGGGAAATGCTTAATGGTGGATATACTATGACGCGTACAGCCTTGGCAGATGACCCTGAAATACTTGAAGCAATACCATTTTTGAAGGATTATAAGAAGATATTTGAAAATGGTGTAACAAGGCCCCGTACTCCATATTATTCGGCTATAAGTGATAATGCTCAGTCATATATTTCCCAAGCATTATACAAACAGTTAACTCCACAGGAAGCATTAGATAAATTAGCTACAGTTATGGAAGAGATTATAGCAGAGTAATTATTTGAATAGAATATACAACCCCTGGTTAATACAAATATTAACCAGGGGGACAAAAAAGGAGTGTGATATTAATGAAAAAAAAATGGACCCCTTATCTTCTTATTTTACCTATTTTTCTTTTTATATGTGTAGTAATTGTCTATCCATTTGGAAGAACAGTAATAAATAGCTTTCATTTCCATAAATTAAATCAACCCTGGAAGGGTATACCTTTTGTTGGGGTGAAACAGTACTTAAATTTATTACAGGATCCGAGGTTTTTAAATTCTCTGCTTGTAACCCTGATATATCTGGCAATAAGCTTAACTGGTATGTTAATTGTTGGATTAGCGATGGCAATGTTAGCTAATTATGAATTTAAATTTCGCTGGTTATTCAGGGCGGCTATTTTACTGCCATGGGCAGTTGCTCCAGTAGTTGCAGCCCAATCATGGAAGTTTATGTATAATCCGAGATTCGGAATAATTAATACTATTCTTAGAAATCTTGGATTAATTACTGAGAATATTTATTGGATAAATGATAATGTTATGGCAATGATTTCGATGTCAATAACAACTATCTGGAAGTTTACACCGTTCTTTGCTTTAATAGTTCTTGGTGGATTACAATCTCTGCCAGATAGTATGTACAAGGCTGCCAAAATTGATGGGGCCAATGCTGTCCAAAGGTTCTGGTATATTACCTTTCCTTTATTAAAACCATTTATTTATATTGGTTTATTATTTAATAGTCTACGGATAATGAATATTATAGATATTCCTTATATACTAACCAGAGGTGGCCCTGGCAATGCTACAGAAGTAACAAGTCTATATACATACCGTTTGTTTTTTAAGTTCCTTGATTTTGGTAAAGGTTCAGCTATGGCAGTCTTAATAGCATTATTTACAGGCTTATTAATTGTTTTTTATGTACAAAAGCTGGTTAATTACATGGTAGAGGGTGTATAATATGATATTGGCAAAAAATAAAAAATTATTTTATTATCTTATTCTTGTTTTAATTGTAATTGTTTTCTTCTTTAATGTTGGACCTTATTTGTGGATACTAATTACTTCCCTTAAAGGTAGTCAGGAGATTAATCGTATACCACCTACATTAATACCTGAAAAACTTGACCTGGGTTCTTATATCACAGTACTTAAAGAAACAACTTTTCTCTTAAATATCCGCAATAGTTTTATCATTGCATTTTTTGCAGCAGTGGGAAGTTTAGTTATAGGGGTACCGGCCTCATTTTCTTTTGCTCACTATAATTATAAGGGGAGACGCTTGCTATTTCTTTTAACACTTGCTTTAACTATTTTTCCAGGAGTAGTAATTTTAGGTCCTTTGTATTTATTATTAAGGACATTTCATTTGATTGATACAGTATTTGCTCTACTTCTGCCCTATCTTGCCTATATAACCCCTTTAATTGTTTGGATATTAACCAGTTATTTTAAAAGCATTCCCTTTGATCTAATAGATGCAGCAAGAATAGATGGGGCTTCAACCTTGCAAACGATCTGGCATGTGCTGGTGCCCTTAACATTGCCTGGATTGTTTTCGTGTGGTTTAATAGCTTTCATTTCCTCCTGGAATGAATTTTTGCTGGCCCTGGTATTTACACAATCTAATGCCTCGCGAACTGTTCCGGTGGCAATATCTATGTTCAGGGGTATTCATGAATTAAACTGGAGCCAGATGACTACAGCTTCAATTATTGCTACTTTACCGATAGTAATTATTGCCTTGCTTACTCAAAAATATTTAATTAGTGGATTAACAGCTGGGGCATTAAAGGGTTAGACACAATAGGAGGCAAACAAATATGATAAAAGATCCTGTTTATTTAGAGGCGGTTCCATTAAAAAATGTTAAGCTTAATTATGGTTTGTTTTACATTAAGAATGAAGTGGTTAGAAAGGAAGTAATTCCTTATCAGTGGAAGGCATTAAATAATGAGATAGCCGATGCAGACCCCAGTAATGCTATTGAAAACTTTAGGATTGCAGCCGGAGAAACAGGAGGTGAGTTTGTTGGTATGGTTTTTCAGGATAGTGATGTGGCAAAATGGCTGGAAGCAGTGGCTTATCAATTAACTACCAACCCTGATGAAGAACTGGAAAAACTGGCTGATAGTGTAATTGACTTAATAGAAAAGGCCCAGCAGCCTGATGGTTACTTAAATACATATTATACAATTAAAGAGCCTGATCATAAATGGACTAATCTAGCAGAATGTCATGAATTATATTGCGCCGGGCACATGATAGAGGCAGCAGTTGCTTATTACCAGGCAAGCAAAAAAAGAAAACTGCTGGATGTAGTGATACGTTTTGCAGATTTAATTGCTAAAAAGTTTGGTAGGGAGGAAGATAAAATAAAGGGCTATCCTGGACATCAGGAGATTGAAATGGCTCTAATAAAATTATATAAGACAACTGGTAATAAAAAATACAGAGAACTGGCTAAATATTTTATTGATGAACGTGGTAAGGAGCCAAATTATTTTGATTTAGAGTGGGAAAAAAGGGGTAAGACAAGCCACTGGCCTGATCAGGAGGAGATAGTTGATTTAGCCTACTTTCAGGCACATAAACCTGTGCGGGAGCAGGCTACTGCTGTAGGGCATGCAGTAAGAGCTATGTATATGTATTGTGGTATGGCAGATGTGGCAAAGGAGACAGGGGATAAACAACTACTTGAAGCATGTAAGAGACTCTGGAATAATGTCACTAAAAAGCAGATGTATATTACCGGTGGAATCGGCTCTAGCGGTCATTTAGAGTCTTTTACTTTTGATTATGACCTTCCAAATGATACTGCCTATACAGAGACCTGTGCTGCAATAGCCTTGATATTCTTTGCCCAGAGAATGTTTCATTTGGATCCAAAGGCTGAATATATAGATATAATGGAAAGAGCCCTTTATAATGGGGTTTTAAGTGGAATATCTGAAGATGGCCAGAAGTTTTTCTATGTTAACCCCTTGGAAGTAAGGCCTGGGGTCTGTCAGCAAAGACATGACCATAAGCATGTCAAACCAGTCCGGCAGAAGTGGTTTGGATGCGCTTGCTGTCCTCCAAATCTTGCACGTTTATTGGCTTCAATAGGACAGTATATATATTCTTATAATCAAGATAGTGTATTTGTAAACCTGTATATTGATAGTACAGTAGACCTTGAATTAAATAATAATGAAATGAGTTTGAAACAGGAGACAAATTATCCCTGGGATGGGAATGTAAAGCTTACTATATTAAAGGCTAAAAAACCCCACTTTGTTCTAGCTTTAAGGATTCCTTCCTGGTGTAAGCAAGCCAAGTTAAAGGTTAATGGGGAAAAAATAAACATTGCAGAATTAATAGATAATGGTTATGTTTATTTAAACAGCAGCTGGACTGCTAGAGATACAGTAGAATTAAGTTTAAATATGCCTGTAGAAAGGGTATCTGCCAATCCACAGGTGCGTGAAAATATAGGAAAAGTAGCTATTCAAAGAGGACCTGTTGTTTATTGTCTGGAAGAAGTAGATAATGGAAGTAATCTGCCGGCCATTTATTTGCCTGATAGTACAGAATTAAAAGCAGCATACAGGAGTGATCTGCTGGGTGGAGTAACTATGATAAGGGGTCAGGCAGTGAAACTAGATGAATCTGCCTGGTCTGGTAGATTATATTCTACTGAAAATCTGCGGTATAAACCGATTGAAATTACTGCTGTTCCTTATTTTTCCTGGAATAACAGGCAAGCAGGTGAAATGTTGGTCTGGATAAACAAGATGAATTAATTAAGAATAGGGAAGGTATAGCAGATTATAAAAAGTTTTTAGCATAAAATTTCTTGACAATAGATTAAAAAAAGTATATCATAATATACAATATAAAAATGTATAATAGTATAGATAGAGTTAGTATTAGCTTAGATGAGTTGAGTTGAAGAGGGTTTAATAGTAGAGTATAGCAGAGTTGAGTTGAGAGGGGTATCCCCTATTTACAGTTATTTCTATGCTTATTCTATGGATATTAAGGTCTTTAGACTCATGGTCTAAGGGCCTTTTTTGTTGTTGTCAATAGTAGACTCTGGATAAGTCAAACAAATATTATAAGGGGTGAGCCTATGTATAATCTATCTTTTGAAGAGTTTGTGAACTTACAGGGAAAGGGTAACTTAATTCCCCTGTATAAGGAAATAATAGCTGACACTGAAACACCGATAACTGCTTATCTAAAACTAAAGGAGGAATCTTCCTATCTGTTGGAAAGTGTTGAACACGGGGAATTTGGCAGGTATTCCTTTTTGGGTTTAAAGTGTCATGCTCTCGTTTCCTGTAAAGACCAGCAGTTAATTATCAGGGATAGTCAGGGTAATATAACTGAAACCTATCGGACGGATAACCCTCTACTTAGCCTCAAAGAGATTTTGGCAGATTATAAAGTAGTAGAGACAAGTGGATTGCCACCTTTTTATGGAGGGGCAGTGGGTTATCTAGGTTATAACTGTATTAAGTATTTTGAAGAGGTACCACAACAGGCTATAGATGACCAGAAAATGCCTGAGATGATGTTTATGATTTCTGATACAGTTTTAGTTTTTGATCATTTATATCACAGTATTAAGATAGTTAGTAATATTAAAGTAGATAGAGGGAAAGAAGATTATCAAGAGGCTGTTAACAAGATAGAAGATATAAGTAAGAAATTAGAGATGACTAGATTATTTGAAACAGATAAGGAACCTGATATTAATAGAAAAATCGGGAAAAATATCAAATCAAATATCAGCAAAGATGATTATATAGACAGTGTTTATAGGGCTAAGGAATATATTGAAGAAGGAGATATCTTCCAGGTTGTTCTCTCACAGCGGTTTGAAATTCCGGTAAAGGTACCGTCATTTAATATTTATCGGCAGTTAAGGAGAATAAATCCCTCCCCATATATGTATTATTTTGATTTTGCTGAATTTCAGATAGTAGGTTCATCACCAGAGTTGCTGGTCAGGGTAAAGGATGGCAAGATCGAAAATAGACCGATAGCTGGTACCAGAAAAAGGGGTTGTGACTCTGCTGAAGATGAAAGGTTATCCCTTGATCTTCTGGCAGATGAGAAGGAAAGGGCAGAACATATTATGCTAGTAGACCTGGGTAGGAATGATATTGGGAAAGTAAGCCGTTATGGTTCTGTGAAAGCAGCTAGACTAATGGATGTGGAGTATTATTCACATGTAATGCATATGGTATCTGACCTGCAGGGTGAATTAAAAGAGGGGGAGGATATTTACTCAGCCCTGGAGGCCTGTTTTCCTGCTGGAACAGTTTCCGGTGCCCCAAAAATAAGGGCTATGGAGATAATTGATCGACTGGAAAAGACCAATCGCGGCCCCTATGCTGGAACTATTGCCTATTTTGGTTATTCAGGTAATTTAGACAGTTGTATTGCCATCAGGACGATGGTTATTAAAGAGGGTAAGGCCTTTATCCAGGCTGGGGGCGGTATTGTAGCTGATTCTAACCCTGAGGCAGAATACCAGGAGACTATTAATAAAGCCCAGGCCTTAATTAAAGCAATTGAACTGGCAGAAAGGGGGTGTCGGATATTATCTTAATTATTGATAATTACGATTCTTTCACCTATAATCTGGTTCAACTAATAGGGGAATTCAGGGATGATATTATTGTTAAACGCAATGATAAAATAAGTTTGGAGGAGATAGAATCCTTAGAGCCGGAAAAGATTGTTATTTCCCCTGGACCGGGGAGACCTGAATCAGCTGGTATATCATTAAAGATGGTTGAGGTGTTCTCAGGGAAGATACCTATTCTCGGCATCTGTTTGGGCCATCAAACAATTGCTGCCGCCCTGGGGGCAGAAATAGAAAAGGCTCCATTCTTATGTCATGGTAAAACCTCTAGAATAATCAATACTGGAAAAGGCATTCTTAAAGACCTTGGTGATTTTGAGGCAGCACGTTATCATTCATTAATTATCAGGCAGGATAGCCTACCTGATAGGTTTGAGATTACAGCCAGCACAGAAGATGGTTTGATTATGGGGATTGAAGATAATGCTGCCCTGTTATATGGCCTGCAATTTCACCCTGAATCGATTATGACCTCTGTAGGAGAGAAGATTATGCAGAATTTCCTGCAAGTAAATTAGCTAGAAGGAGATGAGAAGAGTTGAGAGAAGTGATTAATAAGGTGATTAATGGAGATAATCTGACTTTAGAGGAGAGTATCTCAGTTATGGCTGATATTATGGAAGGAAAAGCTACACCAGCTCAGATAGCTTCCTATATTACTGCTTTAAGAATAAAGGGAGAGACAATTGAAGAAATAACCGGTGCAGCTATGGTTATGAGGAAAAAAGCAGCCGGAATACCAGTAGCAAGCAGGGGCTTGATAGATGTCTGCGGTACAGGTGGTGACAGTTTAAATACCTTTAATATTTCTACGGTAACTGCCTTTGTCCTGGCCGGGGCTGGTCTGTTGGTTGCCAAACACGGGAATCGTTCAGTATCCAGTACCTGTGGCAGTGCAGATCTCCTGGAAAAACTCGGGGTAAATATTAATCTAGAACCCAGGCAGGTAGGTAGATGTATTGATGAGATAGGGATTGGATTTTTGTTTGCCCCTGTTTTTCATCAAGCCATGAAATATGCCGTAAAACCCCGCCGGGAGATAGGGATCAGGACTATTTTTAATGTCCTGGGGCCTTTAACCAACCCTGCTGGAGCAGAACTACAACTGCTTGGTGTGTATGACCCTGATTTAACAGAACCTGTGGCCTATGTACTGAAAAACCTAGGGGTTAAGGCGGCCCTGGTTGTACATGGAATAGGTGGTATGGATGAAATAACAACTACTGGTAAAACCAGGGTCAGCCAACTTACTGATGGAAAGGTTCAGACATATTATCTTGATCCACTGGAACTGGGCTTAGAAACTGCTGCAATTGAGGAATTGGCTGGTGGTTCTCCTGATGAAAATGCCAGGATAGCCAGGGATATTCTACATGGCCACCAAGACAAAAAAAGGGATATTGTCTTATTGAATTCAGCAGCTGCCTTAGTTATTGCTGAAAAAGTTGATAATTTTAAAGATGCATTAAATTTAGCTGCCGAGGCAATTGATAGTGGGGCAGCCTTAAAGAAATTAAATCAACTTCAGGAGCTGTCAGCTCAACTTGCAGGGGTGGCTATATAATGATACTTGATAAAATTATAGAACATAAGAATTTAGAGGTCTGTGAACAAAAAAAGCAGCTCGACCCTGGGGTGTTAAAGGAAAAGCTCAGCGAGTTAGAGATGGCAAGCTATTCCTTCAAGTCTGCCCTAAAGAGGCCGGGTATTTCAATAATTGCCGAAATTAAAAAGGCCTCTCCCTCCAGAGGTGTAATCAGGAGGGATTTTAATCCAGTAGATATTGCTCAGCAGTATAATAATTCACCGGTCAGGGCAATATCGGTTTTAACAGATGAGAAATTTTTTCAGGGTAGATTGGAATATTTAAAAGAGGTTAAGGCAGCTGGCTCTTTACCGGTCTTAAGAAAAGACTTTATAATTGATTCCTATCAAATCTATCAGGCCAGATTGTACGGGGCTGATGCTGTTCTATTGATTACTGCTGTCTTAACAGCAGAAAAATTGCAAAGGTATATTGCTCTGACTAAGGAACTGAGGATGGATGCCCTGGTAGAGGTGCATGATAGGGATGAACTAGAACAGGCCTTATCAGCCGGGGCAGATATTATAGGGATAAATAATCGGGACCTCAGGACATTTAAAGTTAAACTGGCAACAACACTCGACCTGCTTAAATATATCCCTCAGGATAGAGTGGTAGTGAGTGAAAGTGGTATTAAAAACCGAACAGATATAGATTTGTTAGAGAAAAAGGTTGATGCTGTTTTAATCGGGGAGGCCTTAATGACAAGTACCAGTCCTGGGGATAAAGTAAAAGAGTTGATAGGATGACCAGGATAAAGGTCTGCGGTATTACCAGGATTGCTGATGCCCTTCAGGCAGTTAAATATGGTGCCGATTTTCTGGGATTTATCTTTGCTGACAGTCCCCGCCGGGTTAGTGTGGAGCAGGCAGCCAGGATTATAGCTGAAATACCTGATAGTATTGGAAAAGTAGGGGTGTTTTTAAATCACCCCTATGATTTTGTCAAGGAAATAATTAAAGAGACTGGTATTAATTATTTACAGTTTCATGGTAGTGAATCACCAGAATACTGTCAGGAATTCAGGCTGCCGGTTATTAAGGCCTTCCGGGTTAGAGATGAAAAATCCCTGGTAGGTCTTGGCTGCTATCAGACGGCTGTGTATCTCCTGGATAGCTTTCACCCAGATAGAGCAGGTGGGACCGGTAAGACTTTTGACTGGCAGCTGGCAGCTAAGGCGGCAGAATACGGAAAGATTATTATTGCCGGTGGTTTAAATGAAGAGAATGTCCAGAAGGCTATTCATCTAACTCGGCCATTTGCAGTTGATGTCAGTAGTGGAATTGAAAAAAGCCCCGGAATTAAAGATAAGTTGAAGATGAAGAGATTTATTGAAAAAGCAAAAGATAGATAAAGAGGAAGAGATAGGTGATTAGATAAATGAGTAGAATTGAGGCATATTTTAAAGCTATAAAAGTAGATGGGGAAAAAGCCTTTATTCCTTTTTTGATGGCAGGGGACCCTGATCTTGGGATTACTGAGGAACTGGTTCTGGCTGCTGAGAAAAACGGTGCTGGTATAATTGAGCTGGGGATACCATATGGTTCTTCCCTTGCTGATGGTCCTACTATACAAAAGGCTGCCCAAAGGAGTCTGGTCCATAAAACTAATCTACAGTCTATTTTCAAGCTAGTAAAAAACATCAGGGAAAAAAGTCAACTTCCCCTTGTTTTAATGGGCTATTATAATAGTGTTTACCGCTATGGTGTTAAATCATTTGTTCAGGATTGTGAAGATTCAGGGGTAGATGGGGTAATTATACCCGACCTCCCCCTTGGTTCTGACCATGAACTAAGAAAGGCTAGAAATAATTTAGATATAATAATGTTAGTATCTCCTAATACTACTGAGGATAGGATTAAGGAGATTGTTGAAAATGCCAGTGGTTTTATCTATGCAGTCTCCCGGAGTGGTGTTACAGGAACCAGGGAAGAGTTATCCAGTGAAATTGAAGAACAGGTTAGTTTGATAAAAGGACTAAGGGATGTCCCGGTAGCTGTTGGCTTTGGCATTTCTAAGCCTGAACATGTTAAACAAGTTCATAGTTATGCTGATGGAGCTATTGTTGGCAGTGCTATAGTCAATAAGATTGAAGAAAACCTGAAGTTGCTCCCGGAGAGAGAAGATGAGTTTGTTGAAACTATTGGTGAGTTTATCGGATATTTAAGTAAGGGATAAGATAATTATCAAGTAGACAAATCGCACTCTTATTGTTATAATTATTAACACAACAATACATAAAAAGAATAATAATTTTGCTTAACAAAGCAGAAAGCAGCCAATAATGGGGGGTATATAAATGCATGATAAATTGTTTACACCTGGGCCAACAGAGGTAAGGGCTGAATTATTAAACGAGCTTGCTAGTCCACAGATCCATCACCGGACAGAGGAGTTTAGAAAGTTATATGATGAGCTTCAAATTTATCTTAAGAAACTGTTGTTTACTGAAAATCCCGTATTCCTTTTTACATCTTCATCAACCGGGGCAATGGAAGCGGCTGTCACAAATGGTGTTAAAAAACGCTGTTTGTGTCTAGTTAATGGTGCTTTTAGTCAGCGCTGGTATCAGATTGCCCAGCAAAATGGTGTTCCCTGTGATAGGGTAGATGTCGAATGGAATAAAGCCATTAAACCAGAACTGGTAGATGAAAAACTGTCTAGTGGGAAATATGACGCGGTTACTATGGTCTTTAATGAGACTTCTACAGGTATGATGAATCCCCTTAAAGAGGTTGGGGAAGCTATTAAGCAGTATGATGATGTTCTCTTCCTGGTTGATTCTGTTTCAGCTATGGCTGGTACAGAAATCAGGGTTGATGAATGGGGTATTGATATGTGTCTGGCTGGTTTGCAGAAGGCTTTTGCCCTACCGGCTGGATTAGCTGTGGCCTCAGTAAGTGATAGATTGCTGGCCAGGGCGGAAGATGTAGAGAAAAGGAGTTATTACTTTAATCTATTAAACATGTATAAATATCATCAGAGGAGTCAAACACTATCAACACCAGCAATACCACATTTATTTGCCCTGTGCAGACAGTTAAAAGATATTGTTGATGTAGAAGGAATAGAAAATAGATTTAAGAGACATCAGGAGATGGCCCATTATGTTCAGGAATGGGCCCTGGAATACTTTGATATCTATCCAGAAAAAGGCTACTGGTCGCAGACAGTTACCTGTATCTTAAATACCAGGGACATATCTATTCCGGATTTAAATAAGGAACTTGTCAATAAATATCATATGAGGATTGCTAATGGTTATGGTGATTTAAAAGGGAAAGCCTTTAGAATAGGCCACATGGGGGACTGGACTCTGGCTGATATTAGAGGTTTGTTAGCGTCAATAAATGATATACTATCATTAAAATAGTATTTTTAAACCCTGTTGAATTGCAGGGTTTTATTATTTTCACGATAAACTGAATCTTTATATTTTTTTGACAATAAAAAGGTTTTTATTACAATTTGATAAATATTATAGTAAAGGTGTTATTTTTATCAAAAAAATGAACAGGTTTTGTATGATTGGAGGGATTTTATGATTGATCTAAAAAAAATTTGTAAGAGGAGTAAAGAAGGTAGAATAGGTAAAAAAATAGTCTTTACCAGGATAAGGGTAAAGACACTCCTGATAGTGCCGCTTTCTATAATTGGATATTTTACATATCAGGGTTCAAGGGCTGCCATCGAAGAAAAAGTTGGTTTTTATTCTAAGGAGATTGTTAAATATTAATAAATTCTACCCATAAGACCAGTGATATGGTTTTAAAAGATACAGGTGTAATAAGTGAAGTCTCCAGGCAATCATATTCTGTAGCACAACAGGTATCTGAATCAGTAGAGAGTATTTCTATAGGGGCGCAAAGCCAGGCTGATGATGTTCAGTCTACTACAGAGGTAATGGAACTGCTGGCTAAACGTATTGCTGATGTGAATGAAAATATTAAATTGGTTTTTAATGCTGCCAGGGAAATAAAAATTACCAGTAAAAATGCTGGAGAAACAGTAAATACTCTAAATGAGAAAAGCAATACAACTGCTGAAATGTCCAGCAGAATTAAAGAGGATATAAATAACTTAAATAATAAGGCTTTAGAAATCAGTAAAATTGTGGATATTATCAGTGGGATAAGTGAACAGACCAGTCTTCTTTCCTTAAATGCCTCTATAGAAGCAGCCCGTGCTGGTGATGCTGGTAAGGGGTTTGGGGTTGTGGCTGAAGAGGTAGAAAAGGCAAATGTAATATTTGAAGAACAGAACAGGTCTGTACATGAGACAGAACAGGCCTTCAAAGGAATTATTGCTTCACTGGAAACAATAACAGAAGAAGTTAACAGGGTCAATGAAGCCATTACAGAAATAGATGATTACAAAGATAAAGTGGTTGATGAGATAGTTGGTATAGCCTCTATTGCCCAGGAGGCAGCTGCTTCTACTGAAGAAGTGACTGCTGACAGTGAAGAACAGGTTTCTTCAGCAGATCAGTTAGCTAATCTTGCTAGTGAATTAAAAAATACGGTAGTTGAGTTAAATAAAAATTTAGATAGATTTATAATTTAAGATTAGATAAAATAATCTTCACTTCATTGTATTTTTCGCTTTATCATGTTATAATTTTGTATTAATAACTGTAAGCTTTGTTTAGCTGAAAATTATCAATTTACTATATTTGAGGTGATAAAAATATGGAGAAGAAGATTAAAGTAGGGGTAATGGGGGCTACCGGAATGGTTGGGCAGAATTATTTGAGGTTACTGGCTGACCACCCCTGGTATGAGGTAAGTTATGTAGCTGCTTCTCCCCGTTCTGCCGGAAAGACCTATGTGGAGGCAGTTGAAGGGAGATGGCAGATGATTACCCCGATACCAGACAATGTAAAGGGGTTAATTGTTGGTAATGCAGCTGATATATCAGCTGCTAAAGGGAAATGTTCGTTATTGTTTTCCGCTGTGAATCTTCCTAAAGAAGAGATTAAGAAACTGGAAATGGCTTATGCTGATCAGGGGTTTGCAGTTGTCTCAAATAATTCTGCCCACCGTCATACAGCAGATGTACCTATGTTAATACCAGAGGTAAATGCAGCCCATGCTGAGATTATTCCACAACAGCGCAAACATTACGGTTGGGATAAGGGTCTGCTGGCTGTTAAACCAAATTGTAGTGTGCAGAGCTATGTTACACCTGTCTATGCCTTGATGGAAAAGGGTTATCAGGTAGATGAAATGATTGTGACAACCCTACAGGCCCTGTCAGGTGCAGGTTATCCAGGACCATCTGCCCTTGATATGCTTGACAATGTAGTACCTTTTATTAATGGTGAAGAAGAGAAATCTGAAATTGAACCACAGAAGATATTGGGGGATATTAAGAATGGTAAATTTGTCTATGATGAATCAATAAAAATATCAGCTCATTGTAACAGGGTGTCGGTTATAGATGGGCATACTGCCTGTGTGAGTTTGAAATTCAAAGGGGAGAAACCAGAAATAAGTGAGATAACTAAGATTTGGGAAGAGTTTAGTTCCGTACCCCAGGAATTAGAGCTGCCTACTGCCCCTGAACAGGCTATTTTAGTAAGACATGAAGCAGATAGACCTCAACCCAGGAAAGACCGTGACGAAGGTAAAGGTATGGCAGTCACTGTTGGTAGGTTAAGGAAATGTAATGTCTTTGATTATAGGTTTGTAGGCCTCTCTCATAATACAGTAAGAGGAGCGGCCGGTGGTGCTATTCTTATGGCTGAACTGTTAACAGCTAAAGAATATATTAAATAAATACAATCAATAATACCAGATAAAGGGTATATCTTTTATCTGGTTTTTCTTTTACAAAGTGATACCATTATCAGGATAAAACTTGACATTATTTAAGAAAATAGTTATACTTTAATCAACTAAAGTAAGTAATGGTTCTGAAAGGAGAGAGCTATGCAGCAGGAACAAATACTAATACTGGATTTTGGGGGTCAGTATAGTCAACTAATTGCCCGCCGTGTCAGGGAGGCAAAGGTATATTCAACTATCTTACCCTATGATGTAGATATTGCAAAAATTAAGGAATTAAATCCTGAAGGGATAATATTTTCTGGGGGGCCAAAGAGTGTTACCCTGGAAGATGCTCCAAAAATAGATAAGGAGATTTTTGAACTGGGAATACCTATTCTTGGCATTTGTTATGGTATGCAGTTAATGGCTAAATTACTTGCTGGGGGTGTTGTTGAGAAGGCAGAGTATGGTGAATATGGTAAAGCCAGGTTAAATATAATTGATAATCAAGGGATTTATGAAGATATTGAGGATAGTCAGGTCTGGATGAGCCATGGTGACCATGTTAAAGAGGTTCCAGATGGTTTTGTAATAGCTGCCAGGACAGAGGTAACCCCGGTGGCAGCGATGAGTAATTATGAAAAGGGTCTTTATGGTGTGCAGTTCCACCCTGAGGTTGTACATACTATATACGGTAAGGAAATTTTACATAACTTTTTATTCAGGGTCTGTGGAGTAAGTGGTGACTGGAACATGGCAGATTTTATTAATGAAGAGTTAAGGACTATAAAAGCAAAGGTCGGCAGTGATAGGGTTATCTCCGGCCTTTCTGGTGGTGTTGATTCAGCGGTTGCCTCTGCTATGGTCCACAAAGCGATTGGTGACCAGCTGACCTGCATTTTTGTTGACCATGGATTACTACGCAAAGGTGAAGCCGAACAGGTTAAAAGGACCTTTGCTGAAGAATTTAATATGAGTTTGGTTTATGTGGATGCTAGAGAGAGGTTCTTGAAAAAACTGGCTGGAGTAAAGGAACCGGAGGAAAAAAGGAAGATTATTGGTAGTGAATTTATCAGGGTTTTTGAAGAAGAGGCTGCTAAACTGGGGGATGCCAGGTATCTTGTTCAGGGCACACTCTATTCTGATGTTATCGAAAGTGGTGGCAGTGATTCAGCAGCAACTATTAAGAGCCATCATAACGTAGGTGGTCTTCCTGAAGATATTGAGTTTGAATTAATAGAGCCTCTCCGTGACCTATTTAAGGATGAAGTCAGGAAAATAGGTGAAGTGCTCGGTTTACCAGATGATATAGTCTGGCGTCAGCCTTTTCCTGGTCCCGGGCTGGCCATCAGGATTATTGGTACTGTTGAAGAAGAGAAATTGGAGATACTGCGGGAAGCTGATGCTATTATTCAGGAAGAGATTAAAAAAGCTGGCTTATATAAAGAAATCTGGCAGTCCTTTGCTGTTCTACCTGAAATCAGAAGTGTCGGTGTTATGGGTGATGAGAGGACATATGGTTATCCCATAGTTTTTAGGGCAGTTACCAGTGATGATGCCATGACAGCAGATTGGGCTAGACTCCCTTACGAATTAATGGAACGTATTGCTAACAGAATAGTCAATGAAGTTAAATCAATTAACCGGGTTGTTTATGATATAACCTCAAAACCTCCAGGAACTATTGAATGGGAGTGATTTTAAAGGAGACGATTTAAATGAGCAGGAGCCTTAAAGATGAATTTACCGATCAACTCTTTGATGCAATTTTACAGCTGAATAACAGGGAAGAATGCTACAGATTCTTTGAGGATATTGCCACTGTGAGTGAGGTTAAATCCCTTGGACAGAGGTTTGAGGTTGCTAGAATGTTGAGAACTGGTGCAACCTATGAAGAAATAGTTGATAAGACCGGTGTCAGCACAGCCACCATTAGTAGGGTAAAAAGATGCCTGTATTATGGGGCTGATGGTTATAGTATCATCCTTGATAGGATGGGATATCTGGAGGAAGAATAAACCGGTCTTCTCATAAATAAAATCATATATTAGATCCACCCCTGGATCTAAATGACTGGGAGGTGAGAAATGTGAGGTTGACTACGCGCAAGATTGTAGTTGCTGGAATGTTGGGGGCTGTTTCCATAATACTTGGATTATCAGGCCTTGGATTGATTCCTGTGCCAACTCCGGCAGGAGCAGTTACTATCATGCATATACCAGTAATACTTGGTGGTGTATTAGAAGGACCTGTGGTAGGTCTGCTTATTGGTTTGATTTTTGGTATGTCAAGTTTTTTTAGGGCAACAAGTGTTCTTTTTGCTGATCCAATAATAGCTATTTTACCACGCTTATTAATTGGTGTTACTGCTTACTTTGCCTATCTGGGTTTCCGTGAGAAAAACACTAGTGTTGGCCTCATTATAGCCGGGCTTGTAGGAACCGTGACTAATACGGTACTAGTTCTTGGTCTGGCTGTTTTTAGGGGTTATCTACCATATGAAGCAGCAGTATCAGTTGCTTTGGTACATGGTGTTCCAGAGGCAGTAGTAGCTGCTATTTTGGTTAGTCTGGTAGGAAAGGCTGTTATGATGTATCAGAACAAAAATCAGCCGGTAGAAAAAAATTTAAACAAATAATTAAATTATTAGTGAAAAGATAGGGCCTGTGATGGGCCCTATCTTTTAGTGCATAGTTATACGATTTTTATTTTTATTTAGAAAGTTAAAAATATTATAGTTGGTGGTAAAAAATGTTGAGTGAAAGTAAAATTCCTTTATCATATAATTAGTATAGAATTTAAACTAGGAGGAGATTTAATGAAAAAGGTTTTTGTGTTGTTATTAGTAATAGCTATGTTGACAGTGATGGCTGTTTCTGGCTTAGCTAAAGAGACGAGACTTACTTACTGGACTTATCAGGAACTGCATAAGGAGTTTATGGATGATGCAGTAGAGGTCTGGAATGAGAAAAATCTGGATAATCAAATAGTCTTAGAGACTTCTGTTTATCCATATGATCAGATGCATAACAAACTCCTGATTGCACTTCAATCGGGTGTTGGAGCTCCAGATTTGTCAGATATTGAGATCAGTAAATTTGCTAATTATTTAAAAGGTAAAACACCTCAGTTAGTTCCTTTAAATGATGTTGTAGAGCCTGTGCTTGATAAAACTATTAAGGCCAGGTTTGACAACTATTCTAAAGGTGGCAAATATTATGGCATGCCCTTTCATGTTGGTGCTGAAGTTATGTATTACAACAAAGAGTATCTGGACGCAGCTGGTGTTGATGTAGATGAGATAGTAACCTGGGATGATTATGTTGAGGCTGGTAAGAAGGTTAAGGCAGCAACTGGTAAACCCATGACCACTATCGAAGTTACTGAACACTGGTCTTATTATCCTTTGATTAGCCAGGCTGGTTCTGATATCTTTACACCAGATGGTGAGGTTATTTTAGATAATGAGACAAATATTAAGGTTCTACAATTCTTAAAAGATATGATCTATAAACATCAGATAGCCATACCTGCCCCTGGTGGATTTCATCATTCAGAAGAATATTGGGCCTTTATGAACAATGGTGGGGCAGCTTCCCTGATGATGCCTATCTGGTATATGGGGCGTTTTGTTCAGTATATGCCTGATCTTAAGGGTAAGATGATTATCAGACCACTGCCGGCCTGGAAAGAAGGCGGTAATAGGTCTGCTGGTATGGGTGGTACAGGTACGGTTGTTACCATACAAAGTAAACATAAAGACTTAGCTGTGAATTTCCTGGGAGAGGCCAAGTTATCTAAAGAAGCCTCTAAAAAATTGTGGACAGTACTGGGTTTTGACCCTGTAAGATGGGATGTCTGGGATTCCCCAGAAATGAAAGCTAATAATGATTACACAGATTATTTTGGCAAAGGTATTTTTGATATTCTACTTGAGATTAAAGATGAGATAAATCCAACAGTTATTACAGAAAAATATCCAAAGGCTATAGACCTTCTTAAGAAAAATGTATCTTTTAAAGCCTTGAAAGAACAGAGCATGACTCCTGAAGAAGTCCTTAAAGAAGCAGCTGAAGAATTAAAATAAAGATCTCTATGCTAAAATAATAAAAAGATTCAGCTGTTATAGTAATATTAACAGTTGAATCTTTTAAACTTTAAGAGGAAGGTGATAGATTATGAAAGGTAGAAGAAAGTGGAGCTTAACAAATACATTCTTAAATTCACCAAAATTTGTACCATATCTATTTGTCTCACCATTTATTATTGCCTTTTTATTGTTTTATTTATATCCCATGATATCAACTATAATTATGAGTTTTCAGGAGATCGGCTTTGGTGAAGCTAGTTATGTGGGATTAGCTAATTATGAGAAACTACTTAACAAGCATTATTTGAGTGCTTTGATGACAAGCACGAGTTATACTTTCTGGACTATATTAATATTAATTCCTTTACCACTTGTACTGGCAGTTTTATTAAATAGTAAGCATAGCAGATTTAAAAATTTTTTTCGTTCGTCTTTATTTATGCCGGCACTTACGTCTGTAATTGTAGCAGGTATGTTTTTTCGTTATTCCTTTGGAGAAAATCCACAGACTTTAATGAATTCTTTAGTAGGCCTTTTTGGTATAGAACCTATTGTCTGGCTGCAGAACTCTACCCCAGCGATGATTGGTCTGGTTGTACTATGTACCTGGCGCTGGTTAGGGGTTAATATAATCTATTTTCTATCTGGTCTTCAGGGGATACCTGATGAGATCTATGAAGCAGCTGCTATAGATGGTGCTAATAGATGGGATAAATTTCGTCATATAACTATACCGAATCTTAAACCAGTGATAATCTATGTCTTAACCATTAGTGTTTTTGGTGGTTATAAGATGTTTGCTGAAAGTTATGCCTACTGGCAGACTGCTACACCTGGTGATATTGGTATGACTATTGTTTCTTATATCTATCAGGTTGGTTTTAATAATTTTGAAATGGGTTATGCCTCTGCTATTGGGATAACACTTTTATTGATAGTTTTGATAATAAACCTTATTCAATTAAAATTCTTTGGCTTATTTAAGAAAGAGGGTGAATAGCTAATGACAAAATTAAAAGAGGGTATAAATACTTCAGTGGGGGAAAAGGGGATTAATACCACTTCAATGGTATACCTGTTTGTTTTAATATTAATGGCCTTATTTGCGCTTTTACCTTTCTTTTTTATGTTGGTCTCTTCCTTTAAACCAGGGGCTGAGATAATTAAAAATGGTATCAATACAAAGATAGAATTGGATGTTATGTCTTTTAAGAATTACCTTATCTTATTCAAAGAGAGTAATGGTATTTATTTGGATTGGTATAAAAACAGTGTTATAATTACAGGGCTCCATACCGTGATATCTGTTTTCCTTTGTTCACTGGTTGGTTATGGTCTGGCAATGTATGAATTTAAAGGTAAAAATTTAATATTTGTACTTGTACTGGTTTTACTGATGGTACCGATTGAAATATTGATTTTACCGCTCTATAAATTATCGGTATTACTTCATATAATTGATACCTATGCTGGGGTTATTTTACCCTTTGTTGTCTCACCTGTAGCAATATTTTTCTTCCGGCAATTTGCTATAGGGCTTCCTAAAGAATTACTTGATGCTGGTAGGATCGATGGTTGCTCAGAATTTGGTATCTTCTTTAGAATAATGATGCCTTTGATGAAACCTGCTTTTGGTGCTATGGTTATATTACAGGCTATGTTCAGCTGGAATGCCTTTGTCTGGCCTTTAATAGTACTTAGGACAAATACAAATTTTACTCTGCCAATCGGGCTGGCCTCATTAATTACCCCTTATGGTAATAGTTATGATATGCTTTTTTCCGGGGCCGTTGCCTCAGTAGTTCCAATTATTATTATCTTTTTATTTAATCAGAAGTCTTTCATTTCAGGTTTAACTGTAGGTGGAGTAAAGGGTTGATAGTTAGTTTTTAAAAATAGGAGCTGGTATCTTATGAATAATAAAAGGAGTGAGAGTTGGCTAATGATTAATAGTATAGTATTTTTTACCTTATTGAGTTTGATTATATTATTATCAAATAGTGTTTTAGCAGCTGATGATAAAGTTATTACGATTAGCAAAATTAAAGAGGTCGAGCTGAGTACAGTAGTGGGAGTAAGGCCTGAGCTGCCAGCAGAGGTAGAGGTTGAATATAGTAATGGTCAAACAGATAATCTGGCAGTAGTTTGGGAGGATATAGACCCTGGTGTATATAATAAAAAGGGGGAATTTACTGTTTCGGGTAGGGTGAAACCCCTGAAATACCCTTCCCCCCTTATTGAGCAGCGGGCTGACCCTTATATTTATAAACATACAGATGGCTATTACTACTTTACTGCTTCTGTACCTGAATATGATCGGATTGTACTTAGAAGGGCAAAAACTATTGAAGGATTAATCACTGCTCCAGAGAAAGTGCTCTGGAGAAAACACCCTACTGGAGAGATGAGTAAACATATCTGGGCACCGGAGATTCATTATATAGATGGGAATTGGTATATTTATTTTGCTGCCGGGCAGGAAGAAGATATTTGGGCTATCCGACCCTATATACTGGAGTGCAAGGATGAAAATCCATTGACTGGAAACTGGGAAGAAAAAGGTAAACTGAATATTAACTTTGAAAGTTTTTCTCTTGACGCTACAACCTTTGAACATAAGGAAGAGCGATACATTGTATGGGCTCAGAAAACTGATAATGATAGGGTTTCAAATATATATATAGATAGATTAAAAAACCCCTGGACTATAGAGGGGAATCAGGTATTAATCGCTGAACCGATTTATGATTGGGAAAGGATAGGGTTTAATGTCAATGAAGGTCCTGCGGTAATAAAAAGGAATGGTCGGATATTTATTGCCTATTCTGCCAGTGCTACAGACCATAATTACTGTATGGGATTACTTACCGCAGATGATGATAGTGATCTGCTTGATCCTGTTTCCTGGGAAAAAACACCCTATCCTGTGTTTACCAGTAATAAAGAAACTGAACAATATGGCCCTGGGCATAATTCATTTACAGTTGCAGAGGATGGAAAGACTGATCTTTTAGTTTACCATGCCCGACCATATAAAGAGATTGAAGGAAACCCCCTCTATGATCCCAATCGGCATGCCCGAGTTCAGAGACTATATTGGAACAGTGATGGAACACCTAATTTGGCATATCCGGGCTATCAGCTTGAGACTTCATTAAAGGCCAGCGCCAGAGTGATAGTAAAATAAATTAAGTTTGATTGTGTTTTATGTATTAGAATATAGTAGTATAATCAACTACTATATTTTAATACTATAATAAATTAATTTAGAGTGTCTGTTTGAAAAGGCATAAATAGGGGATTATATATCCCTAAGCGAAGTTAAGGTGCAACCTTAAACTGTTCTTGTGTGCTCTAGTCAAATACGGAGTACCTGTGGTGTTACCGTGGAGTGAAGGGATATATAATCCCCGGCGCGGTATATACTGATACTTTTCGAACAGACTCTTAGAGTAATTAAATAAGCTGGTCGTTTTCCAGTAAGCTGTTTATTAAAAAAATTAACTCACAGGATATTTAACGAATAGTTGACAAATAATTGCATATATATTACAATAGTATTATGTTAATCTAAACGTTTAGAAATCAGGATTACTTACCTATTTTAATACAAAAGCTGCTAAATAAGGTGATAAAATTGGCTACAATAAAAGATGTTGCTAAACTTGCGAATGTTTCGATTGCTACTGTCTCAGCTGTAATAAATAAAGACTCAGGAGTAAAAGTAAGTGATAAATTGACCAGGAAGGTTGAAAAGGCAATTAATGAACTAAATTATCGTCCTAACCGCATTGCCCGGGCCCTTTCACGAAAAGAAACTCTTGTTTTAGCTTATATAGTACCTTCGATTACTAATGAATTTTTCCCACAGCTGGCTAAAGCAGTTGAAGATCTAGCCTTCAAAAAGGGCTATGGGGTTTATCTATGTAATACAGAAGGCAAAGTTGATCGAGCCAGGTATTATCTTGAATCATTAATTGAAAATAGGGTAGCAGGGGTAATAACTTCCCTGACCTGGGAAATAGAAGAAGTAAACTTTATAGACCATCTGCAGGATGAAAATATTCCAATAGTAGGGATGGCAGGTGCTAGAACCAGTAAGAAAATTGATACCATTATACCTGATGATATGGAGGGTGGTCGGCTGGCTGTGCGGCATTTGGTAGAAAAGGGATATCGAAACATAGGTTTTATTGGTATAAATGACAGTCAGACTACTAATGAAAGGTTAAAGGGTTATCGGCAGGCCTTAGTAGAAGCCGGGCTAAATTATCAAGAAGATTTTATAAAATTTTGTAAATCCTTTAGATATGAGGAAGTAATAGCTATTGTCCAGAAAATGATTAGCCAAAACCCTGAGATAGATGCCCTTTTTGTTTATAATGATCTCATGGGTTCTGTTATAATAGACGGCTTACGCCAAATAGGGAAGAAAATACCTGGGGATATTGCTCTGGTTGGGTTTGATGATAGTGTGGCATCATTTACCTTTCCCAAACTAACAACCATGAGTATTCCTAAATCCAGGATGGCCGACCTGGCGATGGATATACTCTTTAAAAGAATTAATAGAGATACCACAGCTCCTGTACATATTAAAATTTCTCCAGAATTAATAGTAAGAAATACTTCTTAAATTGTGGTTTTTTCTAAACGTTTAGAAATAAAGTCTAATTTAGTCGGATAGTGTTTTAAATTTTTCAAATGTTTTATGTAATTTTATTTTTCAGATATTATTATATATTGAGCCAACCTCTCTGTTGTCTATAATATTGTCAGTATAGTGGAAAATCAGTTTATGAGGCAACAGTGAAAATTAATCAAAAATGTTTTTATTTTGATGAATCTAAGTAGTGATCAATTATTAAAAATAAAAAAAGTGGTGATGAAATGAACAAGTTAATACTAAATGCAGACATTAAGAAAGGTAAAATCAATAGGAATATTTATGGGCATTTTGCTGAACATTTAGGTAGGTGTATTTATGAGGGTATCTGGGTTGGTGAGGATTCTGATATTCCTAATACTCGTGGTATCAGGAATGATGTAGTAGAAGCTCTAAAGGAGATAGATATCCCAGTTCTTCGCTGGCCTGGGGGTTGTTTTGCTGATGAGTATCACTGGAAAGATGGTGTAGGCCCCCGGGAAAAACGTGCTAAAATAGTCAATACCCACTGGGGTGGGGTAACGGAAAATAACCATTTTGGCACACATGAGTTTTTGGATTTATGTGAGCAGTTAAATGCTGAACCATATATCTGTGGTAATGTAGGCAGTGGTACGGTTTATGAGATGCAGCAGTGGGTTGAATATATGACATTTGCTGGAGAATCTCCTATGACAAACTGGCGTCAAGAAAATGGGAGAGATAAACCTTGGAAATTAAGGTATTTTGGTGTAGGTAATGAAAATTGGGGTTGTGGGGGAAATATGCGGCCCGAATACTATGCTGATTTATATAGGCGTTACCAGACTTATGTACGCAATTATGGTGATAATAAAATTTACAAAATTGCCTGTGGCCCTAATACAGATGATTATGAGTGGATGGAAATACTAATGAGTAGAGCTGGTAAATATATGGATGGTTTAAGTCTGCATTATTATACTGTTCCTGGAGACTGGGAGAATAAGGGTTCTGCTACTGATTTTGATAAAAAAGAGTGGTTTAATACATTAAAGAAAGCCCTTTATATGGAGGAACTTATTGAAAAACATAGCACTATTATGGATAAATATGACCCGGATAAAAAAGTAGGTTTAATAGTTGATGAATGGGGTGCCTGGTATAATGTGGAATCAAATACAAATCCAGGCTTTTTGTATCAACAAAATTCATTAAGGGATGCCCTGATTGCTGGTATTAATTTAAATATCTATAATAATCACTGTGACCGTGTTCAGATGGCTAATATTGCTCAGACAATAAATGTTCTTCAAGCAATGGTTTTAACACGTGGAGAAGAAATATTACTTACTCCAACTTATCATGTTTTTGAAATGTACAAAGTCCATCAGGATGCTCAATTGTTAGATTTCAACTTAGTTAGTGAAGATTATCAGATGGAAGATGAAAGCATACCTGCGGTCAATGGATCTACTTCAGTAGACAGGGAAGGTAATATTAATATTACTTTATGTAATCTAAAAGATGATAAAAACATTAAATTAGAATGTGTATGTAACAGTACAGAATTGGCTATATCTGATCTTAAGGGCAGGGTATTGACTTCTGATAAATTAAATGCCCATAATACTTTTGAAGATAAAAATAGAGTAAAACCACAACAATTTGATGATTTTAATTTAACAAAGGATGGTTTTCAAGTTAATCTTCCTTCCAGTTCTGTTGTTCGTTTAACTATAAAAGGATAGCAGCTAGTTTTATTTGAGACTTTAGGAGGTGAAAATGTTCAAAAAATAATATATTTTAAAGAATAAATTGTTAAATGAAAGTCTTGAATTTTATTAAGGAGGAAAATTTTAAGATGAAAAAGATTCTAGTATTAAGTTTGATGTTGCTTTTACTCAGTTTTAATGTACTAGCTGCTGATTATTATCCTGAATATAGTGGTGAGCCAACAACAATAAGCATGTGGGCTTGGACCAGTAATGAGAATTATTCCATTGATGAATTTGAAAAGATATACCCTAATATTAAAGTGGAATGGGAAAATTTTGATACTCACTATGATAAAGTCCAGACTGCCTTATCAGCTGGAGACGGGCTGCCAGATGTATTGATGATAGAATATTCATATGCCCCTCAATATATGGATCTTGGAGCATTTCAAGCAATAAATGAATGGCTGGATGAGGAAACATTTATTGAGCTTTATGGTGAAGCTGCTTTGGGTTGGTGTGCCATGGATGGAGAAATATATGGAACACCACAGGATAGTGGAGCAATGGCCATGTTTTATAGAAAAGACGTCTTTGATAAATATGGTCTGACTGTTCCAACTACCAGGGAAGAATACATAGAACAGGCCAAAAAGCTTGAAGAAGTAGCTCCAGAATTGAATTTCGCAAGACCACCTCTTGGCTACGCTATGTGGTGGATTGGTCAGGTATGGGAAGCAGGTGGAAAACTTTTTGATTTTCATGATGGTGACTGGTATATTAACTTTACCAATCCTGTAGCTGAAGAGGTTTTTGAAACCTGGGGTGAATGGTTTGATGAAGGTATAATAGACATGCAGATGTATTGGAATCCAGATTGGTACAATACTTTAAATGAAGGGACAACTGCTGTAGTTGAAATGGGTTGTTGGTTTGCTGAATGGCTGAGATATAATGCCGCTGATTCTGAAGGTCAATGGAGGGTTACTATTCCACCTCAGTGGAATCCAGATAAACCACATAATGGTATGGTCGGAGGCTCTGGATTTTATGTAACTGCACATTCAAAAAATCCTGAGGCAGCAGCAATATTTGTTAACTGGTTGAATTCTCACCCGGATTCACTTAAGTGCTTACATGATTATAGTAATTTGCCGATTATGGTTTCTAAGAGGTTTGAAGAGGTAATAGATAAAGTTGCTGGGCCTGATGAATTTTTTGGTGGTCAAAATATTGGTGAGGTTTTATGGGGCTCACATCAGTTAATTAATAGTACCTTTGTCGCCCTACCTATTATGTCAAATGTTGATGAGAGTTTAAGCCTTCTCCTTCAGAATTATGCAGATGGTAAGATTGATAAATTCAGTGATATACTTCCTATGTGGGAAAAAGAAGTAATTGATACTATGGATGAATTTGGTTATTCTAATATAGTTGTTGGAGAGCTACCTGAATAAGAAAAAAAGGGGGATAATTCCCCCTCTCCTTTTTTTAATATTTCAATGAAAAATAGAATTATTTATTAGAGATGAATAGTTAAAAAACTGGAGGTGTAACAATGAATAGAAAAAAATGGATATCTTCAATAAAAGCATATCTCTTTCTGTCCCCATTTTTGTTTCTTTTTATTGCTGTGGTAATTTACCCAATATTTTTAGGAGGTAAGCTTTCTCTTTATGGTCAGAGAGGAGCAAGGATGTGGTATGTAGGCTTACAAAACTATATGAGAATATTTCAGGATCCGAAGTTCTGGGAGTCTTTTAAGATACCATCTTTTCTTTTATTAATTCAGGTCCCTTTGATGATTTTTATAGCAATCATTCTTGCTATTTTATATGAAAGAATGCGTAAACAGGGAGGGGCTATTTATAGATTTATTTATTATCTCCCCTACACCATACCCGGTATAGTATCTGGTATAGTCTGGTCATATATATTTTCTGATTCCATGTCTCCATTTCGTTCAATATTGGATTTGTTTGGGCAATCGGGTCTTAAGATTTTGACCAGGCAAAACTTACCCGCAATATTGCTTGTTATAATATTATGGGCTTTTACAGGATATACTGCCTTTATTATTTATTCTTCTCTGCTTTCAATTCCCAAAGAGTTTTCTGAAGCGGCACAATTGGATGGGGCTACTTTCTGGCAGATAGCTTTTAAGATAAAAATTCCACTTTTGAAGGATGTTATCATTACTCTATTCATATTTAATGCTATTGGAGCAATACTAATTTTCAGAGAACCCTGGATGATAGGCAGAGCAACAGGAGCCCTTATAATCTTGCCTCAAAATTATACTCCGGCAATTTACATATATACCTCTGCATTTCAGCAGGGGAGATTCACATATGCTGCGGCGATGGGATTAATTTTGGCTCTTATAACCTTTATAATTTCTCTGTATTTTTTAAGACGTGCAGCAAAACAAATGTTGAAATAAAAATTTTAGTAAAAGCTGATAGTATTATAGAGGGGGTATTATAGTGAAAAAAAATAAAAATTTACTTATTAAACTTATTTTAGTAGTCTTATCAATTTATTTTATTTTCCCTTTTTACTGGTTAATTATGAGTACAACAAAAAATGTTAGCCAGCTGTTTCAGAAGTCCTTGCTTCCCGGCAATCCCAGTCATTTTGTGGAAAATATTAAAACTGTTTTTACTTATGAGGATGGTGTCTTTTTTAAGTGGCTGGGTAATTCATTTTTGTATGCTAGTCTTGGTGCTTTTATTGCAATATTTATTGCCTGTCTGGTAGGATATGCTTTCCGTAGGTATGATTTTTATGGAAAAAAAATTATCTTTATTGTAATTTTAGGTTTTTCGATGGTTCCGGTCTATGCAATTATTTTACCCCTTTTTATGTTATTTAAAGACCTGGCTTTAATTAATACAAGACTGGCAGTTCTCCTGCCATCTTTTGTTAATGTTTTTAGTGTTTATTTAATGATATCTTATTGGAATCAGGTTCCAGAAGAGGTATTTAGTGCAGCACAAATAGATGGGGCTAATGATATACTTATATTCTTTAAAATAGGGCTTCCTAATGTTATTCCCGGGTTTATCACCCTGTTCTTACTGCATTTTGTTACTACCTGGAATAATTTTTTCCTCCCTCTGGTTGTAGTTAATAGTAGGGCAAAAATGCCTTTGATACTAGGGATAACAACAATTACTGATTCACAGGGTTTCCCGGTTTATAATCTGACTCTTACCGCCAGTTTCTTTACGATTCTGCCTCTGCTAATACTGTTTATTTCATTACAAAAATATTTTAAACCACAGTTATATAGCGCTCGGTAGAGAACAGATATTAGCAATGTAATAAGGGAGAAAATTATATGTCAGTAAATAGGTATTGTAAAGGCTGTAATACGGCAGTTAAACTTCCAGCTGGGGATATATACGACCTTTTGCAGAATAACTCTAAATTTGAAAAAGAATTAGTCCCCAAACATGTTTATCAAGAGAGGATTAAACTATGTGAAAAGTGTTCTGCCCTTATTGCTAAGACCACATGCCGTTATACTGGTTTCTTAATATATATAGCAGCTGCTGATAAAAATGAGCAGTGTTCTTGGCCAGCTGGTTCTAAATGGTAATTTTACAAAAAGAGATTCCTATATTTTGCAGGATTCTCTTTTTCTATGTCTAAATTTAATTTATCTAAAATAGATCTTGATTTCCTTAAAAATTAATATAAGAATTTTATAAAAAGGGCAAGTTTTTTGAAAAGGACTTGAATAATTTATAATTAGTGGTATAATATAATTTGTACACGCGTCCAACAGAGGTGAAAAAATGACTAGCCAGGAAATAGCAGATTTATGTGGTGTTTCAAGAGCAACTGTGTCAAGAGTGATTAACAATGATCCAAATGTTAAGGAAGAAACCAGAAAAAAAATATTATCAATTATAGAAAAAAACAATTATGTACCAATAGAATCTGCGAGACGTTTAGCTGGAATAGAGAGTAATATTATTGGTTTATTTATTCTTGATATTAATATTTCCCAGTCTACATCAAGGGTTTCAAAAAGTACTTACTTTTCACAATTAGATAATCTTATTATAGATAAGGCAAATAATATGGGTTACAATGTATTGGTTTCTATTATTACTTCAGAAGAACAACTTAAAGAAGCAAAAAATTTATTTATCAGTAGAACCATTTCAAGTGGCATATTTGTTGGTTCGTTTAATAATAATTCTCTACTTAATGAGTTTGTCGAATTAGAGTATCCTATTATAATTATTGATTATAATCATGGTATTAACAATTCGATTCCTAAAAATTTATTACTTATCAATCTAGATAATATGATAGGTGGGTATAAAGCCACGAAACACTTAATTGAGAATGGGCATAAGAAGATAGGACATATCACTGGAGATATGCGTAAGTTATCAGGACAAGCGCGGCTGACAGGTTATAAAAAAGCATTATTAGATGCTAATTTAATATATAATAAAAAATACATAAGATTTGGAAATTTTCAAGAGGAACAGGGCTATAGATTAACTAAAGACCTCCTTGAAAAGGAAAAGATAACCGCTATTTTTGCAGCTAATGATGGTATGGCATTAGGGTCAATTAAAGCTATTAATGAAATGGGATTAAAGGTTCCTAATGATATCTCTGTTATTGGATTTGATAATATTGATATAGCTTCATATATGACACCGGAATTGACCACTGTTGACTCCTCATTAGAGAAAATTGCAAAACAAAGTGTTAGTTCACTGGATTATTATTTTAGAAATAAGAAATTTGCCAGTGAAGAAATTATTGTCTCTGCAGATATTATATATCGACAATCCGTTAAGTCTATTTAGTTTTTTGGTTAATAAATGTACACGCGTACATACAATGCTTTTTATATTAAAGATTCCCAATAAGTTCTGTTCTTTTTATATGTACACGCGTACATATTATGAAATATCCTATTTTAATTTTTCGAATTGTTATCTTTATTCAGACAGCTAAGAGTTTTATGGGGAGGTGATTATAAAAGTATATTTCTATCTAGTAGGTGGGTTGACATTGTTTCTAAAATCAAACAAAAGGGGTGTTTTAATGAAGGGTTTTTGTAAAGTTGTTCTGGTTTTTATGTTTCTTGTCTTGTTTAGTGTAGTTTCATTAGCTGTAGAGTTAGACCGTAGTGAAACCCTGGTAATTACCGGGGCCGCCTGGGGTCCTCCTTCTACCTGGAATATTTTGATTCCCAATAGGCAGATGGGGACTGGTGGTCTGGTTTATGAGACCTTATTTTCCTATAATCCATTGAATAATGAGTATAGACCGTGGCTGGCAGAGAGTGGGGAATGGGTTTCAGACAATGAATATGTAGTTAACTTAAGAAGGGGTATTAAGTGGACTGATGGTGAAGCCTTTGATGCCGATGACCTTGTTTTCACCTATGAACTTGCTAGAGATAATGCCGTATATTATTCCCCTGTGTGGAACTGGCTGGGCTCAGTAGAAGCAGAAGACAACTACACAGTTAGATTTACTTTTGATGAACCACATTATGCAGAATGGGATAAAGAATTATATCAGAGGTATATTATACCAGAGCATATCTGGACTAAGGTTCCAGCTGATAAATTAATACCTAGAACCAATGCTAATCCTGTTGGTACAGGTCCTTACTTATATTATACTGCTGGACAGGATAGAATGGTCTGGGAAAGGAATGACAATTGGTGGGGTAATGAGGTGTTTGGAACCCCCAAACCTAAATATATTGTTGACCTGGTAAATGTAAGTAATAATATAACACTTGGTATGTTAATGAAAGGTGAAATAGACCTGAGTAATAACTTTATTCCAGGTGTAGAAAAGATTAAAGGGGTTGCTGGACTCAAAACCTGGTATGAAAAAGAGCCATATATGCTTTCCTGGAATACTGCCAATCTATACATGAATACTACCAGAAAACCGATGGATGATTCTGCCTTTAGAAGGGCGCTGGCCTTTGCCATGAATAAGCATACTATTGTTGATAAGGTATATGGGGGGCTTGTTAAGGCCGCTAACCCTACTGGTTTATTTGGTCAAGGTTGGTTAGCTTACCTTGATCAAGGTGTTGTAGATGAATATGGATTCTATTTTGACCCATCTAAAGCAGTAGCCCTACTTGATAAAGCCGGTTATGTAGATAGTGATGGTGACGGCTGGAGAGATCAGCCAAATGGTGATCCAATTGAACTGGAGGTCATGGTTCCCAGTGGGTGGACTGATTGGATGGAAGCGGTTAAAGTTGTTTCCAATAATGCTGCAGCAGTAGGTGTAAATATCCAAGCTGTTTTCCCTGATACATCATTATATGATAACAATAGATTTACCAGGAATTTTGATTTGATGATCGGTAACCAGCAGACAACCCTGACATCTACTCCCTTTGATTACTGGAATGGTGTTGCCAATGATGGTATTTACGGTGAACGTATTGCTAATGGAAACTGGGGTGCCTATGATAATCCAGAACTGTTTGCCTTAATTGATGAATTCAATATGACAAATGATGAAACAGAAAAGATGAAAATAGCAGCTGAAATTGAGAAAACCCTCTTAGTTGAAATGCCCACTATTCCATTATGGCATAATGGTTTATGGGCCCAGTATACAAATGCAAACTGGACTAATTGGCCCTCTGAAGACAATCCCTATGGTGTTCCTGTAACCTGGGATAATGCCTATCAACTGGGTATGATTGATGTCTTAATCGGACTGGAACCAGTTAAGTAAATAGTTTGCCCGGTCTTTAAAGTTGTTTATAATAAAAAAACATAGTTTTCGATAAAAAATTAGATTCAATAGGTCCGATAAAATTGTCGGACCTGTTCTATAGAAAGGAGTTTTCCAAAAAATGGGCAAATATCTCAGCAAAAAGATTATAATATATCTCATAACCTTTGTCCTTGCTGTAACAATTAATTTCGTTATTCCCCGGATGATGCCTGGAGACCCTATCCAGTCTCTGATGTCCCGTTTTTCAGTAATGGAAGGTGGTAGAGAGATAATAGAGGAACAGTTAACTTTATTATTTAATTTAGATGACCCCCTGCCAGTTCAGTATTTAAATTACTGGAAGTCTATTTTTACCGGGGATTTTGGGATAAGTATTATGCAATTTCCCAAACCGGTTACTGATATAATTAGTACGGCAATAATATATGATTTGATATTACTGATACCTGCTATTATCTTAAGCTGGATTGTTGGTAATAGACTTGGTGCCTTATCTGGTGTAAGTAAAAGGGCAGATAATATTATGATGCCGGTCTTCTATTTCTTGAGTTCGTCCCCTTATTTCTGGCTGGCCGGGGTTTTAGCATTTTTCTTCGGGGTACAGCTGGGCTGGCTGCCGATCAGTGGGGCCTATGGTGTATCAATGAACCCTGGTTTAAACTGGTCTTTTATACTTGATTATATTAGACACTGGTTTATGCCGTTTTTTTCTATGTTTCTTGTCCAGCTTGGTGGTTGGGCAATTGGTATGAGGAATATGATTATTTATGAAAGGAGTTCAAATTATTCCAGGTATATGGAGTCCCTTGGTGCATCTGATAGGTTAATCAGGAGCTACGGTTTTAGAAATGGTGTTTTACCACAGGTGACAGGACTGGCTTTAAGAATAGCCCAGCTGATAGGTGGCGCTATTACTGTAGAGACTGTTTTTAATTACCCGGGATTAGGAAGAATGATGTTGAGCTCTGTAGTAAATCAGGATTATTTCCTATTACAGGGTATATTTCTGGCCGTGGTTATCATGGCTCTAGCTGCCAATTTTGTGGTAGATATTATTTATATGTTTATTGATCCGCGGGTAAGGCTTTCATTTTCTGGGGAGGTGTAATTAATGATATCAAATTTCTGGCAAGAACACGAAAATCTATATTATGCAATTACCAATAAAAAAGTAGTATTTGGTTTAACAATATTTCTGTTAATAATTTTACTGGCTGTCTTTGGTCCAATGATATCATCTTATGACTATGAGGAATATGCAGGTGAGGCTTATCTTCCCCCGTCAGGAGAGCATTTCTTTGGAACAACTATTATGGGGAAAGATGTATTTACCCGGACTGTTTATGGGCTCCGCTCAACACTAATAGTTGGTTTTGTAGCTGGTACAATGGCTACTCTGATTGGCTGTATAATAGGTTTTCTCGCTGGTTATTACGGTGGGCGACTATTTGATGAGTTTTTGATGATGTTTACTAATATTTTTATTGTTATCCCGCAACTGGCCTTATTAATTGTAATCTCTGCATTTCTGGAGGTAAGGGGCACACTGGTAATGTCTGTTATTGTTGCAGCAACAGCCTGGCCCTGGCTGGCAAGGGCTGTCAGGTCACAGACCCTGTCACTTAGAAATCAGGAATATGTTAATCTATCCAGGATTTCTTCCCTGAAGGTCTCCAAGATTCTAAGGGAAGATATTGCTTCTAATATGTTTTCATATGTATTTATGGCTTATATCCAGCAGTTTAATGGGACTATGCTGGCAACGGTTCAACTGGAATTCCTGGGTCTCGGTCCAACTAAGGGGGTTTCACTCGGTCTTGTCATGCAAAATGCAGTTAACTGGAATGCTATTCAATTAGGAATGTGGTGGTGGGCTATTATCCCTGGTCTAATATTAACTATTATGATTACTGCCCTATACTTTGTTAATACAGGACTTGATGCAGTCTTTAATCCGCGCTTGAGGGAGATGTAAGCCGATGTGTGAAAATATTTTAGGAATAAAGAACCTAAAGGCATATTATAAGGTTTTAAAGGGTGAGGTTAAGGCTGTGGACGATATAAGCCTAAACATTAGAAAGGGTGAAATACTGGGTTTGGCAGGTGAATCAGGCTGTGGGAAAAGTACCCTGGCTAGCACTTTAATCTCCAGAAAGCCGCCCTTACATTATATTTCTGGTGATGTGAGGCTGTTGGGAAAAGATATAATGGAAATGAATCAAGCAGAATTTCAAAAAATGCGCTTAAGGAATATATCATTAATACCACAATATGCCCTTGATGCCTTTAGCCCAACCAAGAAGATTAAAACTCTGATAAGGGATCTGGTGCAGGAACACGGAATTAGTACAGGTCGTAAGTTCTTTAACAAGGTGGAAGAAAGACTTGAGCTGGTTAATTTAACCCCATCTGTATTAAATAGATATTCTATAGAGCTGTCAGGTGGTATGAAACAAAGGGTTATTATGGTTGTCTCGACAATTCTTGACCCTGAATTAATAATTGCTGATGAGATTACTTCAGCCCTTGATGTTAGTTCCCAGCGCTTTGTGGCCACTATGCTGGCTAATCTACGTGATAAAGGGATTATTGGTTCTGCCATTTTTATTACCCATGACCTGTCAATATTATATCAGATAGCAGAGAGACTTATGATTATGTATGCAGGTCATTTTACTGAGCTTGGTCCGACTGATGAAATAGTCAACAAGGCAAGACACCCTTATACCAGGGCCTTAATTGCTTCACTACCACAGGTAGGGATACAGTACAGGGATAAAAAACTCTCTGGTATCAAAGGCACTCCACCCTATTTATTAAATATTGGAGAAGGGTGTAGATTTAGATACAGGTGTCCCTATGCTGTAGAACAGTGTGCAAAAACACCTGTCAGGGAAAAAGTGGCTGAAGGACATTATGTATCATGTTGGAGATGGAAGGAATTGGGAAGTGATCATAATGGCTGAGAATGATAAATATATTATGTCAATCAAAAATTTAACTAAGGTATTTAAGAGTGGGATCTTTAAAGTAGAATATACAGTGGCAGTTAAAGATGTTTCCTTTGATATTAAACCAGGAACAGTTTTATCATTAATTGGAGAAAGTGGTAGTGGGAAGACAACAATAGGCAAGATGATTTTAAAGTTACTCAAACCTTCAGATGGACATATCTATTATAGAGATAGGGATATTGCTGGAATTGATGATAAGAAAGAGTTGAAAGAATATTATAAGAAAGTACAGGGGATTTTTCAGGACCCTTTTGCAACCTTTAATCCCTTATATCGTATTGATAGGGTCTTTGATATGCTTTATAATTCCTTTGCTTATGATAAATCAAATCAAGAAAAAAGAATAAATCAGGTTTTAAATGATGTTAACCTTAATCCAGATAGGATACTGGGCAAATTCCCCCACCAGCTTAGTGGTGGTCAATTACAGAGATTACTTATAGCAAGGGCTTTATTGATGGATGTAGATCTTTTAATTGCCGATGAATTAATAAGTATGTTAGATGCCTCAACACGTATTGGTGTTTTAAATTTACTGCTTGAGTTATGCAAGAAAAATGGTATGTCTGTTATTTTTATTACCCATGATTTGAATTTAGGGTATTATATTAGTGATGAATCACTAATCATGTATAAAGGCAGACTGGTTGAACGGGGAAATACCAAAAAGATTTATGAAAACCCTGTACACCCATATACCCAGATGTTATTTGAATCTGTCCCGGAAATAGGTAATAGGTGGGACGCTACTAAAGAATTTTTACCTGAACAAATTATAGATGATGTTAAGGACTTCTATAAAAATAATGCAGGAAAGGGTTTTGTAGAAATAGAAAAAGGTCACAGCGTGCTTTTTAGCAATAAATGAGTTAAAATATAACAAAAACATCTAGATTAAGGGGGAATTATTAATGACAGAATCTATTTTTCCAGGGGATTTTGCATGGGGGGCTGCAACAGCTTCTTATCAGATTGAAGGGGCTTATCAGGAAGATGGCAAGGGGGAATCTATCTGGGATAGGTTTACCCATAGCAGAGGGAATATAGTAAATAATGATACAGGTGATGTAGCCTGTGACCATTATCACCGCTATCGGGAAGATGTAGTACTTATGAAGGAACTGGGGCTTAACAGCTACCGTTTTTCTATTGCCTGGCCGCGTATCTTACCAGATGGGAAAGGAAGGGTTGAGCAAAAGGGTCTCGATTTTTACAAACGCCTGTTAGATGCTTTGCTGGAGGTAGAAATAAAACCACTTGTAACCCTTTACCACTGGGACTTACCGCAAAAATTACAGGAAAAAGGTGGCTGGGAAAACAGGGATACAGTCAAATACTTTAATGAATATGTTCAGTTAATGTACAGAGAACTAGGGGATTTTGTTCCCTGCTGGATTACCCATAATGAACCCTTTGTAGCAGCATTTTTAGGGAATTTCCTTGCTGAGCATGCACCGGGTTATCAGGACCTGGGTAAGGCAATACAGGTTGCCCATAATCTCTTGCTTTCACATGGTATGGCTGTTAAGGGTTTTAGGGAGAGCGGACTTAATGGGGAAATAGGTATTACCCTGGATTTAAATCATGTTTATGCCGCCTCAGATACTGAAAGTGATAGATTGGCCAGGGATTATTGTGATGCCTTTAATAACCGCTGGTTTTTAGACCCTATCTTTAAAGGAAAGTACCCTGAGATTTTAATGAATCTCTACCAGGAAGAATTGAATAAAATTGAGATTCAAGATAAAGACATGGATATTATCAGTCAGGAGATAGATTTTCTTGGTATCAATTACTATTCAAGGGCAGTGGTTAGCTATGATGAAGACAGTTTTTTTAAGTATAAACAACTTGCCCCACAGAAATCAGAGTATACTGCCATGGACTGGGAAATTTACCCTGAGGGCTTATATGACCTCTTAAAAAAATTAAATAGGGATTACACCTCAAAACCACTCTATATTACAGAAAATGGTGCTGCTTTTGATGATCAACTTACCGAAGACGGTAAAGTATATGATAAAAATCGTATTAAATATTTAGAAAAACATATCAAAGCTGCCCATAAAGCAATTAGAGATGGAGTGCCTTTAAAGGGTTATTATCTCTGGTCATTAATGGATAATTTTGAATGGGCCTATGGTTATAGCAAACGTTTTGGAATAATTTATATAGATTATGAAAATAAGCAGCGGAGGGTCTTAAAAGATAGTGCTAGATGGTATCAAGAGCTTATTGCTCAAAATGGGTTGAAATACTTGTAGAAATTTTCCCTTACTTAAATATTATAGTTTCATGGGGAGGTGATTATAAAAGTATAGTTCTATCTAGTAGGTGGTTGACATTGTTTGTTTAGTTTAAATTTACTAAAGGAGTGGGAAAAATGAAAAAAGGAATTAAATTAGCGATTATTTTATTATCTAGTCTTATGGTTTTTTCTGGTTTAGTATTTGCTCAGGCTAATGATATGCTCAATATTATTGGAAATGGTGACTTTACTAAAGAACTTTCTTTAAATCAGCCTGATGAAGAAGGCTTTGTTGATACTAAAGGTAGCTGGGTTTTACATACAAATTCTGGTGGCATAGCAAAGGGTTATTTAGAAAATGGAGCATTTAAAGCAGAAGTAACTGATGCTGGTCAACAAGAACATTCTATACAATTAATGCAAGGACCTGTTAATTTAGAAAGAGGTAAGAAATATCAAATTACTTTTGATGCCAGGTCAGATAGCAATAATGGTATAGTAATCAAGTTGGGGGCAGATGCCCGTAGGAGCTGGACTGCTTATATACAAGATAACAAAACATTATCTACAGAGATGAAAACATATCAAGTTGAATTTGTGATGGGTCAAGAAACAGATGAAAATACTCGATTCGAGATATGGCTTCTCAATGAAGGTAATTATTGGATCGATAATATAGTATTAAAAGAAACTGGACAGGTTGAAATGGTTGCAGAAGGTACAAAAACAGAAGCAGATGAAGATAAAGTTGAGAACTGGGAACTAGTTTGGAGTGAAGAATTTAATAGTTCTGAAATAAATACTGATATCTGGAATTTTCAATTAGGCAATGGTCCTGATTGGAATCAGGATGGGTCACCTGATGCCTGGGGTAATGAAGAAGCAGAATACTATACTGAGGATAATGCTTATATAGAAAATGGTAAGTTAGTTATAGAAGCAAGGGAAGAAACTCGAATAGATATGGGCAAAAGACTACATTATACATCTGCAAGGCTGAACACAAAAGATAAATATACCTTTAAATATGGCAGGATTGAAGTAAGAGCTAAATTACCAGAGGGAGGACAGGGAATATGGCCAGCCATCTGGTTGCTAGGGAGTAATGAGGATACTGCTATCTGGCCTGCCTGTGGAGAAATTGATATTATGGAATATCTTGGTCATGAACCAAATATTATACATGGAACATCACATGGCCCTGTTAGTGCAGGCCCAGGAATAGGTCATAAGTATGAGTTACCGTTAGGTGAAAAGTTCTCTGACAAATATCATGATTTTATCTTAGAATGGGATGAAGATGAATTAGAATTCTATGTAGATGATGTTTTATACCATGTAGTAAATAAATATGAAGCAGGAGAGGCAGATTGGGTATTTGATCATGATTTTTATATGCTACTTAATCTGGCAGTCGGCGGTTCCTGGCCTGGTTATCCAGATGATACAACACCATTTCCGCAAACAATGAAAGTCGACTATGTTAGATATTATCAAGATACAGATTCTCGGACTATTGATGATGAAAAATGGGATTCAGAATATGAGGAAATGTATTAATATAATCGGCCTATCATAAGATAATATAATCTAGATTGTCGAATAGATTTACATTTTAAACAGATAGAGTTGATACAGAAATTAATATTTTAGATAATAAAAAAGATATGAGGATTAATTGCTGGAAATATAATTTTAATAAAGGAGTTTATATATGTATCAAGAAATAACGGCCCGCAGTGAACTAATATCTTCAGAAGAGGTTTTAATAAAGAAGTTTAACAATTTTATTACTGGGAATACTGATAGTGTTTTTTTAAATACAACTCACCAACAGGTTATAGGAGTTTCTAACCTACCTATCAAGGCACCAGTGGTTTTAAAACTTTTAAATGATAAAAAGATTAATCAATACATTAATTTGCTAATGAAAGGTAAAGAATCTTCACTCTTAATTGTTAATAATAAACAACCTGTTATTTACATAAGAGAAAAGGAAATTAGACAAATTAATATTCCGGAAAAGATAAGGATTTTAATAAAATCAAGTCTTTCCAATGTGTGTAAATGGGCAGGGAAAATAAATGAAGGTGGAGAACATATAGTTGATATAAGTACTCCGGCTCCAGGGCCTCACTTTAATATAAATTTATTACTTGGAAATAGGATGGATTATAAATATCCATTACAGACTACACCTAAAAGTGTTGTAGATAGCCTGGGCCGGGGAAGCTTTCGTTCCCATGCAGCTACTCAGGTGCTAGCAACGAGATGGGATATGCGTCAGGAAGAGAATGGTTTTCCAGCTAATCGACAGTTTTACTTAGTGGAAGACAGTGAAAAGATATTTTATTCAGCATCCCCAGATGATGATAATATAAAATCAGCCTTCTGCATACATTCACAAAACAATACTATTATAAAATATAAAACAAAATGTGGTTTAGAGATTGAAAGAAAGATATTTATATTACCTCAGCTGGAAGGCATGCCAATTGCTACAGAAGTACAGCAAATAAAGATAAAAAATAAAACTAATAGATGCAGAAATATTAAATTGATATATACAGGGATGTTTGGTTCGGCAGCACCTCATGCCTTGTTTGAGGATATATTATATAGTAATATAATTATGCAATCCAAAATATTAAAAACAGATGAAGGCTCAATAGTTACTATCAGTCCAGATTATTATCCTGAATATGTAAAAAGTGATATAAGATTTAATACAATGCTGGTACATGATGGAAATAAAACATATTTTCCAAAAAGTTATTGTGCAGATTATAATCAATTTGTTGGTAACGGTACATTAGAAAACCCAGAAGGCTTATTATATTTAAGTAACCAGTCCACTAGAAAGGGGCCAGGATTTTTTGCTTTAGGTGCAGATATAGATTTGTCTGCTGAAGGAGAGGGTATAGTAAACAATTTCACCGGGTTAATGTCCACTAAAGAAGAAGCTGATTTAGATAGTAAGGTCTTTAACAATAAAATTGATAATCTAATAGATAAGTTCCGTAAACCAGAAGAGCTTGATAATGTACTGGAAAAACAAAAAGATTTTTACAACAGGTATCGGGGATTTATTGAGTTAAAGACTTCAGAAAAACACTTTAACACCTATGTGAACCAAAACCTTCCTTTTCAGGTCTTGTATCAGACTTTTGTATCAAGGTCTTTTGCTCAAACCCAGAAAGGGTATCGTGAAATAGGATTCAGGGAAATACAGGATATATTTGCATCAATGTATTATTTTATCGGCATGGGTAAAAGTACTTTCGTAAAACAATTAATAATTGAATGGTGTGCTAAGGTATTTGAACTGGGCTATGCCTATCACAATTTTTATTGGGAGGGTAAAGAACCTGGTAAATGGTCAGATGATGCTTTGTGGTTGGTTCAGGCTGTTTACAGATATGTTAGCCTGTCTGGAGATATAGCAATACTTGATCAGGAAGTGGAAATTGCCGGAACAGAACCAGTAAGGAAAAGGGGTATTTATGAAACCATGAAGAGTATTATAAGATATTCCTCCAGAATCTCGGTAGGTAAACATGGCATGCCTTTACTGGATAATGCTGACTGGAATGATTGTTTGAAGTTAGATAGTGATTTTTTAGATGGCATTACTAAGGAAAAGCAATATAAAGAACAGTTAGCAGATAGTTTTGAGATAGGTGAAAAACCATTTGAAAGTAAATATACTGAGAGTGTCATGAATGCTTTTCTCTTAAAAGTTGCAGTAGATAACACCTGTATTTTTGCTTCAAAGAAGGGTGACCTGGAATATGAAGATCAGTTAAGGAATATTTCAAATGAATTAAATAAGAATGTTCAGCAACATGCATGGAAGAGCAATTTTTTTGCCAGGGTATTATTTAATAGATTTGAAGAAGAATTCGAATACCTTGGTGCAAAAGGTGATGGATTGTCTGCTGATCCTGATATTGATGGGACTTATTTTCTTAATTCATTCACCTGGTCAGTGCTATCTGATTGTGCTGATGAAGATCAAATAAGGACCATGTTAGATGTTATAGATAGATATTTAAAAACACCCTATGGCTATAAGCTTATTACCCCTATTGATCTAAAAAAGATTGCAGAAAATGCAGCTATTGGAGAATACTTTCCAGGCGATCGTGAAAATGGTGGGATATTTAAACATGCTTGTATGATGGCAACAGCAGCTATGTTTAAGGCTGCAAAAGAAATTGAAGACAGGGATTTAGCTGCACTGCTTGTTAAAAATGCATATTGGATGATAGATTTAGTGCTTCCTTATAAAACGTTGAAAAGTCCTTTTAAAATTACAGGTAACCCTCGTTTTTGTACACAATATAATAATAGTGATACTGGTGAAAATATAGGGCCAGTTTTGAGCGGTACAGCAAGTTGGCTGACTTTATCACTTTTTTCCTCATTAGGAATAGATTTTACTCCGACTGGAATAGATATTAATCCGATAATGAGAATGGATGAAACCCATTTAGCGTATAATCTTAAAGTAGAAAAGGCGGAATATGAAATAACTATAGCAAAACCTGTCGGCTTATATAGGTTGAAAGATGATGAAGCGGAAATCTTAGTTGATGGTAATAAGTGGGTTGATAACACTATACCATTGTATCAAGATAATAAAGTTCATAAAATAAAGATAGTGTTTAAATAATATTCAAATAACAATTAGAGATAAAATCCTAGATATAACTAGGGTTTTATTCTATTATTAGGGTTATTTTAATACGGCAGTTAAACTTCCAGCTAGTTCTAAATGGTAATGCTTAACAAAAAGAGATTCCTTATCTTTTGCAGGATTCTCTTTTTGTATGTTTAACTTTAATTATATATTATTACTCTTTTGTAGCTGTTTTTTAGGATTTTATGGTATAATTTAATATAAAATATTATAAATGGGGCATATATATGAAACTTGCGTTTTTTAAAAGGTTTTTAGAGGTTTTCTACAATAAAATTAGAGGAATAAAAATACACTACCGTTTGATAATTTTATTTTTGCTCCTATCACTCTTACCGATGTTAGTTACCAGTATATTTTCATATCAGGAATCAAGTGAGGCTATTTATAATAAGATAAATACCTATTCTACTCAGGTAGTAAATCAGGTCTCCAGAAATATTATGGTTGAATTAGATAGACTGGAGTACGATACTATTGAGATAGGTTTTTCAGATAGGGTACAGGATGTTTTACTAAATTATAATAAGATGACTGAATGGGAGATGCATAATGCTGAATATAATATAAACAATACCCTGGTCAAGAAATTTTCTTTTTTGCATGATGTTTCCGATGTTTTAATTTATACCAATGATAATAAACAGATCCTGGCCTATGGTGATACAGGTTTTAAATTGAAGTTTAAAGATGATTATTTGATAGAATATTTAAGTGAAATAAGGGATAAGAATGGTGCACCTGTCTGGCGGGGTATAGATAGTAGAGATGAAAAACACATGGTAAATAGGGTTGTTGAAGACCCCTATGGTATAATTGTAGGAAGGGCGATTAAAAGCCTTTATCAGAGTGATATAATTGGTGTTATCATGATTAGAACTAATGAAAGTTTTTTTTCTAAGATATATAGTAATATAGATATTGGTGATGGGGCAGAGATTTTTGTTGTGGATTCAAGTGGTAAAGTAGTCTCCAGTAGGAGTCCTACTATCCCAATTAATGAATCATATAAGTCAGTAGGGCTTGTTGAGAATATTAAAAGAAATGAAGAAAACCATGAAGACAATACCTTTAATATACCAATAGACGGCAGTAGATATTTAATAGCTTACTCTCCAATTAAACATGCTCCCTGGTATGTGGTAAGTACTATCCCATATAAATATTTAAACGTAGAATCAGGGAGAATCGGTAGGAAGATTATAATTTTAGGACTGGTCTGTTTTACTCTAGCAGCACTATTGTCTATTCTTTTTACAGATAGTATATCAAACCCTTTACGGCGATTAATAAGGGCTATGGATGAAGTCAAAAAAGGAAACTTAACAGTTAGTATTGAAGATAGTAATCAGGATGAAATTGCAGAGGTGGCCGGTAATTTTGATGTTATGGTAAAAGAGATTCAAAATCTCCTGCAGGATATTAAGTCCAAAGAAAAGCAGAAAAGGGACGCTGAATTTAAGGCATTACAGGCTCAAATTAATCCACATTTTTTATCTAATATTTTAAATACAGCCCGGGTGCTTGCTAATATGCAGAAAGCAGATAATCTGGCATCTTTATTAAGCTCTTTGATAGAATTACTACACCTTAGTATGGATCAAGAAGAAGGTTTTATCACAGTTCGTAAGGAAATAGACTACTTAAAAAACTATATTAATATCCAGCAGTATAGGCTTTATAACAAATTTGAAGTTAATTTTGATATTGATGAGGAACTGCTGGATAAAAAACTCCCTAAGTTTTTATTACAACCAGTACTGGAAAATTCGATAATACATGGTATAGGACCAAAGAAAGGTTCGGGGATAATTGAGGTTAAAGGGATAATATATAATAATAAAATGCTATTTACGATTACAGATGATGGTGTAGGTATGTCTAAAGAGACTATATATCAGGTATTAAGTGGGGATGACTCACATAAAGGGCATTTCTCTGGTATTGGTATTAATAATGTTCAAGAAAGGATAAAGCTGTACTTCGGAGATGAATATGGAATTGAAATTGATAGTTTTGAGGATTATTTTACTACTGTAGTGATTACTTTGCCGGTAAGCACTTAGGATGGGGGATAAAATGATTAAGACCTTGATTGTTGAGGATGATATTTTTGATTACAGTCATTTAAAGAATATGATATCCTGGGCAGAACATGATTTTTTACTTTATGATGTGGCAAAAAACGGAAATGAAGCAGTTGAAATTATTGATAATAAGGAAATAGACCTGGTAATAACAGATATGTCTATGCCAGGAAAAGATGGTATAGAGCTAATAAAATATATAAGAAGCTATTATCCTGATATAAAAGTGCTGGCTATTAGTGGTTATGATGATTTTATGTATGTAAAACAGAGTTTAAAGCTGGGGGCACTTGATTATATCTTAAAACATAATTTAACCCCGGATTCATTATTGACCACTCTCAAATCAATAAAAGAGGCTATAATTAAAGAAGAACAGTCAAACAGGGAAAAGGAAATGTTGGAAAGGCAGCTAAAGACAGGTAGACATACCCTTGTTGAAAATGCAATAAATAAGCTGGTGAAAGAAGGGGTAGAAAGTGAAAAACAGGCCAGAAAAGAGCTTATCTCGTTAGGTATTAAACTTTATTTCGAAAAAATAGTAGTAGTTGCTGTCCAGATAGACAATTATGATTTTCTTAAAGAGAAATATCTGGATAGTGAGCTTAGTGATTTAAAAAAATCATTTAGCAGTATGGCCAATGAAATACTTAAAGATATGGCGTTAGCTGTGCTTTCTTTTCTAGAGGACGGAAAGTTTGTTATTTTATTTTCGTTTAAAAATAAAAGTAGTGAACAGGGTATCTTCAATCAGGTAACAACTACGGTTAATAGATTAAGGACTACTATCAAGCAAAACTTTAATCTAACAGCCTGCTTTGCTATTGCAGATATTTGCAGTCATATTAACAGGATAAATCAATACTATACTAGGGCTGAGCAATTACTCAAGAAAAAATTTTATTATGGAAAAGATAAGATTTTTTACTATACCTCTGCCAATAAAGTAAAGAGTAATGTTAATTTTCTGGGTATAAAGGAAGAAAAGGAACTGCTGGATTCAATAAAGAGGATGGATAAAAAAGAGATGATTTCCCTGATAAGAGATATCTTTGATCAAATAATGGAATCCCAACCCAGTATAAATTCAGTGAAATTAACTATTATTTCTTTTATAAATATTGTTAATAAGGTTGCTAAAGAATATTCAATAGAACTCTCTAGATTCTATAAGTATGGGGATAATCCCTATGAACAGTTATATAAATATGATACCTTTCAGGAATTAAAAGAATGGATCATAGATATTTATACTGATTTTCTGGACTACTTACAGGGGAAATATAATGCCCAAAACTATAGTGGGATAACAGGTGAGGCGATGTCATATGTCGATCAGCACTATAAGGAGGATATTAATTTGAGTATTGTGGCTGATAGGATTGGGGTAAATAGCTCATATTTAAGCAGGAAGTTTAAAAAAGACTCTGGTCAGGGTTTTATCCAGTATCTTAATTATGTACGAATTAGAGAAGCCAAGTCCTTAATTGCCAGTACTAATTGTCAGATTAAGGAGATTGTGCCTGAGGTTGGGTTCAATAATTATAATTATTTCTTTAAGGTCTTTAAGAGTATTCAGGGTATGACACCAGTAGAATATGAAGAATCTATCAGGGACAGTAAAAATTAACTTAGGTATCACATAAAAAATTGTATTTAATTTTGATTTAAGGATAAGATAGGACAAAGCGGTTTATTTGAAGATTGAATTTATCAGTGAATAGTGATAAAATATTAGTACCAGATATTAATATCTGGTACTAATATTTTATGGAGGTAAATATGAATAACAAATTCAATGCAAAGATAACTGGTATAGGTGCATACTTACCAAATAAAAAATTGACAAATCATGATCTTGAGAAAATGGTAGATACAAATGACGAATGGATAGTTAGGCGTACTGGTATCAAGGAAAGAAGAATTGCTGCAGAAAGTGAGTTTGCAAGTAATCTGGCCATAAAAGCTGTGGAAAATTTAATAGAGAGTAATAATGTTAAAATTAACGATGTTGATATGGTTATTGTAACCACTTTTACACCTGATCACTTAACTCCATCGGTAGCTGCATTGACTCAGGGTTATTTTAATATGGAATCAGCTGGGACTATGGATTTAAATTCAGCGTGTACAGGATTTATTTATGGATTATGTGTAGCTGATTCTCTAATAATGGCTAAACACAGTAAAAAAGTCTTAGTCATTGCTGCTGAAGCCCTCTCTAAAGTTGTAGATTATACAGACCGAAATACATGTATTCTTTTTGGTGATGCCGCAGTAGCTGTTCTGGTAGAAGGGAAAGAGGAAAAAGAGAGTTTTCTGGCATCATATTTTACATCAGATGGGAAGCTAGCTCACTATGCTACCTGTAGTAATCTGTCACAGAGGGTAAACGGTCAAAAAATGGATAAAGAAAAATTATTTCAGCAAGAAGGAAGACTTTTATATGAATATGTCCTTAAAAATATCCCAGTAGGAATTTCTAAACTCCTGGAAAAAAGTGGTCTGGTATTGAAAGATATTGACTGGTTTGTACCTCATAGTGCTAATTTGCGTATGATAGAAGCGCTCTGTAAACGAATGAACTTCCCCATTGAAAAAACCTTAATTAGCAATGAATTTTACGGTAATACCTCTTCAGCTTCAATTCCACTTGCTATCTGGAAGGCTTTAAATGAAGTTGAGATTAAGCCGGGAGATAAAATGCTGTTATATGGATTTGGTGGTGGGTTATCTCACGGGGGAATGATAATAGAATGGTAGTGTTATATTATATATCATTGATAGATTTATTCCCTTGTTTAAATCCATGATATTTAATTAAAGAGTGATGAACTTGAAAACATGAAAATGGGCCTGTAATGGCCCTGTTTTTTCTTAATAGCCATTATAGCCTTTATTTGGATAGTCATATATATTATTTTTTGTATTTAAACAGGTTAAAAATAAAATGTCTAAGAATTTGAGTATAATCAATATAATCTAATTAAATCAAGCTAAATAGCTGAATTAGATAAAATACTGTGTTTGACTTAGGTGTGTCTAAGACCTTATAATTTTAATTGAAAATGATTATCAATATATATTGAATTTTTAAGTTTTTAATCAATGCAGGTATTTGACAGCTGTAAAAATTATTGAAGGGCAGGGGGGAAAGGAAGTATGCAAACAAATAATATGGTCTCATTAAAAGAATTGGCAGTTGGTAAAAAAGGAATGATTGTCCGGATTACAGCTAAAGGGAGTTTGAAAAGAAGGTTTCTAGATATGGGTCTGGTACAAGGTGCTCAAGTAAAAGTAAAAGGAAAAGCACCAATGGGAGACCCGATTAAAGTTGATATCAAGGGTTATAACCTAAGTTTAAGAAAAAAAGAAGCCGATGAGATTTATGTGGAGGTTGAGTAAATGAACGGGAGTCAAGTACCATTAGCTTTTGTTACCCCAGGTAAGAATGCTGTTATTAAAGATATTATAGGTGGCTATAAACTTAGAAAACGACTGACTGATATGGGTTTTGTTAAAAGTGTTAATTTGAAATTATTAAAAAATGATAATGGTCCAATTATTGTAATGCTTGGTGAAAGCAAAGTAGCTTTAGGTTTTGGTATGGCACAAAAAATAATGGTTGAAGAACTAAACTAGCTTTTTTTGATTATTTTTTATTTTCACTTTAGGAAGGACTAAAAGAGGAGTGTGATTTTTCAAATGGAGTTGAAGTCAAGTTATCCAGAAAATAATATAGTAATTGCTCTGGCCGGTAATCCTAATTCTGGTAAAACAAGTATGTTTAATCAGTTGACAGGTGCCAGGCAACATGTGGGGAATTGGCCTGGTGTTACTGTTGAAAGAAAAGAGGGAACATTAAAATATAAAGATAATTTGGTAAATGTGGTTGATCTACCTGGCACATATAGCCTGGGGGCTTATTCAGAAGACGAGGTTGTTGCTAAGGATTTTTTGTTATACCACAGCCCTGATGTCACAGTAAATATAGTTGATACTACTAATCTGCAAAGAAATCTATATTTAACATTACAGTTACTTGAGATGGGGGCTAATACTGTACTGGCTTTAAATATGTATGATCAAGTCGAAAAACGACAGCAGAAGATTGATATTGATAAATTATCCAGTATTTTAGGTATACCTGTTGTTAAGACATCTGCTTCTAAAGGTGAAGGTGTTACACAGTTAGTCTCTACTGCTGTTAACATTGCCGGTAGAGATAAAACACCATTAGAGATTAATTATGGTAATGAACTCGAAGAAGAAATAAAGAATATTTCTGAGATTGTAGTTATGAATAATGAACTAAAAGTCAAATATAATATTAGATGGTTAGCCCTGAAAATATTGGAACAGGATGAACATATTCTGGAAGATGTTGAACATAAGCTTAGTGCAAGGCAGTTAGAAGAAATAAAAAATTGTATCCAACGAATAGAGAGTAAAACAGGAGAAGAAAGTGACACAATTATTGCAGATATGAGATATGGTTTTATTAATGAATTAATTGAGAAGACTGTCAAGAAATCCAAGTCTGTTGAAGAAAAGGTTTCCTTCTCTGATAAGATTGATGGGATAGTAACTAACCGCTATCTGGGTATTCCCATTTTTCTGCTGGCTATGTGGTCGGTTTTTAAAATAACCTTTGCCCTGGGTGATCCAATGATAGGCTGGATTGAAGAGTTTTTTGCTTTTCTAGGGACACTGGCCTCCAATCTATTACTGGCTGTAAATGCTTCAGATTTCCTGGTTTCACTAATTGTTGACGGAATCATTGGTGGTGTTGGTTCTGTGCTGGTCTTTATACCAAATATCTTTCTGCTTTTTCTCTGTATATCTATCCTGGAAGATAGTGGGTATTTAGCCAGAGCAGCCTATGTTATGGATAGATTAATGAGTAGTTTTGGTTTACATGGCAAGTCATTTATACCGCTATTAATTGGTTTTGGTTGTAATGTGCCTGGGGTAATGGCTACACGAACATTAGAGAATAAAAGTGATCGTATGATTACTATACTGGTGAATAGTTTTATGTCCTGTTCTGCCCGTTTACCTGTTTATGTAGTCTTTGCTGGAGTGTTTTTCCCTGGTAATGAGGGTAATGTTATTTTTTCTCTATATGTCCTAGGGATTCTAGTAGCTATAGTAATGGCTAAATTATTTAAAAGCTTTTTGTTTAAGGGAGCTGTTTCCCCTTTTGTATTGGAACTGCCTCAATATAGAATGCCTTCATTAAAAGGTACTATTATTCATATGTGGGAACGCGGCCGTCTCTTTATTAAAAAGGCTGGGACCTTGATTTTTAGTGTAGTTGTTTTAATCTGGCTATTATCAAGTCTCCCTTTAGGTGTCGAATATGCCAGCCAACACAGTTTTATAGGTAAAATAGGTAGTTTCTTATCACCATTATTTGCCCCATTAGGACTGGGTAACTGGCAGTCAACTGCTGCTTTGATATTCGGTATTTTAGCTAAAGAGGTTGTTATTGGTACTTTGGGGGTTGTATATAGTGTTGGTGAATCAGGTCTTAGTACTGCTATTGCTCAAAACTTTACTGCCTTATCTGCGTATTCTTTGATGGTACTTACATTATTATATACCCCTTGTGTAGCTACCTTAGGTGCTATCAAGAGAGAAACAAATTCCTGGAAATGGACAATATTTTCAGCAGTATATACCTTTGTGATAGCTTGGATAATAGCTTTTATAATTTATCAATTGGGTAGTTTCTTATATTAAGTATTATTGAGGATTTAAATAATTTTGTTACCAAAAAAGAAGGTGATATATAATGGATATATTGATAGTAGTTGGGATTGTTGTTTTTAGTATCTGGTATCTCTGGAAAAGCATCTGCAAACAGAGTAAAGGAAACTGTAGTTGTGATGGTTGTGATATGAATTGTTCAATGAAAGAGATGAATATTGATATAGATTAACCTTACATTTAAGTGATATATATCTGAATCAAAAGTTCCCCTCAATAATTTTGTTATTGAGGGGAATTCTATTTTACTTTAGATAAAAAATTTCAATTTTTGAATAACTATAACAATGTTAAAGAGTCTGTTCGAAAAGTATCAGTATATACCACCGGGGATTATATATCCCTTCACTCAACGGTAACACCTTAACTTCGTTCAGGGATATATAATCCCCTATTTATACCTTTTCGAACACATACTTAAATTAGAAAAAGTTTAATTCAAATAAAGGGAATATTCGCTTGATGCAGAAATTATCTGTGGTAATGTTTTTGTTATTTTAGTTTTTTTAACTCGGGGGGGAAATATTATTAGAAAGGAGAATAATTTATGAGTGATTTAATCAATTTGCCTAATATCGGAAGAAAATTATCGACAAGGCTTGCAAAAGTAGGGATTACCTCAATAGAGGAATTTAAACAGTATGAAAGTGAAGATATATTTATGAAATTAAGAAGTAAAGAGTCTGACCTGTGTTTTAATACACTCTGTGCATTAGAAGGGGCTAAAAAGGGTATTAGATGGCATGGTTTATCTGAAGAGGATAAATTAGCATTAAGAGAGTTCTATGATTCTATAAAATAGTATATTTTTAACTAGGAGACCATAAGGGAGGTTGTTACATGGATTTTCCTGTTCAGCGATGGAGGGATGCTGTTAAAATAAGACACTCTATTAGAACATATAATCAGCAGCCTTTGGTAGGGAATATAAAGGAAAGATTGCTTAAATTTATTGCTCAAGCTAATACTGAAGCAAATGGTGTTCGTGCAGAATTTATTGATGATGGAGGTAGTAAAGTTATTCAATCTATCATTGCTTCATATGGATTTATACAAGGGGTTAGGTCATATATTGCTTTTATAGTAGATAAAAATGATAGACACTGTTATGAGAAAATTGGGTACCTTGGAGAGATGTGTATTTTAGAAGCAACATCATTAGGATTAGCTAGTTGTTGGATTGGTGGTACATTTAAACCTAAACTTGTTGAAGACCAGCTCTCTATTGGTTTTTCAGAGAAAGTAGTGGCAATTACTCCTGTCGGTTATAGTAGCAATAAGAAGAGTATTATTGAGAAATTAATGAAAAAAATAGCAGGTAGTCATCAAAGGAAACCTTTAGAAGAATTGTGTCCAGATTATAATCAGCAGTGGCCAATCTGGATTAAGGATGCGGTCTGTCTGGCAAGACTTGCCCCTTCTGCTGTAAATAGGCAGCCGTGGCGTTTTATTGTCAGTGAGGATGCTAAAGAAATAAAAATTACCCTGGATAAATTAAGTGACATTGAAAGTAAAAGATTGGATTGCGGTATTGCCATGTTACATATTGAAATAGCTGCTTTAATTAATAACATACAAGGTGGCTGGAATTATCTAAACAAACCAGATATCGCAGTATATGTAAAAAAATAACTTGTTTACTATAATATATGGTGAAAACCATCTTGCTTTTAAATATTATGAAAATAGATTTTTTCCAAAGGGACCTCACTTTTTCCCATTAAATTGTCATTGCGAGGTCTCTTTTTTTGTTTATTTATGTATTGTTTTCTTAAAAGGTTTTAAAAAAGTTGTTATTTTAATTTTACCACTATAGTGGTAATACCTTAATAAAGCACCAGCATATCAATAATTAAAGGGAAATTAAAATGATAAGAAGAATAAAATAATTAAGGTGAAAGGACGAAAATGAATGACAAAAGAATGGCGTAGATTAAGATTATTAAATTCTGTACTGAAAGACAAACCCATTTTTTTTGCACGGCTTGATAAAGACTTAAAGTATCAGTTTTTTTATAATCTGCATCCAGACTTTCATGATTTATTATTGATTGGAAATAGTATATTAGATGTAACAGAAAATGATAGTACCATTAGATTATATAAGGCCTATAAAAAAACCCTGGAAACAGGCGAACAGCAGGTAAAATTTGTAACATTTTCAATCGATAGTAAAATAGCAACTTATAAATTCATCCTTGATCCAATTTTTGATGTTGATGGTACCATAAATGGAATTGATTCAATGGCGATAGATATTACAGATATCCTGGAACAGTTTACTGCAATAAAGGAAGAGCGGTTCGATTATTGTTTAAATAAAAGCAAAAGCTGTTTTGATAATATAGGCGAGAAAATTAAAAGTTTAAGACAAGTTATGGATATATCCCAGTCTGAACTGGCAAGAAAATCTACTTTATCACAATCATATATAAGTTCGTTAGAAAGAGATGAGGTGAATCCAACAATAACGTCACTTAAATTAATTGCTAAAGCCATAAATGTTGATCCAAAAAAATTTATAAATTATCTTTACTAAATTATATTCTCTACAGTCTAAAGTAAAAGAGGGAAAATGCTGGTTAGGAGTCATTATATGAAAAATCATTTTTCAATTATTAAAGGTAATAATAGAAGGAGGAGATTTTAATGCGTTTCTGGCATAGTTTAAAATTTAAAATGGTAATAGCAATTACACTTTTAACTATTTGCACAATGGGTGTATATGGGTATATTAATCTTAGGGGCACTATTAGTAATGGAAGAAAACTGGCGTATGATGCAAACCAGGCTTTAGCAGATAATTTAAGTCGGGAAATAGATAAGATTATCGGCTTTTCACAGGAAGAATTAAAAATATTAAGTGAGATGAGCTTACTTAAGACTTTTCAGCTTGATAAAACAACAAACCTGTTAGAAAAGACTGTAGAATATAATAATTACATAAGTAATATTCAGATCATAGATATTAATGGAAAAGAATTATTTGTGACATCTGGAAGACTTAGTGATAGGGGAGATAATAAATATGTACGGGAGGCCTTACAGGGAAAAGTAGTTTTTACTCAGGTAATGCTGAATGACAAGACACATTTACCAGCCCTAGACATTATGATACCAATAAAAAACGATGGTATAGTCCAGGGTTTAATTGCAGCTACCCTGGACCTTGAATTGCTAAATAACTTGTCAGCTAATACTACTGTTGGTCAGAGTGGATATGCCTTTATCATAGATAAAAATGGCCGAGTTATCGCTCACCCTGATAGAAAAATGGTTAATAATATGGAAGACCTTTCTAAACTAGAAATAGTTAGGGAAGTAATGGTCGGTAAAAGTGGTAATATGGAATATATTTATGAGGGCGAGACAAAATTAGCCGCTTACCAGCCTATTGATACTACTGGATGGGGAGTAATTGTACAACTGCCAGTAAAGGAAGCCTTTTCTCAGGTTAATACTGCTCTGAAAGAAGGTATAATAACAATTTTAATTATATTATTGATAAGTATATTTTTAGCATATTTTACTGCCCGTTATATGACATCACCTATATATAAAGCAATTAATTTTTCTCAGGAGATTACAGAGGGGAATTTAAATATTCCTTCCCTTAAACATAATACCAGGGATGAGATAGGTAGGCTGATTACTAATCTTAATCAAATGAAAGATGAATTATCTGATATGGTAGGGGAAATTTCCGAAATTTCAGGGGATTTGGTTTCTTCTAGTGAAGATCTGTCTAATTCGTCAGAACAGATTGGAAAAACAGCCGGACAGGTAAGTGTGGCAATACAGAACGTTGCTTCTGGTTCAGAAGAACAGTCTGCTCAAATCGAAGAAAGTAGAAGCAATGTTGGTCATTTAAATGAACAGATTGATGAGATAAATGTGATTACAGATGGTATGAATGAAAGGGCAAGAAATGTTATAGAAAATATCCATACTGGTAATCAATCTGTAAGTGAGGCTGTTGGAAAAGCTAATAATGTAAATGTAGTAGTTACTAAAGTTGCCAGTAATGTTAATCATTTAGGGGATATGTCTATTGAAATTGAAAAAATTGTAGAGTTAATTAATGGAATTTCGGCCCAGACTAATTTGCTAGCTTTGAATGCTGCTATAGAGGCTGCCCGTGCTGGAGAAGCTGGTAGGGGATTTACTGTTGTTGCAGATGAAATCAGGGAATTAGCAGAAGAATCTTCAAAGGCAACAGAAAAAATTGCTGCTCTGATAAAAAATGTTCAGCAAGAAGTTGGTTCAGCAGTTGAAATGATGGAACAGACAGAGCAGGCAGTTGATGAAAATGTAGATTCTATAGAAGGTACCGGTCGTATCTTTGATAAAATAAATGATTCAGTGGAATATTTGGCTAAACAAATTAAAGGAATATCAAATAAAACAGCGATAATGGCAAAAAATAGTGATGGGGTGGAGACTTCAATTGCTGAAGCAGCAGCTGTTAGTCAGGAGTCCGCAAGTAATGCCCAGGAAGTAGCAGCTTCCAGTGAAGAGCAAACCGCTGCAACTGAAGAAATAGCAGCTAGTGCAGAAAGATTGAGTGAAATTGCAGAAAAATTAGCTGCAAAAATTGAAAGATTTAATGTATAAATATGTGTACTATAAAATATTAATAAGGTATGGTTTTAAAATATTATTTTATTGGTATAGCAACTGCAGTAGTCATAGCAGTTGCTATATTTCAGGTTCTTAGATGATAGTATTGTTAATTTAATAGATGTTTTTTTAAAAAAGTTTAAGATTTATCCAGATTACATTGCATGTTTAAAAAAATTATGTTATTATATATTCAAACGATTGCATAAGGTTGTCATACTGGGAGTGGTCTAGATGAAAAATGTTACTATCAAAGATGTAGCGAGAGTGGCTGGTGTTTCTCCATCTACTGTATCAAGGGTTATAAGTGATAGTCAGCGTATAAGTAAAAAAACTAAGAAACTTGTCCGTAAAACCATGAAAGAGCTGGGTTATCACCAGAATGCAATTGCCAGGAGTCTGGTTACTAAGAAAACAAATACCATTGGTCTGGTGATGGCCAGACCTACCCAGGAAGCCTTTGCTAATCCTTTTTTCTCAGAGATAATTCAAGGGATTGCAGTTGTTACTCAAAAAAAACACTATAATTTAATATTATCTTCTACTGGTGATTATCACGAAGAACAGGAAGAAACCATCAAATTAATTAGAAACCGCCGGGTTGATGGTGTGATTTTGATGGCTTCCCGGAGTAATGATGAACTAATCAATCAATTGCTTGAGGCAGAATTTCCCTTTGTACTTATCGGAAGGAGTCCCGAATACCAGGGGATTCCCATTGTAAATAATGATAATATAAAGGCTGTCTATAATACGGTAAACTATCTGTTAAAAAAAGACTATCAAAATATAATTGCTCTTTCTGGTCCCAGGGAATATATCTTTAGCCAGGATAGGGCCCTGGGGTATCAAAAGGCATTGGCTGAACATGCCCATAAAAATCAGCGGATAATCTATATAGATGACTTTACATATGAAGATGGTTATCAGGGTACTTTAGAATTTCTGGAGTCAAACAGGGAACCATTTGATGCTATACTTGCCTTTGATGATATGATAGCCCTAGGGGCTCTGCGTGCTGTTCAGGATTATGGATTTAAGGTTCCCCGGGATATAGGTATAGTTGGTTTTAATGATGACCCAATGATTTCTTATTTGAGGCCGGCGTTAACAACAGTTAAAGTTCCGATTAATAAGATGGGTAAAGAAGCGGCTGAAATGTTAATAAATATCTTGAATAATGAGGATTATCAGGGAGAGGAAATTATATTACCAACAGAATTAGTTATTAGGGAAACTCTCCAATAATCAAATGATTATAATGTCGATAAGGCTGAAGGTACAATATATATAATTGTGCAAACGATTGCAATAACCAAAGTATAATTTGTCTGCTTTTTTTACATATATAAAATAAACTTTTGATAAAATTTTTGGTAATGAGGAGAAATCCTTAATAATAAAATCAAATTAAAGGGGGATGATTTAAATTGAAGACTAAGTATTTATTGGTTATGTCATTGGTTTTTGTATTTTCTCTTTCTATACTTGTTTCGGCGGTAGAGGTGGATATTTTTCAGTTTAAGGTTGAAACAAAAGATATACTGGAAAAGGCTGCTGAGTTGTATATGGAAAAGAACCCGGATGTGAGATTAAATATTCAGACAGTTGGTGGTGGTGATGATTATGGTGCTGCCTTAAGATCCAGGTTTGCTTCTGGTAATGAACCGGTAATTTTTAATGTAGGTGGTCCTCAGGATATTGATGATTGGATGGATTATTTGGAAGACTTATCAAGTGAGCCCTGGGTTGATCTGGCTTATAGGGGTGTGCTGGATGGTGTAACAGTTGATGGCAAGATTTATGGCTTGCCCTTTAATCAGGAGGGTTATGGTTTTATTTATAATAAAACCATTTTCCAGGAAGCAGGTATTGACCCTGAAGTAATCACCAGTTATGATGCCCTGGTAGCAGCGCTTGATAAACTGGAGGACCAGAAAGGTAAATTGGGATTAAAGGCTCCTATTGCTTTTCCTGCTAAGGAGAAATGGGTTACTGGTTTACACCTTTCGAATGTAGCCTTTAGCCAGGAGTTTGGAGATGTTCTGACGGCTTATAAGGCAGATGAAGTAGAGTTTACATATGGTGAAGAGTTAAAACTACTTGTTGATTTACAGGCGGATTATGGCTATAAACCGGCTGGAACAAAGGCTTCTTTAAATGCTGTCGACTACTCTACCCAGGTGGATGAATTATTTTCTTTGGGACAGGTAGCAGTAATTCAACAGGGGAATTGGGTATATGCTAGTATAGCCAGTATGGATGAAGAACTTGCAGGAAATATAGGTATATTGCCCCTTCCTTTAAAGGGAGTTGTTGAAGATAGTATTCCTGTTGGTGTTCCAATGTACTGGGCTGTTAACAAAAATAGAAAGGCCGCTGAAAAAGAAGCAGCCAAGGATTTCTTAAACTGGCTTTATACTTCTGATAAAGGCAAGGAAATGATTATCAATGAGTTCAAATTTATCCCGGCACTCAGTGGTTATGAGGGATTAAAGCCTTCTGATCCCCTGGCAGAGGATATTCTAGAGTATTCAGAAGCAGAAAAGACAATGTCTTGGGTTTTTATGGGTTATCCATCTGGCTGGGGAGAACAGATTCTTGGGGCCAACCTCCAGGCCTATCTAGCTGGAGATATAAGCTGGAATGAACTGGAAGAGAACTGTAAAGAAGAATGGTCAGATGTCAGGAAGTAATTAGAAGGAATAAATATATTAACTATGAGAGTCATTGTTTTTACAGTGGCTCTCATATTATAAAATAAGAGGGGGGATAAAAAATGAAGAAGAATAAGCTGACATTCTGGGCTTTTGTTGGACCTTGTTTACTGGCTTTTATAATAGTTGTAATAATACCACTAATTTTTGGAATATATTATTCCTTTACAGATTGGAATGGCATTAATGCTGATCTTACTTATGTTGGTATTAGTAATTACCTTGAGTTATTTAGTGATAAGCATTTTGTAAATTCCTTTATTTTTACTACCAAGTTTACTATTGTTTCCGTGATTTTGATTAATGTTACTGGTTTTTCACTGGCTTTACTAGTGACCCGGGGTTTGAAAATGAGTAATTTGCTGAGGACAATTTTCTTTATGCCGAATCTAATAGGTGGTTTAATACTTGGATTTATCTGGCAGTTCATCTTTATTAATGCCTTTGCTTCTTTAGGAGAGTATACCGGACAGATGTGGTTAATGGGCTGGCTGTCCACAACGAAAACTTCATTCTGGGGACTGCTTATTTTAATGACCTGGCAGCTATCAGGATATGTTATGGTTATTTATATAGCAGCAATTCAGGGTATTCCCAAAGAATTACTAGAGGCTGCCCAGATAGATGGTGCTAACACCTGGCAGAGGGTTAAAAGTATAATGTTACCACTGGTTAGACCTGCTTTTACGATCAGCCTTTTCTTAACACTCTCTAATTCCTTTAAATTATATGACCAGAATCTGTCTCTGACCGGAGGTGCACCTGCCAGGTCAAGTGAGATGCTGGCTATGAATATATATAACACAGCCTTTTCATTTATGAAATTTGGAGAAGCACAGGCCAAAGCTGTTATATTTTTAATTATTGTTGGTATTTTTACCCTGAGCCAGGTTTATATTTCTAAAAAAGGTGAGGTGGAAATGTAATGAAAAAGGGCAGGAAAGTTATGCTAATAGTGATAGGTCTACTGGCTGCAGGTCTTTATCTGTCACCCTTTTATATTATGCTGGTTAATTCTTTTAAAACAAAGAGGCAGTTGTTTCTGGATACTTTGGGTCTGCCTGATTCATTTAATATTGATAATTATATTTTGGCCTGGCAGAGACTGGATTTTTTAAGGGTGTTTGCTAATTCATTAATCATAACAGTAGCAAGTATTGCCCTGATTATAATTTTTTCTTCCATGGCCGGTTGGATGTTGGAGAGGACAAAAACCAAATTAAGTAATTTTATATTTTTTCTTTTCATTGCTGCTATGCTTATTCCGTTTCAATCAGTAATGCTCCCTTTGATCAGGATAATGGGAAAACTAAACTTTCTTAATATACCTGGACTTATTTTTATGTATTTAGGTTTTGGTTCAAGTTTATCTATTTTCCTTTACCATGGTTTTGTAAAGAGTGTTCCTAAGTCCCTTGATGAGGCAGCTATTATAGATGGCTGTAATTACTGGCAGACATACTGGTATATTATTCTTCCGATCCTGAAACCCATCTCAGTTACAGTCGCTATTTTGAACTCTACCTGGATCTGGAATGATTACCTGTTGCCTTCACTGGTTATTAACCGTGAGGACACTCATACTATACCATTGAGGATATTCTTCTTTTTTGGTGAGTATACTAAACAGTGGAATCTGGCAATGGCCGGTTTAGTATTAGCAATAATACCGGTAATAGTTTTCTATTTCTTCTCTCAGAAACATATTATTAAAAGTTTTACTGAAGGGAGTATTAAATAAGACGTAACGAATAATATAGACGGAGGGATAGTTTATGAAACAGTATCTGGAACATCATCCCTGGAAAATAATTGAACCAGGATTTGATTCAGAAAATCAGCTTTTATCAGAGAGTATCTTTAGTCTGGGGAATGGTTATATGGGTCAGCGGGCTAATTTTGAAGAAGAATACAGTGGGGAGACCCTACAGGGCAATTATATGGCAGGTGTCTATTACCCTGATAAAACGGTTGTCGGCTGGTGGAAAATTGGTTATCCTGAATATTTTGCTAAGGTCTTAAATTCTACTAACTGGCTAGGTATAGATATTAAGGTAGATGGTCAGGTTTTGGATCTGGCTAAATGTAGGGTAGAGAAATTTCAAAGAATCCTCAATATGAAAGAGGGATATTTAAGCAGAGAGTTTATAGCGGAATTTAGTAATGGAAACCGTCTTAAAGTAAATGCCTGCCGTTTTATTAGTATGGCCAGACCGGAGATAGCTGCAATCCGTTATTCAGTTAAGGTTTTAAATTTTGAGGGAAAACTGGAGATAACCCCTTATTTAGATGGTGATGTAATAAACCAGGATGCCAATTATGGTGAAAAATTTTGGGATCAGGTAGCTGGCGATGTCAATGACGGTAGGGGTTATTTGCTGTTAAAGACAAAAAAATTGGATTTTCACATCTGTACAGCTATGGATTGTCAAATAAGAAAAAATGGTCAAGAGTTGAGGCCTGACCTTGATAAAATAAAGAATGAAAAATACATAGCAAATAAATATTTCCTGGATATTCAGCAAAATGATGAAGTGACTTTATTTAAATATATAGCCAGTACATCTTCACGGTATTACCAGGTAGGTGAACTTATTGATGAGACCAGCTGTCAATCCCGGAAGGCAGCTGAACTGGGTTTTGATAATTTACTGGCAGAGCAGTCAGCAGCCTGGGGAGAAATATGGCAGAAAAGTGATATCAAGATTGAGGGTGATACTGCTGCCCAGCAGGGGATAAGGTTTAATATTTTTCAGTTAAATCAGACTTACACTGGTGAAGATGAGAGGCTTAATATTGGTCCCAAAGGATTTACAGGTGAAAAATATGGGGGGAGTACATACTGGGACACAGAAGGCTTCTGTCTACCTTTTTATCTGAGTACAGCAGACCAGTCTGTTGCTAAAAATCTACTATTGTATCGTTATCGGCATCTGGAGAAAGCCCAGGAAAATGCAGCCAGGCTTGGGTTCTCCGGTGGTGCTGCCCTTTACCCCATGGTAACTATGAATGGGGAAGAGAGTCATAATGAATGGGAGATAACCTTTGAGGAGATACACCGCAATGGGGCTATAGCCTATGCCATCTATAATTATGTTAATTATACCGGGGACTATTCCTATCTGGCTGATTATGGACTAGAGGTATTAATAGCCATAGCACGTTTCTGGGCCCAGAGGGTTAATTATTCAGAGAAGAAGAATAAATATGTTATTCTGGGGGTAACAGGTCCTAATGAATATGAAAATAACGTGAATAATAATTGGTATACTAATCGGATAGCAGTCTGGACTCTGGAATATACCCTGGAGGTCATGGACTATCTTGAACAGGAATACCCTGAAAGTTTAGCAAAAATAAAAGAAAAGGTATCTTTTAAACCAGAAGAGATTAATAAGTGGCATGATATTATTAATAAGATGTATTACCCTATTGATGAAGAAGAGGGTATTTTCCTGCAGCAGGACAATTATCTGGATAAAGAACAGCTTTTGCTTAGTGAGCTGGACAGGGGAGATCTACCCCTTAACCAGCACTGGTCCTGGGATAGAATACTCCGCTCCTGTTTTCTTAAACAGGCGGATGTACTCCAGGGTTTATATTTCCTGGAAGATAAATATGACCTTGAAACTATCAGGAGGAACTTCCGTTTCTATGAAGCAAGGACTGTCCATGAATCTTCCTTGTCCCCATCTGTTCACGCAGTCCTGGCGGCCAAAATCGGGGATTACCAGAAGGCTTATGAGATGTATCTACGGACTTCAAGACTTGACCTGGATAATTATAATAATGATACTGAAGATGGCTGTCATATTACAAGTATGGCTGGGACTTGGCTGGCTATAGTGCAGGGTTTTGGCGGACTCAGGGTCAGAGATAATACTTTAATACTTAATCCCTTTCTACCAGAAAAATGGTCTTCTTATAGTTTTAAAATAAACTATAGAGGAGCATTAGTAAATATAATGGTTGGGTTAGAGGGTCTAACTATTCAAAATGAGAGTAAAAATGATATAGAGATTAAGGTCTATGATAAAGAATATCACTTAGCAGGAGATGGCCAGTTAAAGATTAAAGATTATAAACAGGGGTGATAGTATATGTTTGGGCAGATACAGGATTATCAAAAGAAAAAAAATAAAGTTATCATTAATTATGAACAACATTCAGGAGAAGTAGAATTTATCTCTCCATCGATAGTAAACTTCTTTGCTCCCATAAGTAATCAGCGGCGGTTTTCCCGGGCTGTTGAAGAGATAAAAGGAGATAATATATCTTTTGAAGTAACTGAAGATGTGGGAATTATTCTTAAAACAGAACAGCTGAAAGTAGTCATACATGATCAGTTCAAAGTAGATATCTATAATAAAGATGATAAAATTATTTCTAAGGATTATCGGGGAGAACGTAAGCCTTTTATCCGGCGTGGTAAAGGGGATATCATAGCAGAAGAAGGTCATCAGATTATCAAGGGGAATATAAAAAACAGAATAGAGGTCCTAAAAGAAATGACAGGTGAAGAGTATTTCTACGGTCTGGGTGAACAGACAGGTCCTTTAAATAAAAAGGGTTATCGCTATCAAATGTGGAATACTGATGACCCCAGCCCTCATGTAGAAAGTTTTGAAAGCCTTTATAAATCAATACCCTTTGTCATTATCCTTAAAGATGGTCTGGCCTATGGTTTGTTTTTTGATAATACTTATAGGTCGTATTTCGACCTGGGTAAAGAGAGTAGTCAATACCTTTACTATGGTGTTGATAATGGAAACTTGAATTATTATTTTATATATGGACCATCTATTAAAGAAGTTGTAGAGAAATATACCTATTTAACCGGGAGGACACCACTGCCTCAGTTATGGACACTTGGTTATCATCAGTCTCGTTATAGTTATGATTCTGAGAACAGGGTCAGGGAAGTTGCTGATAAGTTAAGGGAAAAAGACATTCCCTGTGATGCAATTTATCTAGATATAGATTATATGGATGGCTACCGTGTTTTCACCTGGGATCAGGAAAAATTCCCAAACTTTGAAAAACTGATCAGTGATTTAAAAAAACAGGGTTTTAAAGTAGTAACTATTGTCGACCCTGGAATAAAAAAAGATAATGGTTATTTAGTTTATGATGAAGGTCTATCTAACGGCTATTTTGCACGGGATAAAGACGGTATTCCCTATGTGAATAGGGTGTGGCCTGGGGAGAGCCTTTATCCGGATTTTTCCAGTGAAGAGGTAAGAAAGTGGTGGGCTGATAAGCAAAATACTCTGCTTGAAACCGGGGTAGCAGGTATCTGGAATGATATGAATGAACCCGCCAGTTTTGACGGTCCTCTACCTGCTGACCTTCAGTTTGAAAATGAGGGACATCAGACAGACCATCAGGAGATCCATAATGTATATGGTCATTTAATGGTCAGGGCTTCAGCTGAAGGGATTAAGAAGTATACAGGTAAAAGGCCGTTTGTCATTACCCGGGCAGCTTATGCTGGCACACAGAAGTACTCTACCGTCTGGACCGGTGATAATCAGAGTTTCTGGGAACACCTGCGCATGTCACTGCCTATGCTTATGAATCTAGGTTTAAGTGGTATGGCTTTCTGTGGTGCAGATCTTGGTGGATTTAGCTTTGACTGTTCAGGAGAACTATTATCACGCTGGGTACAGGTAGGGGCTTTCACACCACTCTTCAGAAACCACTCTGCTGCTTACACCAGAGACCAGGAGCCCTGGTGTTTTGACTTAGAAACAGAAAGAATATACAGGAAGTATGTAAAATTAAGGTATAGACTGATCCCATATTTATATGATTTATTCTGGCAGGAGCAAAAAATAGGTTTACCTATTATTAGACCACTGGTTTTACACTATCAGGATGATGAAAATACTTATGAATTAAATGATCAATTCCTTGTTGGTGAAAATATTTTAGTAGCCCCTGTAGTCCAGCAGGGTCAACTGGCCAGGGCTGTTTATTTACCTTCTGGCAAATGGGTTGATTACTGGACAAAAGAGATTATTGAAGGGGGGAGATATATCCTGAAAAAAACCCCTCTTGATACCTGTCCTATCTTTATTAAAGAAGGTAGTTTGATACCTAATTATAAAGTAGGAGCTTATCTTGATAATAAAATGAATCAGGAGTTAATCTTAGACCTCTACCCTGGTGATTTTAACTATCTTCACTATCAGGATGATGGAGAGAGCTTTAATTATCAAAAAGGAGAGTATAATTTATATCAATTTGCTATAGCCTGCAAGCAGGATTTGACTATCAGTATCAAGAAGATACATTATAAATATAACGGGTATAAAAAATTTACTTTTATGATCAATAATTACCAGGCAGAAGAGGTGCTTGTTGATGGACAGTCCCATTTTTTTCAGAATGATGAAGATAGGTTTGTACTGGTAGTTGGTCCTGATGCAAAGGAGATAAAAATTTCTGGAACTGGCGGCTAATATTGTTACTGCTTTTTCCTGGGAATAGCTTCCTATATACCGTGTTAAACAAAGTCAGGTCGATATAAACAAGATTAATAAATAATAATTCCTCCTTTTCTGGTTAATAATATTCCAATCAGTAAAGGAGGAATTTTTTTCTAATAGGATTATGCTGATTCCTGACCGCTTTCTTGCAGAAGTGGCGCTTATTTAAACTAAATGACTCAAAAGAAGGTATTTTAATATTATAAATATATATGGTCTAATATGATAGATAAAGATGATACTTGCCAACACTAAATTAAAGTGGAGCTTAGTAAGGGTATATATATCATCAAGTGAGGATGGCAAGTTAAAAACACATAATCGTATTTATGAACAATGGATATACAATTATATGAGTACAGAATGTTAAGGTTATTATTTGACAGCTACTTACCATCCTTCAGCCCTGCTCAGGGATCCTTCAAGAAAACAGGAAGCCTGGGAAGGTTTTAAAATAATACGTGAAAAACTACATAATATTGCTTAAGGTAAATATATTATAAAAAATAGCGGTTTTCTTTTCCCGGGGAAACTGTTTTTTAATGTCTGAAATATTTAAAATGTTGTTTGCAAAGTAGATGGTCAAATAGCGGCGGGGATAATTATAAAGAGTTGAATTAATTAATTGTCTGGTAGACGGGTATAATAAACAGGCAGCTCTTTCTTTAGAAAAAAATACTAATAAGTTGGTGACTGAAATGTCGCGTAGCAAAGTGCTTATTATAGATGATGATCAGCATATCTGTCAGATACTAAAAGAATATTTTGAATATGATGGATTTGAGGTGATTGTAGTTCATGATGGAAAGACTGGTCTGGAAAAAGTTCAAGTAGATCGGCCTGATATTATAGTATTGGATATAATGCTGCCAGAACTAACCGGCTGGGAGGTCTGTCAAGAACTTCGGCCACAGAATAGAACACCAATTATTTTTCTAAGTGCTAAAAATGAAGAGACTGATCGAATTACTGGTCTGGAGATTGGAGGAGATGACTATGTCAGTAAACCTTTTAGCCCAAAAGAAGTAGTGGTCAGGGCTAAATCTATTTTGCGCAGGATAAAACAGGATAATGAAGAAAATCAGGAATTGAAATTTCCTGATCTAATAATAAATAGAAACCTCCGCCTGGTAAAAGTTGAAGGAAAGGAAATAAACTTGACGCCCAAAGAATTTGATTTATTATGGATCCTGGCCACAGTTAAGAAGGTTTTTGCCCGGGAAAATTTATTAAATAAGGTCTGGGATTATCAATACTATGGTGATGTGAGAACAGTAGATACCCATATTAAATCACTGAGAAAAAAACTTGGAGATCCGGTGTCATCTTATATTAAGACTGTCTGGGGAATCGGCTATAAATTTGAGGTGGATGAAGATTAAGACAAATACCCTTTTCAGTAAGTTGATAATTAGGTTTATACTGATCACTATAATATCTATAACTTTACTGGGAATTTTAATGTTATATAATTTTAATAATTATTTATTTCAACAGAAAGAGGAAGAAATTATTGCTTACAGCCAGAGGTTAAGTGCTTTTATTCTCAGGGCTCTGGAAGAAAGAAATCTGGCAATTGTCAGAAATATGTTGGAGATATTGGCTAGAATTAACAATGGACAGGTTTGGTTAATTAATTCCCAGGGTATTTTAACGCTGGCATATCCAGCAGATAATAATAAGATACCGGTTAGATATTTCCGTTATAGGGAGGTACTTTCAGGTGAGGTAGTAAGCCAGCGAATTAATCTGGAGTATTTTGAAGAACCAATGTTATTAATTGGCCTTCCTTTAGATAATGCCAGTGATATAATAGAATTTGGTTTACTGATTTTTACACCTGTCTCTGGAATTAGAAAAATAGTGAATCAGGTGATTAGATTGGTGGCTTTTTCCTCTTTGCTGGCTGTTTTAATGAGTATTTTAGTTGCTTATAACTGGTCCCGGGCTTTATCCAATCCCCTTAAAGATATCAGCAGCTTCGCTTTAATCTTAAGTAGCGGTAATTTTGGTCAGACTATTAATATAGAGGAAAAAGGAGGGATTAAAGAACTACAGGATCTAGCTAAGAGTATTAACCAGATGTCCCTGACCCTACAGAAGACTATCACTGATCTGACTGAAGAGAAAAATAAACTAAAATATGTTTTAACCGGTATGGAGGAAGGGGTACTGGCTATCAATCAAGAGCAAAAGATTATTTTAATAAATTTTTCTGCCAGCAGTTTATTTGACTCTCAGGAAAATGAGCTGACTGGTAAGAAATTAAGTGAGGCTATTAACGATAAGCAGATAATAGAAATGTTTAAAAAAGTTCTTAGTTCACAGCTGATCTATAGTGAGGAGCTGTCACTGGAAAATGAAGGAATAATAACCAGGTTACTGGTACATCTAACACCTATTAAGATAGATGATAAGCTCTGGGCGGTAGTAGCGTTATTTCAGGATATTACTGAACGCTGGCGTTTTGAACAGTTGCAGCGGGAATTTGTAACAAATGTTTCCCATGATTTAAAAACACCGTTGTCTTCCATTAAAGGAGCAGCTGAAGTTCTTTTAGATGAGATTGTTGACACACCGCAGAAAGAGAAAAAATACTTAAAGATGATCTATGAAGAAAGTATCCGACTGGAAAAACTGGTTAGAGAAATACTTACTTTAGAGGGAATACATAATGGTAGTAGACAGCTGTGGCAAAAGGAAAAAATAGATGTGAAAAAACTGCTGGAAAATGTGACGATGATTTTTAATAGTATTATTGATCATCAGCAGAAAGTTATCACAATTGTCAAAGAGTTTCCAGCTGAAAATATATATGTTAGAGCAAATAGGGAGAGATTAAAACAGGTATTATTAAATTTGCTGGATAATGCCTATAAGTTTTCCTCTGATCAGGGGATAGTTAAGATTGGCTGTAGTACTGAGGGTTCAAGGGTGAAGTTCTGGGTTCAGGATAAGGGGATAGGGATTCCGGCCGGGGAATTGGAAAATATCTGGGAAAGATTTTATAAGATTGATAAAGTGCGTAGTAGTGCTGGAAAAGGTAGCGGACTGGGGCTCTCTATTGTTAAACAGCTGGTAGAGACACAGGGAGGCAGTGTTTTTGTAGAAAGCAAATTACAGCTTGGTTCAGTCTTTGGGTTTTATTTAGATATAGCTAAGAAGTAGTATTTCGTAGCTTAAAAGTTCAGGAACGTGGAGGATTAATTTAATAATTCTTTCATTCTTTCTTCACAAAATCAACACATCTTATCTTTATAATAATAACTATCATAAGTCATTTAAACAAAACATTAGTTGATAAATAAAAAAGGAGAGATAGTTAATACTGAAAAAAACAACGATAATGATGGTGTTTATTTTACTGTTAGGGGTAGTTGGTTTTGGTCTTAACAATATTATGGCAGATGAGGAAATAGTTGATAATAGTGAACTTGTTGCTAGAGTAAATGATGAAGATTTAACTTTAGATCAGCTTAACCAATATGCGGCTATTGAGCAATTGACGATGAATATAGCTTATTTATTACCGGATTTTGCAGAAGTTCTACAATCTACTGCAGCTGGAGATGAATTGCTGGCTGAGTATAGAGAAGCCAAACTGGATGATTTTATCAAAGAGGTCCTTCTGGAGCAGGAAGCAGAAAATATTAATATAACTGAAGCAGAAAAAGATTCTTTCTTTAGCAGTTATATTGAAGATCTTAAAGAGCAGAACCAGCTGAGTGAGGAAGAACTGCTGACCACTCTAAATCAGCAGGGATTTGAGAGCCTGGCTGATTTCCAGGAATATTTCTTTGCTTATGGTGGTAAAATATCCCTTCTGCAGGATAAAATTATTAATCAGCTTACTGTAGAAGACGCAGAAATAGAAGATTATTATAATAACAATCAGGAGTATTTTTCAGATCAAGAAGGGGAGACAGCTATTACCCCTCTGGAAGAAGTTAAGGAAGATATCAGGAGTTCTTTGCTGGCAAAAAAGCAGCAGCAAGAGTGGGACGAATATATTAGTGAAATAGAGGAGAAAGCGGATATTGAAATATATATTTAAAGCATCTGAATGAGGTGTAAAGAATGGGAAAACTCAAATATAGGCATGAAGAAAAATATGTAGTTAATAAAAATGATTACCTGGCTTTGAAAAATAGATTGACCAGGATCATGAAATATGATGATAATGCCAATAGTGGTCAGTACAAAGTTAGAAGTTTATATTGCTCTGAAAATATATGAACCTACTATGGGGCTGATCAGCTAACGACCATTGCTAGATAAGTTATTTCAGCTTGGTGAATATAAAGAGAAATATCATCAATATATTGAAGAAATTATCACCGATTACCTGGAACCAGAGAGCTTTGAAAAAGAGCTACTAGAATTAGCAGAATTTATCAGGCCTTATGTTGAGGATGATCCCAGCCAATTTTATACTCTGGAGGAGTTTGAGAATTCTTTTAAAGATGAATTTATTGGGCAGGAATCAGTTGCGGGGAGTGAGGATTATTCAATAGCAACTTCCATTTGCTGGCAGAGATCCTGATAATGAAGGAGGTGATGTCTGGAGAGAATTACAATCTACAGCTGCTATGTAGGATGATATGATTGGATCATTGAATCAGATCAGCTTCCTGCTACTATGCTGAAGGATATGCAGAAAGCTTTGGAATTGGAGAATTTTCGGCTAATCTGCCGGAAGACATGGCAGGAACTTTTGATCCTGGACAGTTTCCCGGAGGTAACAATAGACAGCGATCAAGCTGGGGGCTTTCAGGCAATAGAAATAATAGCATGAATCTCTTTAGTGTTTTGAGTATAAAAGTTATGTTATTTATTATGCTAATACTGTCAATATTATTTTTGAAGAAGAAGATATAGGAATAATAAAATTATGAATAAATTTTGGCCTACGGCCATAAGTCAAAAAAATAAAAAGGAGCTAATTTCAATGAAAAAAATATTAGTATCATTAATGGTCTTTAGTATGATAATGCTTGCTTTAAGTTCCAGCAGTTTTGCTGCAAATATGCTGGGAAAGACGGCTTTCAAGCAGTGGGCAATGCATAAAAATGTTTTAGTTAATTCTGTTAATGTCAGCAGTTATAGAACAAATGAAGTTATCTTAACTTTGCAAGAAAATAATGAAAAAAGTGAAGATGCCCAGGCAGAGTTAAAGTCTGCTCTTAGCGATTTAGAAGAACTATATGTCCAAAGAGAAAATATGGTAGCAGACAATATGTTTTCCAGTGAGATAGACAAGCAAATTAATAATCTGGAAACGATTGTTGATAATTATTATGAATATTTGTCCTATTTAGGATCAAAACGTAGTGAAGAACTGGAGAATTTTTTAACAGCTGGTCAATATACAAAACTAAAAAATATTGTTAATAGCCATCGGATATTTGTTAAATTGAGAGGATAAAAAATAGTTGACCAGGATCTGCTTTGCAATAGAGGCTGTCTCCAAAGGAGACAGTCTTTTTAAGTTTGCTATATAGCATTGATAAGCAAAATACTCTGCTTGAAACCGGGGTAGCAGGTATCTGGAATGATATGAATGAACCAGGCAGAAGAGGTGCTTGTTGATGGACAGCCCCATTTTTTTCAAAATGATGAAGATAGGGTTTTACTGTCAGTCAGTTCTGATGTGAAGGAAATAAAAATTGCACAATAAATTAAAATCAATTGCACAAATTTATTAAATTAATCGCACAAAATATTTGAAACAAACCACCTGTAGTGGTAAAATAAAAAGAGTACTTTGAGAATGGAATTTATCAATGGGGAAATATATCTGTTGGCCTCACCAAATATTAATCATCAAGAGATATTGGGAAGGCTGCATCTTATCTTTAATGAATATTTTAAAGCTGAGAAATGCAGAGTATTTTTAGCCCCCTTTGATGTGCATTTTAATAAAAAGGATTTTAAAGTACCAGATGTTATGCAGTTTATTAGTAGCTTGTGATTTGGAGGATAATGTTACAGATAAAGGACGCTATATGGGTACCACGACCCTGGTTATTGAGATTTTAGCAGACAGTACAAGAAACAAGGACCTGGTAGATAAACTAAATACCTATAGGCTATCTGGAGTAGAGGAATACTGGATTATTGAGCAAAAACAGGAAAATATTTTACTATATAGTTTTAATGAATATGAGATAGATAGGTATAATGTCTGTGGAAGGGGAGAAACAGCTGAGTCAATAGCCTTTAATGGTCTATCAACTGATATTAATCATTTGTTTGATGAATTGCTGTGACTGGAAGTTTATAGTTAATAAATAATAATCCCTCCATTACTGGTTAAGATTAAACAAAGCAGTAATGGAGGGATTATTTTAGTAGCAGAATCATTAAGAAAAATACTTTCTAAAAAAATCAGCAAATTCATTGTATTGTTTATAATTTGAAATGGAACCAAATTTTCTTTGTTGTTTTGCTCTAGCATCAAATTCTTTAATCCAGTTTATTTTTTCTTCCTTCCAATTGGCAGTACTTTTGGTAGATGTTAAAAGAGGGTTTACTTTATAATTTTTCAGTTTTTGTGCATGTGCTATTATTTTTGGTATAAGGGTTAATTTGCCTAGATCCAGTAAAGATATTTGTCCTGCTTCATATAATTTATTGCAGATCCTCTCGAACTCGTTAAAACTAGCATTAGTGATATCATATTCTTTAGATAACTCTTCAAAAATAGAAAGATTTTCTACCTGATCATCTTTTGTTTTTCTCACATAATTGCTGAATTTATTTTCTGTCACATTTTGCTGCTTAAAATTATTTTGGTAAGAATTGATTTGAGGGTTAATTCCCCTGACTTGCATAAATATATCCTCCTTTCTAATCAAAATCATTTACATTATTTAACCTTTTAATTCAAATTCGTGGTAAATCATTATTTTCCTGCAAAATATTATATAATATTTTAAAGAGTTAATTTTTTCACTTAGGGATAGGTTCTTAGATTATTCTTAGACTAGTATAGAATAGCAGGATTATTGCTGGAGAATGTAGAATAGAGAAACAAGGAAAAAACATATATAATATAAGTGTGTGTTCGAAAAGATATAAATAGGGGATTATATATCCCTGAACGAAGTTAAGGTGCTACCGTTGAGTGAGGGATATATAATCCCAGGTGGTATATATTGATACTTTTCGAACAGACTCTATAAATGAAAGGGGGATAAAATACTATGAGCACACTATTATTTTTGGCTGAGGGGTTTGAGGAAATAGAAGCCTTAGCTACTGTAGATATTTTACGTAGAGCAGATATTTCAGTTTTTACAGTTTCTATCACAGAGGAAAAGAAGGTTATTGGGAAAAATGGAGTAGCTGTTATAGCTGATAAGGTTTTTGAAGAAATTATTGATACCAAAGCTGATATGCTGATACTTCCTGGGGGTCCTGGTGTAGGTATTCTTAATGAACATCAAGGCTTAAAAAAATTAATAAAAAAATATTATGATCAAGGCAAATGGATTGCAGCAATTTGTGCCGCACCTACTATTTTAGGTAAACTTGGACTTCTGGAAGAAAGAAAAGCAGTCTGTTATCCAGGGTTAGAAAAAGACCTAAAGGGTGCTATTATACCGGAAGAGGAGGTGCTTAGTTTAGATGCTAAGATCATTACCTCAAAAGGACCGGGTACAACTTTTGTTTTTGCCTTAAAGATTGTGGAAGTATTAAAAGGAGCAGAAGTTGCTAGAGAAGTAGGCAGTGGAATGATTTATTTAGGTGATTTATCAATGAAGATCCGGTAACTGGTTCTGCCCACTGCTGTTTAGGCCCCTACTGGCAGCAGAAACTCAAAAAAAATAAGTTAACTGCCCGGCAGCTATCCAGCAGGGGTGGTCTGCTCAAATTAACTGTTTTAAAAGAGCGTATTTTAATAGCTGGTCAGGCAGTAACAACTTTACAGGGGCAATTGTGTGGAAAACAGATATAAATGTGGTATATAGAGGAGGATGGGTTGAATGATAGAATCAAGGTGTGGTATTTTATGTATTGAATAATATATCTCCAGGATACCCCTCCTATTTAATATAGCTTATTATACTTGGACATCAAATAAAACTTTGCGTAAATCTATTGGATTATCAGCATTAAATCGATATGCACCTGTAGGGAGTGTCCCTGTAGCATTCTCCCAATCCGGTTTTTTTGCGTTTGCTTCAACACTTTTAAGCATTTTTCTTAAGTCTTCCATAAGTTCACTCTGTGATTTATTAGAGTATCTTACTCCATACGGACCTGAAGAGACATAAATATTTTTTTTGCGTGGTTTAGGTGTATCCTTTTCTTCTACTTCAACATTCTTAATATTTTCTAAATCCAGTTTAACATTTTTTAAATCCGGGAAAATATTATAGAAATCAGTTATTCCAGCAGTTTTCATACAAAACCTCCTTTCTTTTATTTCGTATTGTTTAAGATATTAACCCTGCATCTATAATATCGTAATTTTTTCCTAAAAATTAAGCTATATTTTCAAATTTATACTTAAAACACCTATATAAGCGTATTGCATAATTGATTATTGCACTGACCCAGCACTCCCGGTATCATACATTAAGGTTGCCATCCAAAAACTCCGCAACGAATTTAGTATTAGCTAATTACGGGCTGTTTGCACTGACCTCTTCTATTAAAAACGCAAGGATGAGGTCAATATTAGTCCATCGAGGACGTCAAACTCCCTAAACTAAGGTCCGACGCACCGCTGTGCTAGTGCTGAGCTATCCACGATTATTCAAGAAAGGCTCAGTGAGACAGAAAAACAGCCTCTTTCGTAATCAGCTTTACTAAATTCTGCAACCTTAATTTTCTTGTATGGTCTGTTTAAATAGGGAGTGCCCTAGGTACTCCATTTTAATCGGCTGGTCAATAATTCAATTATGCAAAAAGTCTATTATGAAAGAGCCTTATATAATATAACATTTGCCTGTGATAAAGGACAGGGTGATGATGGCAAGAGAATAGATATGGTTAAGAAGAGGCAAGTAGAAAATGACAGAATTAAGAGAAATTGTGATGGTGGTACTGGAAGGACTAGAATAATAAAATAAAAAGAAGGTGTTTTTGTTATGAACAAAGAAATAGATAAATATGTTAAAAATGATAGATTTGCTGAATATACAGGCATAAAGCTCATTAAAGTTGATAAAGGATATGCTTTAGCCAGGTTGGAAATTACAGATAAACACTTAAATGGTGTAAATATAGTTCAGGGTGGTGCAATATTTACCCTGGCAGACTATGCCTTTGCTGCGGCTTCAAATTCTAAGGGATCTGTTACTTTAGGAATAAACGCGAATATATCGTATTTCAAACCAGCACAGGGCAAATTACTTATTGCTGAAGCCAGAGAAATATCATCAAGCAGAAAACTCTGTAATTATAAAGTAGACATTTATGATGAAAGCAATGATTTGATTGCCGGGTTTAATGCTACTGGTTATATAAAAGGCTAACTGAATTTGCTAAACCAGGTAAAAAAATATATAATAATAGAAAAGCAGAATTTATGATTATAATGTTTACTATGAATTAAGGAGGGCGTTGGAGTGTGGAGTGGGAAGAATTAGAACAGGCCTGTCAGGCATGTCAGCGCTGTTCATTATATAAAACAAGGAATAAACTTGTTTTTGGTGGTGGTAATAGAGATGCCTCACTGATGTTTATTGGTGAAGGGCCCGGTCGTCAGGAGGATGCTACAGGTATACCCTTTGTCGGAAAGTCAGGACAGCTGCTGGATAAAATTCTGGCAGCTATTGATGTCAAAAGGGAGGATGTCTATATTGGCAATATTGTCAAATGCCGGCCGCCTAATAACCGTGACCCCAAAGAAGATGAAAAAAAAGCCTGTTTACCTTATCTCCGCAATCAGGTTCACCTTATTAGACCAAGAATTATAGTATGTTTAGGTCGGGTTGCTGCCCAGTCGATTATTAGCCCTGATTTTAAGATTACCAGACAGCATGGTAGCTGGACAGAACGCAAGGGTTATTACCTAACTGCTACCTATCACCCTTCTGCACTTTTGAGGGTTCCATCAAGAAAAAAAGAGGCCTGGGAGGATTTTAAAAAAATAAAAGAAAAATTAGCCAGTGTGCAAAAAGAACCTTGACATAATCATTTTTATCTGGTAATATGTATATCAATAACATTGAAAAAGGCTATGAGTGGGAATAGTAGGAGATTTAAATAATATTTAGAGAGCCGGTGTTTGGTGAAAACCGGATATTATTTACCTCTGAACTCGTCCAGGAGCTGCTGCCTGAACCTTTAGGGTAAGACGTTTCCCTACGTTATAAGGGTAGATGGTTATGATGCCATTGAATTGAGTGGTTCTTATAGACTTTTTTTATAATATGAGTATTCCTAGGTATCTCATTAGTTATAAAGGGAATATAAGACAAATAGAGTGGTACCGCGAGTAGATAATATCCTCGTCTCTTTAAGAGATGGGGATTTTTTGCATTTTATAGGTACCTTACTGGTAAGTAATCAAGTCTCCAGGTCAGGCTGTTATTTATAAAGGGTGTTTCAAAATTTAAAGAGGGAGTGAGTATAATGAGAAAGATCCATGTGTTGGATACAACATTAAGGGATGGCGAACAGGTACCAGGGGCAAAGTTGAATCTGGAAGAGAAGTTAGAAATAGCCAGGCAGTTAAAGAAATTAAGGGTTGATACGATTGAGGCTGGTTTTTCGGCCTCATCACCAGGTGATTTTGAGGCAGTTACCAGGATTGCTAAGACTGTAGGTAATGATGGTGGACCAATAATAACCGCTCTGGCCAGGGCAGTTAAGTCTGATATAGATGCCGTTTATGAAAGTGTAAAGTTTGCTGAAAGGCCGTTAATTCATATTGTGTTAGGGACTTCTTCTCAACATCTTGATAAGAAATTTAAGAAGAGCAAAGATGAGATTTTAAGCAAAGGGGTAGAAGCGGTAAAATATGCTAAAAAGCTGCTCCCTGAGGTCCAGTATTCTACAGAAGATGCCTCAAGATCAGATTTTCAATACCTTTGGGAGACTATTGAGGCTGTAGTCAAGGCAGGGGCTACGGTCATCAATGTCCCTGATACAGTTGGTTATGCAGTCCCCGAGGAGTTTGGGGAATTGATCAATAAACTTAACTACCGTCTAAAAAACCTGAATGATAAGGTGCTCCTTAGTGTACACTGTCATAATGATACTGGTCTGGCAACAGCTAATACCTTAATGGCAGTAAAAAATGGAGCAGACAGGGTAGAGTGTACTATCAATGGACTGGGTGAAAGAGCAGGTAATGCTGCACTGGAAGAGGTGGTTATGGGGCTTAAGACCAGGGCTGATTATTATGGTGCCTATACAGATATTGTAAGCAAAGAGATTATGAATACCTCCCGTCTTGTCTCTAATCTGATGGGGCTGGATGTTCAGGTTAATAAGGCTATTACTGGTGAAAATGCCTTTGCCCATTCATCAGGAATTCATCAGGATGGTCTCTTAAAATCACGTGATGTTTATGAGATAATAAGCCCGGCAGATGTTGGTTGTGAAGAGATGGAGATGGTTCTTACAGCCAGATCAGGGAAACATGCCTTCCGTAATGCCCTGGGTAAAATAGGTTTCCAGCTTGATAATGAAGATGAATTTGCCGAGTTATTTGATAAATACCTTGAACTAGCTGATAAAAAGAAAGAGGTATATTATCATGATCTCTTCTATCTTGCTAATATTTTTATGATTGAAAAACACGGTAAATCTACCAGTATCAGGTTATATGAATTGGAAAACCTGCAGGTAATAAGTAATGATCTTTTCCCGACAGCTACGGTTAAACTAAAAAGAGGAAATGAAACATATCAGGGAAGTGCTGTAGGTGATGGCCCAATAGATGCTCTGTATTCTGCCATAAAATCAATGATCAATATTGAATTAGAATTAAAAGAGTATAAGATAAGTAGTATTTCACAGGGTAAAGAGGCCCTGGGTAAGGTTGCCCTCAAACTCTCTTATCAAGATAAGATATATTCATCACGGGCCATAGATACTGATATTATCAAAGCCAGTGCCCTGGCCTTCCTAAATGGTATAAATCGTATTATTATGGAGCAGACAAAGGAAAAGGCCAAAGATGAGCACTCAGCTTAATATTTAGCCAACAAATTAATTATTTATTTTTTAACACCCATTATTAGTTTCTGCTGATAATGGGATTTTTTAAGTTGCAGGAGATATTTACTACTTGTTGAATAATATCTATAGTTATTTTTTAAATGAAAAATGGGGTGTAAATAATGAACTATGATAATATCATTAAGGAAAGGGTACATCAGTATTATTGGGAGGAAGATTTAAATTGTGCTACTGTGATGTTAAAAATACTGGCTGAGATATTTGAAGTCAAATTAAATTCACAGGTGATAGACTCAGCTATAGGTATGCATGGTGCAGGGTCATTTGGAGCACAATGTGGTTTAGTTGAGGGTTCATTAATGTTTTTGGGTATATTCGGCAAGAAACAGCTGATTTCCCATGGTGAAGTTATTGAAAAGTGTTATAATTTTGCTGATAAGTTTCAGAAAGAATTCGGTAGTTTGCTCTGTAGTGAACTGCGTCCAGAGGGGTTTAAAAAAGATAATCCCCCACATTTATGTGAAGATATGACCAGGGAGGCAGTAGGTTTCACAGTTAACTATGTATGCCAAGTATTTTTAAAAATATAAATAAAAGGTGATAATTATGGAAATTAGGATATTGCAATTAATTGAGGGGGCAAAAAGGGCAAGGGGATTGGCTGTGATAATCGATGTCTTCCGGGCCTTTTCCACAGCCTGTTATGCTTTTAGTAGAGGGGTTAATAGGATTATTCCGGTTGGTGATTTAGAGCTGGCCTATAGCTTAAAGGAAGAAAATATAGACTATATCCTGATGGGCGAAAGGCAGGGCAAAATACTACCTGGTTTTGATTTTGGGAATTCACCAACTCATATTTTAGAGGCAGATTTGACTGCTAAAACGGTGGTACATACAACAAGTGCGGGAACTCAGGGTATTGTTAATGCTGCCCGGGCAGATGAAATTATTACTGCCAGTTTTGTTAATGCAGCTGCAGTTATTGAGTATATTCGGAAGAAAAATCCAGCAGTAGTATCTTTAGTCAGTATGGGTAATGCCTGTGAATATGAGGCAGAGGAAGACACTCTCTGTGCCCAATACCTTAAAAATGCCTTAGAGGGAAAACCATGTTTAACAAGGAGTGAAATCAAAGAAACATTACAGAGGTATGCCGGTCAGAGATTCTTTGAGCTAGCCAGTCAGTCATGGTCCCCTGAGAATGACTTTTACCTGTGTACAGATCTAAATAGATTCAATTTTGTTTTAAAGGCCGAAAAAAAGAAAGAGGGCTATTACCAACTGCAAAAAGCGGATACATGAAGAGGATGAGTCTTATGGTTTGCCTGTTGCGCTTTCACTCAAAATTATACATCTTTTTTAACAATAAATGTAAATATAAGCAGGAATAATTAATAATATAGAGAAATATAGCATTATGTGGGAGAATTGTGGGAAATAATGAAAATAATTAAGCTCCTACACAAGGGAATAAGTTATAGGCAGGGTCAAATATAAGGAGGTGTTGAGATGAGTCTATTAACTACAGGTGTGGTACAGGGTTTGACTGAAGCGAATTTACATATGAAATCTGCAGGTGTAGCCATGAGGGTATATAAGTGGGCAGAACGTGAAGGTGATGAAGGGGTTATGAAACGTGCTCAAGGTTATGCTACAGATTCTATGAAAAGTGCCGGTGAATCTAGTAAAAAAGTACAGGAAGCCCTGATAGAAGCACAGAGAGAAGCCAGAAAAGAGGCCAGGGCTGAACAGGAGGCTGCCCTGGAAGAACGCCGTCAGGAAGCAGCTCAGGCGAAAAAAGAGAAAGAGAAAAAAGCGAGAAAATCAAAAGAAGATGCGGTAGAAATCAGTAAAGAAGGGCAGGATAGTGTAAAAGCAGATAACAGTGAAGATATTGAAACTCACCAGGAGAGTACGGTAGTTGAAAATCTTGGGATTTCGACTGAGTCTGTTAACAATGAATCTGACCAGAAAATATATACAGCACAAGGTGAAATAAAATCTGCTTCTGTTGACCCTCAATTACTGGCAACAGTCTAATTGTATGTTTATTATAGTATAGTTTTGAGGTATTAATGTAAATGTAAAATAAATTTAAACAAAGGGCTTTAGTAGTTTGCTTACTACCTTTAGGTAATTTAATTTACCTGTAAAAATACCCTGCCCTATTCTACCCTTTAAGGATTTAACAAGGGTATCAAAATTATCATTGCTCATCTTTTCCATAGTTTTTCTAAGGGTCAGAGAGTCATTAAAACTTTTTCGCAGGCGTTTGGTTAAATCCTGATAATCTCCCTGGCCAGAGATATCAAGGGCAGCATAAATACCAGTTAATATTGCTGCCACCTGCCCGAACCCTAAAAAAGGCATGATAGAACCAAAATTATTACCTACCAGGAATGTATTCCCTATTCTGGGGTATTGGCATATACCAACCATATATTCTGTTATTTCAAATTGCTCATATATTTCAAGGGATTGATTTAGGGTATTTGCTACTCCCTTTTTAAATTTCTCCCATAGTAAATTAGAGTCAATTTTTTCATTCCTGGGGTATTCTGGATAAGCAATAACAATATTAGCTCTATCATGGGAGATTGGTATTAAATAACAATACCCCTGGGGAGCAAAATCATTATTTAACCAGGCATGGACTGAGCTAATAGCAAAATCACCTTTAATATTAGCTCCCTTCAATTTGACTGTAAAGGCAGTGTCATAACTGCTTATTTTCTGGGCATAGGCAGCATCACCTGTTGCCAGAATAACATGACTGTATTCGTGTAATAGTTCTTCATATGATTTGCTGGATTTAAACCGGACTTTACTTTTTATCTGCTGTCCCAGTTGTTTTTCAAAGGAATTATCTATTCTCCCTCGCAAATTGGTATAACCCAGATTTCCTGTTATAATAGCAGTTTGATGGGGTGAATGAATAATAAGTTCTTTGATATTACTGGCTGGTTTAAGATATATCTTATGTTTCTCTGAAAAATATTTAATGGCATCATTAATTGGTTTTGATAAAGCAGATAATAGAATTTCACAGTTAACAAACCTATCACCAAACTCTCTCCTTTTCTCAAAAATGACCGGGATAATTCCCTTTTGTTCTAAAGTTAGGGCACAGGCTAAGCCTGATAAGCCCGCCCCCATGATTGCTATCTTAATTTTTATCACCACCAGGGTATATTATTTTACAAGTAATCATTTATATAATGTGTAACTCTTCAAGATACTATTTATCCCACATGTGGGATTTTTTAATGTCCAGCTTATGTTTTTACTAACTTTTAACTTGTCCTTAATAGAATATTAACATTAATATATTAAACTTAAATAAAGGTTAAAACAATTAAAATAAAGGGGGGAAAGGGATTCGTTTATATTGAAAATACATAATATAGAAGGTGATACCATGAAAGATGTAAATAAGTTAACAAGATTATTATTAATATTTTCGATAATGTTTGTTATTTTACTGGGAAATATTAGTATAACATATGCTAAGACTGAGTTAGACTTCTACTATCCAGTAGGAGTGGCTGGACCGTTAGCTAAAGTAATATCAGGTATGGTAGATGAATTTAATAATCTTTATCCTGATATTGAAGTAACACCGATCTATGCCGGAAACTATGATGATACCATGCAGAAGGTACAGACAGCAGTTATGAGTGGGACACCGCCAGATTTAGCTGTTTTAGAAATATCTGAATTACATACAATGATTTCTATGAATGCTACAATATCTTTAGATAAATATATTCAACAGGAAGAAGCTGGTTTTCTAGAGCAATATTTTGCAGCTTTTTTGGAAAATGGTCAATATGAGAGTAAACAATATACCATACCCTTTCAGAGAAGTACACCTGTATTATACTGGAATAAAGAATATTTCGCTGAAAAAGCAGATGAGTTAAGGGCGGCTGGCTTAGACCCTGATAGTCCGCCGGAATCCTGGGATGAATTAATAGGGTATGGTAAAGTATTAACTGACCGACAAAAAAACAAATGGGGTTTGATTATACCAGGCGGCTGGAATGACTGGATCTTAGAAGGCTTTGCCAGACAAAATAATGCACAGCTAATGAATAACCTGGGAACAAAGGTGTATTTTAATGATGATAAGGTTTTAGAGGCAGTTCAACTATGGTATGATATGGCAAATAAATATAAAGTAATGCCTCCCCAGGTTAGAACCTGGGCAGGGAGTCCAGCAGATTTTGTAGGTGGTGCTTCTGCTATGTTATATAACTCTACTGGGGCGTTAACCTATATTAAAAAATCTGCTCCCTTTGATTTTGGAGTAGCCTTTATGCCTAAAAACAAAAGATACGGTGCTGCAGTTGGTGGTGGTGATTTTCATATTTTCAGGGGTATTAGTAAAGAAAAACAGGATGCAGCCTGGGAATTTATTAAATTTATGACTTTACCTGAAAATGCTGGCCATTGGAGTAGGGAATCAGGTTATATTGCTGTTCGTAAAGAATCTTGGGAATTACCTGTAATGAAAGACTATATCAAAGCAGTTCCCGAGATGTTAGTTGCTAAAGAGCAATTAAAATATGCCCACCGCAAGATGTCATCTGTTAATTATCAACAAATTAGAGAAATATTAACCAATTATCTTGATGCTGTTATAGAAGGAAAAATGAAAGCAAAAGAAGCAATGGACTTTGCCCAAAAAGAGGCTATGAATGTTTTACAATAAGATTTAGATATAGTTTAATAAATCAGGGTCAGGATTTCTGTCCCTGATTTATAATTTTTATATAGTTAGGGTGTATTAATAATGAAGAATAAAATCAAGGAAGCTATTATACCATATTTATATCTTTTACCAGCAGGTGTTTTTTTATTATTTTTTACCTATTATCCTATTATCAGGAGTTTTTATCTCAGTATGTTTAAGTGGAATTTAATGTCACCAGTTAAAAAATATATAGGTTTAGCTAATTATACCGGGCTGATGAAAGACTCTCTTTTCTGGGAGGTAGTGAAAAACAATATTATTTATATTTTAGGGACTATGCCAGTTATGATTTTTCTCTCACTGGTTTTAGCAATATTAATTAATGAAAGAACTGGTTTTAGGCATTTTTATCAAACCGCTGTTTTTTCTCCAACTCTGATTCCGATGGCGGCAGCGGCGATGTTGTGGGTTTTTATTTATAATCCAGATATAGGTTTGTTAAATAAATTTCTTGCGATTTTTGGTTTGCAGACAAAGGCCTGGATAAGCAGCTCAGATACTGCTCTTTTTTCCTTAATGTTGGTAATGATTTGGAAAAACCTCGGTTATTTTACAATACTCTTTTTGGCAGGATTGCAAAATATTTCTCCTTCATTATATGAAGCAGCCAGGGTAGAGGGTGTTGGTTGGTTAAAAAAACATATTTATCTTACAATACCTCTACTTTCTCCAACTATCTTATTTGTTTTGATAGTAAATATAATTCAGTCATTCAGGGTATTTGATATTGTTAATGTAATGACTAAAGGTGGTCCTAGCAATTCGACTAATGTTTTTGTCTATTATATCTACCAGACTACCTTTCGATTCTGGAATATAGGTAAAGGAACAGCTTTAACATCATTATTAGTTATTATATTATTAATCACTATTTTTTCTGTTATGAGGGCACTTAATAATAAGATACATTATGCTTAAAATAAGTGGTTTTAATAAATTTGTTAGAGGTGGTTATTTTGTTTAAGCTAAGGAAAGGTTATTTAGGATATATCTCAGCAAACCTATTTTTAATACTAGTATGTTTCATTATTATTACACCCTTAATCTGGTCAGTATCAACTTCTTTCAAATCAAGGAGTGAGGTATTTGCCCACAATTTTACATTAATCCCTAAACAGGTAATATGGCAAAACTATGTAGAGATTATAAAGGCGGCACCTTTTGGTCAATATCTAATCAATACAGTTTTGGTAGTTACAGGGATTTTGATTTTGCAATTGCTGTTAATAATACCTGCTGCTTATGCCTTTGCTAAATTGGAATTCCCAGGAAAAAGTTTTTTGTTTTTTATCTTTATTGCTCAGATGTTATTACCCTTACAATCAATTATTGTTCCCAATTACCTCTTTTTAAAAAATCTAGGCCTGATAAATACAAGAATAGCTTTAATTTTACCATTTGCAGCCAGTGGTTATGGTATATTCTTAATCAGGCAGACCTTTAAACAAATACCAGAAGCCCTCATTGACTCTGCTAGAATTGACGGTTGTGGAGATTTGAGGGTTATCTGGCATATAATGATCCCCCTGGCCAAACCTACCATTACTGCTTTTTCGTTGATTAGTATTGTAATTCACTGGAATGATTATTTTTGGCCTTTGATAGTAACTAACACAGCAGATGTGAGAACACTGGCTATTGGTCTGGGGATGTTTGTGCAACAAGAGAGTGGGGCTGATTGGCCTCTCCTTATGGCTGGTACTATGTTTATTGTTCTACCAATTTTACTTTTCTTTTTATGTACCCAGAATGTTTTTATCAATAATCTAATAAAATCTGGATTAAAGGAATAGACTCCTGTTATGATATTAACTTGATTGTAACAATAATTTAAAATAGGGTCTATAAGATAGAGATAATATAAAATTGAAATTAGTATATAAATGATTTGATTAATTATAAATCTATTATAGGGTTTAAATCCTATGATAGATTTTTTTGAATCATAATCAAGCTCCATACTCCATACTTATCCCGATTTCTTGTAGATTAAGCGCTTTGAAAGATTGTATTTTTGACATATGATAAAAAAGGTAGTAAAATTGTAGGAAATGACAAATTATTAAAAAGCTTTACAGATAGCAATAATTATATGAAGAAGGAGGTAATGATAAAATTAAATGTATCTTAATCCAAAATTGGCTAAAAAAATTGTCGATAAGACAATGAATTTTTTAGGGAAAAATATTAATATAATGGATTGTAATGGGATTATAATTGCCAGTGGAGAGAGAAAACGTGTAAATTGCAGCAAGAACTGTTTTTGAGGGGGTAAACTAATGGGTTTAAAGATAACCACTTTAGTAGAAAATAGCTTAGGAGAAAACTTAGCTTTACAGGCAGCACATGGATTGTCTTTTTTGATTGAAGAAGATGACAAATCATTTTTATTTGATCTTGGACAACATGATTTAGTTGTTAAGAATGCTGCAGAGCTGGGATTTGACCTTTCTCTGATAAGCAAGGTAATAATCAGTCATAATCATTATGATCATGGTGGTGGTTTGAAAGATTTAATAAATAATTTTGGCCCACAAGAAATAATTGTCCATAAAGATTTTTTCGAAGAAAAATATGGAATTGGTAAAATAAAAATGGAGTATTTGGGAATTAATTATACCTTAAAGTCTTTGTTGAAAACAGGCTCAAAAATCCAAGAGATTTCAGATGATATAACATATATAAGTGATAATATATTTATTGCTGCTAATTTTAAAAGAAAAAGTAGTTTTGAAGAAGTTAATAAACGTTTTTATATTAAAAGAGATAATGAATTAGTTTTAGATGAATTTAATGATGAAATTGCAGTAGGAATAAAGTCTCCAAAAGGGTTAATCATTTTACTTGGATGTTCTCATCCTGGTGTAGTAAATATGCTCAGTTCTATTATTGATAGGACAGGAATAAATGATATCTATTGTATCCTGGGGGGACTCATTTAGTAGAGGGCGAAACGGAACGAATAGATAAGACTTTACAATATATCAAAGATCTAGATGTTGATTATCTGGGGATTTCACATTGTACAGGTAAAAAAGCAGAAAAGATTTTTAAAAGAGAATTATCTAATAAGTTCTTTCATAATAGTACAGGGACTACAATAGAGATTATGTAATTGTAAAAAATCATTCAATTTATATCCAATAAGACAATAATTTTATAAGAATGTATATAAAGTTAGTATAACTATTTATGTTTTGGCGGCTATATTTATTTAATTAACTATAAAGCTAAGATGAAAAAAGTCTATCATAAGGAGCTTATCCTTATGATAGATTTTTCTATTTAATCATATTTAAGCTCCATACCTACCCCAATCTCCTGCAACTTGCTCACCCTGGAAAGGGCTATCTTTGATTGTAGGTCTGTGCAGTGACAGGCATGGACTACTTCTGGTTTTAACTCTTTTAAATAATTTATCGTTCCCTGTAGTTGTTTTTCTGATGGTTGCAGTAGGTGTAAACCGCCAATAATATCATAGACTTTATCTTCTTGACAGACCTGTTTAGCGTGTTCAATGATATTACAGATACCTGCATGAGAACAGCCAGTTATAATTACCAGGCCTTTACTTGATTTATAGGCCAGTGCAGTATCCTCGAGGATATAATCTTCTTTCTCTTTTCCATTCTGTATGATTCTTCCAATTGCTGTCCTGGCTTCAAAGTCATTTTTCCTGAGTATTTCTCCTAGAAATACCAGCCTATCGGTCAACCAGACTGGTTCCTTACTTAAGTTTAGTTTAAAATGAATAGCTGCTTTTTCCTTTGTAACAAGTGAACCAATCTCCCCCACTTCCCCTATAAATCTACTATCAAATGTAGCTGGATGGGTGAGTAACTCAGGTTTTTGGTAATCCCTATTTTCAATAATTGCTTCTGTATAAAGAGAAATCAAGGGGGATAAACCCCAGGTATGGTCGAGATGGCTGTGTGATAATATCAGGTAATCGAGACTAAGTAGGGATATATCCATTTTATTAGCATTCTCTATGAAAAGGTCAGAATACCCCACATCAAAGAGTATCCTTTTATCGTCTTCTTCAATAAAGTAAGAAACCCCTGGTTCTCCTTTAAAATACCTGTCAATAAGTGTATTATTATCTATCAGTACTGATAATTTAATGGTGAAGTCCTCCTTTGAAACTAATTTTATTTTTTTATAGTAACACTATTTTTGACATATGTCAAAAATAGAATATTCAGATTTATAATTATTGCTAATATTTACTTTGTATATTATAATTAACTTAAGTAGGTCAGGGGGTGTTACCTTTGTTTAATGATAGTATATCTGAAGAAATAATAAATAAATACGGTATTACTCTATTAATTGTTTTCGGTTCATTTGCTGAAGGGACTACTCATAAAGATAGTGACCTTGATTTAGGATATATGAGTAGAGATTTATTAACTAAAGAAACAGAACTGACATTATTAGAGGATTTAATAAAGCATTATAAGAACGGTGATATTGATTTAGTTAATTTAAAAAAAGCTGTTCCCCCCCTAAAATTAGAAATAGCCAGTAAAGGAAAATTAATCTATGGAACAGAAGAAGATTTTCTAAAATTTCAATTATATGCAGCAGCACGTTATGCAGATACAAAGTTTTTACGTCAGAAGAGGGAAGGTTACCTTAGAGAGAGGATGAAGAAAATATGACAGGTTCTTTACGTTCTGCTGTGACAGATAAATTGCTTAAAATGGATCGATATATAAATGAATTAGAAGAAGCAAAACCGGCTAGTTATCAAGATTATATCAGCAATAAAATACTTAATTACGGTATAGAAAGATTAATACAGTTGATTATTGAGTTAGCATTGGATATTAATAATATTATTATTAAAGATAAGGCTAAACCACCAGCAGCTGATTATTTTAATTCATTTATTGAGTTAATTGAGATTGGTGTTCTAGAGGAAGAATTTGCTTATAAAATAGCTCCTAGTACTGGATTGAGAAATAGATTAGTACATGGGTATGAAAAAATTGATAATAAAATTGTTTATCAGAGTATAGATAAAACATGTCAGTTTTACCGGGATTATATGAAAAAAATAAGTAATTATATAGGAATATGAGGTAATTTAACCCCCTAGTCCTTTTAGAAAGGAAATAGGGGGATTATTTTTATATGGATACATAATAAAAGGAGTATCTGAGAAAGATATAAATGGAATAATTGATAAAAAACAAAGTAGATTGGGGATGAAAATGAAGAGAAAGATTATCCTGGCAGGAATACTTGTAGTGCTGGTTGTACTTTCAACTTTTGTATATTATAGGAGCGGTCTTTCTGGTGATGGAGAAAAGAAACAGGCAGAAGAAGATAGGCTGGCTAAAACAGAGCTGGAAAATGTAGAGGAGAATATTAACGGCTATAACCTTGAAGATGACCTGAAGATGACTCTGATGGCTCAAAAGGATAAAGAAAGTGAAATAATGGGTATTAGTCAGGAAGAAAAGAGAAAACTGCTTAAGAATATTAAACCGGCGAGTATGAATGAAGTACTTGAGGAATATAATACCCACCTACCAGAACAAATTAATGATGCACGGCAGTACTTCAAATATAATATTTCCTTTGATTATTTCCTTACCACAGCAGAGGAAGGTGCAGAAATACGTGATAACCCAACCCCGGATAGTACTGTGCTGGGTAAATTAGATAATCTGGATAAGGCCTCTCTGCTTCAGCGGGTAGAAAGTGAGAATAATATATGGTACAGAATAATATTCTCTGATGGTGAACAGGTACAAGAAGGATATATCCCTTCTACAACAGGAACCCCCAGGGTCTTTCGATTTAAGAAAATGCAGGAGTCAGTTAGTAATTTAAAACAGCTGCTGGCCCAGGGAGAACTGCATTTTATTAACAATTATAAAAATAGAAATGGGGCACCACCACAGGAAGGTGATATAGCTGTAGATGAATATGGTTACAGGGTATATCATAGTGCACCTGCTTACCAACAGGCAGATACAGGGAGCAATTACCGCTATATACCTGATGGAATGTTAGTACGAATGCTGGGTGAGAGTGGTGATTTCTATCATGTAAATGTCCCGACCTTTGGCGGCAATTATTATATACCCAAGAAATATATTGACCCGAATGTAACCTTGAGTCAGTTAAAACACGTAATTGTGGTAGACAGGGACCAGCAGAATCAGGCTGCCTTTGAAGTGGTAGATGATGCCCTTAACCTTGTATCATACACCCTGTCTACTACCGGTATCTCCGGGGATTTTTCTTTTGAGACCAGTCTTGGTATCTATAAGGCTATTGAAAAAAAAGAACGTTTTGAGTATCTAAAAAGCGGTCAGCAGGATGTTGCAGGTTATGCCCCTTATGCTACACGGTTTTCAGGTGGGGCTTATGTTCATGGTGTTCCAGTAAAATATAAAGAAGAGGGTGGTAAAAAACTGGACCCCGGTACAATAGAATATCTCCATACTATCGGTACTTTCCCCCGTTCCAGTATGTGTGTCCGTAATTTTACCAGTCATGCCCAATTTCTTTACAATTGGATGAATACTCAAAATGGTGCCGTGATTGTAATGGAGTAAAGTTGGTGAAATTAATAAAATGACGAAAAAACCTTAGCATTTTTTGCTAAGGTTTTTGTATTTATTTAACATTAAGTGTAAACAAGGGCAGGAAATGTTGATGTTTTGTTAGCATAGGTTATTTTTATTTCCGTATAAAATAACAATTTGTGGAAGGAAATACTGTTGTTTTGTAGAAATAATAATGTATATGTTATATTCATAAGAATACAAATTGTAAAATGGTCGAAATGATAGGGTGTTCTTTCATTTAAATAAACTATTAATTTAATGTATCCTTATTTTAATGGATTTTAATAGATAGTGTCATTTACATAATTTCAAACCTTTTTATTATGGACATTGTAATATTATTTTAACATAAATAAAAGAAATTTCAATAAAAATATAATATCATTTACATATAAAAAGAATTATCGAGGTGATTTCATGAAACTACTATATGTTGACGAATCTGGAGATCCGGGAAAATATAATAGCCCGACAAGGTATTTCATTTTATCGGCTATCTTAGTTGATGATTTCAATTGGCATCAATTATTAAGTGAGCATATTCATTTTCGTGAATATTTACGGGATTCTAAAGGTTTAAAATTAGCAGAGGAAATACATGCTTCAGAGTTTATTAATTCACCAGGAGAATTAGTAAGGATAAAAAAGAATAATCGGCTTGATATTTTGAAAAAGACAATTGACTGGGTAGCTAATCATAATTTGGATATTATTACTATTGCTGTTGATAAACAAGGAAATGAAAAAGATATATTTAAATATGCCTGGAAAACTCTATTGATAAGATTTGAAAATGTTCTAGCAAATGAAGGAAATAATGGTATGATTATTACAGATAATACTGATGGTAATAAATTAAGAGAGATTATGAGGGAATTATCTTTAAAATATATCATTGAGGATCCAGTATTGAAGCATTCATATAATTCATACTTCATTCAGATAGTAGATGTTATTGTATATTTTGCCCGTCAGTTATATGAACCTAATAATTATGTAAGAAAAAAAGGAGGGCATAATTTTTATAAACGATTATAACAGACATGACAAATGTAAGTAATAATTATGGGATTATAAAAAATAAAAAAGGAACGGTTTAACCGCTCCGGAGGAATCCTACTAGCCAGTCTAGCTGACTTTCAGATTCAAATATAGTGTACCATATATATGGTTAAATGTCAACATCCATGATATGCCATATAAAATAATTATATAATTTTAAAAAAGGAGGTGAATAAAATGATTGAGGCCCTTAAAACTATCGGCGAATATGCTAAAGAAAGTTTTGATGAGAGTTTGTTGGCACAATTAGCAGATAACCCAAATAGTAACGGCCAGTATGAACTAGTTCTATTAATATTATTTGATAAATTAGATGATCAAATAAAATTCAAGAGAATTGATGTAGAAGAATTTTCAAAAAGAAAACTGGATAAATATGCTTATAAAAAGGGTAGTCCCCGGGGTGGTGATCTGACACCTACTTCAAAAATAACAGAACTGGATAAAACCTATGAAAGAATACAAAAGCCACTAGGGAAACTCTGCAAACAATTAAAAGCTAATACTGAAAACAAAAAAACAATTATAAATATATTTAAAATCCTTCAAGATGAAAAAATATCCGAAGAAATATTTGAAGACCTGAAAGATAAATATGAGCAGCTGGATGGCAATGGAATTTTGACTATAGCTGTTAAAGACCAAGATAAAAAATTATATGTAGGAGATTTTGCGGAATTCACTGAATCTTTATTAAATCGTTATGAAAGAAAATTCTACTTTAAAAGCTCTTATAATAAGACAGAGCAAGAATCTGTGGGTAGAGATAATATCTGCTATATTTGTTCTGAAAAATCCTCAAAAACCTATGGTTATGTTGGTACATATTCTTTTTATACCTTAGACAAGCCCGGCTTCACCAGTGGTGGTTTTAATCGGGGAAAGGCTTGGAAGAATTATCCTGTTTGCCCTGAATGTGCAAAAACATTGGATCTGGGTAAAGATTATTTGGAGAAAAATCTTTCTGCCAGGTTTTGTGGTATTAACTATTCTATTATTCCTAAAACTATTTTCGGCAGTGACGGTAATAATAGGGAACATATTTTTGCAACTCTGGAATATTTAGAAGAACATAAGAAAATGTCTTTGAATGATGATACAAAAGATAGATTAACTACTGCTCAGGATGAGTTATTTGCTTCTATGCAGGATATTGATAATTATATCAACTTTAATTTTATGTTTTATGAAAAAAAGAATAGTGCCTTTAGAATATTACTCTTTGTTGAAGATGTTTTACCGTCATATATTCAGCAGATATTCAAAGCTAAAGAAGCGATTGATGAAGAAGAAATTTTTCAAAATCTTAAAAATAAAGATGGAGATATTTTTAGAATGAACTTTAAATTTAATCTGATTTCAGATTTCTTTTATGTCAACCAGGCTAATAAAGCAGATTTTACTAAGCAATTTTTAGAAATTACTAATGGTATCTTTAGTGGCCAGAAACTATCATATTATCAATTAATTGATAGATTTGTGCTACATCTACAGGAAAAATTCAGGAATGGAGAATCACTTTGGTATGATAATCTAAAAGCGTTTATGATTCTGAAATTCCTTAATAAACTCCGATTGATACCAGAGTTAGGAAAGGAGAGGGGTGATTTAGTGATGAAAACTAAAGGAGAATTTCGTGAAAAGATAGAAAGTTTTCTGGAAGAACATAAAGATATTTTAAATGCCAATACTAAAATACTTGCTTTTCTGGAAGGGATTCTGGCCCAAAAGCTTTTGAATGTGCAGAGAAAACAGACTGGTGGTTCGGCAACTCCTTTTATGGTCAGATTAAATGGATTAAAGATTAATAAGAAAATTATCATGAGAATTTATTCTGAAGCTATCAATAAACTAGAGGAATATGGAGCAAATTATTATAAACAGTTAGAAGAAATGATTGCTGATTATGTACTGCTTAGTGATCTTGACGATATTTCTAACAATGAATTATCATTTTATTTTGTAACTGGTATGAATCAGGCCAGCAAATTCCAGTTTGATAAAAAGAATGAGGAGGATGATAGTAATGACTCAGGTGAATAAGCGGAGTGAATTAGTTTTTATCTATGATATCAAGGATGCAAATCCCAATGGAGACCCGCTTGATGCTAACAAACCACGGATTGATGAAGAGACTGGAATTAATATAGTTACTGATGTTAGACTAAAGAGGACGGTCAGAGACTATTTTTATGATTATAAGGGTTTTAATGGTGAGAATGGTAAAGATATTTTTGTCCGCGAGATCAAAAATGAAGATGGAAAGATTCAAGATGGCAAGACCAGAGCCAAAGATTTTACTGAAGATCCCCAACAGGTTTTAGATAGTTGTATTGATGTGAGATTGTTTGGCGGGGTAATTCCTTTAACCGGGGATTCTATTACTTATACAGGTCCTGTTCAGTTCCAGATGGGCCGCTCTTTTCACGCAGTTGAGATTAAACATATCAAAGGTACAGGAGCTTTTGCTGCCCGTTCCGGTAAAAGTAATAAGACTTTTAGAGAGGAATATGTTTTGCCTTATTCTTTGATTGGTTTTTATGGTATTATTAATGAAAATGCAGCAGCCACTACTGAGCTTACAGATGAAGATGTTGACCTTTTAATTGAGGGAATCTGGAATGGTACCAAGAATCTAATTACCCGCAGTAAAGTTGGACAGACCCCCCGCTTTTTATTAAAAGTAAATTATAGTCAAGAAAATTTCTTTATTGGTGAGATAAAAAATTATATCAAACTAATTAGTGATAAGAGGGATGAACAGCTCAGGGACCCGGAAGACTTCCAACTGGATTTAACAGATTTGCTACAAGTTTTAAACGATAATAAAAATAAAATAGAATCTGTAGAATATTTAATTAACCCCCGTCTGCAGCTTGTTGCTGGTGGTAAAACAGTAGATTTAGCAGCAGAAGAGCTGTTTAAAGAAACTAATTTATAAGCTAAGGTTTGTCAAATAAAGATCGGGCGGATTTAATTCTGTCTGCCCTGTTTGATCTTTCATGGAAAGGGGTGTCTTAATGAGCAAATTATTATGTTTTGATATCTGGGCAGAATATGCCCACTTTAAGAAATATTATACTACAACTTCACCTTTAAGCTTTTCAGTTCCCCCTAAAACTACTATCTATGGATTAATTGGGGCTATTCTCGGTTTGGATAAAAACGAGTATTTAGATTATTTCCAAGCTGGACAATGTAAGTTAGGAATTCAGATTATAAAACCAGTTAAAAAAACAAGGATTAATCTTAATCTAATCGATACTAAAACGGCTAAAATGATGTCACGGATTAAAAATAGAACTCAGATCAAGACTGAATTTCTTAAAGATGCAAGTTATAGAATATTTTTCCAACATCAAAATCAGGATCTCTATAATAAATTAAAAGATTTTATTCAAGCTCACAAAAGCTTTTATTCTATTTCACTGGGTTTGAGTGAAAATCTGGCTAATTTTCAATATGTAGCAGAATATGATTATCAAAAGATTAGTGATAATTACGAATGGGTCGATATCGTGACTGCCTTAATGATTGGGAATTTTCTAGGACAGGGTGATATAGATTTCAATGAAGAAGGCAAAGAATATTTCGCCGATAAAGTTGCTCTAGAAATGAAACCTGATCGAGAAGTACTTAACTATGCACAAATTGTGTATGAAAGAAATGGTCAGAGTATTAAGGCTAAACCGCGAGAATATTGCCAACTGACAACTGGAGAGAACTGTTTCTTAATCTAAGGGAGAGTAGATAGAATGTGTGCTTTATATTCACATCCAGGCAAATTATTAAAAGATCATCTATATAATGTCTACCGACTAGGCTTAAAGAAATTTTTAAGTAAAGAATTATACTTTGAAAATTTGGAAGAACTAAAATTACTGACAGAACTTGTTTTGATTACCCATGATTTTGGTAAAGCCAATAAATATTTTCAAAGAAAGCTGGAATTAAAAAAACTGGGAAGAGAAGATGATGAAGAGTATAAGCTATTAAACCAGGCGGGAATAAATAAAAGTAATCACAGTTTATTATCAGCTGTCTGTACTTATTATATAGCTGATGAATTATTTAAAGATAAGTTGTTACCCTTAATTGCTATGGTGATTGTCCTGCGCCATCATGGTAATCTAAAGGATTTTACTGATATGATATCTATTACAGAATGGGAGCTATTAGAGGAACAGTATCAGACCTTTGATCTGGAGGAACTACAGACAATCCTGAACTTAAGCCAGATAAATGTAAATATTAGTGGATTGACTTTTAATGATATCAAGACTAAGCTGTCTGGCAGGCCATATAATAGAATCAAGATTTATTTGTCAAGGTTATTGAATAAAGAGGAGAATTATTTAATCTTAAACTTAATTTATTCTATTTTAATTTCCAGTGATAAAGCAGATGCTATCTTTTACAGTAAAGGGCTGAATTATGAACAGTTGGAAGAGATGGTTTTAGCAAGAAGAAAACTACCGGCTGATGCGGCTGACAAATACAAGAAATTTAAGGGCTGGGATCAGGCCAGTAGTAAGATGGATAAAAAAAGGAACCAGATTTATCAGGAAGTAATTCACAGTATTGAAAATATAGATTTAGACAAAGAACGGATTCTTTCTATTAATGTCCCTACCGGTACGGGAAAGACATTAGCTGCCCTTTCGGCAGGTCTGAGATTAAGAGAGAAGGTCGGTCAAAATTTCAGATTAATATATACCTTACCCTTTACCTCTATAATTGACCAGAATTATGAGCGATATGAAGATGTTTTTGCCCAGGCAGGGGAGGTTGTAGATAGTTCTTTATTAATCAAACACCATTATCTAACACCTAAAAGCTACATAAAGAAAGATGTTTCGGGTGAGGAGTTATATGATGATGAAGATTATGATGTTTCTAAACATCTAATAGAGAGCTGGAACTCAGAGATTATTGTAACTACTTTTGTACAACTACTACATTCTATTTTTTCTAATAAAAATAGTAACTTGATTAAATTTAATAATATTTCTAATTCCATTATTTTACTGGACGAGGTCCAGTCAATACCCTATAAATACTGGAAACTTATTAAAATTATATTTAAGGAAATGGCGAAAAAACTTAACTGCTATTTTATTTTTATTACTGCTACTATGCCTTTAATTTACAGTGAAGAGAATGGAGAAATAAAGGAACTGGCGGTAAATAAAGAAGAGTATTTTGATTTCTTTGACCGGATTGTACTTGATTTAAGTCATTACCGGAAAGAAATGACTCTAGAGGTGTTTAAGGAGTTCATCAGTGAAGAATTAGTGAAATATCCGGGGAAGAATATCCTAATCATTTTAAATACCATCAAGAGTTCTATAGAAATATATGAACATCTTGTAGAAGAAATTGAGCAGGATAAAGAGGAACTAATCTATTTATCTACCAATATTGTACCAAAAGAACGGGAGGAAAGAATAAAGCAGATTGGTACTAATGATAAAAGGCAGATAATTGTTTCAACTCAGATGGTTGAGGCCGGGGTTGATATTGATCTGGACCGGGTTTACCGTGACTTTGCTCCACTGGATTCGATAAATCAAAGCTGTGGACGCTGCAATAGGAATTTTGATCCAGCTAAAAAGGGGACAGTCATTTTGCTTAAGCTGCTTAATGAAAATGATCGAAATAAACCCTTTGCTAAATATGTTTATGATGATATTTTAAGGGTAAAGACTGATTTGCTTTTAGCTGAGCTTCCAGATAGTCTTGATGAAAAGAGATTTTTTGAGATTAATAAAAAGTATTTTGAACTGGTTAATTCAGCTAAACGTAATGACATTTCAATTGATTTATTAAAATTTATTAAGAACTTAAAATACCAGACAGCCTTTTTCAGTAATCATAAGTCTGTTTTCCAATTAATTGAACAGGATTATGAAACCGTTAATCTATTTATTGAATTAGATCAAGATGCAGTTGAGATCTGGCAGAGATATCAGGAAATAAATGAAATTGAAATCAAAAGCCCAGAGGATTTTAGCATTAGAAGATCTCGCTTTGAAGTTATTAAAAAAGATTTTTTAAACTATGTAATTACAATACCGAAATATGTAGCTAAAAAACAATTAGATGATGGTCAATTAGAAAATAACTTTAATTATGTTAACTTTTATCAGGTTAAGGATGTTTATAGACAGGAAACTGGCTTTAAAAGGGATGAAGTAGAGCTATGTAGTTTCTTTTAGACTGAGAATAAGTCTAATAAAAATATTATAAGTAATTCCATAAGTGGTGATTCTAATGCAATTAATCATAAATACATATGGCAGTTATTTACATGTGGTACAGAACTCTTTTGAAATCAAGAGTGAAGAAGAAAAAAAAAGAATTTCTGCAAAAAAGATTGATTCAATTTTGATAACTACAGGGGCAGCTATAAGTACAGATGCGGTTAAGCTGGCTCTGGAAAATAATATTGAGATCCAGTTTCTGGATGAATTCGGTAGTTCTTTAGGAAAAGTGTGGCACCCAAAGTTAGGTAGTACTACTTATATTAGAAGAAGGCAGCTAGAGATTGCTTCTACTGAAGAAGGGACAGAAATAATTAAACAATTAATGTTTGCCAAAACAGATAATATGATACAGCATTTATATGACTTAGGTCTAAAACGGAATAAAGAGAAACAGGATTATTTAGAAAATAAAATTGAAGAAATGGACTTATTAAAAGAAAAAATAAAAAAGTTAAGTGGAGAAATTGATGACATAAGATATAGTTTAATGGGATATGAAGGTAATATATCTCGCAAATATTTTAGTTGTTTAAGTTATCTGTTACCAGATCGTTATCAATTTGAAGGCAGGAGTTTTCGACCAGCTAAAGATGAGTTTAATTGTTTACTCAACTATGGTTATGGAGTTTTGCATGGCAAGATAGAAAAAGCCCTTATAATTGCTGGATTAGACCCCTACGTGGGTATTTTGCATACAGATGGTTATAACAAAAAATCATTTGTCTTTGATTTTATCGAACCATACCGTCATTATATAGATCGAATAGTCATGAAATTATTCAGCCGCAAAAAAGTAAGAAAATCTTATTTTGATAAAATTAGTGGTGGTTTAACTCTCAATGATGAAGGTAAAAAGGTCTTGTTAACTGCTTTGAACGAATATTTTCAGGATAAGATCAGATATAAAGGGAGACAGATTGTGATAGAAAATACAATTCAATATGATGCTCATAAGTTGGCAAATAGTATGATTCAGGAAGGAAGTTGATCTTATGTTGGTCTGGTTTATATATGATATTGTAGCAGATAGAGCCCGCAAAAAGCTGGCTGATAAAGCGATTGAACAGGGCCTTTACCGGGTACAAAAATCAGTTTTCCTTGGGAATATTGATAATAATCTGATGGATGAACTGCTTGTTTATGCTGAAGAGATGATCAATCCTGATGAAGACTCAATCTATGTTTTTCCTATGTGTCAGGATGATTTTAAAAAGGTTGAATTATTGGGACAGGCTTTTGACAAAGCGATGGTTAATGATGAGATTAGTAGCCTTTTTTTGTAGGTGATTTTGATGGAAGAAAATGTTATCAGCATAACACCTTCTGAAGTGATGGAATATCTCTATTGTCCTAGATTTATCTATTTCATGTCATATTTAAAGATCTCCCAGCATGAAAAAAATCGTTTTAAAGTAATTATGGGGCGGGAAGTCCATAAAACTAAAGCTAACATTAATAAAAATTATCTAAGAAAGAAGATCGGAGTCAAAGAAAAACTGCTGGAGCAAAAACTATATTCAAAGAAATATAAAATTCATGGAATAGTCGATGAAGTTTTGTTTTTAGAGGATGGTACAGCTGCTCCCTTAGATTATAAATTTGCTAAATATAAGGAACGGACTTTCTCTACTCATAAATATCAGGCAATTATGTATGGTATGTTGATTGAAGATAATTATAACATTAAGGTAAATAAAGCTTTTCTGATTTATGTTAGAAGTAGAAATTTACTTAAAGAGATACCGATTAATAAAGAAACATATCAAAATGTAAAGACTATTATTGAAGAAATTATTAATATTATAGATAAAGGTTATTTTCCTAAAGGAACAAAATATAAAAGAAGGTGTTCGGACTGTACTTATAGAAATATATGTATAAGATAAGAATGTTTTATCTTGTTAGGAGTGATATATTTGCCAGAAATTCAAGTAGTAACTTTGAAATATGAGATTGAAGATGAATTGTCATTACGCTATGGCCACAAATTAAGAGGTTATTTTGCAAATAATTTTAAGGAAATTTTATTTCATAATCATTATCAAGATGGCAGCCTTCGCTATGCTTATCCTTTAATTCAGTATAAAATTATTGATAAAAGACCATTTATTCTGGGAATTAATCAAGGTGGAAAGTTAATAACGGAACATTTTCTCTCTATTGAAAAGTTAGTATTAGGAGATAAAGTGTATCTATCACCTGGTGGTAAACTTTCTGTTGATAAGGAATTAATAGAAATTGATGATGATTATGATATGCCAATATATAAATATACATTTATAACCCCTTGGTTAGGATTAAGCCAGGAGAATTATCAGGTTTATAGAAGTAAATATATAAAGGCGGTAGAAAAAGATAAGAGGAAATTCTTTAAATCTGTAATCATCGGAAATATTTTAAGTTTTGCTAAAGGAATTGATTGGTGGGTTGAAGAAGATATTAAAGTAGTACCATCTTTATCAGATATTACAGTCAAATTCAAAGGAGAAGAGATGTTGGGTTTTACTGGCTATTTTTTTTCCAATGTATATTTACCTGAATATATAGGCTTAGGCAAATCTACTAGTCGAGGGTTTGGTACAATTTCAAGAGAAAAAGTAATCTAAAGAAGCAATTCTGAAGGAAAATTATTGATGAATAAATATACAGTAGTCGATGATTACAGTCATATTAGTATTTGGTTGGTGATTTCATTTTGCGGCAAAACTATCAAAACAGGGGTAAAATTTATAAATATACAGTAATAAAGGAGGGAGTTATCTTCTCAAGAGTTATTGATGATTGCTGTTATATAAGTGTTCTTGCTCCGTGACGGGTTTAAATAATAAATCCACTATAATAAGGATTGAAACAGGGGATAACTTTATGCTACCCCCCCTGTATTGTTAGGTTTAAATAATAAATCCACTATAATAAGGATTGAAACGAACAAGATGTTAAGAAGGGTGAAGAAATAAGTAAGTTTAAATAATAAATCCACTATAATAAGGATTGAAACACCTTGAAGCCTTTGAAAGACAACGACAGACTCTGAGTTTAAATAATAAATCCACTATAATAAGGATTGAAACTCAGACAGTTTAAATATTTTACTCTTGTTATTTAGAGTTTAAATAATAAATCCACTATAATAAGGATTGAAACTTTTTTATGTGTCCGAAGAAAGATGGGAAGATCTTGGTTTAAATAATAAATCCACTATAATAAGGATTGAAACGCATTACTTCTTTCATATCACAATTACACGCTATACTAGTTTAAATAATAAATCCACTATAATAAGGATTGAAACAGAAATGGCACTTGCAAATAGGTGAGCCGAAATGGTAGTTTAAATAATAAATCCACTATAATAAGGATTGAAACGTGTCAAGATGATGTACTATGAGAGCAAAAGGCTTAGTTTAAATAATAAATCCACTATAATAAGGATTGAAACCAACTTCGCCGGAAGGAGACACTTCTGACTTTTATGTTTAAATAATAAATCCACTATAATAAGGATTGAAACAAGAAGGAGAAATCAGAAAATCAGGAGGTACTTGGTGTTTAAATAATAAATCCACTATAATAAGGATTGAAACACCTGTTCTTCCATATCAGCAGTAGCTGGATGATAGGAGTTTAAATAATAAATCCACTATAATAAGGATTGAAACAAGTCCTCTCAGTCTTTCCTATCATCAGTAGATCACCAGGTTTAAATAATAAATCCACTATAATAAGGATTGAAACATGAGATATGGGACAGGAGAAACAAAGACTATATCATGTTTAAATAATAAATCCACTATAATAAGGATTGAAACCTTCTTCAATTCCTATATTATTTCTAATGGCCCATTGTTTAAATAATAAATCCACTATAATAAGGATTGAAACTATTCCGAGTGAAACTGTTGTTATTATACAAAAAACATTGGATTAAAGGTTGTGGTGATTCTGTACAGTTGTATCTGCCTAGTCCTTCATTTTGCTTCATATTTCCTGATTTCAACTTTTTAGTTTGATAAGTTTGAATGTGAAAAGATTTCAATTCTTTCAACTAATCTTTCAGGATACCTTCATATAATCTTCCATAATTTATTACCTCATAAGTATGTTTTTTACCTATCAAGACAATAATATATTAAATAAATTTCCTACAATTCGGCTTTAAATGATAGTATTGCTGTTCTTTATGATACTTGTGGATGGAATTGGATATGGTCCCACCGAAAATAGTAATTGCTCGGATATTGTTTTGGCTTGGGCAATCTAATAGTCGATATTAAATTGAGGAAGAGTTGAAAAAAGATTGATATGGTTATATTAAGATGAGAGAATCATATAATTTTTTGATATAGAATCGGGTATAGCATAGAGTATTATTGTTAAAAAATAATAAATGGAGGTTTTTCAAATGAAAATAAATAGTGTCAAAATGCCTGAATTAATAATTGGCGACTTAGTGGCAAAAATACCGATTATTCAGGGAGGAATGGGGGTTGGTGTTTCACTTTCTTCTTTAGCTTCTGCAGTAGGAAATGTAGGGGGTATAGGAATTATATCAACAGCAGGAGTTGGTTTTGATTTACCTGAGTATAAAATAAATCCTGTCCAAACCAGCATAAAGGCACTAAAGAATGAAATCAAAAAAGCAAAAGAGCTAACTCAAGGGATTATAGGAGTGAATATTATGGTAGCTCTTTCAAATTTTTCAAATATGGTTAGAACATCAGTTGAGGCAGGAGCAGACATTATTTTTTCAGGAGCAGGCCTTCCTCTTGATTTGCCGAAATATGTAACTGGTGATAAGAAACCTAAATTAGTACCTATTATATCCTCCTCTAGAGCTGCTCGCTTAATTATTAAAAGATGGACTTCGACATATGATTATTTACCAGATGGGTTCGTTGTAGAAGGACCTATGGCTGGAGGACATTTAGGCTTTAAGAGAGAACAGATTAATGAAACTGATTATTTGCTTGAAAAGTTAATTCCTGAGGTCGTTCGTGAGGTGGGTGTGTTTGAAGAAAAGTATAAGAGGACGATCCCGGTAATTGCTGGAGGAGGTATCTATACTGGTGAAGATATTTATAAATTTATAGAATTAGGAGCATCAGGGGTGCAGATGGGAACTCGTTTTGTACCCACATATGAATGTGATGCTGCCATTGAATTTAAAAAGGCCTATATTAATTGTAAAAAAGAAGATATTGTGATTATAGATAGTCCGGTTGGGCTACCCGGGAGAGCTATTAAAAACTCTTTTATTGAATCAGCAGAAAAAGGGATGAACCATCCGTTTAATTGTCCTTATCACTGTATAAAAACATGTAAGGGCAATAATAGTTTGTATTGTATTGCTAAGGTACTACTAAATGCTAAAAAAGGAAATATTAATAGTGGATTTGTATTTGCTGGTCAAAATGCTTACAGAGTGAAAGAAATTGTTTCTGTGCAGGAATTAATAGGATCATTAATAAACGAGTATAGTAAGGCAGCTGAAAAGACTAAGCCTGCTGTTATTGATTTACAATGAAAATAGACATATGTTATACTTACTTAGGGAGATGTTAAGTATGTTTAATATATTAGTGGTAGAGGACGATCGGTCCTTAAGAACTCTATTTTGTACTGTATTATCTAAAAATGGTTTCGCTTACTTTGAAGCAAAAGATGGAATTGAGGCATGGGATATTCTTGAAAAGCATTATATTGACCTTATAATTTCCGATATCATGATGCCGAATATGGACGGTTATGAATTGGTAAAGAGTATGCGGGAAGTTGGATATAATATACCGGTGTTGATGATAACTGCTAAAGACAGTTTTGAAGATATGCAGAGTGGTTTTCATGTTGGTACTGATGATTATATGGTGAAACCTGTTAACGTGAATGAAATGGTATTGAGGGTTAATGCGCTTCTTAGAAGATCACAGATTGTAAATGAAAAGAAATTAAAGCTTGACGAAATGGAGCTATTATATGATGATTTTACTGTATATTTGAATGGAGAAAGCATGATACTACCACAAAAAGAATTTTTAATACTGTATAAATTGCTTTCTAATTTGAATAAGGTTTTTACAAGACATCAGCTTATGGATGAGATCTGGGGCGTGGATACAGAGAGTGACCCACACACATTGGAGGTACATATAAGTAGAATCAGGGAGCGGTTTAGGAAAAATGTACCCTTCGAAATTATAACCATCAGAGGGCTCGGATATAAAGCGGTGAAGTGTAATGTATAGGATAAAAGAATCAATGTCAACTGCTCATCTATTTGCCTTGACAATGGCGATTATTATAACATTGTCCATGGTGCTTACTTTTATAATAATATATTTATTAATGAATTTTGATTATAGTCCCATAACAGGAGCGCTGACTTCTTCTATGTATACTGCATTATTAGTTATTATAGTTGGAGTAATAATTTCTACATATGTATCGAAGAAAATGCTCCGTCCTATTTTAAAAATTAATGATGCAGCCAAGAAAGTGGCTATGGGTGATTTTTCTGTTCGGTTGGAAGGAAAAAGTATAGCAAAAGAAATTAAACAGATAGAAGAGAACTTTAATATTATGGTAAAAGAATTGTCCAATATAGAGACATTAAGGAATGATTTTGTAAGCAATGTTTCACATGAATTTAAAACCCCTCTCTCTGTAATTGAGGGATATGCAACATTATTACAGGATGACACCCTCTCCAGGGAAGAGGAAGACAAATATATACAGTATATTTTGGAAAACACCGAACGGCTGACGAAACTAACGCATAATATTCTTTCCCTTTCACGTCTGGAAAATCAAGGGATTGTTCTGCAAAAGGAATGGTTTTCGCTGGATGAGCAGATAAGACGTGTACTATTATGCTATGAAAGTATCTGGGAGGAAAAGAATCTAAGCATAGAATTAAATATGGAAAATATTATGTACTATGGAAATAAGCCGCTGCTCGCACAGGTATGGAGCAATATAATTGATAATGCTATTAAATTTTCTATTCAAAATGGAATATTATCTATTGACTGTCGTTTAAAAGGAAAAAATATTATAATATCCGTAAAGGATAATGGTGTTGGTATGGAGGAAGAAGTGAAAAAATTGTCCTTTGATAAATTTTACCAGGGAGAACTCTCACACAATGTAAAGGGTAATGGCCTTGGACTTCCCCTGGTGAAACGAATTGTAACATTATGTGGGGGGACAGTATCTCTGGAGAGCGAAAAGGGAATTGGAACTACAGTTATAGTAACATTTGATGCTGATCTTTAAAAAATCATTGATTTATATACTGATATAAGGATATTATACAGCCATTATCTAGTAAAGATCAAAAGGTTTTAATTACCCTATTTAAGGAAAAAATTCAGGGATAGGGTTTTTTTATTCCCTGGTCTGATTTATATATTCTTCATATTCTGGGAAGGCTTTTTTGAGTGTAATAGTTAGATATCCCTGCATGTCCTGATCTGCCTTCTCGAACTCTCTAGTTAAAAAGTCCAGAATTTTATAGAAGGTAGCTTTATTATTTTCTTTATTAGTATTAAGATCTTTTTCATTAGTATTAAGGTAAGCGTCAAATATAACCCACATTCCTTACAGCCGAAATCTATGAGATAATCTCCGTGAGGGAGGTTATTTGAAGATGAATAACAAACGTGAAATCTGGATTAAAAGAATCCAGGATTACAAAGCAAGTAGTTTAACTGCTGCCAAATGGTGTGAAGAGAATGGTCTAAGTATTAATTCTCTAAGATACTATGTTCATAAATTTAACAAGGAAAAGAAAGAACAGGAATCTAGTCAAACTAAATGGACAGCTGTATTTCCTGCCCTAACAGAAAATAACAATTCTGAAACTAAAACCATAAAAATAACTATAGGCCAGGCGATCATAGAGGTCGTTCCAGGTTTTGATTCTAATACTTTTGAAACTCTTGTCAGGATTCTTAAGGAACAATGTTAAATCAACATCATATCAATAAGGTGTACTTAGCCCTAGGGCCTACTGATCTTAGGAAATCAATCAATGGCCTATCCTTAATAGTTCAGGAGAGCTTTAAGCTCAATCGCTTTTCTCATGACCTCTTTGTCTTCTGTAACAGAAAGCAGGACAAGCTCAAGATTTTGGAATGGGATAATGATGGTTTCTGGTTACACTACAAACGTCTGGAAAAAAGTAGATTCAGATGGCCTGATGGTACTATTGGCTCTACAGTAATGATTGATGAAAGACAATTCAGGTGGTTACTTGATGGTTTATCTATTCATCAAAAAGGTGCTCATCCTGCCGTTAAAGAAAGAATAATCATCTAAAACAAACTTTAGACAAAAGGCTCAAAAACATTGTAAAATCAGAGCTTTTACGCTTAATTTTAGTATCTTTTTTCTCCTAAAAATGATATAATAAACTTATGAAAACTACTGATAAATCAACGACTATACAAGTAAATAGAGAAGAAAATCAAGAGCTATCTTTAGAAGATAAAATTGCAATACAGGCTCAACAAATTGAAGAATTGACAGCTAAATTAAACTGGTATGAGGAACAATTTCGCTTAAACCAACAAAGGCGATTTGGTGCTTCTAGTGAAAAATCTAATTCTAATCAGTTATCAATTTTTAATGAGGCTGAACAGGAAGCTAAGGTCAGTCTCAAAGAACCCGAACTTGAGGAGATTACATATAAAAGACGTAAGGGCAAAAACAAAAAGAAAAAGTCCTTCGAAGATCTCCCTGTTGAAGTCATTGAATATCATCTAGATGAAGCTGAGCAGATCTGTCCGCAATGTGGTAAGCAACTTCATGTCATGAGTAAGGAAATTAGAAAAGAATTAAAGATTATTCCTGCTCAGGTTAAGGTTGTTGAACATGTTCGTGATGTTTATGTCTGTAGAAATTGCGAAAAGGAAAATATCACAACTCCAGTAATTACTGCTCCTATGCCTAATCCAGTTTTAAAAGGGAGTTTTCTCTCTCCATCGTTACTGGCATATATCATGGATACCAAATATTCTCAAGCAGTACCTCTTTACAGACAGGAGAAACAATTTAAGAATTTTGGCATTGATCTATCCCGTCAAAATCTGGCTAACTGGGTAATCCATGGAGCCAACAACTGGCTTAACTATCTATATGATAGAATATATGAATATTTATTAAAAGAAGATATCGTACATGCTGATGAAACTACACTTCAGGTTTTATCTGAAAAAGGTAAAGCAGCTAAAAGCAAATCATATATGTGGCTCTATGCTACTGGAGTTTCCAGTCCACCGATCTACTTATATGAATATCAACCTTCCAGGGCTAATGAACATCCGAAGAAATTCTTAACTGGATTCAGTGGGTTTCTTCAAACCGATGGCTATGCTGGATACAATAGTGTTCAGGACGTCACCCAGGTCGGATGTTTTGCTCACGCTAGACGTGGTTTTACAGATGCCTTAAAGGCATTACCTAAAGGCTCTGTTCACTTAAAAACTAATGCTGAGGAAGGTCTGAATTTCTGCAATTGACCCTTCCAGATTGAACGGGACTTAAAAGACTTATCAGATGAAGAAAGATATCAAAAACGCCTTGAACAAAGCAAACCAGTTCTGGAAGCCTTTTTGTCATGGCTAAAAATCAAGGAACAACAGACTTTACCTAAAAGTGGTCTCAGCAAAGCTATTAAATATTGTCTCAATCAATGGCCAAAACTAGAAGCCTTTCTCCTGGATGGTAGACTAGAGATCAGTAATAATCGGGCAGAAAGAGCAATCAAGCCCTTTGTTATTGGGAGAAAGAACTTTCTATTTTCCAAGTCGGTAAAAGGAGCTACAGCCAGTGCAATTACTTACAGTATCATAGAGACTGCAAAAGCTAATGACCTGATACCATTCTTTTATCTAAAATACCTTTTTGAAAAACTACCCAATATTGATCTACAAAATATAGATGAATTGGATGAATTATTACCCTGGTCTCAATCTATTCCTGAAGAATGCAGGATTCCTCATAAGAATTAGCCTATCATAACGTCCTCAATTTTTCCAGGTGGGGACGTTTTGACGCTTACTATTTTTTAGTTAACATAAAATACTGAAGAAATGTATTGTTTACGGTAAATTTTTTCATTTACATTTATGGAAAATGTTATTTATCAAAAAGCGTAAAAAAGTACTTGACATTCACAAAAAGTCCCTACAATATAATTTCCTCCACTGAAAGAATAAAAGAAAAAGCAATTTTCATAAAATAAATTTCTTTTATCAACATTATGTGACAAAATCTTTATTTATATTAGATTATTATTGTAATAGTTTTAATATGTTAAGACAAACTTATAATTCATAACTTAATATAGATTGTTACTAAGCTATAATAAAAGCATAATAGTTTATACTAATTAATTCAAGAGATCTAAATTAAAAAAAGATAAAAATTTTTTTAAAAAAAAGAAGGAATTTTAATATTTCTATAGAATATAATATAATATAGAAAAAATGAACATTGTTCGTTAATATCGAAAAAAGAGGTAGAGAAATGAAAAAAAGTAGACAACCCGTAATTCAAAGTGTTGATAGAGCAATTAAAATTATATCACTTTTTAAAGAATATAATTGCTTAGGAATAACAGAGATTTCAGAAAAATTGGATTTGGCCAAGAGTACAGTATATGGTTTAATTGCAACTTTAAAAAAACATGGGTATTTAGAACAAGATCGAATATCCAATAAATATCGTTTAGGCCTTGCTTTTTTAGAATTGAGTAGTATTTTATATGGACGTTTAAATATTAGAGAAATTGCTTCACCAATTATGCAAAAAATGGTTGATAAATATGGAGAAACAGTACAGCTATCTATTTTGGACGAAAGTAGAAGAAATGTTGTTTATGTTGAATGCATAGAAGCATCCTCTGGAATTAAATTTTCTTTAAGAGTAGGTATGAGTTCCCCGGCTCATTGTGTAGCTACTGGAAAAGTGATGTTAGCTGAATTTTCAGATGAGAAGATAGTTCAAATATTTGAGTCTGGGAAATTGTCTACACCTACTAAAAATAGTATTTCTAGTATATCTGAATTAAAGGAGCATCTTTCTATAGTTCGTGTACAGGGCTATTCAATTGACAATGAAGAGAGTGAAATTGGATTGAAAGGTTTAGGAGCACCAATATATAACCATCTTGGTAAGGTGGTAGCAGGTATCAGTATAGGAGGACCAAAAGTAAGGGTTAAAGGTGATTTTTTAAAAGAATTAATTGAAGCAATTAAACAAATTAGTAGTGAGATTTCCCAGCGTTTGGGTTATTTTGGAGATAAAACTTGATAATTAAAATATTAAGATATAGAGTTAAGACGTGAAAAGATATTTAAAAGTTACTTTTCTTTAAAAGATATAACTTAATATACTAATAAAAAAATATTTTTTTTGCTATATATTCGAATGTTGTTCTATAATATCGAACAATAAAGTTATAATTTATCCTGCAAATATATTAGTGATGCTGATTACACAATTATATTATAAAGGAGATGATTAATAAGGAGATGATTATTAATATGTCAAAAGTAATGTCAGTTACAGAAGCAGCTAATTTAGTAAATGATAATAATACCATTTGGGCTGTTTGCTCTGGCGGTGGAATTAACGAGCCTGGATTAGTTCTTGATGCAATTGAAAAAAGGTTTTTGCAAGAGGGCCATCCGCGAAATTTGAATTTATGTCATACTAGTGGAATTGGTGATGGTAAGGGTGGAGGGGCTGAGCATTTTGCACATGAAGGTATGGTAAAGCGAGTTATTGGTAGCCATTGGAGCTGGGCACCGAAACTGTCGCATATGGTTAAAGATAATAAATTAGAAGGTTATGTTTTACCTCAGGGAGTTATGGCTCAGTTACTAAGAGCTATTGCTGGTAAAAAGCCTGGTGTGATCAGTCATGTGGGATTGGGAACTTTTGTTGATCCACGGTATGATGGTGGAGCATTGAATCAGCGTTCACAGGCTAATTTGGTAGAAGTCATGGAAGTATCAGGGTCTGAATGGTTATTTTATAAAAGTTTTCCGATAGATGTAGTAATTATTAGAGGAACTACTGCTGATGAAGATGGAAACATTAGTATGGAACACGAAGGTGTCTATATGGAGGCTCTTCCAGCTGCTCAAGCAGCAAAAAATTGCGGAGGAATAGTTATAGCGCAAGTGAAACGTGTGGCTCAAAAAGGAACATTAGATCCACGAATAGTAAAAGTACCTGGAATACTAGTAGATGCTGTTGTTGTTGACCCAGAACAAACTCAGTCAATGGCTGTAAATTATAATCCTGCTTACAGTGGAGAAATTAAAACTTCATTTAATAAAAGTAGTTCTATGCCTTTTAATATTAGAAAAATTGTAGCTAGAAGGGCAGCTATGGAACTTTTCCCTAAAGCTGTTGTAAATCTTGGTTTTGGTATGTCCGATGGTGTAGCTAGTATTGCTTTAGAAGAGGAAATATTTGATAAAGTTACCTTTACTGTTGAGCAGGGTGTAATTGGTGGCATTCCAGCCTTAGGTGTTAATTTTTCTTTAGGTACTAATCCCACCGCAATTATTGAACATCATTCTCAATTTGACTGGTATGATGGTGGTGGACTAGATCTAAGCTTTCTCGCTTTTGCTCAAGTTGATTTTTCTGGCAATGTTAATGTTAGTAAATTTGGGAATCGAATAGTGGGAGTAGGTGGATTTATAAATATTTCTCAAAATGCTAAAAAAGTAGTTTTTTGTGGTAGTTTTTCCACTTCTGATTTAGAGGTAAAAGCTGAAGCTGGAGAACTTAAGATTTTAAAGGAAGGCAAATATCGAAAATTATGTAGTACTGTAGAACAAATCAGTTTTAATAGTAAGTATGCAAAAGAAAAAAACCAGGAGGTTTTATTTGTTACCGAACGGGCTGTGTTTAGTCTAGGAAAAGAAGGTTTAATATTGAAAGAGATTGCTCCTGGTGTAGATCTAGAGAAAGACATTTTAGATAAGATGGATTTCAAACCAATAATTAGTCATAAGTTAAAAAAAATGGATTCACGAATTTTTAAGGAGTCTTTAATGGGAATTAAAAATGAAATGTAAAAAATTTAGGAGTGAATTATATGGCTTGGAAAAATATAATTGTAGAAAAAGAAGATAAGATTGGATATATCACAATAAATCGTCCAAAAAGTTTAAATGCTCTTAATCATAACGTTTTGGAGGAATTGAAAAAAGCATTTATTCAATTAGATAATGATGAAGATGTTAGAGTTTTAATTATAACTGGAGCAGGAGAAAAAGCTTTTGTAGCTGGAGCAGATATTAATGAGTTAGAGGATATATCAGCAATTGATGCTTTTGAATTTATGGAATATGGACAGAATATATTTAATATTTTGGAGAAATTGGATACTCCAAGTATTGCGTCTGTTAATGGTTATGCTTTAGGTGGAGGATTGGAACTTGCTATGGCCTGTGACTTACGAGTTGCTGCTAAAAATGCTAAGTTCGGACAGCCAGAAATTAAACTTGCTAATATTCCTGGTTGGGGTGGAATTCAACGTTTGACTCGTTATATTGGTATAACAAAGGCTAAAGAGATGGTTTTAACAGGTAATTTTATTAGTGCAGAAGAAGCTTTACAAATTGGGTTGGTTAATAATGTTTTACCTAAAGATAAAGTTTTTAATGAGACAAAAAAATTAGCGGAAACTATTGCTGCTAAGGCACCTTTAGCTATTAAATTTGCTAAAAAGATGTTACATGGAGGTTTGGATGGAGATCTGTCAACTGGACTTTTATTAGAAGCAGCTGGAGTAGGTTTATGCTGTTCTACAATTGATCAAACTGAAGGAGTTGAAGCTTTTTTGCAAAAAAGGGATCCTAAATTCTGTGGAAAATAATAATGTCTTTATTAAGTAAGATATTTAATATACTTATTTTCAAAAATTAGTTTTAGTTACAATAATCAAATAAAAATAGGGGGGGTGATTATTTTCTGTAGATACGAATTTTATATTCTAAGGAAACAAAAGGGATAAAAAAATCAAAAAAATGGAGGTTTTTAAATGAAAAAAACAAGTTTATTTAGTTTAGTTTTAATTTTAGTCTTGGTATTGTCTGTAAATAGTAGTGTTTTTGCAAGTAAGGTTATTAATCTTGGACATACTGTAGCAACAGATAGTGCTTACCATAAGGGTGCTTTAAAGTTTAAGAATTTGGTAGAAGAGCGAACAAATGGTGAAGTTACTGTACAAATTTTCCCACAAAGTCAATTAGGATGGGAACGTGATATGTTAGAAGGCCTGAAATTAGGATCAGTTGATATGTGTATTTCTGCTACCGGACCATTTGCTGTATTTGTTCCAGAATTTGAATTATTGAACTTTCCATTTTTATTTAAAAATTCTGAGCATCTGAAATGGTTTATGTATGAAAGTGCAGCAGCTACAAAATTAAAAAGTGTTGCTGAAGAGAAAGGGTTTAAAGTTCTAGCAATAGGTGCACCAGATTTTAGAGTTCCATTTGCTAATAAATTTTTAGCGGAACCATCAGATTTTAATGGAGTGAAAATAAGATTAATGGGAGTTCCTATTCATAGAGATACTTATAATCTCTTAGGTGCTAATGTAACTTCAATGGATTTTTCTGAGTTATATAGTGGTTTGCAGATGGGGGTTGTTGATGCTGCTGAAAATACTTATAATGCCACTTATGCCATGAAATTTTATGAGGTAGCTTCACATATGACAGATTTGCCTGTTTTTGCAAATACTAATGCTTTAGTTATAAGCATGAAAACTTATAATTCTTTATCTTCAACAGAAAAAGAAATTGTAAACCAAGCAGGTGCTGAAGCATGGAAATACCATGATGATATAACATTAGAGATGGATAATGATGGTATAGAGAAAATGAGAGCAGAAGGTATGAATATTAAATTTGATATAAATTTAGAACCATTTATAGAAAAAACAGAACCAATATATAATCAATATTTAGAAAAACTACCTGATTGGGTTAGTGAAGCTGTTGAAGATATCCGTCTTAATGCAGAATGTTTTTAACTAAATGATTTAAAGGCAAGCCAGAATATTAAGATATTCTGGCTTGTTAAAAGAGAAAGGAGTGGAATAATGCAATCAAAAGATATTCCTAGCATTATTAATTATATTATTAAACTTTCAAATTTTTTGGAAAAAATACTTAAATTATTTTTAATCTTAATTGTTTCTGTAATGACAGTAATTGTAATTTCTAATGTATTAGCCCGCAATTTAATTAATTATTCTCCTTATTGGGCTGACGAAATTTCAAGATATTTAATGATATATATGATCTATTTTGGGGCAGCGGTTGCACTTAAGAATGAAGAATTAGTAGGAGTAAACTTTTTTTTAAAAAAGGTACCAGCTATAGTGATGAAAGTTATGACATTTATTGCATTAATATGCATATTTTTTTTCAATTCATATATTTTTTATCATTCCGTATTTTTAATAAGAGGAATGGTGGATAGCGGTCATCTCTCAGCACAATTAATGATTCCTATGTGGATAATATACTTAGTTATCCCTGTTGGATTTTTATTTTTAAGTTTTTTTACAATAACATTACTATTAGAAAAGATTTATGGTTTTAGAGATTGGACAGTAAAATTGGCTGAACAGGAAAGTTTAATAGAGGGGGGAGAAAAGTGATTATAACATTAATTATTGCTTTTTTTATTACATTGGTATTTGGTTTTCCAATTGCATATGTTATAGGGTTTTCTACTTTGGTTTATACATTAGTTACAGGTACACTTCCTGATACTTTAATTCCACAACGTTTATTTGTTGGTACAGATAAATTTGTGTTATTAGCTGTCCCTTTTTTTATGTTAGCTGGTGAATTAATGAATGCTAGTCAAGCAACAAAAAAGTTGGTAAATCTCGCTAATGCAATTGTTGGTCATTTGCGAGGTGGTCTTGCCCAAGTTAATATTTTTGTCAGTATGTTGTTTGCTGGTGTTACGGGGGCAGGAACAGCTGACACTGCAGCGATAGGTTCATTATTAATACCTGCGATGGTTGATGAAGATTATACTCCAGAATATAGTGCTGCTGTAACTGCTGCTTCTTCTGTTATAGGTCCAATTATTCCTCCAAGTGTATCAGCAGTAATCTTTGGGGTTTCTGCTCAGGTTTCGGTTGGAGCTATTCTTTTAGCTGGTGCAATTCCTGGGCTACTTCTTGGTTTAGGTCAGATGGCAGTGGTTAATTATCATGCACGGAAGTATAATTTTCCTAAGGGAGAAAAGAGTACTTTACCTGAAATAGGTAAGGCATTTAAAGATGCTCTCCCTCCTCTATTGATACCACTTGTGATTATAGGAGGTATAGTTTCAGGGTATTTCACACCTACTGAAGCTGCTGCAATTGCTGTTTTAGTTGCCTTAGTTTTAGGTTTTGTTTATAAGACTATAAAATTAAAAGATTTATCTAAACTTTTACTAAATACAGCAATAACTTCAGGTAGTGTAATGATAATAGTTGGTTTAGCTTCATCATTTGGATGGGTACTAACAATTGAGCGGATTCCTCATTTAGTTACTACTTATTTGACAACGATAAGCCAAAATCCCTATTTAATTTTAATATTAATAAATATTTTACTATTGTTTGTTGGGACGTTTATGGAAACAACAGCATCAATAATAATTATGACTCCTATCTTGTTGCCTGTTGTACAACAAATGGGTATTGATCCGATTCATTTTGGTGCAATTATGATTGTGAATTTGGGTATTGGTTTAGCAACTCCGCCTTTGGGACTTTGCTTATTTATTGCTTCAACAATAAGTAAAGCAAGTTTAGAAGATATAACTAAAGCTATTATTGGATTTTTATTAGTTTCAAGTGCAGTTCTTTTATTGATTACTTATTATGAACCAATTTCAATGTATTTACCTAATCTATTATTAAAGTAAAATTATTTTATAAAAAACTAGCTATATAAGGCAATAGGATGCTTTTAGTAATCTATGTTGTGGGAGATGAATTATTATAAGTATTAGGAGTAATAATTTAGTTATAGTTGTTGGTGGTGGAGGTGCAGCCTGTAGGGCAGCTTTAGAGGCAGCAGAAAATGGTGCTCAGGTTTTAATGATTTTAAAAGGTAAAATTGGTAAAAGTGGAGCTACTTCTTATAAGGTTGCTGAAATGGCGGGGTTTAATGTGGCTGATGGTCAGGTGGATCCAAATGATTCACCAGAAGAACATTATAAAGATATTATTAATGCTGGTTATGGAATGGCAGATCCAACATTAGCACGAATCGTTGCTGAGGAAGCACCTCAAACTTTAAGAACTCTCTCTAGTTGGGGTGTACCATTTGAAATGGAAGATGGTCATTTTTATGAATTTCTCAGTTGTTTTTCCACAAGGCCTAGGACTCATGTTATCAAAGGTCATGGAGAACCTATAATGGATGTTTTAATAAAGAGAATTAGGAAAATAGATCAAATCTTTATTTATGAAGATTCTGTTGTTACCAATCTTTTTATTCAAGATGGTGAATGTGTGGGTGTCGGTTTAATTGATAATAAAGGAAAATATAAAACGGTTTCCGCTGGTGCAGTAATACTTGCAACAGGTGGGGCTGGACAACTTTTTGCACGTAATTTAAATCCTGCTGATATATGTGGAGACGGTTATACATTAGGATTTGAAGCTGGTGCTGAACTTGTAAATCTAGAGTTTATGCAAGTAGGATTAGGAATAGTTTTTCCTATTATAAATATACTTAATGCTTGGATTTGGTCAGCTCATCCAACTTTAACAAATAAGTATGGAAAGAGTTTTTTATGTAATTATTTACCTAATGGTGTTAGTAGTGAAGAAGTAATGAATACTCATTCACATCATTTTCCTTTTAGTTCTGCAGATTTATCACGTTATCTTGAGCTTGCTATTCAAGGGGAGTTAGTTAAAGATTGTGGTACTGATAAAGGTGGTGTTTACCTCGATCTAACAAAAATAACAGATAAATATTTAGAAAATCTATCACCTAACGATGACTTTCGTAAAATGTGGCCGATTACTCGCAATTATCTATTAGAAAAAGGAGTAGATGTAGAGAAGAGTCAAGTACAAATTGCTTGTTTTGCTCATGCTATAAATGGTGGTTTAAAAATAAATTCACAAGCTCAAACAACTATACCTGGTTTATATGCTGCAGGTGAGGTTGCAGGTGGTCCTCATGGTGCTGATCGTTTAGGAGGAAATATGATGGTTACTTGTCAGATCTTTGGTGCTCGAGCTGGCCGTTTTGCTGCTGAAGAAGCTTTGAAGAAAGGCAGGATTGAATTATCTACTGGTTCAGTAAAAAATGAATATGATAGGATTCAGAATTTAATCGGGCGTGAAATAGAGGTTGAAAATCTAAAAAAAAGGTTGCAGGATAATGCTCAGAGTAAATTACTGGTTCGTAGAGATGTGACTAGTTTAGAAAGTTTTCTTGATACAATTAATCAATTGCGGTTTGAGATAAAGCAAAGTTCCTCGGCTAAATTGAATCGTAAAGTTTGGGGTCTACACAGTTTATTGACTATTGGTGAATTAATGGCTAATGCTGCTTTATTTCGTCAGGAAAGCCGTGGTAGTCATTTTCGAACAGATTATTCAAAATCTAATGATAAATTTATTAAACCTTTCACTATTATTCGTAGTTCAAACAGGAAACCTAAAATTTCTTAATTAATATTTTTTATTCGGTAAAGATAGGAGGATATTAGTTTATTACTGGTAGCCTCCTATAAATATATATTTAATGTTTATAGATAATAATATATATTAGAGAAGAATTATTAAGAAATTGAAGGATTTAGCTATATTATGTAGAATAGTATATGTGAATTTTGCTTTTGTTTAATACATTAAAAATTTTGCTAGGTCATGAAAGTATTTAATTATACTATGAGCTAATATAAAATGAATTTTAATAATAACTTTATATTCGTTGTATAAGTATATAAGTTTAAAATAATTATGTTGAAAGATGGTTTTTCATGGAAAAGGAAGTTGGACGAAAATTTGTAGAAAAGAAGGCAGGATTTGCGGAGTCACTATATAAGGAATTTAAATTAACTTTGGGTATTGAAGGATTGAAAGAAGTTAGAGTAGTAAACCGTTATGATATAGAAGGTATATCTACAGAAGAGTATCAAAAGTCGAGGAATACGATCTTTGCTGAACCACCTGTTGATAATATTCATGATGAAAAATTTACAATTCCTGCAAGATATAAAGTTATTGCTATTGAATATTTACCTGGCCAATATGACCAGCGGGCTGATTCATCTGCACAGTGTATTCAGCTTTTAATTCAAAATGAAAGACCAGAAATTCGTTGTGCAAAATTAATTTTAATAGCTGGTAATATTTCCAAAATAGATTATAAAAAAATTAAAGAATACTGTATTAACCCATTAGAAGCAAGAGAAGCATTATTAAGTAAGCCAGAAACATTAAAATTACAAGTAAATTACTCTGAGAAGGTAAAAATTATAGATAATTTTATAGAAAAGAATAATGATCAGCTTAAGTCTTTATATATTAAATTAGGTCTAGCTATGTCTTTAGAAGACTTAAAATTTGGTTCAGCATTATTTTAAAGAAGATAGAAACCCTACTTTTACAGAAATTAAAGTACTTGATACTTATTGGTCAGATCACTGCCGGCATACTACCTTTTCAACTGAATTGAAAGATATTAAGATTAATGAAGGAGCATATAGCTCTATAGTTAAAAAAGTTTATAAGAGGTATTTAAGAACTAGAAAAAAGGTCTACGGTGAAAAAGAAAGAACAGTCTGTTTAATGGATCTTGCTACTATCGGCATAAAGGAATTGCGAAAAAAGGGATTATTAGATGATCTTTATGAGTCTGAAGAGATAAATGCCTGTAGTATAAAAGTGAAGGTTGATAGAGATGGAGAAGATGAAGATTGGCTGCTTATGTTTAAAAATCAAACACACATAACCATCCTACGGAGATTGAACCTTTTGGAGGTGCTGCTATTCGTGATCCACTTTCAGGTAGATCTTATGTTTATCAGGCAATGCGTGTAACAGGTAGTGGTGATCCTCGTACACCTCTTTCTGAGACTCTTGAGGGGAAATTATCTTAACGGAAAATTACTACTGGAGCTGCTCAGGGTTATAGCTCATATGGGAATCAGATTGGACTGGCTACAGGGGATATATATCATGAAGACTTTGTGGCCAAAAGAATGGAGGTAGGAGCTGTTATAGCAGCTGCTCCTGCTGAGATAAAACTGATAATCCAAGATAAGAAGGATTGAAACGAAGAAAACCTGAGAAGAAAAAATGTTCAGGGTTTATTTGTGAATCTTTTATACTTCTTCAAATGCCTGGATGGAAGGGCAGTATGCTTTCCCCGAATATGAGGGTAGAGAAAAAATTAGAACAAAAGATTATCATGGGATAATGAAGTACAAAAACAGGTATTATTTTCTATCTTTACATTAATATGACTTCGTAGATTATTGAAATAGCAATATATTATAGAGTTTTATTGCTGAACTGTTTTTCCTTACCAAATCTAAAAATTAAATATCCTGCAATAATAATAAATCCATAGCCTATAAAACTAAGTAAATCTGGAATTTCTGAAAATATTAAAACACCTAAAAGACTAGAAAATATTACATTAGAATAATTATAAATAGATACTTCTCCTGCCGGAGCATATTTATATGCATAAGTAAGAGCAAATTGTCCTAATGCTGCAGTAATTCCTGCTAATATAAGAAATATTAGCTGCTTAAAATTAGGCATAATAAAATTATGAATGATTAATATTCCTGATACAAGTGTAGAGATAAAAGAAAAATAAAAAACTATTACATAGGCATTTTCTTTATCTCCAAGATAACTTACGAATACATAAGCCATTCCTGCAAACACTGCTGACATCAGACATATAATAGCAGGGATTGAATCTTGAAAAGCAAAACTTGGTTTAATAATTAAAATCACACCTAAAGTAGCCATGAACAATGAATACATTTGATATTTAGTAATTTTATCTTTTAAAAATATTGCAGCAAATACTATGACGAAAAATGGATTTACTTTATTAAGCATTCCTGAATCAGCTAGTAATAACCTATCAATACCATAAAAATAGGCCAGTACGCCTAAAGTACCAAAAATACCTCTTCCCCAAAGATATATCCTAGTTTCTTTTTTTCCAAAACATTTTTGCTTTGTTTTCCTTATCATAAAAATTGCTATAAATAAACTTACCAAATTTCTAAAAAATGCTTTTTCAAAGCTGGGTATTTCTCCTCCTAATTTTACAAATGCTCCCATAGCTGCAAAGCTAAAAGAGGAAAAGAGCATAAGTATAATTGCTTTTACTTTATTATTTTTATTCAATTGTTATCACTCCTGTTACTTCTTTTAATGATAACAGGTATAATTAAATTGTCAATATAAACTTTATTTTAATTTCCTTATTTGATGTAATCTGTATGTGCTGTAAACCTAAAAAAATACATAATATGATGTATTTCGTAAAAGCAACTTGTATGAAAGTGAGTATAATATAAATATAATATATATCTTTAATGGTAAGCATAAATAATATTCATAATATTCAAATAATATTATTTATAAATAAATTATGCGTTATAAAATACTAATTTTATATAACTACTAATGCTTTTATAAATATTAATTTCTATTTTTCACTTCATCATCAATAATCTTTAATAATTCTATAATTCTATAAACGGAATTAGAATTTAACTTATCAACTTCTTGTAGAAGTAATTGAAGGTCTCTTCTTTCATTTATTTTTGTAATGTATTTTTGCAAATCAAAATTACTATTTTTATTTTCTTCAACAAGAGTACTTGGGTTATCTAAAAGATAGTCAATACTACAGTTTAAGACTGAAGCTATTTTCTTAAGAGTTTTATATTTAGGGTTTTTATCTTGAGTTTCATAGCCAGCAACAGTACCACGGCTAACTCCTATTTTTTTAGCTAAGTCTTCTTGAGTCATTTTATTTTCTATCCTTAATTTTTTTAACTTTTCGCCTAATTTCATCAAAATTTCCTCCTCAATTCCAATTATAGTTAAAAACTATAAAATAAATCATAAAAAAACTTGACAAAGTTGATAAAAAGAACTATAATGAACATAAAAGTTGATTAAAGAAACAAAATGTTGTTTCAAAAAAGACAGAGTTATCCCTGAACTCTTTCTTTTCAGAAAGGAGGGAGGTATCATATAGCTTACAGGGTAACAGATAACAGTTGGCGGCTGTTCTGTTAGTTAGACTCGTAAAGTAATTATACCATAAGGACAAGTCTTTGTAAATTTGTGGTAGTTCCCGGGAGGGGTTACTGTGTTAAAAGAAGAGAAACAGCAGAGGGATATTCCAGAATATCGACCGGGAGATAAGATATACAAGTTATTTAAGCATGATATAGTAATAATAAGAGGAAGAGATGAAGAATTTATCATTAGAATTGTTAGATTAAAAAAAGAATAAATGTGTTTGACCTGGGGCCCTGGGCCGGGAAATTTATTTTTCTCGGTCTATTTTTTTGTGTAAATTTATTTAACACAATGGGAGGAAAAAAGAATGATTAAGCGTAAGATTGTTTATTTGTTAGTTACAAATAGAAGGTTGGGTTAGTTAGGTTCATAAAATATTCCGGAAAAATTGGTAATGATTTGTTATAAGTATTAAATAAAAGAAAGGATAGATTTAAAATGAAAAAAATATTATTTATAGGGTTAGTTTTAATCTTGGTTTTGGCTTTTACTTCAATAAGTTTAAGTGCTATGATTACAACTACAGGTGAATTAAAATTTGCTTATTTTATGAAAGAGTATAGTGGTGATGATGCTGACTACACTAAAACTGAACTTGGTCTTTATAATGATATATATATTGCACCACGGGTTTCTGCTAATGTAAATCTTTGGTTGGAAACTAATGGTGAAGAAAAACAAGACTACAATATAGTTGATGATGCCTATGTGACTTATAAAACTGAATCGGGAAATAATTTGCAGGTGGGATATTCCCGTTTTGATACTGCTGGTCCTACTTATGCTTTGGCTGATTTTACTCGTGGATTACTTGGGGGTGATCTTGAACCAGCTGTAAATCTTGTTTATACAGTTTCGCTTAATGATGTTTGGGCGTTTCAAACGGGCTATTTTCATAATTGGGGTGGTAATTGTTATGAAGATTATACAGGTGGTGATGGCAAAGATACTTTACTTGCTCGGAGTATGTATTCGACCAATCACTTTAATCTTAATATTATGTACTTAGATTTTGGAGAAATGGATCAGCAATTTATAAATCCTGCTGGAGAATATATGATTGATGCTACATATACGTGGAGCAAATTCTCAATATATGGTGCTTACATTGCTTATGATTGGGCCTATAATTCTGAAAGAGACTATATGGGTATTGTTGGTTCTACAGTCTCATTGGGTAATTTTTGGCTGAATGTAGATTATGCGCTAAAGACACCAGAGGAGAGTATGTGGACAGAATATCAAGATGGTACCTGGCATGAAACTGATTGGTCTAAAGATAAACCACTTGGTTGTAAAGTGTCGTATTATTTTGGTAATAATACGACATTGGAATATGCTTATGCAACAAATACTGCAGGTAGTGATAAATCCACGTTAACATTAATTGTTAAATTTTAAATATTATAAATATTAATTAGCAAGACCTTTAAATAAATTAAATTTAGAAGTATAGGCGATAAAAAGAGTGAATAATAATAAATAACTTAAAAGGGAAGTGGGTAAGATGAAAAAAATTATATTTAGTTTATTGGTACTGACATTATTATTTTCAATTAAGGTTTATTCTAATAATAATCCAAATATGGTAATGAGTGATGATTTAAATAAGTATTTGAATATAAAAATTGAACCAATAAAAGACTTGTCAAATGATTTTATAATGGGAATGGATGTTTCTATGTTAAAACAAATTGAAGAGAATGGTGGTAAATACTATGATGATAATGGAGTAGAAAAAGATGTCCTTGAAATTCTTAAAGAACATGGTATAAATTATATAAGATTGAGATTATGGAATAATCCAGAAAGTCTAGGAGGTGGTAACTGTAATTTTCAGACAGTTAAAGACTTAGCAAGTCGTGCTAAAAAAATAGGAATGAATGTTTGTTTAGATTTTCATTATAGTGATTTTTGGGCTGATCCGGGGAAACAGAATAAACCTGCTGTTTGGAAAGATTTATCTTTTGAAGAATTAAAAAATGCAGTTTATGATTTTACTTATAATTCGTTAAAGAAACTTGCTCAAGTAGATGCTTTGCCTGCAATGGTGCAGGTTGGAAATGAATTAAATGGTGGTATGCTGTGGCCTGAAGGAAAAACCTGGGGTGATAATGCTGGGGGTTTTACCCAATTTGCTATATTACTGCAAGCGGGTTTAAATGCCGTTGATACAGTTTCTAAAGAAGAGGCGACTGAGATAAAAACAGTGGTTCATCTAGCTGATGGTGGAGATAACGAGTTATATACATGGTTTTTTGATGAACTTATTAAGCGGCAAGTAACAAATTTTGATGTAATCGGCCTTTCTTATTATCCCTATTGGCACGGTACATTTGAAGAATTTAAATTTAACATTAATGGTATCAGCCAAAGATATGATAAAGAAGTTGCTGTTATGGAAACGGGGTATGCTTATACTTTAAAAAATGGTGATAGTCTAGAAAATATGGTAACTCAAAAGGAAATTGATAGAGTCAATAAATATGCTGAGACTAATTATTCTGCTAGTATCAAAAGCCAGGCACAGATACTAAGAAAAATAATAAAGATTGTTAATGAAGTTCCAGATGAAAAAGGAATAGGAGTTTTTTATTGGGAAGGTGAATGGATTCCTGTAGATGGAGCAGGGTGGAAATCAGGTGAAGGAAATGCCTGGGAAAACCAGGCGATGTTTGATTTCAATGGAAAGGTTCTTCCTTCTTTGGATGTTTTTTACAAGGTTTACAATAACTAATTATAAAAGGTGGATGCAGAGGAGTATTAAATTATAAAATATAAGAATAAGCAGGATTTTGAAGCCAAATACAGAAAACTATATATAATCAATTTGATAATTGGGGATTTACTAGTTAGGGTGATAAAATGGCTACAATGGATGAAATAGCAAAAAAAGCTGGGGTATCTCAGGCGACTGTATCTAGAGTTATTAATGGGAATACTTCTGTTAATCCTGCTTTGAGAGAAAAGGTTATGTATTGGGTTAGAAAATTAGATTATCAGCCTAATGCAACAGCACGTAGTCTTGTTAACAATAAATCTTATTTATTAGGATTGATTATTCCGGATATCTCAAATCCATATTTCTCTGAAGTGGTTCAGTCTATAGAAGAAGAGGCTGAGAATAATGGATATAATATTATATTATGTAATTCTAATGGAAGTAGTACAAAAGAAAAGAAGCATATTAAAACTCTGTTAAGTAGACAGGTAGATGGTTTTTTAATTGTTCCTACAAATCAAAAAGATACTTATTTACACAAACTGAAGAGAGATCAAATACCAGTTGTTGTATTTACACAGCAAATGGCTAAATATGATTCTGTTGCAGTTGATCATAAATATGGGGGTTCTCTAGCTGCTAAACATTTAATTGATCTGGGACATACTAAGTTGGGTTTTATTGGTAGTAAGGGTGAAGAAAAATTCCGGGGATATTTAAGTATTATTAAAAAACATGGTTTAAGCTTTAAAGAAGAATATTTTATAGAGAGTTCAGGGTGGTTACAATTAAGTACTCATGATTCTTATAACAAAGTTTGTAATTATTTAAAGAATAAAAAAAGATCTCTTCAAGCAACTGCCTTTTTTGCCAATAATGATCTTGCTGCCTTTGGTGCAATACAGGCTTTTGAAGAATTTGGTTTTTCTGTACCTGAAAAAATAGCTATTGTAGGTTTTGATAATACCTCTTTAGCAGCTATTTGCCGTCCTGCTCTTACTTCAATTGCTCAACCAACTGGTAGTATTGGTTCTTTAGCTGTGGAATTACTGTTAAAAAGGATTAATGGCCAGGCAGAAAAGGATATTGCTAAAATTTTATTAGAACCTAGATTAGTAATTAGGGAGTCTACAACTGGAATTGATTTAAGTAATTTTCTATAAATAGAAGATATTAAATTATAATTTATGAATACGTATTCATATAAGTTAAGGAGTCAGGTTCACTATGTGAATGCTGTTGGTGTGTTAACAACTACAGGTGCAATAGCGTGTATGTGCTATGTCCAGCAAAAAGGCTGTTAATGAGATAATGAATGAAAAAAATATTTAAAATATAAACTTTTGGCAGGAATAATTCAAAAAGTAACGAATATATATAATAAAGAATACGTATTCTTATTATCCTTAAATATTCACAGGGAGATAATAAGTTTATAAGAATATAGTCTTTGTTCATCAAAATTTTAGATATTTGAGGTAGATAAACTTATTAGACGTTTTGGAGGTGATAGGAAAAAAGTAAATTTCTGAAATTCATTACATTATTTCAAGGAGGGTGAAAGAATGATTAGTAAGAGAAAACAGATTATTAAAAGCATTTTGCTAATGATCACAATATTGATAGTTGTTGGTGGAATCTTGGATTTAAAGGTATTTGCTGAGGGGAAAAAGACTTTAGAATTTTTTATGTTAGGTGGTAGGGATGAAAAAATAGTAATGGAGGAGATAGTTAAAAGGTATGAGGTAGAACACCCAGATGTAGAAATAGTTACTACCTGGGAAAGTGGGGATAGGTATTATGATAAGCTAAAAGTAAGAATCGCAAGTGGTAATCCCCCTGATTTAACAAGAATTGTTGTAGAAGAATATCAAGGATTAGCAGAAAGAGGTGCATTTTTGGATATAGCACCTTATATTGAAAAGGCGAAAAAGAAAGACCCAGAATTCAAAGAACAGATGGATGATTATATTGATATATTATTAGATGCAGCTGTATTTAAAGATTCTATTTATGGCTTACCAGCAGATTGGAATGATGGGATAATTTTTTATAATAAGGATTTATTTGACCAGGCTGGTTTAGATTATCCTTCAGATGATTGGACAGTTGAAAAGTTTTTAGAAACAGCCAAAAAACTTACAAAAGATACTAATAATGATGGTAGAATAGATCAGTATGGGTATTTAGTAACAGGAAACTGGTTTGATTGTATTGCTCCCTGGATATATACATTTGGTGGTAGGATTTTAACTGATGACTGGACAAAGTCTGCTTTAAATGAACCGGGGTCTATTGAAGGAATTAGTTTTATAAATGATTTAGTAAATAAATACAAAGTGTCACCCTCACCAGCAGTAATGAAACAAATGGGAGGAGAACAGTTTTTTATGAGTGGGAAAGTGGCTATGGCTCATTATGGAAGATATATGGTTCCAGCATTTAGAAAATTAAGTTTTGATTGGGATGTAGTAGAACAACCAGTAGGTCCAAATGAAAAGCGTGGAGTCCCTTATGGAGTAGCATTTATAAGTGCTTCAAGTAAAACTAAATATCCTGAAGTAGCTTTTGATTTTATTAGATTCTATTCATCTAAAATAAATGTACAGCTTTTTAACGAACTAGGTAATTCAATACCAGTTTTAGAGTCAGTTGTTGAACAAGAAGATTTTATAAATCCTGATAAAGCCCCCAAGAATCAATGGGCCATGATTGAGGAGGTTAAATATGCTAGACTTATACCTTCACCTCCAGGAAATGCTGAAATTATTGAAATAGCTACTTCTAAGTTGGATGAGTTGTTAGTAACAAATGAATTGACTGTGGAAGAGGTTGCTGAGCAAATAACAGAAGAAATTAATGAGATATTGAATAATAACTAAGTAATTAAAAAGGGGCCTCTTTATTTGAGGCCCGTATATTTACTAATTATAAAAACAGATAAGATACGAGGGAGGAATAGACTTGTTGAAATCAGTATATAAAAAATTAGGGAATAATAGTCTTGAAAGAAAGCAGGCAGTTGCAGGTTATCTATTTGTATTACCAAATTTTATTGGGTTTTTAATCTTTATATTTATCCCTGTTTTTGCTTCCTTGATCCTAAGTTTTTTTGATTGGAATCTGGTAAATCCATTAAAGTTTATAGGTCTTACAAATTATTTTTCTATGTTTAAAAGGTCTTTGTTTCAAAAAACTTTTATTAATACAGTTTATTATACATTAGTTACTGTTCCGTTAAGTGTTATGTTTGGATTATTACTAGCGGTACTTGTCAATAACATTAAAAAAATGGCTATTGTTTATAAGTTTATCTTTTTTCTGCCATACATTATACCTACAGTTGCTGCAGCCTTAATCTGGCAAACTATTTATATGCCCAATTATGGTATTTTAACATACTTATTAGACATTTTTAATATAACATCACCACCGTGGTTATCTAATCCCAATTGGGCTATGCCAGCAATTATTATAATGAGTGTGTGGAAAAATATTGGTTTCACCTTTATTATATTTTTAGCTGGATTACAAGGTATTCCTAATAGGTACTATGAAGCTGCTAAAATTGATGGAGCAAATGTAATTCAGCAATTTTTAAAAGTTACTTTGCCCTTATTAACACCAACTATATTTTTTACTGTGGTCATTAGTATGATAGATTCCTTTAAAGTCTTCGATCAGGCTTTTATTTTAACACAGGGTGGACCAGCTGATGCTACTAAAACATTGGTATATCATATATATAATGAAGGATTTAGATATTTTAGAATGGGATATGCAAGTGCAACAGGTTGGGTTTTGTTATTAATAATTTTTATTCTAACATTAGTACAATTTAATTATCAGAAAAAGTGGGTGACTTATGATGTCTAAGTTGTTGACCATCTTAAAACATATAGTGTTGCTATTATTTTTAGTAATGGTTTTAGGTCCATTCCTATGGTTGTTAGGTACAGCTTTTAAAGATTTTGGTGATGTTTTTACCTATCCACCCCGAGTATTTCCTGAAGATATAAGATGGGCCAATTTTTCGGAAGTCTTTAATAGTTTTCCAATGATAAGATTATTGTTAAATAGTATAATTGTAACTACTGGTCGTACTTTAGGAATTTTAATTACATCATCTATGGCTGCTTACGCTTTTGCCAGATTGAAATTTCCAGGAAGAAATAAAGTATTTTTACTTTATTTGTTGACCTTAATGGTTCCCTTTCAAGTAGTAATGATACCACTTTTTATAATAATGAAATATTTGGGATGGGTAGATTCTTATCAGGCACTAATTTTTCCCGGGATGTTTAATGCTTTAGGGGTTTTTTTGTTAAGGCAATTCTTTTTAACCTTACCAAGAAGTTTAGAAGAGTCTGCTTTTATTGATGGAGCATCTTATTGGACTATCTTTACTAGAATAATTCTACCTTTAGCTAAACCTGGTTTAGCTACTCTTTCAGTCTTAAGTTTTTTATGGAGTTGGAATGATTTCTTATGGCCGTTAATAGTTATTGACTCTATGGAGATGAATACCATAACCTTGGGGATAGCTAAATTTCAAGGATATTATTATACAGAATGGAACCTATTAATGGCAGCAACTGTTATAGCTTTAATACCAACAATAATTATTTATATGTTAGCTCAAAAGTATTTTGTAGAAGGGATAGCTACAAGTGGAGCTAAATATTAGTCAATACATTATAATAGAAAATTTTAAAATTCATAGAAAAATTAATTATATAGGAGATGATTTAGATGAGTCATGCTAATGAAGTACATTTTGTTAATGATCAACAAAGACCTGCATTTCATATGATGCCACCTGCAAATTGGATGAACGATCCTAATGGGCCTATTTATTATAAAGGAGAATATCATTTATTTTATCAATATAACCCTGCTGGGGCTTTTTGGGCTAATATGCACTGGGGTCATGCAGTTAGCAAGGATTTAGTTCATTGGGAACACTTACCTATTGCACTGACCCCTTCAGAGTCTTATGATAAAGATGGTGTTTTTTCTGGATGTACTGTTATAAATGAGTCAGAACCAACTATAATCTATACTGGTATTCCAGATCTTGAAAAGAAAATAGAGGTTCAATGTATTGCTACTAGTAAAGATATGATTAACTGGGAAAAATCTAATAAAAATCCGATTATTGATGCCCTTCCTGGAGAATTGGAAACGACAGGTTTTCGGGATCCTTTTGTCTGGAAAGAAGAAGATAATTGGTATATGATTCTTGGTTCTGGAATAAAAGGGGTTGGGGGTGCAATTTTATTATACAGGTCAAAGGATCTAAGAGAATGGGAATATATAAATCCAATTTATATTGGGGAAGATGAAGAACTAGAAAATATGTGGGAATGTCCAAATTTTTTTAAGTTAGAAGATAAGTATATATTGGTGGTTTCACCATATGGTAAAGTTGTTTACTGGATTGGCAGCTATGAAAATTATAAATTTATTCCTGAAAAAAAAGGATATATTGATTTAGGTGATTCCTATTATGCTCCAAATAGCTTTATAGATGACAAGGGAAGGAGAATCATGTGGGGTTGGCTGAAAGAGCAGAGAAGTAAGGAAGTTCAAAAAGCAGCTGGCTGGTCTGGTGTAATGTCAGTTCCCAGAGAAATTTTCTTACATAAAGATGGTAGTCTGGGTATGAAGCCAATTGAGGAATTAAAAGTTCTTAGAGGTGAACATAAATGTTTAAGTGATATACCTATATCAGCTGATTCTACAAATTTATTAGATAATGTACAGGGGGATAGGTTAGAAATCATTGCTGAATTTGAGAAAGGGGATGCTAGTTCTATAGGGCTAGTTGTCCGAAAATCACCTGATAATAGTGAATATACAGAGATAATTTGTAATATTGCTGAACAAAACTTATCAATAAATACTAAGAACTCTAGCCTTGCAAAGGAAGTTGATAAAGGGGTCTTTGGAGATTGTTATAATTTTAACGATGATACTGATGGATTAGTAAAGCTTCATATTTTTATAGATAAGTCAGTAATTGAAGTATTTGTTAATGAAAGACAATGTGTGACTGCCCGGGTTTATCCTACTTGTGGTGATAGTTTAGGTTTGGGCCTTTTGGCCTGGGAAGGGAAGGCTAGATTGAAAGATATTGATATATGGTGGATGAAGAAAATTTAGTAAGGTTTTAAAGAATAATTTTAAAGTTTTTTTATAAAAAAGAAGGAATTTTTATAGATAAATAGAATATGTTTAATATAAGTAAACGTTTCCGAGCATAAAAATAATTCATATGATATGAAATTTGGAGGTATGTAATGGTTACTCTAAAAGATGTTGCTGAGAAAGCAGAGGTTTCAATTGCTACAGTCTCTTCTGTAATCAATGATAGTAGACCTGTTGCTAAAGAGACCCGTGAAAAAGTATTACAGGTTATTGAAGAAATGAATTATAGACCTAATTCTGTAGCGCAAGCACTAAAAAGTGGAAAGACAAAAAGGATTCTTTATATAGTTCCTTCTATTACTAACCTGGTATTTGCACAATTTATTAATGAAGTACAACATGCTTTGACAAAACAGGGTTATGATCTTATATTATTAAATAATGAAGCTAGAAGTGATTTAACAAAATCATATCTGAGTATAATTAGACCATCAAATATCGATGGAGTAATTATGACTCAAACTAGAACATGTGGTAGAATAATTGCTGACAAGTGTAGAGATGAAGGTATTCCATTTGTTGTCTTGTTTGAACCTAATATATTTGAAGATACAAGTATGGTAATTACAGATGAAGAGCAGGGTATGGCTGAAGCAGTAAAACACCTTATTTCTTATGGTCATGAAAAAATAGGTTTTGTGATGGTTAAAGATAGTAGGAACCAGGCCAAAAGATATCAAGGGTTTCTGAATGCCTTAGAAGAAAATAATATTCAATTCAATGAAAACTACTTGATTGAGTGTTCTGACCATGATGAAAGGGATGCATATGCTCATATAAAGAGTTATGTAGAACAACAGGGATTAGATTTTACTGCCTTAATTTGTTGTAATGATTTTTTAAGTCATGGTGCGATAAAGGTTTTTAGAGAGTTACAAATCAAAATACCTGAAAAAATTTCAATCATAGGATATGATGATTCTATCGCACAATATATATATCCACCATTAACATCTGTATCTTTACCCAAAAAGAAGCTTGCAGAGACTTCAGTAAAGATGCTGCTTAGCAATATAAAGAATGGTAATGCTGAAAATAAAGTAATAAAATATCCCCAGAGATTAGTGGTCAGAAGTAGTACCTATATAAATAAAGATCTATAATGCACTCCTAATTTTATAGTAAACGTTTACCATAAAATTAGAACTATATATAAAAACCAAGAAAATTACAAAAACGTTTAAGGGGGGGTGAAAGGCAGAACTGAATACGGAAGGGATACAAAGTGAAGAAAGAAAATAAAAATGGTAGTGTCAAAAAATCTATGAAAAAGTGATGTTGGAGACAGATTTTAGTCTTTTAAGTAATTTTTACTGGTTGGATCGTTGCATAACCCTTGACAAACACCATCCAAATGCTGCTGGTAAGTAGCCGAGGTTGAAGGGGATGGATATAAAGAGCATAGCAAATTAGCCAACCCTCGTACTTCAATTTTAGCATTTGTCTGGTTCGGTTTGTAAAGGGTTCGCTTCGCCAATGCTTAGATAAAGCTTTTAGCTGCCTCGGGTTCTGCTAAATAGATATAAAGATTAAGCAGAATGCTGTTGCTCGTAGAGTATATGCTCTTGAGCTAGTTCAATCAGCTTGCCCCATCTTGCAGGCATGTTAGGCAGATTAATAAGCTGAGGTACAGTTACAGGTACTTTTTTCTCTAGAGCTGAATGTGGTCTTAAGAAATTGAAGTATGCTGCAAAAAGGTTCACGTATGATACTGATCCTTTAGAAGACTTAAAACCACATCTTGATCTGTAGCTTTTTTTAAAAGTTCTATTGAGTCTTTCAATAATTTGTTTTAGAGGTCGATTTTCCTTTGAGACAGGGTCGTCATTAGTAAGGCCGAGAACCTGGGTGATATCAAAATTAATACCCTGTTGATAGAAATAATGTTTAGCCAGAAGATAGATAGGATTACCGTCAACTACGAAGTTGAGGTTATCAGGGATAGTATCCATCTTAGTAAGGACATCATTAATAGCTTTAATTGCAGAAGGTGTATCTCTATTAGGTGAGACATGGTAAGATAGAATAATCTTTTTCACAGCATCAAAGAAGAAGAAAATATACTGCCACTTGCCATAAACCTTAATGTAGGTTTCATCACCACAGAAAGAGTCAGAAAGCTCATAAGGATAATTATCTAAATAGGGTTTAACTAGATAACCAACTGAATCAGCATAGTTAATTACAGTTTGATGAGAGATATTAACATTATGAACATCTTCCATGATAGCAGCTACGTTGCGAGAAGAAAGACCATAATTAACATAGTAAGTAAGGATTAACCCCAGAGTATGTGGTGAAGAATGTATTCCTGAGATATCAACTTTAGGTAAATCTGGAGACTCCTTGCTCAATGGTTGAAAGTCAAAGTCAAATTCTCTGTAAATGTATCTAACTTTAAACTTATGGGGATATTTTTTAAAGTGTTTTTTCTCTTCTTTACTCATGGATCTAAGGTTTTTAAGATAAAAAGAGCAGTCATCATTCTTGCATTTGTAGATATAGAAATTCTTACGCTCTTTAATTTGTTCTAGAGTACGAGAGCAATGGGGACACCTAAAGATAACAGTTTTAGAAAAGCGATTTTTATCATTAAAATTAGTCTTACAAATTTTACAGAGATATTGACCACGACCACCAGTATTATCATAAAGATAAATATGTGGGGCACCACATCTTGGGCAGGTCATAGACTCAGGAACTTTGTATTTGGCGTTACGGCGTCTGACAGGTTTAAGAGGTTTACCATGTTCCTGTTCGTAAGCAATTATTAGTTTTTGGTAATCAAGCTTTTCCAGGACTTCAATAATGGGTAAATCATCAACTTGAAGATGATGATATTTCTTGCTGATGGGAATCTCATCTTTGGGCATGAAGTCTTTACTAACAAGTAAAGTCAAGAGATAGCAAATAATATGATATTGAATTTGAATATAAGTAAGTAAGACATTAATAATTTGTTTCAAAGTTTGTCACCGCCTTTTCTATTTGTGGTTTAAAAAGGTAAATAAGCAACCTAAATATACCTCAAAAAGAGGGGGGTGACAAGTATTTAAGATCAAATCCCTACTATAATAGGGTTTTGACAATATATTTTAAAATATTTTTGACATTACATAAAAATTTTGGAGGTTAAAAAATGAAAAAAAGAATTATTAAATTACTGGTTATTTCTTTAATAGTAAGTTTTTTTGTTGGAGGGACAGTATTAGCTGATGAAGAATATGATTTAACTCTATACAGTATTATGACAACTAATGTTAATTTTGATGATTGGCTTGCAGATGTAGAAACAGGTACTGGTTTAAATATTAGGGTAATTGCAGCTCCAACCAATTCTGATACCCGTCAACAGAAGGTAACAACAGTTTTATCATCAGGTGATAGTAGTATTGATATTTTGGAGATTAATGATGAAATGGCGGCATCTTTCAAAAATACAGGCTGGCTTGAACCATTGCAGGATAATGTACTAACAGAAGATATTATTGATTATTTTCCTAAAGGTTATCTTGAAGATATGATAACATCCAGGAATGGAGATATTATTGGTGTTCCTGGATATAGTGGATACTTAGCATTTTGGGTTGACCAAGAAAAATTAGTTAAGTATGGATTTGAATCAATTGATACTAAAGAAGATTTCATAGCTTTTGCAAAGGCTGCTACAGAAGATGGCAATTATGGTTATGGTGGCTCATGGGAAAAGACTTATGTTTTTAATGAAATTGGTACATTTGTGAATTTGTTTGGTGGAGATTATTTTGATTGGACAAATCCAGCGAATAAAGAAGCGATTCAGTTTATGTATGATATGGTTAATACCTGGAAAGTTACACCTATAGATCAAATTGCAGATAAATACGAACAGATGAACCAGAAGTTTATTGATGGCAAGTATGCTATGTTATTTATGTGGGGTACTGGAACAGATTACAGAAATGCGGGAAGGTATGGTGAAGACCAAATTCATATGGCTTTAATGCCTAAATTTGAAACCAGAAGTGTATTTACAGATTCCTGGAGCTATGTATTAAACTCAGCATCAAGAAATAAAGATGCTGCTGTAAAGTTTTTAAACTATATAGCAGGAAAAGAGGGTATGCTTAGTGCTTGGGAAAACTTTGATAGGTATCCAGCACGTTCAGATGTAGCTGCTACATTACCAAGAAATGAAATTACAGACATGTATAAAAAATATAGTGAAGAGACAATTGTTAGAGGACGCCCAATGGTTCCTCAGACAATGGAGTTCATCTCAGATATGGGAACTATATTCCAACAAACTATGCAGGGAAAAATAAGTGTTGATGAGTTTTGTGAAAAGGCACAAGAATACGTAGATAGATATAAATAATTAGATTGTTTATATTCATATAATTAGTATAATTTATAAAAATCAATAAGCGGGCTGTAAAAAATGCCCGCTTATTGATTATAATTAAACTATTTACTCTTAAAAATAAGGAGGATTTGTATGCATACTAAAAGAAGTTTAAACCGCCTATGGATTGCATGGATATTAGTTATACCCGTCTTATTAGTTAGAGGGTTTACTATTATCTATCCTATTTTTGAAACATTTAGAATTAGTTTTTATGATGTTCGTCTATTACGCGGGATTAATGAATTTGTAGGCATTCAAAATTATATAGATGTTTTTCAGGATCCAAAAGTATTAACTTCTTTAAAATTTACTGTAATATTTGTTGTAGCTTCTATGGCTTTGCATATTATATTAGGAGTTGCACTTGCTTTGATTTTAAATATGAAATTTATGGCGAAAAAGTTCTTAAGAACTATTGTTTTAATTCCCTGGGCTATGCCTATGGTTGTTATAGGTATGGCTGCAAAATGGGGATTTAATAATGATTATGGATTGGTAAATAACTTTATCAGATTATTTATACCTAATTTTGAATTGAGTTGGTTAATCCATACGAATACAGCGCGTGCAGCAGTTGTTGCTATGGATATATGGAAAGACTTACCTTTTTTTGCTATTTTGGTACTTGCAGCACTGCAATTCATACCAGAAGAAATATACGAAGCTGCAAGGGTTGATGGTGCAGGAGCCATACAGGCGTTTTTCAAAATTACTTTACCATTAATAATGAAGAGTATATTAGTTTTGTCTATTCCTTTTACAATGTGGAGACTTGCTTCTTTTGATATTGTATATGCCATGACTTCTGGTGGACCAGGAGATGATACATCATTAATAGCTTATCGAATAACAACAGAGGCCTTCACGAATCTTAATTTAGGATATGGATCAACATTAGCAATTATACTTTTTTTCGTAATGGTTATATTGAGTCTTATTAATATATTTATAGTGAATAAAAAATTCAATTAGGAGGGGGAATGAAAAATGATTTTTAATAAAATAAAAAAAATATTAAATAGTGGCCTAAAATGGATATTAGCACTTACTGTCTCGTTTATTATTTTATTTCCACTATATTGGATTTTTATTTCTTCAATTACACCTGCTGGAGAATTATTTAAACAACCAATTGATTATTTACCTGATAATCCAACAATATCTAGTTATATTTATTTAATTTATAATGTCGGTTTGATAGAAAAAGTAGTAAGTACGTTAATTATTATTGGAACTACTCTTATAATTGGTACTATTATTTGTGTTATGGCTTCTTATGGTTTTGCTAGGTATAAAAGTAAGGGGCTATCGATTGCATTTATGTTAATTTTGTTTTCTATGCTAATACCTAATGTTGTAACTGCAAGGCCACTATATGATTTTATGAGGAGAGTAGGATTATATGATACCTATACTGGCTTAATTATTTTGTATATTAGTAAGATTATTCCGTTTACAATTTTAATTTTAAGGAATTTTATCTCCGAGATACCTATATCTATTGAAGAGGCAGCAGCGATAGATGGAGCTACTTTTTTACAGAAGATATATCATATAATTCTTCCACTATTAAAACCTGCTATTGCAATAGTTGCAATAACTAATTTTATTACATGTTTAAATGAGTTTTTTATTCCTTTATTTTATGCGAACAATATTCAGGTATTATCAACGGCAATTACACAACTCCCTCTTAAAGATAATATGTATTCAGTACCATGGGATTTAGTGAGTTCTATGGGATGGATTATTATTTTACCAATAATTATATTTGTAGCAATCTTTGAAAAACAAATAATGGATGGAATTATGGCTGGAGGCGTAAAAGCCTAATTAGAAAGGAAATAAAACAATGTTTAATAATCTATTTATGAATGGTTTAAGTACATTACCACTAATGAATAATGGAAAAAGTCGTGCAATTACGGCAGAAAACCCACATGGAGAAAAAGGAAAAGGTGGTATGGCAGCAAGCAATTTAGGGAAATCCAGAAAAGGCTCACCATGTCTTAGAGGATTAGCTCCTGGGAGTACTACCACTTTAGCTGAAATAGAAGGTCCAGGTATTATTCAATATATCTGGATCACTGTTACAGATAAAACTGAGGCAGATTATTTTGTATTAAGGGATCTAGTAATAAGGTTTTATTGGGATGATGAAGAGGAACCATCTGTAGAGAGTCCTTTAGGGGATTTTTTCTGTAATGGTTTTGGTAGAGGTTGTATTATAAATTCAATGCCGATTGTGGTCAACCCTACCAGAGGTATGAACTGTTATTTCCCAATGCCATTTAGGAAAAAAACAAGGATTACAATTGAGAATCAACATGAGGTTGAAGTACCTGCTTTCTTTTATCAGATAGATTACTGTTTGTATGATGAATTACCAGAAGAAACCGCTTATTTTCATGCGCAGTGGAAACGGGAAAGATTGACAGAAAAACAAAAAGACTATACTATTTTAGATGGAGTGAAAGGTAAAGGACAGTATATCGGCACTTATATAGCCCTTACAACACTTGAGAGATACTGGTGGGGAGAGGGTGAGCTTAAGGTTTATCTGGATGGAGATGAAGATTACCCAACTATTTGTGGAACAGGTATGGAAGATTACTTTGGTGGAGCCTGGAGTTTTGCCTTACAGGAAGATGGCAAGACTGTAGAAAATACATACTGTACTCCGTTTTTAGGTTATCCATATTATTCACACCATGATGAAGAAGTCCACAATTTATATCATAATGATGATTGTCCTCCGATGAGGGGATTTTATCGCTGGCATATCATGGATCCCATTCGTTTTGCGGAGGACATTAGGGTTACTATCCAACAGATTGGTGTTAATCATAAAGGTCTTTTTGAAAGACAGGATGACCTTGCCAGTGTAGCCTATTGGTATCAAGCTGAACCTCATACCCCTTTTGTTCCTTTGATGAAGAAAGAAGATAGATGGCCTAGATAGAAGTGATTTATGTATTTAGAAGTTTAAGTAAGTTTATTATGAGATGACAATTTGTGCTGGAAAAAGTGGGATTACCTAAAAATAATGAGGAGGGCATGGCAGTGGAATATAAAGATATTGTACAGCGGTTAATTAATGTAGAAAAACTCGCTGAATTACCATTTGAGGGGGAAAAGTGTAAGCAATGGTCCAGTTATGATAGACGCAGTAAATATGATAGTGAAACAGATAGTTATATTGGCTGGGGGGCTAATGCTGATGGTGATGGTATTATCCGTCAAGAGGGGGAAGAACAGGTTATAGCTGAAATAGATGGACCTGGAGTTATCTGGCGGGTCTGGTCTGCTGATCCAAAAGAGGGACATATAAAAATATATATTGATGATGCAGAAGAGCCTGTACTGGATATGCCTTTTAAAGATTATTTTGATAATAGTAAACCACTTTTTAATTTTCCTGAATTAGTTTATATAAAGGCCAGGGGGTGTAATAATTATCTTCCTATAACTTTTCAGAAATCATGTAAGATAACTTTAAGTGAAGAATGGGGAGCTTATTATCATGTCACTTATGGTGAATTCCCTGAGGAGTCTAAAGTTCCTTCTTTTAAGGGTAAATTTAATGAAGAAGATCGTAAAGCATTACAGGAAGTGAATGATAATTTAAAAGAAAAAAGAGAAAACCCCTTTATTTTTGATGAAGATGAAGAAGTCGAAGAAATAGAGATAAAAGTAGGACCTGGAGAAACAGTAGATATATGCAGTATAGATATTAGTTACATTGATGAATGCAGAGCCATAACCTCATTGCAGGTTAAGATGGATTTACCTACAGGCCTTATTGCTGAACGCAAACTGCTGCGGGAATTGGCTATTAGTATCTATTGGGATAATGAAGAAGAAGCATCTGTCTGGAGTCCACTGGGTGACTTTTTTGGTACAGCGCCGGGTGTTAATAGATATTGTTCCCTAATGATGGGTATGAGCGAAGAAGGTTTTTATTCCCGCTGGTTTATGCCTTTTAGTGATAATGCTTTATTACAATTAAGTAACGATAGTAAAGAAGAGCAATCTGTAAGATTCATAATTACTCATAAACCCTTATATGAAAAGATTGAAAAGTTTGGACGTTTTCATGCTAAGTGGCACCGTGATGTCTTGTTGATAGAAGCTGAAGATAGATGGCCAGATTGGCCTTTTTTGAGGACAGAGGGTAGAGGTCGTTTTTGTGGTATTCATCTTCATATCTGGAATCCAGTTTGGGTGGAACACTGGCAAGGTGCCAAACCTGGTGACTATTGGTGGGGTGAAGGTGATGAAAAATTCTTTGTCGATGGGGAAAAATTCCCTTCTACATTTGGAACTGGTACTGAAGACTATTTTGGCTATGCCTGGGCCTGTCCAGATCATTTTGACAGTGCCTTTCACTGTCAGACTTTAAATGAAAATAATAGTAATGGTAATATCTCACTGCTAAGATTGCAAGTAGCCGATAATGTCCCATATCAAAAATCATTTGAGGGTGTTTTTGAAAAATATTATCCTAATGAATGGGAGGGTAATGCCACTAAATATGCAGTTACTGTTTATTTTTATCAAGCTGCTGCAGGCAATGATCCATATCAAGCAGTGCCTGTAGGTGAACGGGTAGGATATTTTAAGTAAATATTTATAAAAAATAGATTATTATACTTCTAATATATAGACGACTTATTATATAACTCCTTATCAGACACTGATGATAGGGGGTTTTCGTTTATAAGAGAGACAATCGCCTTCTTTCTACGGTACAAACACCATAAAAGCCATCATAAATTTCTTCCTTGGCAATCACATTCGTGTTGATTTGAATTTTTTTGCTGGCAATTCACCGTCGTTTGTAAACGCAGTTGTTTTAATGTAAATGTAGCAGAGATATGGGGTGAAAGAAAGCGTATTAATAAGATTGGTAGAGCATTAATTAAATTTTTCAACATAATAACTCATAATATCAGTTAAAATAAATGATTCATATATTTCAAAAGGAATTTCTTGACTGTCATGTATACAAAATGATGTAGCATTTATTTTTAATAATGGTGTATTAACATCAGCATTTAATTTATTATAGATATAATAATTACCTGTAGTTGCATTAATTGTTTGAGTAGCACGAGTAAAGTTTAAGTTATAAAAAGACTTTAATATCTCATATAAAGAGTTGTTACTAAGATCAAAATAATTAAGTTTAGGAAACAGTTTTTGAGGTAATATAGATTTGTTTAAACAAAATGGATTTCCATTTGAAGAATATAAGCACTTTATTATATATACATCATCTTTTATATTTATATTTAGTTTATCAGCAATTTTATTTTCTGGTTTTGATGTTGTTAAGGAAATTAATAATTTAGATGGAGTTTTTCCTTGATGTAATATAGCTTCTGTAAAGCTATGAATTTTTGGTATTCCTTCAGCTGGAGATTTAGCTTTTACAAAGCTACCTTTGCCTTTCATTTTATATAGATACCCTTCTAGAACTAACTCATCAATTGACTTTCTAACAGTAACTCTGCTTACACCATATTCATCACATAATTCATTTTCTGAAGGTATTATCTGATTGGGCTTTAATTCAGAATTATTTATTTTTTTTATTAGATCTAATTTAATCTTTTCGTATTTTGGTAATTTCTTATTGTTTTTCATTTTAACCCCCGTTTTCCTGTGTCTTAGATGGTAATCAATAATACTTTTATTTAATACATCAATCCATGAGAGTCGAAAGTAATATTTGTCTATCTGTTATATAAATATATTAAGATTTACTCGTGAAGTGAAACATTTTTCTAACAATACAGACCTTTGTTCAATTATAACAATTTTAAAGAGTAAAGTTCAAGAAAAAAACATAAAAATTTGCCCTGCCTTTCGGCTAGATACTGGACGATATATACTAACTCAGGAGTGCCCAATGGGACGATAAAATATTAAACGAATCGAAAAACTAATGAAAGTGATTAATTTTTAATGTTAAATCTAAATAAGGTTTAGCATTTTGTATATAACATATATAATCAGATTGCATTTACCCCAAATTATAAAAGTATAGAAAAACTACAAAAACGAGAGAAAAATATCTGAAATTTGTGTTTAATTTAATTAGGGGACTTAAATTTAATATTGACATATGGAATGGAAACTCGTATAATTAAAAAAACAATACATGTTGTATTACTTAGTCATAATAACAAGTTGTATTAAAAATTGAACGGGGTGATAAATAGTGAGAAATAAGATGGCAGGGGTACTTTATGGAATGGCATTAGGAGATGCAATGGGAATGCCTGCAGAGTTATGGGGAAGGAATAGAGTAAAAGCTTATTTTGGTAAAATTGAAGGGTTTTTAGATGGACCAAAAGAAAATGAGGTGGCATTTAACTATAAGAGAGGGCAATTTACTGATGATACTGGACAAGCTCTTGTTTTACTAGATTCCATTAAAAATACAGATTTTAAACCTTCACCACAGGATATTGCAACAAGACTTTTAAAGTGGGCAGAAAAGGAAAGTGCTTTCGAAAATAATATTTTAGGACCTACTTCAAAAGTTGCATTAGCTAATTTTAGAGATGGATTAAATGCAAAGAAAGTAACAGATCAAGCATTATCAAATGGTTCAGCTATGAGAATTGCACCAATTGGATGTCTTTTTAAAGCTGAGGATAAAGAAAGATTGGCTCAATTTGTATATGGAGTTTCTCAGGTTACACATACTAGTGATATAACTATAGCTGGAGCAGCTATGATTGCAGTTGCTGTTAGTTCTGCTATAGAGAATGATGATTTTCAAATTGTTTTAAAAGATATATTTGATATGGAACCTATTTCAAGGACTTTAGGTGTAGAAACATATAGCCCTTCATTAACAGAGAGAATAAAAATAGGAACTGAAATTGCAGATAAATATAAAGGAAATGATGATAAGTTCTTAGAAAAACTATATGATATAGTAGGTGCAGGAACAAATATTAGTGAATCTGTACCTTCAGCAGTTACAATTGCTTATTATGCACAAGATCCTAATAAATCTTGCTTACTTTGTGCAAATTTGGCAGGAGATACAGACACCATAGGGGCTATGTCAACTGCAATTTGTGGAGCACTTAAAGGTGGTAAATTTATTAAGAAAGAATATATTGATGTTTTAGAGAAACAAAATAATTTAAATTTTAATGAATATATTGATATCTTGATGGAAGGAAGGAACTTTATCTAATGAAAACTTTAGTTATTGGTGCAGCTATAGTAGATATTATTATGAAGATACCAAGATTACCTAAAAAGGGTGAGGATATCTTTTGTAATGAAAGAACATTATCTATAGGTGGATGTGCTTATAATGTTGCAAATATTTTATATAATTTTGATATTGATCATGATTTATTTGTGCCAGTAGGTGATGGAGTATATGCAGATATTATAAAGAAAAACTTAAAAGCAAAGAACTACAAGGTATTAGTGGATGATTCAGAAATGGATAATGGTTATTCTTTATGTTTAGTTGAAGATGATGGAGAAAGAACATTTATAAATGTAAAGGGAATAGAAGGAAAGTATAAGAAAAAGTGGTTTGATGATCTTAATATGGAAGAATATCAAAATATATATGTTGCAGGATATCAGGTTTGTGGTAAAAGTGGGAAAATAATATCACACTGGTTAACAGAACAAGAAAATAAAAATATATTTTTTGCACCCGGACCAGTTATAACTGAAATAGAAGAGAGTGTTATGAAGAGAATTTTTTCAACTAGACCTATCTTACATTTAAATAAAAAAGAAGCTTTAGATTTTACAGGTAAAGACAGTGTGGAAGATAGTATTTTGGCTTTATATGAATTAAATAAAAATAATGTATTTATTACAATGGGAGGTGATGGGACTTTATTTTATGATGGAAATAAAATTACTCAAATGAAAGGGGAAAAAGTTAAGGTAGTAGATACAATTGGAGCAGGCGATAGTCACATAGGAGCTATTATTTCAGCATATTCAATGGGATATGATTTTAATTATGCTTGTATATTAGCAAATAAAGTAGCAGGAAAGATAGTGCAAGTACAAGGGACTAAAATTGATAAAGAATCCTTTGATAAATTACAATTTTTAGTTTAGCGAAACAGTAATTATATTTTATTAATAAATGGGAGGACAATTAAAAATGGAGAAAATAAAAAATTATTTTAGTGATTGGTCAATATATGAAGAATTATGGCTTGCATTAGTCTGTACTATTATGATAAGTGTATGGTATTTAAATGGAGATACGCCATTCATGTTGATATTAAGTCTTACAGGAAGTCTTAATTTGGTTTTGGGTGCCAAAGGAAAAGTAACTGGACTTTATTTTGCAGTGATTAACAGTCTTTTGTATTCATATCAGTGTATGGGAGTAAAGCTTTATGGTGAAGTTATGTACAATCTTATATATAGTATACCTGTTAGTATTATTGCTATTTACTTATGGAAAAAGAATACAAAGAGTAATGGGCAAGTGTGTTTTCGCACAATGACACCTAAGTTGATGGTAATGATATTTATAGGTACTGTAGCAGGAATTTTTGGATATTCAGGAATATTGAAGGTAATGGGAGGAAACCTTCCATTTATGGACTCTCTTACTACAGTAGTTTCTGTTATAGCTAGTATACTTTACCTTATGAGATTTTCTGAACAATGGCTAATGTGGGTTGTTGTAAATGCTTTATCTATTGCAATGTGGATAATGGTATACATGTCAGGCGATAAGACAGCTCTTATAATTATAGTTATGAAGATTACAAATTTACTTAATTCTTCATACGGTTATTATAACTGGAAAAAGATTGCGTTAAATAAAAAATATGCAACAACTTAAAATTGCTATTAAAAATCTTTTTTATATTTTGTCATATTAAAATTATAGTTAATGGGGTGACATTAATACAAAAGCCTTACCATTTATGGTAAGGCTTTTGTATTATTTTTAGCACAAAAAAAAATATATATGAAGGCAGGAAATATTGATGTTTTAGAAAAATATAATAATTATATGGGAAAAAATGAAAATAAAGTAAGGCCTTAGTCTTTAAAAAGGAGGAATTAAATAAGAATAGTGGTCAAGTGGTTTACCGTTTTGAGAAGGATATGTTACCTATTATTCATAGTTATTGGATGAGTTGCTCAGTAAAGGGGAAATTTATACCTTCTTTTAAATGGAAATGGTTAGATAGCAGGACACTTTATATCAGGGTTTACGGTAGTTTAGGGGAAAATGTTAGCAAATATCAAATTATATTTAATGATCTGAAAACACTACAACATGAAAAGTTAGCTAAAAAAGTAGGGATATTTATAACAGAATAGATAAAGGGATATTCAATAAAAAAGGTTTTTTTAAGGGGGAAGAGAATTATTAAGAAAATATTATGGAAAAAGGTGAGATACAGATTTATATTTGTAATGGTTGTTTTCCTTTGTTTTATGTCTTTAACTGGAGCTGTTCAAAATGGATTAACATTAAATTATGTACAGGGAAAAGATAATAATATATCTGAAGTGAAATTAGATTTTATCAATGATAAAAGTTTATCTATTGAAGAAAAGGTTAATAAATTAATTGATTTAATGACTCTGGAAGAAAAAATTGGTCAGATGACACAGGCAGAAAGAGATGCTGTTAATGTTGGGGATATCAAAAACTATTATCTGGGGTCAATTCTGAGTGGTGGGGGTTCAGTGCCATATCCTAATGAAGCTTCCAACTGGGTAGAAATGTATAATAATTTTCAAAAGGAAGCTATGAATTCTCGTTTAAGAATACCTATTCTCTATGGTATTGATGCCGTACATGGTCATAATAGTGTAAAAAATGCAACAATATTTCCTCATAATATTGGTATAGGGGCTACCCGAGATTCCAAGTTAGTTAAAAAAATAGCTAAAATAACTGCTGTCGAGGTACGAGCAACAGGTTTAGACCTCAATTTTTCCCCATCTGTTGCTGTAGCACGTGATGAAAGATGGGGAAGGACTTATGAAAGTTTTGGGGAGACATCTGAATTACAGGAACTACTTACAGCAGCATATATTAAAGGCTTACAGGGTGAAGATACCGAAATGGGTGGAGAGTATGTTATTGCTACGGCCAAACACTATCTTGGTGATGGTGGAGTAGAATTAGGGACGGGCCAAGACGGTCTTCTTGATCGTGGTGATGTTTCTGTGTCTGAGGAGGTATTGAGAGGAATACATATGCAGGGTTATTTGAAAGCAATAGATGCAGGAGTGGGTTGTATTATGGTTTCTCATAGCAGTTGGCAGGGAACTAAGATGCACGCCCAGCAATATTTGATTACTGATGTTTTAAAAGAGGAATTAGGGTTTGATGGTATAGTACTTTCTGACTGGAATTCGATTCATGATATAAAATTGCCATCTTATTATGAGCAGGTTGTTAAATCGGTTAATGCTGGTATAGATATGTTTATGGAACCTTATGACTGGAAAAGATTTATTAGCACTTTAAAAGAAGCTGTAGTATCTGGTGATATAAGTGAAGATAGGATCAATGATGCAGTAAGTAGGATCTTGACTATTAAATTTAAAGCAGGCAAGTTTGCAGAGCCTTTTATTGATCCCAAACAGGTAGACTTTAATGTAATTGGTTCTAGTGAACATAGAGAGGCTGCGCGTGAAGCAGTAAGGAAATCTCTAGTATTGTTAAAAAATAAAAATGGGGTATTACCTATTTCCAGGAGTGCAAATATTTATCTTGCAGGGAGTAATTGTGATGATATAGGCAGTCAATGTGGTGGATGGACTCTTTCCTGGCAGGGTAGTACAGGAGATATAACTGAGGGTACTACTATTAAAGAGGGGATTAAAAATGCTGTTAAAGGTAGAGGGAAAGTAGTAGCTAGTCTTGACAATGCCGACATTGCAATTGTGGTAATTGGTGAAAACCCATATGCTGAATGGAAAGGAGATGACCCTGATCTGTCATTGAGTAAAGCCGATATAACTACTCTAAATAAGGTCAAACAGGCTGGGATACCAATCGTAGTGGTTATGGTTTCTGGTCGCCCTCTAATAGTAAGTAATTATATTGATGACTGGGATGCTTTTATAGAGGCCTGGCTACCAGGTTCAGAAGGGCAGGGAGTGGCAGATGTAATTTTCGGTGATTATAATTTTACAGGTAGACTACCAATAACCTGGCCAAAGCATGTATCACAATTACCTATTAACTATGGTGATAGGCAATATGATCCTCTTTTTGAATATGGCTATGGATTAGTCATGGATTTGTAAATAAAGAGGTGATATAAAAACAAGTAAAAATAAAAAAACTTCAAGCCCCTATATTGTTCTATTAAAATTCTATCATCAAAGGAAAGGATTTTAAAATATTACTTAAGTAATATGTAATATAGTGCCTAAAGTTACTATAAAAGAATGGAATAATTAGTTATAATCTATATAAAATCCAAAATATAGGTTAAGAATTAATAATTATCTCCTGTATCATCAAAATTTCAGTATAAAAAAAAAGATAATGGGGTGGGGAAGTTAATGAATTTACTGGAATTAAAAAATGTCAATAAGATTTATTGTCAGGGAGAATCTGAGGTAGTTGCTTTGAAGGATATAAATTTAGTAGTAGAAAAAGGTGAATTTACTACTATATTTGGTCCTTCTGCTTCAGGGAAGACAAGCTTATTGAACATAATTAGTTGTTTAGATAAACCTAGCAGTGGTAAATTTCTTTTTGATGGTAAAGAGTTATCTGGCTTGGGGAAAAAAGATTTAGATTTATTTAGAGAAAATAATATTGGGTATATTTCTAATGATTTTGATTTAATACCATATATGACTATCTATGAGAATGTAGAATATGCTGCTAGATTGGTAGAAAAAAATAATATAAAATTAAAAAATAAAGTAATGCAAATTTTACAATATGTTGAACTATATGACTTGAAAAACAAAAGGCCAAATGAATTATCCAGTGCTCAGAAAAAACGGGCAGTAATAGCTGTAGTTATGGTAAAAGAACCTGTATTAGTATTATTAGATGAACCGACTATTAATCTGGATTCAAAAACCGCTGACCAGATTATGGAGATAATAATCAAAATGAATGAAGACTTGGGAACTACCATGATTTTTTCTACCCGGGATCTTCAAATGATTGATTATGCTTATAAAATAGTTGGAATTAAGAACGGTAAGATCGGTAACAACATAGAATTTGAAAGTTGGATGTATTATTATGGATTGCGCGAATGTCTTTTTTTCTTATAAATAAGAAACATCGAACTATAAGTTTAGAAGATGGTATGCTGGAAGAAATAATGTAACCCTGTTGACAGACAGAAAGGTAATTATGAAATATAAAAACGAAAGTTCAAGATGATTAATTTTCTTGACCTTTCGTTATTTAAGATTCAATAGTATTTTAATTCTTACCTGGCAAGGGCCTTGATGTTTATCTGGTTAATTTCATAGGTATCCAGTAGTTCAATATTATTATCCAGTTTGCCTGCTTCATAATCATAGATTTTCCTTACTGCTATCTTGGCAAATAGTTCCTGACGTTGGGCAACTATCGCATCTACTACCCCTTCCTGTAATAGTTGTAGGTTTTCTGGAATATTATCGAAGCCGATAAAAGACTTATTACTTAGCTCCATCCTGTTTTTAAGTTTTTTAACCAAATCGACATAATTTGCTTCTATACCGGCCATAAGGTCAAATTGGGGGTATTGTTTAACAAGGTATTCCATATTTCTCAGTCTTTCCTTACTATTTGTATAACCTGATTCAATAGCCATAATACTTATTCCCCGGTATTTCTTCAGGACATCTTTAATCCCCTGCATACGGTCTATCATATTACTCTGTTTTTCATTGATCATACTTAAGATAATATTAGCATGAGCAGTAGTTTTAAGGTTTTTAACGATTACCTCACCTACATTAACCCCGGCAGCATAATTATCAGTGCCGATAAAGCCGAGTCTCCGGCTTTCTGGTGCATCAGAATCAATACAGATTGTTTTAACGCCTTTTTTATCCAGCTTGTTTATAACCGGAATAAAGGCTTCATTATCAGCAGGTGTAAGTATTAAGTAATCAATTTCCTTTTCTTCCAGTTCTTTAACCAGCTTTAACTGGGCATTAAAGGTCTGGTTTCCTGATTCAGGGCACTTTATTATAAATTCATAACCATAACGATGGGCGGTTGACTTTCCGTTTTCAATCATTTTTTTAATAAAGGGGTGTTTTTCGTCAAGTGTGTGGACAAATCCGATTTTCTTTACTTTTTTCTGCTGTCTTCTGACTTTATAATCACTGATACCTTGATTAACACCTTCCGCAGTATTTTTTAGTCTTTCAGCAAGGTCAAAGAGTGTTGCATTAGATTCTTTCTGCATCTTACTATTTGAACTGGCCTCCTCAGTAGAGGCAGCAGATTCCTGAGAAACAGAGGCTATGTCTGTAATAGCATTTACTACAGAGTCCTTGGTACTGCGTATGTTTGCTACATTATCTTTAAGTACTGCCAGTTCCTCTACAAAGCTCTTTACTGCGGTATTAATTTTTTCAAAGGCATCATTTACCTGATCAGCTGCATTTAACTGGAGTTCTGCTTTTTCCGTTAGTGTATTGATGATATTGATGGTATCATCTATTTTTTTATTGATTGTTTTTACATTTTTCCCTATTTCTTGAACAGATTTATCACTCTGTTCGGCCAGCTGTCGGATTTCCTGGGCGACTACGGCAAATCCCTTGCCTGACTCCCCGGCCCTGGCAGCCTCTATTGAGGCATTAAGAGAGAGGAGGTTAATCTGGTTGGAGATTGAACCTATTGCAGAAACGATCTTATCTGAGCTGTCAGCACTCTTTTTTAATTCATCTGTAATAGTGATGGCTTCAGAGAATACCCCCTGCATTTCATTACTTTTTTCCATGGAGACTGAAACACTCTTTGTGCCGTCACTACTGATTTCTTTGAGGTTATTGACTCCTTCTTCTGTTTTATTGACAGTATTAAACATTTCTTCAAAACTATTAGATAGACTGAGCAGGTCTTTCATACAGTTTTCGGTCTCTACTGCCTGTTGTTCAGCCCCTTTGGCTATATAATTATTGATATCAATCATGGTTTTAGATAAATCTGTGGATTCGTTGGCAGTTTCGGTGACAACACTGGATAATTTGATGATTTCTTCTACAGAGTCTTTAAACTCTATAATAGTTCTGGTGAATTCATTAAAAATATAGTATAAATCAGGGTTTATTCTATGCACTTCTTCGATGAATTTATCTTTTAATAAGTCCTTATTCTTTATCTTTTCTGAAATTACTTTTGTATAATCATTTTTATCCTTTAAAAATATGTATATTGATCCTAGATAAGCAGTTATACCGACAATCAAAAATACATTACCCAGACCTATATAAAACTGTCTAAAAACAAAACCTATCAGCAGAAAAACAGCTACTGTCCCCAATATAATCTTTCTTTGCATAAAATTCCCCTCCGTGTTTATTATCTATAATATTAAGGAATAAAAGGATGAATTGTAAAGCAGTGAAGTATTGGATTCAAGTGAATTGTGAAATTGCTGTTAAAAGAAGTTCTGCATATTTTAGATAATTTTTAAAATTACATATATTACTATAATTCTAGGTGAAAGATTAATTTCCTGCATTTGATAAAATTTACTTTAGAAAATAACTTATGTGGAAGAATTATCAAAAAATATTTATTGATAAAAGGTTCTGGTAGCTATTAAAGTAACCTTTATCTATACCTTTACTGCCTTACCTTTGCGATTGTCTTTTGCTTTATTGCTAGCTGTTTTGTTTAACCAAAAACATAAATTTGTTGGCATCTATAGAACTATTTTTTATATTCCATCTTTAATTGGTGGAAGTGTGGCTGTTTCTGTTGTTTGGAGACAATTATTTGGTTACAATGGGGCTTTAAATGATATTTTAATCAGTATGGGTATTTTAAGAGAAATACTTGGCAGAATACTAAAAATAAATTATACTTAAGTTACATAATAATTAGGAGGGAATTAAATGCAGTCAATATCATTAAGTGAAATAGAGGGTTTTGAAATTGGGATGGCCCAGGATGATAAAGGGGGCAGCGGGTGTACAGTAATTATCTGTCCAACAGGAGCTACTGGTGGTGTTGATGTCAGGGGTGGTTCCCCAGGGACCAGGGAGACAGACCTGTTAGACCCTGTTAATTTAGTAGAAAAAATTCATGCTGTAGTTTTAAGTGGTGGTAGTGCCTTTGGTCTTGATGCAGCTGCAGGAGTAATGGAGTATCTGGAAGAAAAAAACTGTGGTTTTGATGTAGGGATAGGCAGGGTGCCAATTGTATCAGGAGCTGTTTTATTTGACCTGGGGATAGGTGATTTTAAAAAACGGCCTGATAGGGAAATGGGATATCAGGCCTGTCAGCATATTTACAGAGAGAAAATACCGAATGGAAACTTTGGTGCTGGTCTAGGTGCCACGGTTGGCAAATACCTGGGTATGGAAAGGGCTATGAAAGGTGGCCAGGGTACATATGCCTGCCAGGTTGGCAGGCTCAAGGTTGGGGCAGTAGCAGCGGTTAATTGCTTTGGAGATGTTATTAACCCTGAGAACAGAAGTGTAATTGCAGGGGCTTTAAAGGAAAATGGTCAAGAAGTGATAAACTCTGAAAAAGAATTAATAGCCTGTCTGCAGCAGGGTGATACTGCCTTCGGTGGTAATACAACAATTGCTGCAGTCTTAACAAATGCTAAAATCAGTAAATCTCAGGCAAATAAGATTGCCAGTATAGCCCATGATGGTTATGCCCGGACTATGAGACCTTCTCATTCTTTAGTAGATGGTGATACAATTTTTACTATGGCAGCAGGGGAAGTGGAGGTAAATATAAATCTTTTAGGGATGCTGGCAGCTGCAGTAATAGAAAAAGCAGTTCTGAATGCAGTGAAAAATGCTGAAAGTCTCTTTGGCTTTAAATCATATGCTGACATAGGATAGCAAAATTTTAAGTAATTCCTGATTTGTGTGTAATAAATATCTTCTCAGTTATAAATGTAGACCTGGTACTATATTGGGAACACCATTGAAAACTCATTTACAAATAATATTTTTTGAGTTATAATAGGTACAAAGTCTCATTTTTTGGTTTTTTTTATTGGTGATCGATATTGCCTTTTTTGTTAATGTGATATATTATAAAGCTCAATAATAGTTAATTTGATAATGGTGGAGGGAGTGAGGTTTAGAGATGGAAATCAAGCAGCAGGAATTACTATCAATCTATGAGCGGTCCTTCCATTATATTCCACTGGCAATGGTTGTACTGGATGCACAGGGAGAAGTAGTTTTATCAAATGCGGGTTTTGAGGAGATGTTTGGTTATTCAGAACTAGATTCAATAGGTCAAGACCTATCTGAATTGATAGTACCTCCAGACCTTCATCATGAAAATGAGACCTTATTGGAATTAGCTGCGGGTAAAAAGGAATTTAAAGAGTCCACCATTAGATCCAGAAAAGATGGTACTGAGATTGCAGTTTTGATACGGGGATATCCCTTTAAAGTATCTGCCAAAAAATCCTATATGTTGAATATTTATCAGAGTCTATCTCAACTAACAGAGGTTAAAGCCGAGGAAAGCCAGAGGTTTTTCCATGATAGATTAACCGGCTTATATAATAGAAATTTTTTGGAAGAGGAAATTAAACGCCTTGACCATAAGCGTTACCTGCCTTTTTCTATTGTTATCGGTGATGTTAACGGCTTAAAACTCACCAATGATGTTTTTGGTCATAAGACAGGAGATAATCTATTAAAAGAAATTGCCCGTATTATTCAGCAAAGCAGCCGTCAGGGTGATCTGATCGGCCGCTGGGGTGGTGATGAATTTATAATCATCTTACCAGGAACATCTTATAAAGAGGCAGAGAAACTGCTTGAAAGGATAAACAAGAAAGAAGTAAGGCTGGAGGGTGTTCTCTTTAAACCGGCAATCTGTTTTGGTATCGCTACTAAGCTTAGTGAAGAGGAAAGGTTTGAGCGAGTTTTGAAAAAAGCAGATGAGAATATGTATGAAAAAAAATTGATAAATCGGCCCAAATTTGAAGAACTGATCTTAAAGGAATTGTTAAATAAGTTGCATGCTGATTTAATACAGTTCCGTAAATACCTATCTCTGGTAATCAGGACTGCTGACAAATTTGGACAGGTTCTGGGGTTTAATGATAGTAAACTCAGAAAAATACGAAAACTGGCTAAATATTATGATATAGGCCGGGTTAACCCCGAAACAGCAGGGGATAACTATAAAATATCTGAGGCAGGTTATAATATTGCTAAAAACCTTAATGAATTAGCCCCTATTGCTGAGGAGATCTTAACTATTAGAGAAAATTGGGACGGCAGTGGTGGCCCTTATGGTTTAAAAGGTGAAGAGATACCATACCAGGCCAGGATGCTGGCTGTTGTAGATTATTACTACCGACATAGTCTGCATAATAATAGACAAGTAATTAAAGAGCTTAAATCACTATCTGGTAACAAATTTGACCCTCAACTGGTTAGAGTCTTTCTTGAACAGGTTTTAGCTGAGAAATAGAAATAATACTGTCTTTAGATGACCTTCTTATGTAAAGTGAGGGGGTTTAGCGTTTTATTTTACTGAATATTATGATATACTTTATATACCTGATGTGCTACAGTGATTAACTAGGAGGAGTTATATGAGGGTATTTGATATAATGAGCAGGAAACCCATTACTTTATTCAGGCAGGATACAATTAACAGGGCGGCCCAGGTATTTCATAATAATAAAATTGATGGGGCACCTGTTGTGGATAATCAGGGAAAACTACTGGGTATATTTACTAAAAGCCATTTGATGGAGGTAATAATTGATAATTTAGATAGAGGTACTTTAGTGGAAGAACTAATGACCTGGGACCTGATTAAGATAAATGAAGATGAGCCTATTGAAAAGGCACTGGAGACTAATGTCGGTAGACTGCCGGTGGTTAATAGTGATAATGAACTAGTCGGGATATTAACTAGAACAGACCTGGTCAGGGGATTCTATCTACAGTCACAGGAGGTTGTAGGGGAGCTAACTACTATCCTTGATTCATCCCATAATGGCATTATTGCTGTTAATCAAGATGGTTTAATTATTACCTTTAATGCAGCTGCTGAAAAAATCATGGGGCGTAAATCAACAGAAGTATTGGGTAAACCACTGATAGATATCCTCCCTAATACAGGTTTGATAGGTGTTCTGAAAGATGAAAGAGAGGAGTCAGGTAAAAAGCTAAATATCGGTAATGTTACCGTTTTAACTAACCGGAGTTTAATCTATAAAAATGGCGAATTAAAAGGGGCTATGGCCATCTTTCAGGATGTTTCTGATCTGGAAAAAATTTCAGAGGAATTAAATATAGTCAAGAATTTAAATAAGGAATTAGATGCTATAATTGAATCGGTCTCTGATGGTTTATATATTACTAATGGTAAGGGAGACACAATCAGAATTAATAGTAGTTATGAAAAAATAACAGGAATAAAGAGTGAAGATGTTTTAGGGAGAAATATGAGGGAACTGGTCGCTGAGGGAATATTTTCTGAATCAGTTACCTTTCAGGTTTTAGAGAAACGTGAACCGGTGACAGTAATGCATGAACTTAAGAGTGGACAGAGGATTTTAAGTACAGGTAATCCTGTGTTTAATGAAGAAGGTAAGATAGTCAGGGTAGTAACTACAGCCCGTGATGTAAAGGAATTGAATCACCTAAAAGAGGAATTAGAAAAAACAAAACAGTTAAGCAAAAAATACTACTCTGAACTGGAAAAACTGCGTCTACAGCAGCTGGAACTGGATGATGTCGTAGTTAAAAGTGATAAAATGGAGAAGATTATTGACCTGGCCTTACAGATTGGGGGGGTAGACTCTACAGTTTTAATTACTGGTGAATCTGGTGTGGGTAAAGAAATTATAGCCAGAACAATTCATAAGTCCAGTAAGCGCAGTAAGAATTCTTTTATGAAGGTAAATTGTGGAGCGATCCCAGATAATTTATTGGAGGCTGAGCTTTTCGGTTATGAAAAAGGTGCTTTTACTGGTGCCAAGTCTGATGGAAAACCAGGGATTTTTGAACTGGCTGATAAAGGGACAATACTCTTAGATGAGGTTGGGGAATTACCGCTAAATTTGCAGGTGAAATTATTACGTGTTTTACAGGAAGAAGAGATAATGCGGGTGGGGGGAACAGAGAGTATTAAGATTGATGTCCGTGTTCTGGCTGCTACTAACCGGGATTTGGATATAATGCTGCAGGAAGGGACTTTCAGGGAGGATTTATATTATAGGCTTAATGTGGTGCCGATTCATATCCCTCCTCTAAGGGAAAGGAAAGCAGATATTGCCCCTTTAAGTTATAATTTCTTAAATCAGTTTAACAAGAAATATAATGTAAATAAGAAGATAGCCCTGGAGACTATTGAATACCTGGAATATTATAAGTGGCCTGGTAATGTCCGCGAATTGAAAAATCTGATTGAAAGGTTTGTGGTTATGTATAGTCAGGATATAATTGAGCCCAGGATTCTGCCCAAGAAGATAAAAGAGATAGAGAATAAAGAGACAGATATTAAGGTTACTGATATTATTCCCCTTAAAAAAGCAGTATCAAAGGTTGAGAAAGACATCTTAAAGATGGCTTTTGAGAAATGCAGTAGTACTTATGAAGTGGCCAGAGTTTTAGAAGTGAGCCAGCCTACAGTTGTGCGTAAAAGGAAGAAGTATATGATTTAAAAAGCCTGCTTAAAGTAGGCTTTTTTTTTAAATATTTTTGGATTGTAGATAATTCTAACGACCGACAAATATATTTACTTCCCTTGTCGTGCGCTTTGGCGTCCTGCCTTCGCTTGCTGTCGAGAAATTGTCTTCCGGTGTCCTACCTCCAGACAATTTTTAGAGTCGTTCAGTAAATATATTTGTCTGGTTTAAGATGATTTAGGATTGTTACTAAATAACTATAAATTGTGAAAGCGATTTTATTTATTCTTCTGTATAAAGTAATAATGAGGCAACGATGATTTGTTTTTGAATCATTCGATACAATTATGAATTAAAAATAAAAACCTCTGCCTGTTTAAGGGGAAAGAGAGGGTTTTACCGGCGAGGATTAATTAGTGATACAATTTTAAATCATTATTATTCCCTAAATGCTGAATAGCTCTTTTTTAGTAATTCGAAATGATAGTCCAGGGTTAGTTTCGGGGTTAATGTAAGGTAAATGGCAGGAAAATGGGTGTTTTGTTAAATTTTTTTATTGAAAATCCCTGTTTCTTCAGATTCTGGCACAGTTCTTGCTTTGAATATAAAATGAAGGATAGATATAAATTTTCAGTGTTTTTTGACAATACAACAAATATAATGATTTATCTGATTTGTCTGGAGTGATGTTGGGTCTAGTTAGATTATTATCAGGGAGGGGTATGATGAGTAAAACTGTAGAGGAAATTATCAATCTGGAGAGGGTTAAGGGTTTACTGGGTGATTTGGTGAGGATTCATAGTCCATTTTTTCATGAGGATGAAATAATGGAATATGTGTTTAACTGGTTCAAATCTAAAAATCTACCTGTTGATACACATAAATTTTATGAAAAGAAGATTACAGATTTTAAAGGAACCAATCTTGTCGGGAAATTGGAAGGTGAAGATGAAGGACCACAGGTAGTCTTAAATGGACACCTTGATACAGTAAATATATGTGACGGTTGGACAAGAGAACCCCTGGCTGCTGAAATTGAAGGAAACCGCATGTATGGTCTGGGTACCCTTGATATGAAGGGTGGGGATACTGCTATTATGCTGGCTGTCGAGGCTTTTTCCAGGACTGTAGAACATTTTAATGGTGAGATACTCTATACCCTGGTCTGTGATGAAGAAGGGCCGTATGGTTTAGGAACAGATGCCCTGGTAATGGATGGGTATTATGATAATGCTGATGTATCAATTGTTCCAGAGCCCAGTGCGGCTTTTGCTGGTATAGATTTCCCTTGTTTATGTCTGGGGGCCAGGGGTGGCTGGAAATATACCGTTAATTTTAAAGGTAAATCTGCCCATGGGGCAAATCCTGAAAAGGGTATCAATGCGATTACAGAGGCCTCAAAAGTTATTGTAGAACTGGAGAAGTCCAAGCTTAAAGAACACCCAAAACTGGGAGCAGGTTCGATCTGTATTATTGATGTTGAGGGTGGAGGAGCTCCACTCTCTGTTCCTGATACAGCTTCATTCTCTGTATTTAGACATGTTACCCTGGGAGAAGACAGAAACTATCTCAGGCAGGAGGTTGAAAAAGCCATTGAGCGGGCTGATATAAAAGGTAAAGCAAGCATTTCTTTCCGGGATGCCCCTCATCCAGATTGTGCTGGCTTCCAACCCTATGTAGTCTCAGAAAGTAATCCCTATACCAGGGCCATTAAGGAGAGTATACAGGCTGCCACCTCTCAAGAGGCCAATATTGCTTATTTCTCCAGTGTTGGTGATTTTAATTACCTGGGTTCCAGAACAAAAATACCTACTTATGTGATGGGTCCATCAGGTGAAAATTATCATAGTGCAGATGAATATGTTGAGCTTGATTCTGTTGTTAAAACAGCCAATATAATTTATAATTTCCTGGTAAATGTATTGGTTTAACCCGAAAGTACTCCAAGGTCTAATCTGGAAAAATTTAATTTAAGGGAGGTGTTATCTGGCATAAAAACTGTTATTTATATTTTTATTTAAATTATAAAGGGGGAAAATATTTTGACTGAGGAAAAGATTAATCAGACAGATGAAAAACTGCCGGGTTTTGGCGGTGTATTGTTTGTTCTATTGTTTTTAGCTGTTGGAATGGCTATTTCAGTATTATGGTTAAGTATTCCTGTTCATGTAACACTGATTCTGACTATTGTTGTGGCTGCTTTAGTGGCTATGCAATACGGCTATACCTGGCAGGAGATTCAGGATGCAATGTTATATGGTGCTAACCTGGCCATGCTACCGATGTTAATCTTAATGATTATTGGTGTGGTTATTGGTACATGGGTTGCTTCTGGTACTATCCAGACTATTATTTATTATGGTTTATTAATCTTATCTCCATCATATTTCCTGGTGGCTGCCTCGATAGTAGTTGCTCTGGCTTCGATGTCTACTGGAAGTTCATATACTTCTGGTGGTACTGTAGGTGTTGCTATGATGGGAATTGGTGCTGGTCTAGGAGTACCTGCGGCCATGACGGCTGGTGCAGTAATTAGTGGTGCTATCTTGGGGGATAAAATGTCTCCGCTTTCTGACTCCACAAACCTTGCCTCTGCTGTTGGTGAGGCAGATCTTTTTGACCACATTAAGAGTATGATGTATACAACAATACCTGCTTTTGTAATTGCTCTGATAGCATACTGGCTGCTTGGTTTATTTTATGTCCAGGGTACTGCCGATGCATCACAGGTAGAGTTAATTACTTCTACTTTAAGGGAGAGTTTTGTAATCAACCCAATTATGTTAATACCTCCTATTTTGGTAATAGTTATGGCCGTAAAGAAGGTTGCATCTCTGCCTACGATGATAGCTGCTTCACTGGTTGCTGCCTTACTGGCGCTAATCTTCCAGGGTTCAACTATTACTGAGATTACTAATGTAATGAATTATGGTTATACTGGTAGTACTGGTGTAGCAGAGGTTGATCAGATACTAACCCGTGGTGGTCTGCAAAGTATGATGTGGACAGTTTCCCTAGGGTTTGTTGGTGTTGGTCTGGGTGGAATATTGGAGAAGACCAAGATGTTAGAGGTCTTTTTGAGTAAATTTAGCAGCTTAGTAGCTAATACCGGTGGCTTAATTGCAACTACAGTAGTTTCAGCAATAGGCCTTAATTTGGCTACTGCCAGTCAGTATATGGCTATCATTATAACAGGTAGGATGGTAATACCTGAATTTAAAAAGAAGAAATTATTACCCAGGGTTTTATCAAGGACACTTGAAGATGCAGGAACTGTCTTTTCACCACTGGTTCCATGGGGATTGTGTGGGGTATTCTTTACTGGTGCCCTGGGTGTACCGACTACCCAGTATTTCCCATTTGTCTTTCTGGCTCTCTTTGTGCCGATTATAGCAGTAATCTACGGATTTAGTGGTTATGCCATCTGGTATGAGGGTGATTTTGATGACCCAACAGCCTATAGTGCCCAGGAAAATATTAAGTCCTAATAAAGTTAGCTGTATATAAAATATACAAAAATAATCTCTCTGTATATTTTTATATTACAGAGAGATTATTTTTTAAAAGAATTAGTGATGGTATAACTGACATGGATAAATAAAGATTAAAAGGAGGGATCTAATGGGCAAGGTAATTAATCCAGAAGAGGTTAAGGATTATCTGGCAGATGAACAGACGATAATGGTAGGTGGGTTTATGGAATGTGGTGCCCCCCTTAAGTTGATTGATATTTTATTAGCTGAAGGGATTAAGGATCTAACCCTGATAGCCAATGATACAGGTTTTACAGATGGAAAATTTGGTAGTCTAATTGTAGAAAAAAGGGCTAGAAAGGTAATTGCCTCACATATTGGTTTAAATAAAGAAACAGGTTTGCAGATGAATAAGGGGGAATTAGAGGTAGAGCTTGTACCTCAAGGTACCCTGGCTGAGAGGATACGTAGCTATGGAGCAGGTCTTGGCGGCTTTTATACCCCGACAGGTGTGGGAACTGTGGTAGAAAAGGGTAAAAACAAGAAAGAAATTAATGGTAAAGAATATTTACTAGAACTGCCCCTGGGGGCTGATATTGCACTAATAAAGGCCTGGCAGGTAGACCAGACGGGTAATATTATATATAGTAAATCAGCCAGGAATTTTAATCAGGTCATGGCTGCGGCAGCTGATATAGTGATAGTAGAAGCAGAAGAGATAGTACCAACAGGTGAACTTGATCCAAATCAAATTATGACACCGGGCATCTTTGTTGATTATATAGTTGATTTTTCTTAAGTAATTTTAGGAAAGATTTTTAAAATTCAAAATAAGGGTGTGATATGATGCGAGAAGTTGTAATTGTGAGTGCGGTGAGGACTGCGATAGGTTCATTTGGTGGTAGTTTAAAGGATATTGAGGTTACTGAACTGGGAGCTCTTGTTATTCAAGAATCCCTTAAAAGAACTGGTCTTGACCCGGAGATGGTTGATGAGGTAATAATGGGTAATGTTCTCCAGGGTGGGCTTGGTCAGAATCCTGCCCGGCAGGCTGCTGTAAAGGCAGGGCTTTCCTATCAGGTACCCAGTGTAACTATCAATAAGGTCTGCGGCTCTGGTCTGAAATCTATCAATCTGGCTGCTCAGGCAATATTACTTGGTGATGCAGATGTAATTGTTGCAGGTGGTATGGAAAATATGAGTAGGGCAGGTTATCTGGCAGAGAATATGCGCTGGGGTAACAAAATGGGTAACAGTAAGCTGGTGGATTTAATGATTAAGGACGGTCTCTGGGAGGCCTTTGAAGACTATCATATGGGAATAACAGCTGAAAATATTGCTGAACAGTGGAAACTGTCCCGTGAGGAACAGGATAAATTTGCTGCCTTAAGTCAGCAGAAAGCAGAGAAGGCTGTCGAGGAAGGTAGATTTAAAGAAGAAATTGTTGCTGTTGAGGTACCACAGAGGAAGAAGGAACCCCTTATTTTTGATACAGATGAGCATCCTCGAACCGGTACTACTGTAGAAAAACTGGCGCAACTAAGACCAGCCTTTAAAAAAGACGGTACTGTTACAGCCGGAAATGCCTCCGGGATCAATGATGGTGCTGCAGCTGTTTTATTAATGTCGGCTGAAAAGGCTGCTGCTCTGGGGATAACCCCACTGGCCAGGATTAAGGCCTATGCCTCGGCAGGTGTTGACCCTAAAATTATGGGAACAGGACCGATTCCAGCTACCAGAAAGGCCCTGGAGAAAGCCGGTTTAAGTATAGATGATATTGAACTTATTGAAGCAAATGAGGCCTTTGCAGCCCAGTCCCTGGCAGTTTTACAGGAGTTGAAATTAAACCCTGAGATAGTTAATGTAAATGGTGGTGCTATTGCCCTTGGTCATCCAATTGGTGCCAGTGGTGCCCGGATACTTGTTACCTTACTACATGAAATGAAGAAAAGAGGAGTTAGGTCTGGTTTAGCAACTTTATGTATAGGTGGGGGTCAGGGTTGTTCTACAATAGTTGAAAGAGGGTGAATTACTTGAAGGCAAGAGAGAAGATAGCTAGACGTGTGGCCCGGGAATTTGAAGATGGGGATTTAGTAAATCTCGGTATTGGCCTGCCTACGATGGTTGCTGATTACATTGAGGATGATGTTGAGATAATACTACATTCAGAGAATGGTTTTGTCGGTCTTGGACCAGCTCCTGTAGAGGGTGAGGAAGATAAAGATATTACTAATGCAGGTGGGCAGCCGGTTACAATAAAAAAGGGTGGGGCATTTTTTGATAGTGTTAGCTCTTTTATGATTATTCGTGGAGGTCACCTTGATGCTACAGTACTTGGTGCTTTGCAGGTAGACCAGGAGGGAAATCTGGCCAACTGGATGATTCCCGGCAAGATGGTTCCAGGTATGGGTGGTGCTATGGATTTGACGGTAGGTGCCCGCCGGGTAATTGTAGCTACCCAGCATGTAACCAAAAAAGGCCAGGCCAAGATTTTGAAGAAATGTAACCTCCCTTTAACTGCCAGAAAAGAGGTTGATCTAATTGTAACTGAACTGGCTGTTATGGAATTTACTGAAAAGGGATTAGTACTTAAGGAAATAGCTAAAGGGGTAGATGTCGAAGAGGTAATAAAGAAAACAGAAGCTGAGTTAATTATAAGTGAGGACCTAAAAGAGTTTTAACTAAGGGTGGGTTTATATGGATAAGAGATTTATAGAGTTGATCAGGGACAGAGGGATTAACTGTCTGGCTATTATCGGAATGGCCAAAAACTCTGGAAAAACAGTTGCTTTTAATACACTGGTCAAAGAAGGGACCCATGCTGGTTTGAAGCTGGCCCTCATCTCTTTTGGACGTGATGGAGAAGAGATAGACTCCCTGACTTTAAAGAAAAAACCGAGGATAAAGGTATCAGCAGGGAATGTTTTTGCAACGGCTGATCGGGTATATCAGGCCAGTAATCTCAAGGCAGGGGTTTTTTCAGCTACAGATATTTTGACCCCTTTTGGTGAGGTTAAGGTCTATAAAGCTGAAGAATCTGGTATTGTCGAATTAATCGGGATAAACTCTATCGGCCAGCTTCAGAAGATTAAGGAATATCTCCCTGAAGATATTGACCTGATTTTGTTGGATGGTGCACTTGACCGGCGCAGTTCTGCTGTTCCCCTGCTGGCCGAAGGTATTATTCTCTCAACAGGGGCAGTAATTGCTAATACCGTAGAGGGTGTGATAGAAAAAACCCTTGATCAGGTTAGAAAACTGACTACCCCTGAGATAAAAGGCGCGAAGCTTAGAAAGCTGATTAAAGGTGTCTATCATAAGGATAAAAATGCAATGATAGATAGCAGGGGAGACTTAGTAGAGATAGAGTCCAGAATCTCTTTTTCACTAAAGGGATTAAAGAAGAGATTAGAATTGTCTGGTAATGATGGTCTTAAAACTTTGATTTTAAAGGGTGCTCTGGTAAATAGCTTTGTGAAGGATTTAATATATGACCTGAAGATAAAGAATTGTAAGATAGTAGTTAAAGATGGTACCAGGGTATTTTTAGATAGAGGGATTTTTAATCTCCTGGATAAATATAATATTGAGCTTGCTGTCCTGGATAAGATAAATATACTGGGTATTACCGTAAATCCACTTAGCCCCTATGGGGTTCATCTTGATTCCAGGCAGCTTGTAGATGAAATAAGAGAAAAACTGCCCGGTATACCAGTATATGATTTAATGAGTGAGGAATATTTATCCCTGAAATAATATTTAGTGTAAATAAGGAAGGAGGAATTATATGAGAAGTAAATTGAGGATTGATGAGCAGTTAGTTAGTAAATGCCGTGAATATGCTGTTGATATTGCTGATGGAATACAGGAACATATAGATAAAAATACCACTACTTCAGTGGAAAGGACTGTGGCCCGTCTTTTTGGTATAGATGGGGTAGAAGAGGGTACTGAGGTTCCCTTTCCCAATATTGTAGTAGATAATGTACTGGAGGCAGGGAAATTAGATAGAGGTATAGCTTACTGGTTGGGGAATGCAATGCTGGAACTGGGTAAAGAACCGCAGGAGATAGCTGAGATGGTAGCTCTGGGCAAGCTTTCCCTGACCGAACTTAAAGAACATAAGCTGGCAGATATCAGGAAAAAAATAACAGGACTGGTAAATAAGAAGGTTGCCGTTATAGAGGGTACTAAAAAGAGGAGAGAGGAACTACAGGAAAAGCTTCCTCCAGGTCCTAAACCCTGGTTATATGTTATTGTTGCTACAGGTAATATATATGAAGATGTAACCCAGGCCAGGGCAGCTGCCCGTCAGGGTGCTGATATAGTTGCTGTGATCAGAAGTACTGCCCAAAGCCTGCTGGATTATGTACCATATGGAGCTACAACTGAGGGTTTTGGTGGAACATATGCTACCCAGGAGAATTTCCGTATTATGAGGGAAGGACTTGATGAGGTAGGTGAAGAAACGGGTAGATATATCCAGCTAGTTAACTATGCATCAGGTCTGGCAATGCCCGAAATTACTGCTATGGGTGCTATTGAAAGACTGGATATGATGCTTAATGATGCTATATATGGTATTCTCTTCCGGGATATTAATATGAAGAGAACCTTTATAGACCAGTATTTCTCCCGGATGATCAATGCCTTTGCCGGTATAATTATTAATACTGGTGAGGATAATTATCTGACTACAGCTGATGCAGTAGCAGAGGCGCACACGGTAATTGCCTCACAATTTATTAATGAGGAACTGGCTTACCGTTCAGGTCTAAAAGCTGAACAGATGGGGTTGGGTCATGCCTTCGAGATTAACCCAGATATTAAAGATGGTTTCCTACTGGAGATTGCTCAGGCACAGCTCATCAGACAGCTTTTCCCTGATGCACCTTTAAAATATATGCCGCCGACTAAATATATGACCGGTAATATTTTTAAAGGACATCTGCAGGATGGTATGTTTAACCTGGCTTCAATAATGACTGGCCAGTCTATTCAACTATTGGGGATGCTTACTGAAGCTATTCATACACCATTCCTCAGTGATAGGGCTTTAAGTATTGAAAATGCCAAATATATATTTAATAATGCCCGTAGTCTGTCAGAAGAGATAAGCTTTAAAGAAGACGGTAAAATACAACAAAGGGCTGATAAGGTACTGGCTGAAACAGAAGATATGTTAAAGGGGATTGCAAAGAAGGGGCTTATGCCTGCTATTGAAGAAGGTATGTTTGCTGATATAACAAGACCTATTGCCGGTGGAAAAGGTGCTGATGGGGTTGTGGAAAAAGCTGAATCCTATTATAATCCCTTTATGGAAACTTTTAAAGAACGTCTTAGCATCTAAATTTTAAGAAAAAATAATTGGTCATATTATTTTAGAAGGGGGGATATTATCTGATGAATGAATTAAATTATCAAGCGGTTAAACCATATGGTGATACCCTTAATGATGGTAAGGTACAGCTTAGTTTTACTCTTCCTCTGGAGACAGGACTAGAGGCTCGGGAAGCCGCCCGTTTATTAGCCAATAAGATGGGTTTAGAGGAAGTAGGTGTTGTTGAAATGAAAGATATGGGTGAGGGATTTAGTTTTTTCGTTTTATATGGTAAATTAATTCATAGTGTTGATTTTACTGGTATAAAGGTAGCCAGTGTGGAAACAGATGTAATGGATTATTATGAGGTGAATAACTATATAAAAGATAAGATTGGCCGTAAGGTAACAGTTGTTGGGGCCTGTACTGGTTCTGATGCCCATACTGTGGGCCTGGATGCTATTATGAATATGAAAGGTTATGCTGGTGAATATGGTCTGGAACGTTATCCCCAGATTAATGCCCATAATTTAGGCAGTCAGGTTCCCAATGAGGAATTAATAGAAAAGGCCTTAGAACTAGAAGCAGATGCAATCCTGGTATCACAGGTAGTTACTCAAAAAGATGTTCATATTAAAAACCTTACAGAACTGGTGGAGCTGCTGGAGGCAGAGGGTCTGCGGGATAAATTTGTAGTAGTAGTTGGCGGTCCTCGTATTAGTCATCAACTTGCTCTGGAGCTTGGTTTTGATGCAGGGTTTGGAACAGGTACTCTGCCACCTGATGTAGCATCTTATATTGTGCAGACTATTGTTGAACGGGGATTAAATGTTGAAAAATAATAGGGGGTGTTTTTTTTGCAGGAGGTTATGATTAGACTTAGAATGAGTTCGCATGATGCCCATTATGCTGGTGACCTGGTGGATGGAGCCAGGATGCTGGAGATTTTTGGAGATATAGCAACTGAATTATTGATTAGAAATGATGGTGATGAGGGTTTATTTGTTGCCTATGATAGTGTTGAATTCCTGGCCCCTGTTTATGTGGGAGATTATATTGAGGCTGTAGGCCATATTACACATGTGGGTAATACCTCAAGAAAGATGAGTTTTACAGCCAGAAAGGTGATCACTGCTGCAGAGGATGCAGAGTTTCCTTCAGCAGCAGATGTCCTAGATGAGCCTATACTGGTGGGTAAGGCCAGTGGAACATGTCTGGTCAAAAAGGAAAGGCAGAGGAGGTGAGGCTGGTGGAGAAACTGATTATTACTGCAGCTATTTGTGGTGCTGAGGTTACTAAAGAGGATAACCCCAATCTACCACTTGCTCCTGAAGAACTAGCCGAAGCTGCCCTTGAGGCTGAAAAGGCGGGGGCTTCCATAATCCACCTCCATGTCCGTGATCAGGCCGGCCGACCAACACAGGATAAAGATGTTTTTGCTGAGACTATTAAGTTAATGAAAGAGAAGGGTGTTAAGGCTATTATCCAACCTTCAACAGGTGGTGCAGCTGGAATGAGTTGGGAGGAGAGGATACAGCCGGTCTATCTTAAGCCAGAAATGGCTACCCTGGATTGTGGAACAACTAACTTTGGGGATAATATATTTGTTAATGACCTTCCCTTGATGCGTAATTTTGCCAGAGAGATGGATAAATATGATATTCTACCGGAATTGGAATGCTTTGAGCCCGGTCACATCTATAGTGCATTGCAACTAAAAAAAGAGGGTCTGTTAAATAAACACCTTCATTTTGACCTGGTTCTGGGGGTTCCCGGTGCTATTAAGGCCTCTTTAAAAAATCTTTTATATCTTACAGAAATCTTACCAGAAGATGCTACCTGGACGGCGGCAGGTGTCGGCAGACATCAACTTCCTGTAGCGCTTAATACTATTGTCATGGGTGGACATGTTCGCGTCGGGTTTGAAGATAATATTTACTACAAGAAGAATCAGCTGGCCAATAGTAATGCCCAATTAGTAGAGAGGATAGTTGTCCTGGCTAATGAATTAGGCCGTGAAATTGCTAAACCTGATGAAGCCAGAGAGATTCTGGAAATTGTTTAGAGATTTAACTAAAGTTTAGTGATATTTATTATATCTATTAATTAATAAGGATGTGATTAATTTGAAAAAGGGCAACAGATATGGTTTGCATCGCGTTTTAGAACCTGAGGGTGTACTCCCCCAGACAGCAGATAAGATTGATAACGATATGGAGATTTATGATAACGAAATCTTAATAGATGTTCAGACCCTAAATATTGATTCAGCCAGTTTCACCCAGATAAAGAATGAGGCTGGTGGTGATGAAGAAAAGATAAAAGAGAAGATGAAGGAAATTGTGGGAACTAAGGGGAAACATCAAAATCCAGTAACTGGGTCTGGTGGAATGCTAATTGGTACGGTCAGTAAGATTGGTGATGCCCTGACAGATTGTAAACTCAAAGTAGGGGACAGGATAGCTACCCTGGTTTCTTTATCACTTACCCCACTACAGATAAAAGAGATTAAAGAAATCCATATGGATATTGACCAGGTTGATATTGAGGGGCAGGCTGTTCTTTTTGAGACGGGTATTTATGCTAAACTCCCTGAAGATATGGAAGACACTCTGGCATTGGCCCTGCTTGATGTAGCAGGTGCACCAGCCCAAACTGCCCGTCTTGTAAATTCAGGTGATACCGTTTTAATTATCGGGGCAGGCGGCAAATCAGGGATGCTCTGTCTCCATGAGGCCCAGAAAAGGGCCGGTATCTCTGGTAAAGTTATTGCTTTATGTTATAATGAAAAGGAATGCCAGACTGTAGAGTCTCTGGACCTGGCAGACTATATAGTCCAGGCTGATGCCACTAAACCTGTAGAAGTCCTGGCAAAGATTGAGGAAATTACAGATGGCAATTTATGTGATCTGGTCATCAATAATGTTAATGTCCCTAATACAGAGATGGCTTCAATCCTGGCTGCTAAAGACAGGGGTACAATATACTTCTTTAGTATGGCTACCAGTTTTACTAAAGCAGCCCTTGGTGCAGAGGGAATTGGCAAAGATGTAGAGATGATAATCGGAAATGGTTATTGCCATAACCATGCCATTATTTCTCTGGAAATACTGCGGGAAAATAAAAAGTTGAGGGAGATTTATACCAGATTATATACTTAAATGAATTGCAGGTATATTTGAATTTAATCAAAAGGAAATAATGAAAGAAGGTGTGTGTTAAATGAGTGAAGTAGGAAAATTAAATTTAGAAAAAAGCATGAGTGAGGTAGCCAGGGGTTATGAGCTGACACCTGGTGCTGTGCTTGGGATCAGGAGACCTTATAATTTTGTAGAGGGTGAATACCCAAATTACTTTGAATCTGGTAAAGGGTCCAGGATTATTGACCTGGATGGTAATGAATATATTGATTATCTATGTGCTTATGGTCCAATTATTATGGGCTACTGTGAGGAAGAAATAGATGAGGCTGTTATAAAACAGATTAGAGATAAGGGTTTCTGTTTTTCTTTAACTCAATCTATTCAAAATAGGTTGGCAGAAAAAATGGTTGAAATAATACCATCTGCTGAACAGGTTATCTTTCTAAAGACAGGTTCTGCTGCTGCCACCCTGGCTGTTAGACTGGCCCGAGGTTATACCGATAAGACCAAGATTATGCGCTGTGGTTATCACGGCTGGCATGACTGGTGTGTTGAGGTAAAGGGTGGTATACCAGAAAAACTCTATGAAGATGTTTACAGTTTTAAATATAATGACCTTGCTAGTCTGGAAGAGTTATTGTTCGAGCATGGTAATGATACTGCTGCTATCATCATAACACCGGTTGGCCATCCACTGGGTAATAAGATTGAAGAACCAAAACCTGGTTTCTTAGAAGGTGTTAGAGAACTGGCTGATAAGTATAATACTATCCTGATCTTTGATGAGATTAGGACTGGTTTCCGGGTAGCACTGGGTGGTGCCCAGGAATATTATGGAGTGACACCAGATCTATCACTCTTTGGTAAGGCGATGGCAAATGGCTATGCTATTGCTGCAGTAGCCGGCAAAAAAGAGGTAATGAAAAAGGCAGAACATGATGTGTTTGTTTCTTCCACGTTTTTTCCCAACAGTCTTTCTTTTGCCGCGGCTTTAAAGACTATTGAGTTATTACAGTCCAAAAAGGTACTGGAATATATCTGGGAAAAGGGTAGTAAGTTCTTAGAAGATATTAAAGCGCTGACTGAGAAACACCAGGTAGGGGCAGAGGTATCTGGTATACCTCCTATGCCTTATATAACCTTCCAGAGGGATAAAGCTAAAACCTATAAAGCAAAGAGAACTGATTTCTATACACAGTTGATCAGGCGTCGTGTCTTTATGCAGCCCTATCACCACGGCTATATCTGCTATCGTCATACTGATGAAGACCTTAATTATACAGTTAAGGCTATTGAAGAGAGCTTGATCTATATTGAAGAAAAAGATTATTAAAATATAATTACTTAAAAAACTACTAACACCAGGGATCAATTTGATCTCTGGTGTTTTTTATGACAAGGGGACGGTTCGTCTGTCACATGGCTTTCATCTATTATGACAGACCTTGTAAATTAATACTGTTGTAAATTTAAATGATTTAAAAAATATACTCAGATACTAAGTTTGAAGATGGAAATTAATTCTGGTAGAATGTAATTATTGAAATATTAACAATTTTAATCTAAAAAACTTGTTCATGAAGACATATGTCCTGGGATGGATTTTTATAATATGATAAGATAAGGGTGATGATTAATCATGAATATATCTGAGATCCAAAAGGTAATGGCAAATAACTTAAAAATAAATAAGATGCTTAAGTTCTGCCCCTATGAGATATTAAAACACTGGCAGTTTTGTGAGTATAAAAAAGGGGAAATATTATTAAAACAGGGTGAGATTCCAGAGAGGTTTTATATTATTATTGAAGGTTATGTGGATATCTATGCGCTGGCAGAAAATGGGAAGAAATATACCCAGGCCTTGTATACAAAGGGTAATTATATTGGCGAATTAGAAATATTTGACAAAAAACCGGCGGCGTGTTATGCTGAGGCTGTTTCACCGATTGTTTTGATCAGCCTGGCAAGGGATTATTTTCTTAAGTGGATTGAACTGGATATACATATTAGCAATTACTTTGCTAAAAGCATGGCCAGTCTTTTTTATAATCTTTCTATCAAAGCAATGAATGATAATCTTTATTCACTAAAATATCGTTTAATTAAATATTTACTGGAGAGTAATCAAAAGCCAGGTGATCATCCAAAAGAAATAGAGATATCCATTAACAAAGATAAGATTAGTGAACAGCTTGCTGTTACTAAAAGGAGTATTAACAGGGTTTTCAGGGAACTAAGGGACAGAGGAATAATAGACATCAATAATAAGAGTATTATTATCAACGATATGGAAGGGCTTTTGAAAGAACAGGAACTTAGTAAGAATCAGTAAACAATATAGAAAGGGTGTAGAGAACTTGATCAAGAATATGCAACCTCATATCCGCTGTGCTGATAAAGACACAGCTGAATTTGCTATTTTACCGGGTGACCCTGCAAGGGTAGAAATAGCCCGTGATATTTTAGATGACCCTACGGATATTGCCTTTAATAGGGAATACAAGAGTATTTCAGGTTATTATAAAGGCCTAAAGATCCTGGTTGTATCTACAGGTATAGGTGGGCCTTCTATAGGAATTGCTGTAGAAGAGTTGAAGAATATTGGTGTGAAAACCTTAATCAGGATAGGGAGTTGTGGGGCCCTACAGGATAATATAAAATTAGGGGATTTGATAATAGCTAATGGAGTTGTCAGGAATGATGGTCTATCTGATACATATATAGAAAAAGGATATCCAGCTGTTCCTGACCCAGCTCTCTTGTTTGCTTTGCAACAGGCTGCTGAAGAATTGGATTACTCATATCATACTGGTTTGATTCGCAGTCATGATAGTTTCTATACAGATAGGGAGAATGAGATTGACCAGTACTGGTCAGCTAAAGGGATATTAGGTTCTGATATGGAGAGCTCTGCCCTTTTTGTGATAGGTGGACTAAGGGGATTACAGGTTGCTTCAATATTAAATGTAGTTGTGGATTCTAATGGTAATCTGGAAGAGGGGATTAATGATTATGTTGATGGTTTAAATGCTACTGTTGAAGGGGAGAAACAGGAGATCATTACAGCCCTGGAAGCAATAGCTTTAAATAATAAAAACTAAAAGGGAGGAATTTTTCATGAGTAAAGAAAGGCTTTGGTCATTCAATTTTTCGACTGCTTCATTAGTTCTTATTCCGGCAGCTGTAGGTATTAATTACATTGGTAAACTCTTTGCAGGGGTTTTAAAACTCCCACTCTGGTTGGATGCTATTGGTACAGCCCTGGCCAGTATGCTGGCAGGTCCTATTATTGGGGCGATTTCGGGTGCAATTAATAATATAGTCTATGGTTTGACAATGGATCCTATCTCTTTTATTTATGCACTTACCAGTATAGGTATTGGTCTGGTAATTGGTATTATGGCCTATAAAGGCTGGATTGAGAGCTTTGGTAAGGCCATTGTTGTTGGTTTAATAACAGGTTTAGTAGCAGCAGTTATTTCAACTCCAATAAATATCAGTTTCTGGGGTGGACAGACTGGTAATGTCTGGGGTGACGCCCTCTATGCCTCACTAATTGCTAATAATGCACCTGTTTGGTTAGCATCATTTCTGGATGAGCTTGTTGTTGATCTACCTGATAAGGTAGCAACAGTATTAATTAGTTTTATAATCTATAAGGGATTACCTAAAAACATCATTAATCTTTACAGGGGCGGAAATAAAGAAATAGATAGTTTTGAGGCTTAAGAAGATTAATATTTTTAAACAAGGACGGCGATATCGTTGAAAACTATGAGTTTATATCAGGAAAGGGATACTTTAGTCCATAAAATAAGTCCTCTTAGCAAGATAATGTATATCATAGCAGTAATCTTGCTTTTGATACTTGTTCCTGTTAGAAAGGTGATGCTTGCTTCTGTACTGCTGAGTTTTTTAATAATAATTTCAGGTCGGGTACTGAGGAAAGTGTTTCCTATTATTGGATTTAGTAGTATTGTTTTAATATCAGTAGTTATAATTCAGGGGCTATTTAATTTAGGGAATAAGACAGCATTATTTAGTATTGGTAGTATAGTTTTTTATAAGGAAGGACTTTTATATGCCTTTGATATATGCTTAAGGGTTTTAAATATTTTAAGTTCTTTTGCCATTCTTGTTCTTACAACAAAGCCGTCTGAATTGATTGAATCACTGGTTAGAAAAGGTTTATCACCGAGGATTGGTTATGTATTAAATTCAGTATTACAAATTATTCCTCAGATGTCTGCTACCATGAATACAATAACTGAAGCACAGAGGTCAAGGGGCATGGAAACTGAAGGTAGTATAAAAACAAGGATAAAAGCCTTTTTTCCCTTGATAGGACCAGTGGTAATGAGTTCTTTAATTAATACCAGGGAAAGGGCTATGGCGTTAGAGGTAAGGGGATTTAACTCCAGTGTTAAAAAGACATTTTTAAATGAAGAAAAAGAAGGGTTTGGTGATAAAGTAATTCAACTCATACTAATACTTATTGTAATTGCAGCCCTTATCTGGAGGATATTATCATGAAAAAAATAATAGTAGATAAATTAAAATATAGATACCCTATGTCAGAGGAACTAGCACTTAAAGAGATATCTTTTTCAATAGAAGAAGGGGAATTTATTGGGATAGTAGGTCAAAACTCTGCCGGGAAGTCCACCCTCTGTCAGGCTCTGGCCGGCCTTGTTCCCCATTTTTATAAAGGAACCTATGGTGGGAAGGTAATTGTTGATGGTTTAGAGGTTTTAAATACCTCAATTAGTGACCTTTCTTTACAGGTGGGTATTGTTTTCCAGAACCCTTTTACTCAGGTTACAGGTTCTAAATTAACTGTTTATGAAGAAGTGGCTTTCGGCTTAGAAAATGCTGGAATTAGCCGTCAGAAAATAATTGAAAGGGTTGATTATGCCCTTGATTTATTGGGTATATATCAATATAAAGACCGCAATCCCTTTGATTTATCTGGAGGGCAGATGCAGAGGATGGCTATTGCCAGTATTATTGCTATGAAACCACAGGTTATAGTACTGGATGAACCAACTTCTCAGCTTGATCCTCAGGGTTCTGAAGAGGTTTTTAGGGCTGTTCAGAAGCTTAGTAAGGAGAAGATGACTGTTATTATGGTGGAACATAAAATGGAAAAAATAGCGGCCTACTCTGATCGAGTGATTTTTTTAGATGATGGAGAAATGATTGATTATGATACCCCGCAGAGGGTTTTTTCGCGGGACGACCTGGCAGAACATGGTATTGCAGCTCCTTCTTTTACCAGGATATGTAAAGGGCTTGGTTATCAAGATAAAGATACAGGTCTATATCCTGTTACTCTGGAAGAGGCCTATGGAGTGGTGGTTGATCATAATGGATAAAAAAATCTCAGTAGAAAACCTACATTTCTCTTATACTGAAGAGGAAGAGGTATTAAAAGGGATTAGCTTAGAATTTGATCATAGGTCTACAGCTATCATTGGTCAAAATGGTGCCGGTAAAACTACTTTTGTTAAACTATTAAAAGGTATTTTAAAACCTAAGATAGGAGATATAATTATAAATGGCAAAAACACCAGGGAAGCTACGGTAGCTGAACTGGCTGGTGAAATTGGTCTGGTGTTTCAAAACCCTAATGACCAGATTTTTAAGGGTAAAGTGATTGATGAGGTTATGTTTGGCCCACTTAATATTGGACAGGATGAGGATACTGCACGCGATAATGCCCTAAAAGCACTTAAGATGCTGGATATAGCAGATAAGCAGGAAATAAACCCCTATGACCTAACCCTTTCTGACAGGAAACTGGTCACTATTGCTTCTATCCTGGCCATGGATACAGCTATTATTATTTTAGATGAACCGACAATTGCACAGGATTATGCAGGCAAAGAGAAAATTAAGGGTTTAATTAAAGACCTGAGTAAGCAAGGAAAACTTGTTTTAACTATTATCCACGACATGGATTTTGTGGCGGAGACTTTTGAAAGGACAGTAGTATTTAATGAAGGCAGGGTTTTACTTGACAGTAACACAAGGGATGTCTATTCTCAGGAGGCAGTCCTCAAAGATGCCTACCTGGAACCACCACACGTAACCCAGCTCTGCCATAAACTAGGTGCCCAAAATACCTTTTTAACCGTTGAAGAGTTTCTAGAATATAAAAAAGCGAAAACTATGTGACAAGGGGACGGTTTCGGCTGTCATATTAGCTTTGCGGTTAGATGGTAGACCTTGTAATTTCTGTCTAGTTGAGATAAGATTAATTAGCAGAAAGGGGGCTGATAACTATGAATTTTATAGTGCTTAGTGACTCACATGGTAGTCTGGCTAATTGGAAAAAGGCTGAGACTTATTTTGGACAGGCAGATATGGTACTCCATGCTGGGGATATACTCTATCATGGTGCTCGTAATCGCCTGCCAGAGGGTTATGATACCAAAGGCCTTGTTGATTTAATTAATAAAGCTGACTACAACTTATTAGCAGTAAAAGGGAATGTTGATGCCCTGGTAGATGACTGGGTATTACCATATCCTCTGCCAGAGTTGTCTGTAGTAGAAGATAATGGTTTGCGAATAGTTATCTATCACGGGTTTCAACATGATAATGAGGCAGAGAGGTTTGATTTTGCCAGGAGATTTGGGGCAAAAATACTTATCTATGGACATACACATATCCCGGTTATTAAGGAAGATGATGGGGTAATACTTCTTAATCCTGGTAGTATTGCACTACCTAAACAGACACCTGGGGTACCAACCCTAGCCAGTATAAAAAATGGAGAAATCTCTATTTTGAATTTAAATAATGGTAAAGTTATTGAATCATATAAGTATCTTTAAAGAAAACGACAAATGTTTTATTAAAAACTATAGAAAATAAGAGTAAGGTAAATTGTACAAGATATAATTATAATCCACCTTATTTTTATACTAGAGATATGTTGATTTAATCTTAATATTATGTTAAAATTATTTGTAATTTTAAATTGCAAATCATAATTTAATTATATACTTAGGTTTTCTAGGGTTCCGCAGTTTATAACTGGCAGGTCCGAGAGAAAACACACAGTTTACTGTGCACACGGAAGGATAAAAGCCTGGGAGGTATTTTTATAATATTTCCTCAGGCTTTTTTATTTTTGGGGAGGTATGTTTTAAAATAAAAAAAATAATTTGAGGAGGATAAGGTGATGGGTGGTTTTAGTTATAAAGATATTTATATTGAAGATGGAAGAAGGGTACTGGAAGTTAACATACTTCCAGAAAAGCATTGTAACTTTGAATGTATATTTTGTCCTATTGGAAGGTCGCAAAATAAGGTGGATATCCAAAAGTCATTTGATGAAACAGGTAGCTCATTAATTGAACTAGAAAATATGATAGAAAATACAAAAGCAGAATTAATCTTTATTAACTCAAAAGGAGAAGCCTTGGTGAATGATAAAATTGGTGATATTGTTGACTTTATCAAAGGCAAAGGATTACTTGTAAGACTGCTTTCTAATGGATATTTACTGGGTAGAGATGAATATATGAAAATTGCTAATAAATGTGATGAGGTTGTTGGAGAGTTAAAAGTAATAACAGAAGAAGATTTTCAAAGAATCCAAAGACCGATTGAAGGGTATACCTTTGTAGAATATATTTCAAACATGGTATCTTTTAATAAACAATACAAAGGGAAATTTATATTTGAAATTACTATTATTAATGGTTATAACGATGATGAAGAATCAATTCAGAAGACAAAAAATGTTATTAAGGAAATATCTCCTGACAAGATAATTGTTGTAAGAATTGAAGATGAAAGATTTAAGAAAAAACTTGGTATAACTGATGAAAGATTTGAGGAAATTTCAAATGCATTACTAAATATTTAGTAATGCTAATATATAATATTCTTATCTAACCAATTAAAAGTTATAAACAATTTTCAACAGATTATATACATCAAGGAAAAGATTAGGCTATATCTTAGATTACTGTGTAAAATAAGATATAGGTCTTATTTTATTCTGCCAAATTATTTTGAGAAAAAACAATTGAATTTTCAACAATAAAACGTAAAATAGCAGTTAGTGCTAGCTATTGTTTTATTTGGGGCTTTATAAGCTGTGAAATTATTAATATTATTTGCCTGAAGGCCTTTTTAAAAAATATTTTTATAATAATATTAAAGAATATTTTTCCTTATTTTTAATAAAAGAGGATTTGTTTAAAATAATTTGGGTATAAAACGCTAGGAGATCTGCTTAATATAATCTTTGTATTTCAAACCCAATTTATTTAATAAATGGTTTTCTTATCTTATTGCAGTTATGACAATAAATAGGCAAAAGGAAATAAAAGGAATAAATATTCAGAGATAATCCCCAGGTTGGTATATGACTGGGTATTACCATATCCTCTGCCAGAGTTGTCTGTAGTAGAAGATAATGGTTTGCGAATAGTTATTTATCACGGGTTTCAACATGATAATGAGGCAGAGAGGTTTGATTTTGCCAGGAGATTTGGGGCAAAAATACTTATCTATGGACATACACATATCCCGGTTATTAAGGAAGATGATGGGGTAATACTTCTTAATCCTGGTAGTATTGCACTACCTAAACAGACACCTGGGGTACCAACCCTGGCCAGTATAAAAAATGGAGAAATCTCTATTTTGAATTTAAATAATGGTAAAGTTATTGAATCATATAAGTATTTCTAAGAAAGTTATAAATGTTTTACTAAAAACACCTTAAAAGGGTGTTTTTTTGCTTTAGGTATAATTTGTCAATGTATATCTGTATATACACTTGCACATAGGATAAAAGTCTTGACATATGCCTAGTTATAATGTTAAATTTAATAAATAACATAGATATAATAGCAATAAAATCTTATCTGCCAGGAGGGATGGTATGTTTTTAAGTATTGGGACACCTGCCTTATTATTTAAAGGGGTATGTCTATTAATGTCGGCTTATATTTTGAGATTTACCAGGCTTTCCAGGTTAATTAGAAACTTCAATATAATGTTTAAAAATGAAAGCAGTATAGAAAATGTTAAAGAACAGATTAATATTTTTGCAATCAGACTGAGAATTATTAAATTTATTCATATCTTTGGTGTTTTAGCTTTATTTTTTGAGATATCAGCAATGTTTTTCACATTATTAGGGGGAGGAATAATAGTAAATTTGTTATTTTCTGCAGGATTGATATTTTTCTTAGCTGCACTTATATCAGTTTTAATTGAGATATATTTTTCCTTAAAGGCTTTAGATATTAATTTAGATATAGAATATTAATGGGGTGAGGATAAATGGGTTTTACATTAACTACGCCAGCATTGGTTTTTTCTACGATTTCTTTATTGATGCTGGCATATACGAATAGGTTTTCTGCTATTGCCAGTTTAATTAGAAGCCTTCATGATGAAATAGAGGAAAAAGGGAAAGATAATATTGTTATATCATCTCAGATAAAATCGTTGAAATGTAGAGTTAAACTTATCAGGAATATGCAGTTTCTGGCTATTATTGCTTTGTTTTTTTGTGTTTTCTCTATGTTTTTATTATTTTTTGAAAAATCCCTTGCTGGAGAAATAATCTTTGCAGTAGCGCTTGTACTGCTTATGATTTCATTGATTATTTCTGCAATCGAAATTAACATGTCTGTTCATGCCTTGAATATTCAACTTGGTGAAAAGGACATTTCTTAATAAGATATTATTAAACTAAATAATAATAAGATAATAAATTTCTTTTAATTTACACCCCTGTTATTAAATAAAACAGGGGTGTATTTTTATTTCTGTTATCATATAAAATTGCTCTTAAATCATGTCATGTTTTGTGGACGTTGCCTCAAAAAGCTAACGTAATAATTAGCAAAAACATGTATCCATTTGAAATTGAATAAAAATGCCTTGACAAAAAGAAAAAGCGGGTATAAAATTAACACGTAAGTAACACAAACATATCATAAATATAATATTTATTAAGTAATAAATGTGTTTTTAAATGGTATTTGTTAAGGTGTGCTTGATGACATACGGAAACACCCACTAGTAATTGAGACGTACTTAGGTGGCATAGGGAGTAGCTGTTTTATAAGGGGTTGAAAGGGATGATGCTTTATGCTTTTGGAAGTAAAAGATGTAGTAGCTGGCTATGGAGAGATGATAATATTACATGGGATATCGATCAGGGTTAATAAAGGTGAGGTAGTTTCTATAGTTGGACCTAATGGTTCTGGTAAGTCAACATTGTTAAAGACTATCTTTGGTCTGGTAAAACCAAAAGAGGGGAAGGTGTTATATCGAGAAGAGAAAATAGGTGGTTTTAAGCCGGATCGTTTGGTAAGGCTTGGGTTTTCATTTGTACCTCAGAGTGATAATGTATTTCCCTCACTTACTGTACATGAGAATTTGGAAATGGGGGCGTTTGTCAATAACAAGAACATGGAAGATAGATTAACATTGATTTATGATTTATTCCCCCCCTTGAAAGAAAAGAGGAAGAAAAGAACTGGTACACTGAGCGGTGGGCAGCGGCAGATGGTTGCTTTTGGTCGAGCATTGATTATAGAACCAGACCTTCTTTTATTAGATGAACCTACTGCTGGGCTGGCACCAATGTATATAGATATGATCCTTGATAAGGTAAAAGATATTAATAAGACTGGTGTATCTATTTTGATGGTTGAACAAAATGCTAAAAAGGCTCTGGGGATGTCAGATAGAGGTTATGTTCTGGCAACTGGTCAAAATAAATATGAAGATACTGGTCAGGGATTATTAAATAATGATGAAGTTGCCGAACTTTTCCTGGGGGGTTAATAGATATGACACTATAGGCGTCTGGAAGATTGTTGATGGTAAGATTACTACTGATAGTGTTGTAGTTAAATAATTGCCAAAAAAACCATAATTAATTATTAAACGACAGCTATTAACAGCTGTCGTTTTCCTGGTGGTCGTCTGCCTTGTAGATTTATAAAAGAATAGGGTGGAAAGACCACCATGGTTTTTGACTCTACCAGAGAGGCTTAATGATGAAAAATTTTTTTATGTTTGTTCAATTTATTGAAAACGCATATATTACAATGTTATAATAATCTAAATATTATAAAAAAGGAGATGGATATATTGCAGAGGATAATAGCTGTTAACACTAATACTTATCATGGCTATTCGTTATGTCAAGCAATGGATGGAATAAGTAAAGCTGGTTTTAAGTATATTGAACTTACAGCGACAAAGGGTTGGACAGAACATGTTTTTCCTACAATGAGTTTAAAGGAATTATATAAGATTAAAGATGAATTAAAGGAGAATGATTTAATCCCCATTTCCATGAGTGGTCACTGTAATCTAATGGATAAAGGGCGAATCGCTGATTTTATAGCTAACATTCGTCTTGCAGGATTCTTTGGATGTGAGCATGTTATTTCCTCTATTGGAGAAGCCCATTTGAAAGATAAGGTTGAAATATCTAATTTTGAGGTAGCAGGGCATATCCAAGAATTGATACCGTATTTAGAGGAATATAATTTAATTTTAGGATTAGAGAACCATGGAAAACATGGAACAGGTAAGTGTTTGAAAGATATTATAGATATTGTCAACTCACCACGTGTAGTCATTAATTATGATACAGCTAATGCCATTTTTTATGGTGCAGTAAATTTAGAAGAAGATGTAGAAGACTGTATTAATGAAATTGGACATATACATCTCAAAGATAAAGCGGGGAGACAAGATGAATGGAATTTTCCTGCACTTGGAAAAGGAAGAATAGATTTCAAGATGATACTAAGCAAATTGAAACAGGCAGAAAATAATTGTCCTTTAAGTATTGAAATAGAGTTTACTAAAAATGGGGCAAAAAATATTGAGGAAATTAATCAAGCTGTAAAAGATTCTTATCAATATTTACAATCAATAGGACTTGAAATTTAAAATAAGAAAAGGAGGAGTAGGGATGATAAGAATTGGTATTGTTGGTATTGGCGGGATGGGCAGCGTACATCATAATAATTATGCAGAAATCGATGGATGTAAAGTTGCAGCTGTGGTTAGTAATTCTGTATCTGGCAGGAAAAAAGCAGAAAAATGGGGTCTTCCTGTTTATAAAAACATTGATAGTATGGTACAGGTGGAAGAGATTGATGTTATTGATATTTGTACACCTACCTTTTTACATAAACAACAGGTTATGAAAAGCCTTTCTCTTGGGAAACATGTTATTGTAGAAAAACCTATAGCACTTCATAAAGAAGATGCTGAAGATATGTTTAATTTAGCGGAGGAGAAGGGATTATTATTATTTGTGGGTCAGGTTTTACAGTTTACTAAAGCAGCAGAAATTTTGCACCAGATTATAGAAAATGGGGAGTTTGGGAAACCACTTGATGGGTATTTTGAACGCATTACAGGATCTCCAGGCTGGGCACAAGGTGGGTGGTTGTTTGATAGGGATAAGAGTGGACTTTTACCATTTGACTTACATATTCATGACCTTGATCTAATAGTTAGTTTGTTTGGAAAGCCAGACAAGTATAATTTTACCAGCTGTGGAAGAAAAAATAGAAAATTTCAAGAACAATACCGTTTTAACTATAAATATGGAAAATTAAATATAGTTGCTGAAGTGGCATGGTATAATGCTGATTATCCATTTACTACACGCTGGAGGATTTACTTTGAGAATGCATTAGTAGTCTTCGACGGAAAAAATTTGATTTTATATCAGTCTGAAAGGGAACCTTATTATTTTGATATAGAGGATGAGATAAAAATTCCTACGGGAATAAATCTTCCACCAACAGGAATGTTTTATTATGAACTTTCTCATTTTTTGAGTTGTATAAAACAAGGAATTCCCTCTGAGAAAGTAGGTGAAAGCCAGGTTATAGCAGTGGTTGAGATACTTGAAGAAATATTAAATCATAATCAAGAATAATTATATACAGAGATTCCGTAAATGTTTTTAAAAATCACCTTAAGCCCTAAGTTTAAGGTACTCAAAGAAAAGTGCTAAAATAAAAAAATTCAAAGTATTAGTCATATAATTAACTCAATAAAAAGCCTTATGATAATTGATACTTCGGGGATATAGAAGGAAATCCCGTCTTTTCTTGAAGGTGTTTAGTGACTAACTAATACAAAAAGGGCGAGGAAAAATGTATTGACTTTCTTGACAAACAAATATCAAGCTTAGATAGCTAAGTAATGAAGCGGATGTGCCCTTTTGATAAACAAATTGATCTACTTGATACAATACCTGGAGTAAGTTGTAAATTTAGAAAAAGGAGATGAAGTAGCATAATTATCTACTAAATTTCTATTTACTATATCTTAAACCCTGTAAAGAAAATATATTTCAGGGTTTATTTCTCTATTGCCTAAAATAGCATTCTTAACATTTTTTTAGTTTTTAGGGTAGAACATTAAAGTTGTGCTCCAGCGTCCTGCATATGTAAAAAATATAAAGTTGCTTTAGAATTATAATTTTTTTCTCTGGAATTATAGACAAAGGATTTTAATTGTCAATTAAAAATAGTTACACTGACAATAGAGTGACCCGAAGGCCACTTTATTCTTAGTATTTTGTAACAAATTTTATGTCTTAACATAACATAAAATATATTGAAGTTCAATTAAAAAATTGAGGTGATGAAATACGAAAATAGTTTATAGCAACAAAAGAGTTTGCTTTTCATGTGTAAATTCATACCATTTATTTATTACATATATATTATCAAAGACAATCTATAAAAATGACTATAAAATATTGTTACTTTCAGATTGTCATAATATATTGGAGATAGCTTATGAAAATATTATCAATAAGTTTGATGTTTGGAGTGAAATAATATTAATTAAAGAAAAACACCAACCTATAAGCCGGCAAGAATTAGCAAAAATAGACCTTAAAGATATAGATGTTTTACACTATTTTACTTATGCATTTTATAATTATTTACTATTTGATTATATAAAAGAGAAAACAAAAATTATTTTAACCGATGAAGGGGTTATGACATATCTTATTAAAGAAAGCTTTGGAACTAACAAACCCATAAACATAGAAAGAATATCTGAGATTTGGTTATTGGATAAAAATCTCTATGTAAGTAATTTCACTAGAACATTAAAAAACATACCAATGGAAAAGTATCTTTGCGATGATAGATTATTAACTGAGATGTGTAAAGAGTTAAATAGACTATATAATTATAACCATGAAAAAATAAATTCAGATTTTATATTCTTTGATCAACCGATTACGAAGGTGTGTTTAATAACTGAACCAAAAGAAAAACAAATATTAGCAAAAATATTTGCTGGACTAGATAGAGATAAAATTATAATAAAAAAACACCCATCTGATTTTTATTATAAATATCAAGATTTTAGTTTTGATATTATAAAAAATGATAATGGAGTGCCTTGGGAACTGGTACTTTTAAATGAGTATCTTAATAATCGGCCAAATCTCTATGATAAAGTATTTATATCATATTATTCAGCAGCTCTAATAAATTCTAAAATATTTTTAGATATCTTTAGAATACCATGTAAAGTAATTTTCCTATTTAAATTTTTAGAGGATGAAATTAAAAAACCTGTAACTCATTTGATATTTAAACAATTAGTTAATAGGTTTAAGAAGTTAGATGAAAAGAATATCTATGCTCTCAATTCAATTGATGAATTGAGAAATATTATAAAAGAACTTTAATAAATAGTAACTGCCCAGGAGTCAGGTGGCACTCAGGAAATGTTTTTCTTTTTTAAGTTAAAGCATGACTTACTATATTTGTAAAAACAACACTGAGTGTCACCCTAAATTCTAAATACTTGAATAGTTTACTAATGGAGGATATAGATATGAAAAAAGTTCTGGTAACTGGAGCAGGGGGGTTTATAGGGAGTCATTTAGTAGAAAGATTACTTGAAGAAGGTAATGACATAAGGGCTTTTACATATTACAACTCATTTAACACCTGGGGCTGGTTAGACACTTTTTCAAAAGATAAATTAAATGAAATAGAGATTTTTACTGGAGATATAAGGGATCCAAATGGTGTCAGAAAAGCATTAAAAGGTATTGACCAAGTATATCATTTAGCAGCTTTAATTGCCATACCTTTTAGCTATCATTCTCCAGATTCATATATTGATACAAATATAAAAGGAACATTAAATATTTTGCAGGCAGCAAGGGATTTTGGAACAAGTAGAGTTTTAATTACCTCAACATCAGAAGTATATGGAACAGCAAAATATGTGCCGATAGATGAAAAACACCCTTTTCAAGGACAATCACCATATTCAGCAACTAAAATAGGGGCAGATAGATTAGCTGAATCCTTTTATAGAAGCTTTAATCTACCAATAACAATAGTAAGACCATTTAACACCTATGGACCAAGACAATCAGCAAGAGCAGTTATACCAACAATTATAATGCAATTGTTGGCTGGAAAAATAAAAATTAAGCTGGGTTCTCTAACCCCAACTAGAGATTTTAATTATGTAAAGGACACAGTACAGGGTTTTATTGAAATTGTAAAATCAGAGAAGACGATAGGGGAAGAGATAAATATAGCTTCTCAGGAAGAAATATCAATAGAAGTTTTAGCTGGAGAGTTAATAAATCAAATTAATTCAGCTGCAGAAATAGTGTGTGATCAAGATAGGGTAAGGCCAGAAAAAAGTGAAGTAAATAGATTGCTTGGTTCAAATGAAAAAATAAAGAGGCTAACAAAATGGAAGCCAAAATATACACTAAAAGAAGGTTTGTTGGAAACAATAACCTGGTTAAAAAACAATTTAGATAAATATAAGGTTGATATATATAATCTTTAAAGGAGAATTATTATGGAGAAATTGATACCACTGTCAGTACCTAATTTTGCAGGTAAAGAGCTTGAATATGTAACCAGGGCTGTAGAAACAGAATGGGTATCAACTGGAGGAAGATTTATAAAAGAATTTGAAGAAAAGATAGCTAAATATTTAAAAGTTAAAAAGGCTGATGCCTGTCAAAGTGGAACTGCGGCTCTTCATTTAGCTTTATGGCTTTCAGGAGTTGGAAAAGACCATGAAGTAATAGTACCAACACTTACCTTTATAGCTGCAGTTAATCCTATTAAGTATCAAGGGGCAGAGCCGGTATTTATGGATTGTGATGATAGCCTTAATATGGACTTAGATAAATTAGAGGAGTTTTGTCAGAAAAAATGTTTTTTATCAAAAGAAGGGTTAATTAATCAAAGAAGCAAGAAAGTTATAAAGGCCTTAATTATAGTTCATGTATTTGGAAATATGGCTAATATGGAAAGGGTAATGTACATAGCCAGAAAATATAAATTAAAGGTTATAGAAGATGCAACAGAAGCATTAGGCTCTTACTGTACAAAAGGAGAGTATTCTGCTAAGTTTGCAGGAACTATAGGAGACTTTGGAGCATATTCTTTTAATGCAAATAAAATAATTACAACAGGTGGTGGAGGTATGCTGGTAGCTAAGGATATTGCATTAGCTGCCAGGGCGAAGTATTTGTCGACTCAGAGTAAAGATGATCCTTTATATTATATACATGATGAGATAGGTTACAACTATCGAATGACAAATCTACAGGCAGCTTTAGGTCTTGCTCAGTTGGAACAATTGGAAGACTTTATAGAGATAAAAACAAAAAACTATGCCCTTTATAAAAAAGAGCTTGAAACCATAGAGGGATTAGATTTATTAAACTTTAATAAAGAAACAAGGCCAAATTATTGGTTTTATTCTTTAATGATAGATAAAGAAAAATACGCTTTTAATAGAGATGAGTTATTACAGAAATTATATCAAAGGAATATCCAGACTAGACCGATCTGGGGACTTATTCATCAACAAAAGCCTTATTTAAACAACCAAAGCTATCAAATTGAAAGAGCCAGTTATTATCTAGAACGGGTTTTAAATATACCCTGCAGTACAAATTTAGATGAGCAAAAGGTATTGACAGTTATTCAATTATTAAAAGACTTTAGCTCTCAAAGAGGGATATAGATGAATGTAGGGGATCTATTTATAAATGAAGAGATTACAATCAAAGAAGCTATAAAAAAATTAGATGAAACTGCCAAAAAAATACTATTAATAACCAGAGATACAGTATTAAAAGGTGTAATAACTGATGGGGATATTAGGCGCTGGATTTTGATGAATGGAGATTTAACTGAAAAAGTTAAATTAATAATGAACCATAATCCAATCTATCTTATGTGTGGAGAAGAGTCTAAAGCTAAAGACATCATGAAGAAAAAACTAATTGAAGCAATACCTGTAGTCAATGGGGAAAAGGAAGTTGTAGATATAATACTCTGGAAGGATTTCTATGTTAAAGAATTAAAATCTTATAATTTTATAATCGGCCCGGTTGTAATAATGGCTGGTGGAAAAGGAACAAGACTGGATCCTATTACTAAAATATTTCCAAAGCCTCTGGTTCCAATAGGGAATATACCAATAGTTGAAAGGATAATAAATAGATTTGAAAATTTTGGCTGTAAAAAATTCTATCTTACCATAAATTATAAAAAGAATTTAATTAAGGCCTATTTTAATGATTTAAATAGAAAATATGAAATTGAGTATATTGAGGAAGAAAAACCATTGGGAACGGCTGGAAGCCTGTACCTGTTAAAAGATAAAATAAAGGGACCCTTTTTTGTAAGCAATTGCGATGTTTTGGTAGATGGTAATTATTATAAAATGCTTAAATTTCATCAAGAAAATAAAAATAAAATTACAGTTGTAACCTCCCTTAAATTCTTTACTGTTCCTTATGGAGTAATAGAATTAAATGATGAAAGCATTATCAGAGAAATTATTGAAAAACCGGAATTTGATTTTTTAATAAATACTGGGATGTATATCTTAGAACCAGAAACACTTGAAAATATACCTGCCAATAAATTTTATCAACTCACTGATTTGATAAAAAAATATATAAAAAAAGGAGAACGGATCGGAGCATATCCTGTAAGTGAAGAGTCATGGCTTGATATGGGTCAATTTAAGGAAATGAAAAAGATGTTGGAAAGGCTGGGTTTTCGGTGATGGAAGATATCTTACTAATAGGTGGGGGAGGCCATTGTAAAAGTGTAATAGATGCAATAACTCAAGGAAATTTGTTTAATATAGTAGGTGTTCTGGATATTAGAGAAAAGGTAGGAAGATATGTAAATAACATAAGAATTGTGGGAATAGACGATGATTTAAGTTCTTATTATACGGAAGGTATTAGAAATGCATTCATAACTCTTGGTAGTATAGGTGATCCAGAATTACGAATTAAAAAATATATATATGCTAAGAAAATAGAACTAAAATTTCCAGTTATTATTGATAAATCAGCAATAATTTCAAGTAATATTATTATAAGAGAAGGTACATTTATTGGCAAAGGAGCAATAATAAATACAGCTGCTCAAATTGGTAAAAATTGCATTATTAATACTGGGGCAGTAATTGAACATGACTGTATCATAGACGATTTTGTTCATATTGCCCCAGGTACTGTTTTAAGTGGTGGTGTGCATATTGGCGAAAATTCTCATATTGGAACTAATTCAACGGTAATTCAAAATATTATAATAGGTTCAAATACAGTTATAGGTGCTGGCAGTGTTGTTGTAAAAGATATTAATAAAAATTCTAAGGCTTATGGAAACCCTTGTAGGGAGGTAGATTAATTGTCTAAGGTTTTTATAATAGCAGAAGCTGGTGTGAATCATAATGGAAGTATAAATATTGCTAAAAAGCTAATCGATACAGCTTGTGAAGCAGGGGCAGATGCTGTAAAGTTTCAAACCTTTAAAGCTGAAAATGTTGTGTCAATAAGTGCTGAAAAAGCTGAATACCAGAAAAAAACAACTAATAATAATGAAGAACAATATGGAATGATAAAAAAATTAGAACTGGATAGAGATAAACATCTGGAATTGTTAGATTATTGCCGTTATAAAAATATTATATTTTTGTCTTCTCCCTTTGATCGGGAGAGTATTAGATTATTGAATGAGCTGAAACTGGAAATATTTAAAATACCATCAGGAGAAATCACTAATCTTCCTTATTTAAGAAAAATAGGAAAGCTAAAAAAGAAGGTAATACTGTCGACTGGGATGTCTAACCTTGGGGAGATTGAAGCTGCTCTTAAAATACTCAGGGAAAATGGGACAAAAGATATTACAGTACTCCACTGTAATACAGAGTACCCTACCCCTATGAAAGATGTAAACTTAAAAGCAATGCTTACTATTAAGGAGGCCTTTAAAGTAGAGGTAGGTTATTCTGATCATTCTTCAGGAGTAGAAGTTCCAATAGCAGCAGTAGCAATGGGGGCCAAAGTTATTGAAAAGCATTTTACCTTAGATAAGAAAATGCTAGGTCCTGACCATAAAGCGAGCTTAGAGTTCTATGAATTAAAGGAGGTAGTCAAAGCTATCAGGAATATTGAAAAAGCATTGGGTAATGGTATTAAGGAGCCGTCAGAATCTGAATTTCCAAATATTGAAATTGCAAGAAAAAGTATAGTGGCAAAATGTAATATAAGAAAAGGAGAAACTTTTTCAGAGAATAATTTAACAGTAAAAAGGCCCGGAAATGGTATATCACCAATGAGATGGGATGAGATGATTGGTGAGATTGCTAGAAGAGATTATAGAGAAGATGAGTTGATAGAGATATGAAAAAGGTCTGTGTGGTTACTGGTACAAGAGCAGATTATGGTCTATTAAAACCTCTTATGCAAAGAATAACAAGCCTTAAAGAACTACAGCTGCAGTTAATAGCTACAGGAATGCACTTATCACCGGAATTCGGCTTGACTTATCAAGAAATAAATGAAGATGGGTATAGGATTGATGAAAAAATAGAAATTCTATTAAGCTCAGATACTCCTATAGGAATATCAAAATCAATGGGACTTACTTTAATAAGTTTTTCGGAAGCTTATGAGAGATTAAGACCTGACCTCATCATTGTACTTGGTGATAGATATGAAATATTTGCAGCAGTCAGTGCAGCCTGGATAGCAAAAATTCCAGTTGTTCATTTACATGGTGGGGAAACTACTGAAGGTGCATTGGATGAAGCCTTTAGACATTCTATTACAAAGATGAGTTATTTGCATTTTACCAGTACAGAAGAATATAGAAGAAAAGTAATACAACTTGGGGAACACCCTGATAGAGTTTTTAATGTGGGGGCAATGGGAATTGAAAATATAAAGATACTGAAACTCCTTTCTAAAGAAGAATTAGAAAAAGAGATTGGTTTTAAGTTTGGGAAAAGAACTATTTTAGTGACATTTCATCCAGTGACCCTGGAAGGAAATACTTCAAGGGAGCAATTTCAAAATGTTCTAAAGGCTTTTGATGAAATAGATAATTTAAAAATAATATTTACTAAAACCAATTCAGATACAGATGGAAGAATTATCAATAAAATGATAGATGAATATATGAGAAAAAATAAAGAAAAAGTAGTTGCATTTACATCCATGGGTCAAATCAGATATTTAAGTACCATGCAATATGTAGATGCTGTTGTGGGTAATTCTTCCAGTGGGATTATTGAAGCACCTATATTTAAAGTTCCTACAGTAAATATAGGTGATAGACAAAAGGGTAGAATACAGGCTGATACAGTAATCAATTGTAAGCCAATAAAAAATGACATTATAGTAAGCTTAGATAAAGCTCTATCTGATGATTTTAAAGAAAAAATTAGATATGCACAAAACCCCTATGGAGATGGAAAGGTATCAGCTAAGATTATTAGTGTGATTACAGAGTGCTTATCAAAAAATTTAGATCTTAAAAAAGAATTTTATAGTATTACTCAGAATTCAGACGTTAGGAGTCAGGAGTCAGAATGAGACTGAAGAAAGGAAGATAAGAAAAATGGGCAATAAAAGAAGGGTATGTTTTGCATGTTTAACTTCATATAATCTATTTATTTCATATATATTATCAAGGACAGTGTATAGAAATGACTATAAAATTCTTATGCTGTCAGATATTCATAACCTGGCTACATATTCAAGAATAATTAAATATTGTAATATCTGGGATGAGGTTTTTTTAATTAGAGAAGATAAAAAACCTAGAGAACAACGCTTTATAGATATACGCCAGCAATTACAACGAGTAAATTTTACTGATTTGGATATTTTACACTATTTCACCTTTGCCAGTGGTTCTTTTGGCTTTATTTTATTAGACTATATACCAAATACAACTAAGATTATCCTAACTCAAGATGGAGTAATGACCTACTATTTTAAAGAAACTTTTAATTACTGTAGAAGTAAATGGAGTAATATTTATAATAGAGACATAGATTTTAATAGAACATCGGAGATATGGCTATTTGATAAAAATCTTGATGCAAATAAATTATTGAAAAGACCAGTGAGAAATATAGGCATAACAGAATATATTAAAAATAGTAATTTATTAAACTTGTTTTGTATTGAGTTGAACAAGATTTTTAATTATAACCATAAACCATTGAATTATGACGTGATTTTTTTAGAGCAACAACTATCTAATTTGAAAGTAACAAAAGTGCAGCAAGAAAAATATCTATTTTCATTAATATTAAATGAATTAAAAGGTTATAGAGTACTTGTTAAAATGCATACAAGTAGTAATAAAGAGAAATATAACGAATATAGTAATGTTAATTGCCTAAAAGATAATGTGCCCTGGGAATTTGTACTTCTAAATGAATTAAACAGCAATAGAACTGCTTTAAATAGTAAAATATTTATGTCATATCACTCAACAGCTTTAATAAATACGCAAATAATTTTGAGGGCTTTGAATATACCTAGTAAAGCGATCTGGATGTGTGATTTATTACAAAATTTTATTAAGAAAAAAGTAGCAGATGAAAAATTTCCTGAATTAGTTGAAAGATTTAAAGTATTATATAAGCAAGATTTATATGATGTTAAATCTATTGATGAATTGAGAAATACTTTAAAGACGTTTCAATAAAAATAAACCTTCTGTTATAATATTTAAATTATATTAGGGTTTATTTTTTTATGCCAGGATTATTTTTGAATATCCAGTAATAAATAATAAAAGTTATCATTATTAATTAACTATATAAGGTTGACTTAGCATCAGTAACATTTAAGAAGATAGTTGAATATATATGTATTAAATAAATTGGTCTATGGCTAATTTTAATAATAGAAACAACAGCATTAATATCAAAAAAATGAAATGGCGATATATTGAATAGATTTGAGGAGAATAGATTTCATGAGTAAAATCCTAGCGCTTATACCTGCAAGAGCAGGTTCAAAGGGAGTAAAAAATAAAAACATAAGGGAATTAGCTGGAAAACCACTTATAGCATATACTATTATAGAGGCTGTCAAGAGTAATATGTTTGAAGATATTATTGTATCTACTGACTCTAAAAAAATAGCAGATATAGCGAGAAGATATGGAGCAGATGTACCCTTCTTAAGACCAAAAGAACTTGCTTTAGATGATTCCCACACAATTGATGTGATTTTACACTGTCTTGATTTTATGAGAAATATAGATAAAGAATATCAAGAAATTATATTACTTCAACCGACATCGCCATTAAGAAAGGCTCATCATATAAAAGAAGCTTATCAGCTTTTTAATAAAAAACATGCTGATTTTATTATAAGTGTATGTGAGTGTGAACATTCGCCACTTTGGACCAATATAATTGACAAGGATTTAAAAATGGATAATTTTATTGGGGAAGAAGTAAAAAGTATGAGAAGACAGAATTTACCTCAATATTATCAGTTAAATGGTGCTATATATTTAGCAAAAGTTGATAGATTGATTGAGGAAAAAAGCTTTTTGGGTAAAAATAGTTATGCTTATATAATGAATAGAAAAGACTCAATAGATATAGATAGTGAAATAGATTTTAAATTTTGTGAAATGATTAGTGCATCTTCTAACTAGCCCAATTTTCCTGATATTTTGATAACTTCTCATATAATATAAATTATTTAAAGTGGGTGACATTTATGAAATTAGTTATATTAGCAGGTGGTTATGGAACAAGACTTGGTGAAAGAACATCAATTATCCCAAAACCCATGATTGAAATAGGAGGAAAACCCGTACTTTGGCATATAATGAAAATTTATTCTGCATATGGGATTGAAAATTTTATTATATGTTTAGGGTACAAAGGGGATGTAATAAAGGATTACTTTTCAAATTATAATTCAAAAAATAATGATTTTACGGTTAACCTTGGTGATTTAAGTATTAAGTTTCATAATGAACATGATGAAAAAGCTTGGAGGGTAACATTAGTTGATACCGGGCTGAATACTCTTAAAGGTGGTAGAGTAAAAAGAATAGAAAAACATTTAGATGATGAAATAAATTTATTAACTTATGGTGATGGTGTTGCAGATATTAATATTAATGAAGTTATAAAGTTTCATAAGGAAGTAGGCAAAATAATAACATTAACAGGAGTTCATCCACCAGCAAGGTTTGGAGAATTAGTAGCTGATGGTGATACTTTAAAATCCTTTGAGGAAAAGGCTCAAACATCACAGGGATTAATTAATGGTGGATTTATGGTATTTAATAAAGAACTTTTAAATTATTTAACAGTAGATGAAGATTGTGATTTAGAAGCTGGTGTCTTTGAACAACTTGCATCAGAAGGTAAAATTGCAGTCTATAGGCATCAAGGGTTATGGGCCTGTATGGACCACGAAAGGGATGTCAAATATTTAAATAATTTGTGGAAGAATAACAAGGCTTTTTGGAAGGTTTGGTAGTGTGGAAGGCTTTAATAATATATATAAAGGAAAAACAGTATTAGTTACAGGACACACCGGTTTTAAAGGTTCCTGGCTTAGTATCTGGTTGAAAGAGTTAGGGGCCAGGGTGATAGGCTATGCTTTATATACTAAAACAGTAAGGGATAATTTTGTATTATCAGAGTTAAATGAAAAAATAATTGATATTCGTGGAGATCTAAGAAATACTATCAGATTAGAAAGGGTATTTGAGAAATATAAACCACAAATTGTATTTCATTTAGCGGCACAGCCCTTAGTCAGGTTGTCATATGAAGTACCAAAAGAAACTTATGATGTAAATGTTATGGGGACTTTAAATGTACTTGAGTGTATAAGAAAATCAAATAGTACCAGGATTGGTATAATGATTACATCAGATAAATGTTATGAAAATAAAGAACAATTATGGGGATATAGAGAAAATGATTTTTTGGGAGGTTATGATCCCTATAGTTCTTCAAAGGGCTGTGCTGAACTTTTAATAGCTTCATATAGAAGTTCATTTATGAATCCTATAAATTATGAACACCATGGCAAATCTATTGCTTCTGTTAGAACAGGGAATGTAATAGGTGGTGGAGATTGGGCTGAAGATAGAATTATTCCAGATTGTATTAGAGCTTTAGAGGCTAATAAGCCAATTAAAATAAGAAGTCCACGTTCAATAAGACCCTGGCAACATGTTTTAGAACCACTGGCTGGCTATTTGCAATTAACTCAGAAAATGTTAGAAAATCCTATAATGTATTGTGAAGCATGGAATTTTGGACCTTACTTTGAGTCAATAATTACAGTTAAGGAATTAGTAGAAAAGGTTATTAAGTTATATGGCTATGGTGAAATAAAAGATGTTTCAATAAGCGAAGAACCACATGAGGCTAGATTATTAAATCTTGATATAAGTAAGACAGTCTTTAAACTTGGCTGGAAGCCTAAATTTAATATTGATGATGTGCTTCAGTTAACTGTTGATTGGTATAAACGTTATAAAAAAGAAAATGTTTATAACCTTTGTCTAGAGCAGATAGAAAAATATAATAGTCAATGCCTGAGAGATAACTGAGATATGTTTTTAGGAGGGGAGATAATGCATTGTAGGTTTTGTAATACAAATCTTGAAAAAGAGTTTCTTTCACTGGGAGTATCGCCTTTAGCTAATTCATATCTGGATAATAGGGGCCTTGGAAAAAAAGAACTATTCTACCCATTAGAATTATATGTTTGTCCAAATTGTTTATTAGTTCAGGTTGATGAATTTGAAATACCTGAAAATATATTTAGTGATTATGCATACTTTTCATCATATTCAAGCACCTGGCTTGAACATGTAGAGAAGTATGTTAATAAAATGATGAAAGAATATGGTATAGAAGATAAATCCAATGTAATTGAAATAGCCAGTAATGATGGATATTTACTGCAATATTTCAAAAAACAAAATGTTTCTGTTTTAGGTATAGAGCCTGCCGAAAATGTAGCCTTAGTAGCTGAGAAAAAGGGTGTACCGACAATTTGCAAATTTTTCGCAAAAAGTTTAGCTGAAGAATTAGTACAAAAAGATGTTAGGGCTGATTTGCTAATAGGTAATAATGTTTTAGCTCATGTTCCAAACTTAAATGATTTTATATCAGGCATGAAAATTTTATTAAATTATGATGGCTTTATTACTATGGAATTTCCTCATTTATTAAGATTAATTAAGGAAAATCAGTTCGACACAATTTACCATGAACATTTTTCATATTTTTCATTTATTGTTGTAAATAAAATTTTAAAAAAACATGGACTTGAAATATTTGAGGTAGAAGAAATACCAACACATGGAGGGTCATTGAGAATATATGCTAAACATATTGAGGATAATACAAAGCTAGTAAAAAGCAGTGTAGAAGATTTATTTACTAAAGAAAAGGACTTTGGAATAGACAAAATAAAAACTTATGATAAATTTACAGAAAAGGTTAAGCAATCAAAAAGAAATATACTAAAATTTTTAATCGATTTAAAGAACAAAGATAAAATGATAGTAGGATATGGAGCACCTGCTAAAGGGAACACCCTACTCAATTATTGTGGTGTAGGAATAGACTTCCTTGATTATACAGTAGATAAAAATCCATATAAGCAGGGAAAGTATTTACCAGGAACACATATCCCTATATTTTCACCAGAAAAGTTTAAAGAAACAAAACCAGACTATGTAATAATATTACCCTGGAATTTAAAAGAGGAAATAATACAGCAAATAAATTATATCAAAGAATGGAATGGGAAATTTATTGTTTTAATTCCTGAGGTAGAGGTACTATAAATGATATTTAAAGAAACAGATTTAAGTAATGTATTTGTGATAGAACTTGAGCTGGTTGAAGATAATAGAGGCTTTTTTGCCAGGTGTTTTTGTGAGAAAGAATTTGAAGAACATAGTATATATTTTAAAACAATGCAGTGTAATATTTCATATAATAAACAAAAAGGAACATTAAGAGGCCTACATTATCAGACTGCACCTTATTATGAAGCCAAACTGGTTCATTGTATTAAAGGCTCCATATATGATGTAATAGTAGATTTAAGAGAGAATTCAAAAACCTTTAAGAAATGGATTAGTGTTGAACTGAGTGAAATGAATAAAAAAATGATTTATATACCTGAAAGATTTGCCCATGGTTTTCTGACCTTAGAAGATGACACAGAAGTTTTTTATCAGATGTCTGAATTTTATCATCAAGAATATGCAAGAGGTGTAAGATGGGATGATAAATCCTTTAATGTAAAATGGCCTTATATGGAAAAGTATATTATATCAAATAAAGATCAAAAATGGGAGGAATATAAGATTTGAAAAAGGTTTTAGTGACAGGGGCTACTGGTTTTGTAGGGAGATGGACTTTGAATAAGCTTATAGAAAAAGGATATGAAGTATATGCAATAAGTTCTAAAAAACATAAAAATAATTCAAAATTTATTTACTGGCATATTTGCGATTTATTGGAATTATCAAAAATAGATAAATTATTTAAAGAAATAAAACCAACACATCTACTACATTTTGCCTGGTATACAGAACCTGCTGAATATAAGAATTCTAATGGCAACCTTTCCTGGGTGCAATCTAGTATTGAAATTATTAAAGCTTTTAAAAAAAATGGAGGTAAGAGAGCTGTAATTGCTGGAACATGTTTTGAATATGACCTGGAATATGGATATTTAATAGAAAACTTAACACCTTCACAGCCTAATACATTATATGGAATATGTAAATTAGGCTTGCAAAAAATATTGAAAGATTTTAGTAAAAAAAATGATTTGAGTTTAGCCTGGGGTCGAATTTTTTATATATATGGACCTTTCGAAAATTCTGCCAGAATTATTCCATATGTAATTAATTCTTTATTAGACGAAAAGAAAGCCCTCTGTTCCCATGGAAATCAAATACGTGATTATTTATATATTGAAGATGCAGCATCAGCTTTTGTAAATTTACTGGATAGTAAGGTTGAAGGTATAGTTAATATTGGATCAGGCCAAGCCTATCAATTAAAAGAGATTTTCACATTAATCGAAGAAAAAATTGGTGGAAAAAACATGATAGAATTAGGAAAATTAGAGACTGCTCTAAATGAACCACATATAATTTTAGCAGATATTGATAGGTTAAATAATGAAGTTAGATGGAAGCCGCAGTATGATTTAAGTACTGGATTAGATAAGACAATTAACTGGTGGAGAGAAAGAAGAGAGGTGTAATATTCAAATGCGAAATGAAAAAAATTGTCCGGTATGCAACTCAGAAAATACTATCCCATTTTTAATCAGAAATAATATGCCATTTCATCAAAATTTTATAATAGATGATAAAGAGGAAGCAATTAATATGCCTAGAGGCAATCTTACTTTAAATATTTGTACTGAATGCAGTTTTATTTATAATAGTGCTTTTAACAAAAATAATATTGCATATAATGATAAATATGACAATGTTCAAGATTTATCACCTTTTTTTTTAGATTATATTGATCAGGAAATAGCTTATTTAATAAATGAGTGGGATGTTAGAAATAAAAATATTGTTGAAGTAGGTTGTGGAAAGGGTACATTCCTAAAAAGATTAGTTTCAGCTTCAAATAGTAGAGGATATGGGTTTGATCCAAGTTATGTAGGGAAAAAAGTTGAATTAGATGGGAAAGCTATCTTTGAAAAAAACTTTTATGATGAAAGCTGTACTGATCTACCTACTGATTTTGTTATCTGTAGACATGTAATAGAACATGTTCCAGACCCTATTTTATTATTGAAAAATATTAAAAAAGCACTTAAAAATAAATCAGATACACTTGTTTTTTTTGAAACTCCCAATGTTGAATGGATTTTAGACAATAAAGTTATATTTGATTTTTTCTATGAACACTGTTCTTATTTTAATAAAAATTCAATCATAAAGGTCTTTGAAAAGTCTGGCTTTGATGTCCAAGTAGTCAATTATGAATTTAAAGATCAATATATGTGGATTATTGCCAAGGTAAAAGATGAGAAGTATAGTGATTATTGTGACTCACTAGATATACCCAAGATAATTAAAAAGGCAAAAATATTTGCAAATGAAGAAAGAAAGATTATTAGTAAATGGAAAAACAATATTACTTCACTATTAGCCGATGGGAAAGGAGCTATTTGGGGTGCCGGCGCAAAAGGAACTACTTTTGTAAATTTAATAGATTCATCTGTAGAATTAATTGATTGTATTATAGATATAAATGAAAATAAACAAGGTAAATATGTTGCTGGTACTGGGCATCCAATTGTTAGTTATAAGGAAATACCTAATAGGAAAATTAAATATGTAATAATAATGAATTCAAACTACTTTGAAGAAATTAAAAAATTATTATCAGATGATAATATTAATATTAACTTAATAGTTTGGGAGGCATAAATAAAATGAATAACTTAAATAATTACTATCTGACCAGAATTATAAATTTTTTAAAGAAAAATTATGATATTTCACTAAATAATAAATCAATTACAAAAAATCACAAATTTACTTTAGTAATTCCTACTCATGGTAGACTTGAATGTTTGCAAAGGTCGATTAAGTTTTTCACAGATTTAGAGGCTGATATTATCTATTGTGATTCAGCATTAAACAAATATAATGGTCAGTTTGCCCAAAACATGAGGTATATCCATTTACCTGGTATGAAATTTGAAAGTAAGCTGAAAAATGCTTTTCAGCAAGCAAATACAGAATTTATTGCCATTTGTGCTGTTGATGATTTTGCTATTCATGATAGCTTATATAGATGTGCAGAATTTTTAAATAAGAATAGACAATATGCAACTGTTTTAGGAAGATTTTTAGCATTTCAGTATCATTTTGATGGTAAGTTTATAAAGATGAATAGACATGTTAAGATCACTGATTTTAATGATAAAGATTTAAAAATCAGAGTAAAAAAATATTTTGAAAACTTTTTTCCAGTATTTTATGCAATGCATAAAAAGAATATATTAATTGAAGCCATGGATATTTGTGAAAAGTGTAATTTCAAAAATATAGTATTTATCGAAATGGTTTTATCTATTCTTGCATGTGCTAGAGGCTATATTAAAGTTTTGCCCTATTTATGGGGGGTTAGAGAGTATAATCCGGCTAATAGTGGAAAAAGAAAGTATATAAATCGAATATATCAAGATAGATCAATTAAAGTAGATTTCTTTAAAATGAAAGAGATGGTAGACAAAGCAGTTTATGATGGTTATTCTGCTTTTGTTATTAATTGCTATTTAAAGTTTTGTGCAAGTATGGGTATTAAATATTAATTTTTTTCTTTAAGATGTTTGACATATTCACCCCCATCACTGAGTTTAATTACTAGAAGAAAGCTCTCTTGTTGGATAAAATATAGATATAGGTGGTGCCCTTTAATGACATGTTTGATGTCAGAACAAACCCAGTATGAATTGGCTGAAGAGTTAGGGTTTGCTCACAAAGTCAATGATGATTGGGGTAATATAACCACCCGTGAAGCCGGGTCATTGATTAGAGCAGCTATTGAAAAGACTGAAAAACCTAATGATTCAAGGCAGATTGCAGTAGGGGATTCTATCCCTACTGTTTTTTTTCCGTTCTACACTTATCACAAATCTAAAAAAGTTATTGATAAGTTATCAAATTAATGATATTATTTAAGTAGTAGGAAAAAATGTAATCAATTACATTTTGAATTGCATAAACTGGAAAATTTCTTCTAACAAGACAAAATTTTAAGTAAAAATGTAAAAAATTACATTTTTTTGCCTTACATTAATACTTATTTTTAATTTTATTTCAAACTTTTCAGGAGGAATTTATGGCTACTATAGCTGATGTTGCAAAAGAGGCCAAGGTTTCTGTTGCTACGGTTTCACGGGTGCTAAATAATCAGGATTTGGTGCGACCAGAAACGGCAGAAAGGGTTTATGATGCTATTGAAAAGCTTTCTTATAAACCTAATATATTAGCACGGAATTTCCGCAAAAATGAAAGCCGGGTTATTCTTATTCTTGCCCCTAATATTACAAATCCTTATTATTCTCATATATTAACAGGGATAGGTGATGTAGCAAATGAAATTGAGTACAGTGCTTTGATTTTTAATACTGGTGATGACCCGAAACGTGAAAAAAAAGGTATGGAGATGTTAAAAAAGAAAAGGGCAGATGGTGCTATCCTTTTAGCAAGTAGTCTTGGCTGTGATTGGCTTCTGGAGTATGCACAGGAATATCCTGTGGTTCAATGTTCAGAATATGATGATAAGGTAGATATTTCTCATGTTGCTATTGATAATTATAAGGCTGCTCAAGATGTAATGGAGTATTTAATTGATCTAGGTCATAAGCGAATTGCAACTATAAGTAGTCAGAATAATTATATTTCTACCTCGTTAAGATTAAAAGGTTATAAAGATACATTACATAAACATGGTATTAAAAACCCGAACGATTATATTGTTTTTTCTACTGGAGATTATTCATTTAAGAGTGGGAAAAGGGCTGCAGCTCAACTGCTTCAGCTTAAAAGTAGGCCTACAGCGATTTTTTGTATCTCTGATAGGGTTGCACTTGGTGCTATTAGTCAGGCAAAAGAAATGGGGGTTAGGGTACCTGAAGATTTGACAATAATAGGTTTTGATGATGTTGAAGATACTATGATGTTTCATCCTTATATTACAACAGTTGCCCAACCCTGTTATGAGATTGGTAGAAGGGCAGCCTATATGTTATATGGACAAATGACTAAGCAGAAAATTACACAAAAAGAATTGCTGTTAAAGCATGAGTTAATTATACGGGAGTCTTCTGCACCAATAGGCAAAAGGGATTAACAATAGTTGAAATACACTGTTGATTAGTTCATATATCTAAGTACATTAATATTAAAAGGAGGAAAGTTGTATGAAAAAAGTTTTTGGTTTTGTGCTTGTGGTCACATTATTAGCTACTCTTTTGTTTGCTGGTATTTCCGGGGCTGCTTCGGGGGCAAAGTATAAGGTGGGAATTTTAGCTCCTGCTGTTACCCATGGTTGGGTTGCTGCGGTTGCTTATCATGCTGAAGCACGGTGTAAAGAATTATCTGATCAAGTTGGGTACAACATTCAGACCAGTAGTAATGCCTCTGAAATGACTTCCCAATTAGACGACCTGATAACCTGGGGAGCTGAAGCGATTGTTGCTTTTCCGCAGTGGGTGGGTATGGAAGTACCTATACAAAGAGCAGTAGATGCTGGGATTAAGCTTGTTAACTTTGATATTGCCATTGATGTAGATGGTGTATATCGAGTAGCTGGTGACAACGAAGATATGGGTATTCAAGGGGCAAAGTATATTGTAGATAAGATTGGAACTGAGGGTACTGTTGTTATTCTAGATGTTCCCAGCTCTGGTTCTGTTGCAGAGTTGCGGAAAAAGGGATTTATTGAAACAATAGAAAAAATTGCTCCTAATATGAACCTTGTTACTTATGCAACAAAGTTTACCCGTCAGGATGGGCTAACTGATTTTTCTGATATTCTTGTCAGGCATTCTAAAATTAATGCTGTATATTCAATGGATGATGAGACTTCTATAGGGGTTCTACAGGCTATCAGGGAAGCAGGTAGAACAGAGATTAAAGTTGTTACCGGTGGGGGTGGAATGCAGGAGTATTTTGAAATGATGCCAGAAAACGAAGATATCTGGATCCAATCTGCTTTATACAGTCCTGCTATGGTTAAAGATGCAGTTGATGTTGCTGTAGAATTATTAAATGGTGAGAAAGTAGCCAAAGAAACCATTATCCCGACAACTATTGTTGATCGGGAGAATTATACTGAATTTTTAGATGCCGATTCACCTTATTAATTCACAAATAAGTGGAAGTATTTAAGAATAGACAAAAGAGGTTATGGTAGACCATAACCTCTTATTTAAAATAATGGAGGTGATCTTATGAAGATAGAAATGAGAGATATCTGTAAGGCCTTCGGGGCCAATATTGTTTTAAAAAATGTTTCATTTTCCATTAAAGGTGGAGAAGTATGTGCTTTGCTGGGAGAAAATGGTGCAGGGAAATCTACTCTGATGAATATTCTGGGTGGGGTAGTGTCCATGGACTCAGGGGATATATATCTTGATGATAAAAAAACGCAATTTGATATGCCAGCAGATTCATTAGATGCGGGGATTGCTTTTGTCCATCAAGAGCTTAATTTAATTAATGATTTGCCCATCTATGAGAATATGTTTATTGGACGGGAAATAAAGAAAAAGGGTGGTGTCTTAGACCTGGAAAAAATGATTCTTGAGACCCAGGAAGTATTTGAACGGATGGATGTTGAGTTAAATCCTCGTACCATGGTACGCGACCTGGATACTTCGTACAAACAGATTGTAGAAATATGCCGTGCTATTATGATGGATGCCTCAATCATTATTATGGATGAACCAACAACTTCTCTAACTGATTCAGAAATTAAGAGGGTATTTCAAATGATGGAAACTCTAAAAAGTCATGATGTCGGCATTGTATTTATCTCTCATAAACTTGGGGAAGTAATGGAGTTTTGTGACCGCTATACAGTATTGCGAAATGGTGTCATGGCAGCAGAAGGACCAGTTGACGATGTTACAACAGATGATTTAGCACGATTTATGGTAGGACATGATGTGCGTACTATATCCTTACAGTGCTCCAGGGAATTAGGGAGAGAAGTATTGCGGGTAGAAGGTTTATCTGATGACAATAATTTCAGTAATATTAGTTTTTCAGTTCGGGCTGGAGAAATACTGGGTGTGACAGGACTACTTGGAGATGGACGAAGTGAGCTTTTTGAGGCTATTTTTGGAAATGGGGATATTTGTTCAGGTAAAATATATTTAGCAGAGAAGTTGACTCAGGTAAATAATACTACTCAGGCTGTAGAAAAAGGAATTGGCTACCTTCCCCGTAATAGAAAAGAAAATGGAATTATCAAGGATATGAACATTTTTGAAAATGGTTCGATTGTTACCTGGCCGAAATTTTCCAAATGGGGAATAATTAACAAAAAAACTCAAGAGGAAGAGTTTGAAAAACAAGTTAAAGATTTAAAAATAAAAATGAGTCTTAAAACTGATTTAATTAATAGTCTTTCGGGAGGAAATCAACAAAAGGTGGTACTGGCTAAATGGTTGATTGCCAATCCTAATTTGTTAATACTAGATAATCCTACCCAGGGGGTAGATGTAGGGGCTAAGGAAGAGATTTATGACATTATCCTTAGATTGGCCAAAGAAAATATTGCTATAGTGGTTTTATCTAGTGAAGCAAAGGAGATCATTCGTATTTGTGACAGGGCATTAGTCATGTACCATGGTGTACTTCAAGGTGAGGTAAGTGGAGAAACAATGAACAAACATGATATTATGCGACTGGCTACTGGTGGGACAATTGCCTTAAATCAGAGGGAGGGAACATAATATGGAAAGAAACAGTAATGATAAAAACAAAAATAGATTTTTACATTGGTTTTTACATAAATGGTCTACTGAACCCATTTTTAGCACAGCAGTTGCGTTATTTATTATGATTATTTTGCAGACATTAACTTTAGGGTTCAGTTATGATTCGTTTGGGGCCTGGTTTTATTCCTGGATTAATAACTGGATAAATATTTTACGAAATAATGCAGGGGTTGGAATTATAGCTTTAGGGATGACTTTTGTTATTATGTCTGGTGGAATAGACTTGTCAGTAGGTTCAACTCTTGCCTCAGTTGGAGCTGTAATGATGGTGCTGCTGGATAGCGGTCCTAATGGGATTCTTTGCAATATGGGAATTACTGGTGTGTCAGTAATTATTATTGCTATTATTATAGGAACGGGTTTTGGTATTCTACTTGGTAACTTAATAGGTTTATTAATAACAAAGGGGCGAATTCCACCATTTATTGCTACTTTAGGAACAATGAAAATATATCGTAGTGTAACCCAACATTTTATGCAGGGATTTCTCCCCAGGGTACCAAGGGAATTTTTGCAGATTTCCGGTTTTAAAATGGGGAAATATATGCTGATGCCTATTATTTACTGGCTAATTATTGCAGCAGTTCTGTATTTTATATCCAAAAGAACGACTTTTGGTAGGCAGGTGATTGCGATTGGCTCAAATGAGTGTTCAGCAAAGCTGTCAGGAGTAAATGTGAACCGTGTAAAACGGCGTGTTTATGCCCTGATGGGATTATTGGTAGCCTTTTCAGCTATTATTCAAGTGTCGCGAATTGGTTCAATGGATTTTGCCAATGCAGGTAGTGGCTATGAGATGGATGCCATTGCAGCTGCGGTTGTTGGAGGAACTAGCATGAGCGGTGGTCGAGGAGCCATCATTGGTACAGTATTTGGTATGTTAATTATTGCGGTGATGAACAACTTGTTAAATCTCCTGGGAGTACCACCGTTTTTAAGAGAGGCTTTTAAGGGTTTGATTTTGGTTGCTGCGGTTCTACTTCAAAAAAAAGATTAAGCCTAAGATGAATAACTTATTATTTGATTGGAGGGCTCTTTATGTATAAAATAGGAATAATTGGTTGCGGAAAAATTGCCCAAGTGCGGCATATACCAGAATATATGGACAATAAAAACACTGAAATTATAGGTTATTATGATAGAAATATAAATAGGGCAGAAGAGATGGGAGACAAATATAATGGAAAAGTTTATACATCATATCAGGAATTACTGAAGGATACTAAAATAGATGCTGTAAGTATCTGTACTGCTAATCATGTTCATGCTGAAATAAGCATTGCTGCCCTTAAAGCAGGAAAACATGTCTTGTGTGAAAAGCCAATGGCCACATCGCTTGAAGAATGTGAAGAAATGGTCAAAACAGCCGATGAAACAGGGAAATATCTGCTGATAGGACATAATCAACGCTTTGCCAAGGCCCATATAAAGGCTAAAGGGTTGATTAATCAAGGGTTAATAGGAAATATTATAAGTTTTAAAACAACTTTTGGACATAGTGGCCCAGAAACATGGAGTATTGATCCTGGTAAAAATGTCTGGTTTTTTGATAAACAAGAGGCTGCTATGGGGGCTATGGCAGATCTGGGAATACATAAAACAGATTTAATTCAATTTTTAACAGGGGATGTTGTAGTAGAGGCTACTGCTAAGGTGGTGACTTTAGACAAGAAGGATTCACAGGGAAATCTTATTGGAGTAGATGATAATGCAATTTGTATTTATAAAATGAGTAGTGGCATCATTGGTACAATGACGGCTAGTTGGAATTATTATGGTTCAGAAGATAATAGTACTATTTTATATGGAACAAAAGGAATTATGAGTATTTACGATGATCCACAATACTCCATTAAAGTAATGCTTAAAAATGGAGAAAATATCTATTATGACATTGATAAAATTCAAACCAATGATGAGCAAACAAAATCAGGTGTTATTGATCATTTTATTGAATGTCTTATGGAAAAGAAAAAATCTGAGATTTCTGGTGTAGAGGCAATAAAGGCAATGAGGTCGATTTTTGCTAGTATTGAGTCATCAAAAACCGGACGCTCTATTGTTGTCAAACAAGATTAAGGAGGTAAAGTAGATGAAATTGGGTTTTGTAAGTTCAATTCTTGAGGATTATGATTTTGAAGAATTAGTTGATATTGCAAGTGATATGGGATATCAATGTATTGAAGTTGCCTGCTGGCCGCAGGGCAAGGCTGAGCGTCGTTATGCAGGGGTAAGTCATCTTGATGTAGATAATCTCACTGATAGTAAAGTATCATATATAAAAGACTATTGTAACAGTAAAAATATAGAAATATCTTCTCTGGCTTATTATCCGAATACTATGGATGGTAATTTGAATAAACGCAAAGAAAATATTGAACATCTGAGAAAAGTGATTGCTGCTAGTGCAGAATTTAAAATTAATCTTGTTACCACTTTTATTGGAAGGGATCAAAATAAAACAGTTGAAGAAAATATTGAATTATTTAAAGAAATATGGCCGCCAATAATAAGGTATGCTGAGGAAAAAGGTGTTAAGATAGCTATTGAAAATTGTCCAATGCTTTTTGGGGCAGATCAATGGCCTGGAGGACAAAATCTCTTTACTTCTCCTAAAATCTGGAGAAAATTATTTGAGATTATCCCTAATGAAAATTTCGGTATTAATTTAGATCCCAGTCACTTTGTCTGGCAGATGATGGATTATATTTTACCTATTTATGAATTTAAAGATAGAATTTTTCATGTTCATTTTAAAGATATTAAACTCGATGTTGAGCAATTAAAGAATGTAGGAATTATGGCATATCCCCTTGAATATATGCGACCTAAACTACCTGGTCTTGGTGATGTAGATTGGGGGGCATATGTATCTGCCTTAACTGACATAGGGTATAATGGATATTCCTGTATTGAAATAGAAGATAGAGCTTTTGAAGGTAGTAAAGAACGTGTTCTTGATAGTTTGCGAATTTCTAAAAAGTATTTAGAGCAATTTGTAATTTAATTATTGATCAAGGGAATTATTAAACGGCAGGTAGTACTAGCTGCCGTTTATATTCACATTTTCTAAATTATGCTAATTATTAGCTTTTTACTCAGGTGGCTTTTAAAAAGTGATTCATTTAGAATAATTTGGGTATAAAACGCCAGGAGACCTCATCAATATAGTCTTTGTATTCAGAACCTAATTCATTTAATAAATAAGTTTCTTCCCTTATTGCAATTATAATAATAAATGAGGAAAAGACAATAAAGGGAATAAACATCCAGATAATTCCCCAGGTCATGCTTACACCTAAATACATTAGAATTAAGCTTAAATACATTGGATGACGAATGATAGCAAATGGACCTGACTTTATAATGCTCTTGATTTGGTCTGATCTTAAATGGGCTTTTTTATGAAAGCTGTGACAGTATTTATGAAATAACCAGCCTGTAATAAATATTATACCCCCTATAATATTTGATAGTGGTTGATAAGGTATTCTTGCCCATGAAAAATATTCACCTAAAAAACCGATAAAAATAATTAAAATAAATCCAAATGACATCATAATATTTGGTTTTAGATTCAAGTAGTATTCTATTATTTTCATAACTATCCTCTCCTTTATATTTTCTCAATGTCTTCCATTTTGATTATATCTAATCATCTATAGATTTGCAATATTAGAAAAATATTTATAATAAAAAGGTTATAAGATAAATTATCTTAAAACTGTCTAATTGAAAATCTATCAGGAAACAATTGTTATTTTTCAAAAAAAGTGCTAAAATATGAATGATAATATTCAAATAACTTTACTGGGGTGGTTATGATGCTAAAAGCAAAACAAGTAAAACAAAAAATAAATAATCAAAAAAAAGCCATTTTAAAAAATATGATTTTATATTTTATATCAGCAATTGTGTTTTTTTTATGTAGTGGTAGCATATTGGTTATTAGGGGATGGGTTTACTATTTGTTGGTTATCTCTGGGGCAGTAATCAATAATTATTTTTTATTAAAATATAATCCAGAAGTATTGAGTTCAAGAGCAGAAGAAGGGAGTAATACAAAAAAATGGGATAAAATAATACTTGGGTTTTATACTTTAATCCATATTTTTATTATACCTGGTATTTCAGGCCTAGGTTTTAGGTTTGACTGGTTACAACTATCAGCTCAATATATTTTTTTGGGTGTTTTACTCTATCTAGTATCCTTAATTATAATTACCTGGGCCATGGTAATAAATAAACATTTTGAAGGAACAGTTCGTATACAAACTGATAGGAATCAGGCTGTAATAGAAAAGGGACCATATAAATATATAAGACATCCTGGTAATTTAGGTATGATTTTAACATCATTTGTTCAGCCGGTAATTATTGGTTATGTTTATACATTTATACCAGGAATTTTGGCTGTGATTTTTGTGGTAATTAGAACTAAATTGGAAGATGATATGTTACAAAGAGACTTAGATGGTTATATAGATTATGCTGAGAAAGTTAAGTATAGATTAATTATTAAATTATGGTAATTAGATACTAATAGAAGCTCTTAGTGCCTTAATCATAAAAAAACTTAATTAACTGTCAAATTGACTCAAGATTTTATATTTGATTACTTTTTTTAAAAAATTAACATAGATTAGCTGATAAAACATATACTGATTTATTAAAATAATATAAGAAGTTGATTATAAGGAAAGTTAGTACTATGAATGAGGTTGGTCTCTGTTGGGGGGATTAGTGCTTAATTTTACTTAGAAGGGAGACGATTTTAATGAATACAGAAGTAAAACTTAGTGTATTACAAAGTATTTATACAAATGTATTGGCAGAATCAGTATTTTATTATAATAAAGAAGGTATTTTAAATGGGATTGTAAAGGAGAAAAAGGAAAAGAGTTTTGTTTCAGGAAAGGGTTTAGTAGAGAATTTTGGTATCAAGTATCCCGAAGAGGTTTTTACATGGTGTTCTGAGGTGTTTAACTGTGCAGTTTGGGATATTAATAAAACAGAAGAAGGTTTTTTAGCTATAGCAGAAAAATGTAAGCTTTGTGATATTTGTAAAAAACTTGGGGCGGGGATGCCTTGCTATATATATTGTCTTAATCCGATGGAAGGAATGGTAAAGGGAATAAATTCAGATATTAAGTTCAAGGTATTAGAGACATTATGGAAAGGGAAAAAATGCAAAGTAGAGATTATAGTTAATAATGATTTGAAATAGAAAATCTTTGTATTACTCAGGTTTTATTATACTATGGAGTGATTATGATAGTTAGGAAAAAATATATTTATATCATGCTAATACTGATGTCCTTTCTGCTGGTATATGTAATTTCCATATTCTATACACAAAAAATGCAGGATTTCAAATTTATGTATAGGGTCTGGATGTGGACAGATTGTAAAAAAGGTAAATGAGGAGTGGAAAATGTGACAGAAAAGGAAAAAATGTTGGCCGGGGAATTTTATAATGCATCTGATGAACAACTGTTAAATGAAAGGATGTATGCTAGAAAAATGACCAAATGCTTTAATGAATCTGAAAAAGAAAATAAAATTGAAATACTTAAAAAGCTTTTTGGTAGCACAGGAGAAGGAATTTACATTGAACCTAATTTTCGCTGTGATTATGGCAGTAATATCTATTTAGGAGATAATTTTTATGCAAATTATGATTGTACTATACTGGATGTTTGTAAGGTTGTTATAGGCAAAAATTGTATGCTAGGGCCAAAGGTATGTATTTTCACCGCTACACATCCTTTGGATGCGGAACTTAGAGTTTCAGGTCTAGAATATGCTAAACCAGTAAAGATTGGAGATAATGTCTGGATTGGTGGGAGTGCAGTCATAAATCCAGGGGTAAACGTAGGTAATAATGTGGTAGTGGCATCAGGGTCTGTTGTGGTGAAAGATGTGCCTGATAATGTAGTTGTGGGGGGAAATCCTGCTAAGATAATAAAAAAACTATAAATAGGGTGATGAAAATGTTAAGTAAGAAAAAAGTGATTTTACTTATTTTAGGATTGATTATTATAATTTTAGGGATTAAGGGTGTAGCTTATTATAATGATTTAAAAACATATCAAGAACAAGTGAATGATATTACTATATCACAGATCGACTTATCCCAAATAGCAGATGGTGTATACCAGGGTAGTTATGAGGTGAAATGGGTTGCTGCTGAGGTTAAAGTAATAGTTAAAGATAATAAGATAGTAGATATTGAATTACTAAAGCATAAAAATGGCAGGGGTGAAGCAGCTGAAGTAATTATCCCAAAAGTAATAGAAGAGCAAACTTTAGGAGTTGATGTAATTACTGGTGCAACTTCAAGTAGTAAAGTAATACTTAAAGCAATTGAAGAGGCATTAAGTTCAAATTAAGTTAGTTTGCCATGGAATCAGGATAATGGAATGCAATTTATTAACTAGAATTAACAGTTACATAATAATTAATTGTATTTCATTGGCTGCTTAATTTTGTTAGTTTTTTTTGAACAAGAAAGTGGAGGGATTTATGTATACAAAAGCTGATATAATTAATTATTTTTCGTTATTGGGTATTAACTCCAAAGGGACATTATTAGTACATTCTTCAATGAAATCAATTGGAGATGTTGATGGTGGTGCTGAAACAGTTATTGATGCCTTTGTAGAATATATGAAGCATGGATTGTTGATATTTCCAACCCATTCATGGGGTAAAGATAATCTAGTAAATGATATTTATAATCCATTAACAGAACCTTCATGTGTTGGAATTCTCTCTAATATATTCATGAAGAAAACTGGTGTTGTAAGGTCATTACATCCAACTCATTCTATTGCAGCCAGGGGTAAAGATGCTTTGGAATATATACAAGGTGAAGAGAGATTTAATACGCCATGTCCGCGAGGGGGTTGCTGGGGACGCTTATATGATAGAAAAGCGCAGATTTTATTCTTGGGTTGTAGTCTGAAAACTAATACCTTTATTCATAGTGTTGAGGAATGGTGCTGTGTCCCCAATAGACTTGCTAATAAGTCTAAGAGGATTAAAATAATAAATCCATATGGCAATGATTATCACGTGGATTTATATGGTCATCAAAGTACTTATGGGGATGTATCTAGAAATTATGATAAACTACGTGATGTTTTATTGTATAAAGGTATAGCAGTTAAAGGTTTGATTGGAGATGCGAGGTGTTATTTGTGTGACACTGTAGGGATGGGTGATATTACTACTAAGTTTTTAAATTATGATATTGATTTATTTGCAGATAATAGACCTATTCCCCTAAACTGGTATAAGTAAATTTATCATTACAATGAATAAAAATGAGCAGTGGTATTATTGGTAATCAGGTGTTATTGATCACTTCATTGAATGTCTTATGGAAAAGAAAAAGTCTGATATTTCTGGTTATGATAATTATTAATATTATTTACTCAGGGGCTTTTAAAAATATGATTTGTATGATAACCTTAAAGAAAATTTTTCCTTAATTTTTAATAAAAAAGGGATTTAGTTTAAATAATTTAGGTATAAAATGCCATCGCAATACTTATATTGGATGACGAATGATGACCTTACAATAGAAAAAATTTGCTAAAGGAGTGTAATAATGACTAAAGACTTTGACTGTCGACAGTATTGGGATAAAGTAGCCTATAATAAGGAATTCACAACACCCTTTCAGCTTAATGTATTCAGAAAGTATGTTGAGAAAGAGGCTAAGGTATTGGATTTTGGTTGTGGTTATGGAAGGACATTACATGAGCTGTACCTTAACGGTTATCAAAATTTATATGGAACTGATATATCTAAAAACATGCTAGAAAGGGCAGCAAAAGATTATCCTTTTGTAAATTTAACACTAAAGACTAAGGAAAAATTTGATTTTGAAGATAATTTCTTTGATGCTGTAATTGTTTTTGCGGTATTGACCTGTATTATCAAGGATGAGGAACAGGAAAGATTAATTAGGGAAATTAAAAGGGTTTTAAAACCAGGTGGTATTATTTATATTAATGATTTTTTACTTAATAATGATGAACGGAATTTAAAGAGATACAATTATTTTAGTGATAAATATAAGCAATTTGGGGTATTTGAGTTATCAGAGGGGGGAGTATTTAGACATCACAGTATAGAGTGGATTAAATTATTGACTAGATCATTTGAAAAAATTGTATTTGAAGAAATAACTTATAATACAATGAATGGAAATAAGTCAAATGGTTTTTATTATATTGGTAAAAAGTAAATGGGGAGTGAAAAACATGACAGAAAAGGAAAAAATGTTAGCAGGAGAACTTTTTATAACACCTCTGATGAACAACTGGTGAAGGAGAGAAGTTATGCTAGAAAAATGACTAAGCGCTTTAATCAATCTGAAGGAGAAAATAAAATTGAAATACTGAAAAAACTTTCCTAATAGGTTTAACGTACTAAAGCATAAAAACCCCTTCTTTGTTGAAAACTAGTAGCTACAAAGGGGGGATTTTTATGCAGATTGTTCATGCGGTTTTTCGACCGGGGGAGGGTAAGGAGGCTGTTAAGTTCCTCAATACCCTTGGTGTGGATATACAAGATTATAAGTTAATAAAATCAGAAACTGGTGATCTTTTAATTATAAATCTGCTCTATGGTGATGCTGATATACTCCTGGATAATTTGATGAGCAGATTTGACTTTAAAGGGGATAAGGAAAGAAGTTTAATAATCTTTACACCTGATACTGTAATTCCTAGAGACAGGAAAAGGGTCAGGAAAGCAAATTTCCATGCCAGCCGGGAGTCATTAATAACCTTTGCCCAGGATAAGTCAGGTATTAATAGTGAATATGTTTTCCTGGTTATATTTTCTTCAATTATTACCAGTCTTGGATTAATACTGGATAATGTAGCTGTAATTGTTGGGGGAATGGTTATTGCCCCAGTATTGGGGCCAATACTGGGTATTACGATTGGAATTGTTTTAGGAGATAATAAGTTAATCAGAAAAGGTATTGCTGCTGAAATACTGGCAGTTGTATTGGCAGTGGTAGTAGGGGCAATCTTTGGGCTTTTTATACCAAATGTTGATATTACTAGTTCATTGAGAATCAGGATGTATCCAACACTGGCTGATTTATTTATAGCTATGGCAGCAGGTGCAGCAGGTGCTTATTCCCTTGTTAAGCGGGGGCAGCCAGGGTCTGGTTTGGTAGGTGTAATGGTGGCAGCTGCCCTGTTACCAGTGATGAGTACAATAGGCATTGGCCTTTCTTTTGGTTATACTACTATGATTATTGGTGCTTCACTATTACTGGCTGGTAACTATCTTTCTTTATTACTGGCTACCCTGATAGTTTTTTATTTTAAAGGGGTGAGACCTCAGATGTGGTATGAAGTTAAAGCCCAGAAGATTGTCAAGAAGAGTATGGTATTCTTTATTATTTCAGTAATTTTGCTTTCTGTACCATTAGGTATACTTACTGTACATCAATTTTATATTGAAAAACCAAAAGATATAATAAAGTCAGTAATAAAAGAAAGGCTTGTGATGGATTGGAGCTATCGAATAGAAGATATAGAAATTCAGGGTAAATTAATAAATGCCTATCTATATGCCGATGAATCGATTAGTACAGATTTTCTTAATGATATTAAAAAGGAAATAAGTGATAAATTGAACAATGAATATAGTATTAATTTTAAAATTATACCAATTAAAGAAATTAAAACATAAAAGGTGAATCCTTTTTAATAATATAAGTTAAATTCTTAACAAAAGATCTATGAACTGTCTTGACATAGAGTAGATATATGCTATAATATAATTACAATGTGAATTATATAACAAAGATCAGTTATTTTTTTTGTTCTTCTTTGTTAAATATTTAACAAAAGAAAATGACCTGTCAGTAGGGGGTGCTGAGAATTAATATTACTGTTTGTATTGGAAGTGGCTGTCATGTTAAGGGTTCAAGAGGGATTATTAATATATTACAGGACTATATTGCTGAAAATGAAGCAAAGATAGAGATAAAACTAAAGGCCTGTTTCTGTCAGGGTCATTGTACCGAAGGGGTTGTAGTCAAGTTTAATGAAGAGATTGTAACAAATATCACAAAAGATAATATAATCGATGAATTAGAAAAACGTTTAGATATATAGGGAGGCAAGATATATGGCTATTATTTTAACCAGTGAAGCTAAATGTAAGGATTGTTACAAATGTATAAGACACTGTCCCCTAAAGGCAATTGGTTTAAATGATGATCAGGCCTGGGTAATAGAAGAAAGATGTATTTTATGTGGTAGATGTATAGAGATATGTCCACAGAATGCTAAGACGACAGTATCTGCTATAGATATTCTGGATAAGTATCTGCTTGATGGAGAAAAAATAGCAGTGAGTTTAGCCCCTTCATATCTGGCAGCTACAACTTATCAAACCCCCTGGAAATTAGTAGCTGGTCTTAAAGAACTGGGGATAGCTGTAATTGAAGAGACAGCTCTGGCTGCGGAGATAGTTAGCAGGGAATATTATGATGTCTGTCATGATGAAGGTAATGATTCGTTAATATCAAGTTGCTGTCCTACTATTGTAAGTTTGATAGAAAAAAATTTTCATAGTCTAATAGATAAATTGTCCCCTGTTATGTCACCGATGATGATTCATGCTCGTTTATTAAGGGAAAAATTGGGTGAGGATTATAAAATTATCTTTATCGGCCCCTGTTTTAGTAAAAAGGAGGAGATCAGCTGGGATGAAGATAATCCTTTAGATGCTGTTTTGACTTTTGAAGAAATAATAGAGTTTTTTAAGGACAAAGGTATTGAAGCAGATAGTCTGGCAGATATCTATCCTGATTGTATTTCTTCAAGGGCGAGGGCCTATCCACTACACAGGGGGATACTTGAAGTAGCAGGAATAAAGGGCTCACTCCTGGGTGATGTAATTACCGTTTCGGGTGTAGAGGAAGCTATAGAGGTCTTTAAAGATATGGAAGAGGGATTGATAAGTCCCCGTTTTGTTGAGGCCCTTGGTTGTAAGGGGGGCTGTATTGGTGGGCCGGCTATGGCTAATGATTATGGTGTTGCCCATCGCAAGATGAGATTAAGTGAGTTTATAGAAGATACACCCCGGTTTAATGAGGAAAATGATATTTCTCCTAGAAATTATCAAAGGAAATATCGACATTATCAGCAGAAGGATAAATTGCCTAGTGAAGAAGAGATAAGGGAGATTCTTGCCTTGACAGGTAAGTTTACCCCAGAGGATGAAAGTAATTGCGGTGGTTGTGGTTATTCCAGTTGTCGGGAAAAGGCTGTAGCGGTATATAATGGGAGGGCTGAAGTGGAGATGTGTATCCCATATATGCGGGAAAAAGCAGAATCACTATCACATGCAGTTGTTGACAGTTCTTTAAATGGCATTATTATCGTCAATGAAGATATGATTATTCAAGAATTTAATCCAACAGCTGAGAAAATGTTTAATAGAAAAGGTATTAAGCCTAAAGGTAAATATTTATCTTCCTTTGTTGATCCGGCAGATTATATTGAAGTCAGGGATAATCAGGAGATAATTACTGATAAATATAAGGAATATGAACAGTATAGTTTGATAACCAGGGAAAGTATTTATCCACTGGAGAAATATGGGGTTGTAATAGGATTAATTACTGATGTAACAGCAGAAGAAAAACGCAAGGCAGAGATTGATGATATGAAGCTGTCAGCCCTTAATAAGGCCAAAAGGGTAATACGTGAACAGATGAAAGTTGCCCAGCAAATTGCTGGTTTACTGGGTGAAAGTACAGCAGAGACTAAAGCAACACTTCTTGAATTAATTGATATAATGAATAGAAAAGAGGCGAATACAGGTGAAGATGAAAGTTGACATCGGCATTGCCAGTCTTTGCAAAAAAGGGGAAGAGGTATGTGGTGATACTACCAAAATAATCGAAGAAAAGGATTCAACTACTGTCATATTATCTGATGGACTGGGTAGTGGTATTAAAGCCAGTATCTTATCAATCCTTTCTACCCAGATAGCTTCCAGGATGCTGGAGAAGAATATTGGACTGGAAGAAGTATTTACAACAATTGCTGATACACTCCCGATTTGTAAGGTGCGGGGGATTGCTTATTCAACATTATCAATTCTGAAAGTGAAAATAGATGGTAGCGCTCATTTGATAGAATATGATAATCCTTCACTTATGTTAATCAGGGATAATGATATTGTTCCTATCAAGAAGATAAAGAGGAATATAGCAGGTAAAGAGGTATATGAGAGTTTTTTTCAACTGGAATTAAATGACCTGTTATTTCTGATCAGTGATGGGGTTATTAATGCAGGGGTAGGAGGACTCTTTGAACTGGGACTGGGACGTGACCGTTTACTTGATAATATTTTCAAACGCAATCTGACAGAGCAAGCAGCAGATAAGGTTGCTGAGAAGATTATTGGCCTGACAGAGGCCTGTTACATGGGAAAAGCAGGGGATGATTCTACTGCTCTTGTTATTAAATCAAGAAGGCCGAGGTCTACTGTTGTTCTGACAGGCCCACCCCAGAAAAGGAGATATGATAGTCAGCTAGTAGATAAATTTTTTGATTATATAAATACTCAAAAGATAGTCTGTGGTGGGGCTACTGGTAATATGGTTGCCCGGGAACTTGGGCTTGAGATAGAAACATCCCTGGATTATATAGATCCCAGTGTACCACCAATAGCTGAAATTGAGGGTATAGACCTGGTAACGGAAGGGATATTGACCCTGAATAAGGCAGTTGATAAAATCAAACAATTATCAGAAAGAAATAATTTTAGTGATATAAGTGGGCTTGATTCTAAAGGAGATGGGGCAAGTGTTTTAACTGAATCCCTCTTAAAGGCTGATGAGATTACTTTTTTGATGGGTTCAGCTGTAAATCCGGCACATGAAGAGCTGATGAAGTCACTCCAGTTAAAGCCCAGACCAGTAATAATCGGTAAATTAGTTAATCTGCTTCGTAAATATGGAAAAGAGGTATATATAGAGAAATATTAGGGGGTTAGGTAGATGAGTGAAAAAATAAGTATAGAGGTTTGTGTTGGTACCTCCTGTCACTTGATGGGAAGCAATTTGATTATGGAATGTCTGGATAGACTGGCAGATAATATAAAGGAAAAAATTGATTTAAGGTATGTACAGTGTATGGATAGATGTGGTAAGGGTCCGAATGTGCGGATAGCCGGTGTAGTACTGGATAAGGTCACACCTGAAACTGTTGTCGAGGAGATAAAAAAAAGCTTAATATAAACCTAAGGTGGTGAAATAAAATGGCTGAAGTTATTTCAGAAGTAACCAAGATACGCCGGAGGGTCCTTACAGAGGTTGCTGCTTTAATATTTAATAATAGATTAGTTGAAGATATTGAGGACTTACCAAAGAAATTAACAGATGAAGGCTTAACAAGTTACCGCTGTTGTCAATATAAAGAACAGGCGATTCTTCAAGAACGAATTAAACTTGCTATAGGGATAGATATTACAGTAGAAGATAGTAAGAAGAGGCTTGAGGAATTGGCCAGGGATGTACTTGATCAACCAGTAGCAAGAAGTAATAAACCATATATTACTTTGATTGAGGAGGCCTGTGACCATTGTTCAATAGATAAGATGTTTGTTACTAACGCCTGTCGTAACTGTGTAGCCCATAATTGTGTTAATAGTTGTCCTCGGGATGCAATCAAAATAGTTGATAACAGGGCTTTTATAATTAGGGAAAAGTGTATTGAATGTGGCCTATGTGCTAAGGCCTGTTCCTATGGTGCAATAGTAGAGATAGAACGTCCCTGTAGTAGGGCCTGTGCTGTTGATGCAGTAGTGTCTGGCGATAAGGCTAGTGCTGCTATTGAAGAGGGGAATTGTGTTGAGTGTGGTGCCTGTATTGTTGCCTGTCCCTTTGGTGCTATTTCCTACAGGTCTGAAATAGTAAATGTCATTAAAATGTTAAGGGATAGTCAATCAGAAACAGTTGCTCTGGTAGCCCCATCATTTATTGGGCAATTTGGGCCAGGAGTAGACTGGGATGTACTTAAAGAGGGTTTAAAAAAGCTTGGGTTTACCAGGGTTGTTATGGTAGCAGTCGGTGCTGATGAGGTAATTAGAGAAGAAAGCAGGGAATTGCTGGAAAATATAGAATTTAATAAAGGTGTTACCTTTAATTCTTGCTGTCCTTCTTTTAAAAATTTAATAAATAAACATTACCCAGAATTAACTGCTGGTATCTCAACTACTGAGTCACCTATGCTTAAAACTGCTAGACTGCTTAAGAAGTCGGGTGATGAGGATATTAAAAATATATTTATTGGTCCCTGTCTGGCGAAAAAGGGTGAAGCGGTAAGAGAAAGTAATGGTCTAATAGATGGAGTGCTTACCTATGAAGAGATTGCTGCTGTTTTAGTAGGGGCAGGTATTAATCTGGCTAAACTGGGTGGTGAAAAGTCCAGAAGAGATAATAATTTTGAAAATCCCTCTATTGATGCCTTAAATTTCTGTGCTGCTGGAGGGGTTAGTAAGGCTATTTTAAATAGTATGGAAAGAGATGGTTTACAGGTTAAAACTGCTGCTGGAATAAGGGATTGTGATAAATTATTAAAACAAATTTCCAGAGGGGTATTTAAAATAGATTTTATGGAAGGAATGGGCTGTCAGGATGGTTGTATAGGTGGGCCTGGTACCATGACAGGTCCGGCTAAGGCCAAGGGACTTTTAAAGAAGATGAGCAGAGAGGTGGAGATGAATGTCTAAAAAGAAGGAGAAGCCAATAGCAGTAAGTGTTATTAAAAGACTGCCTGTCTATTACCGCTTTCTTACTACATTACATTCAAAAGGGGTTGAGAGAATATCCTCAAGTGAATTAGCGGAAAAATTGGGTGTTACTGCTTCTCAGATAAGACAGGATCTAAGTCAGTTTGGTAATTTTGGTCAACGGGGGTATGGCTATAGAGTTGCTAATTTAAAGGAGGCAATTGCTAAGATACTTGGTTTAGATAATCAAATGGATATGGTGCTTGCCGGGGCTGGAAACCTTGGTAAGGCAATTATTAATTATCCTAATTTTAAGAGAAGGGGGTTTTATATTAAAGGAATATTTGATGTAAATCCAGAGCTTATTGGGCAGGAGGTTGCTGGTCTTCTTGTTCAGGATATCAGTCTGCTGGCTGACTTTTTGACAAATAATAGGATAGATATCGGTATTATTACTACACCACCAGAGAGTGCTGTAGATGTTGCAGATATCTTTGTAAGGGGGGGGATAAGGGGTATCTGGAATTTTGCTCCAGTTAATTTAAACTATAGTGGAAAGGTACTGGTTGAAAATGTGCACATTAGTGAGAGTCTATTGACACTGTCATATATGATTGATGAAAAATTTGGGTCAAAATCATAAGGTATATAAGAAAATAAGTGGAGGGATGAAAAGATGACTACTAGTACGGCAAAAAGGATTGCTACTCTTAAGGAAAATGAAACAGTTGAGGAAATGGTTGATAGATTAGTCAGGAAGGCGGTCAGGGCGGGTGAAGAATATAAAAAACTGAGTCAGGAAAAAATCAATGAGATAACTAAAAGAATGGCCCTGGCAGGGGTAGATAAGCATATTGAACTGGCCAGGATGGCTCATCAGGAAACTGGTATGGGGGTTTATGAAGATAAGATTACCAAAAATCTTTTTTCATCTGAATATGTCTATCATGATATTAAATATGAAAAAACAGTTGGAATTATATCAGAAAATCCAGCTGAAAATTATCAGGAGGTAGCTGAGCCGATTGGGGTTATTGCTGGTCTTACACCAGTAACCAACCCTACTTCTACTACTATGTTTAAGTCATTAATCTGTGCTAAAACAAGAAACCCTATTATCTTTAGTTTCCATCCGACTGCCTTAAAATGTAGTATAGAAGCAGCCAGGGTAATGAAAGAGGCAGCTGTTGCAGCAGGTGCGCCGGAGGATTGTATTCTCTGGATAGAAAAACCTTCCTTGGAGGCTACTAATTATTTGATGAAACACCCGGATATTCATCTGATACTGGCTACAGGTGGGTCTGGTATGGTTAAATCAGCTTATTCCAGTGGTAAACCTGCCCTTGGTGTTGGTCCTGGTAATGTTCCCTGTTATATTGAAAAAAGTGCTAACCTTAAACAAGCAGTAGCTGACCTTATTTTAAGCAAAACCTTTGATAACGGCACTATCTGTGCCTCAGAACAGGCAATTATTATAGATCAGGATGTTGCTGATGAGGTCAAAGACCTGATGAAAGAGAATAATTGTTACTTCCTTAATAAAAATGAAATAAAGAGTTTATCCAGGATAGCTATAGATCAAGAAAAAAATGCTATGAGTCCTGCTGTTGTTGGTCAATCTGCTGCCAAAATTGCCAGGATGGCTGGGATTAAGGTGCCAGAGGATACCAAGATACTGATTGCTGAATTAGAGGGTGTTGGTCCTGATTATCCTTTGTCCCGTGAGAAGTTAAGTCCTATTCTGGCCTGTTATGTGGTAAAAAACTATCAGGAGGGTATTAAACGTTGTGAAGAGATGACAGAATTTGGAGGATTAGGTCATTCAGCGGTTATTCACTCTAATGATAGAGAGGTTATTAATAAATTTAGTGAACGTATCAGAACAGGGAGGCTGCTGGTTAATTCGCCTTCTTCACATGGTGCTATTGGAAATATCTATAATACTAATAACCCTTCACTAACTTTAGGCTGTGGTTCAATGGGTAGAAACTCAACAACCGATAATGTTAGTGTTAAGAACCTATTGAATATTAAGAAGGTAACTATTCGTAAGGAAAGGATGAAGTGGTTTAAGGTTCCACCAAAACTATATTTTGAATATGGTTCTTTACAATACTTAAGCAAATTAAAAGGTAAGACTGCCTTTATTATCACAGACCAGACCATGGTCGACCTTGGTTTTGTTGATAAGGTGGCCTATCAGCTAGATAAAGCAGATATAGCAATGGAGGTTTTTTCTGATGTGGAGCCTGATCCATCTGTCGAAACAGTACAGCGTGGCTGTCAGGCTATGGAAGACGTTGAACCTGACCTTATTATTGCCCTTGGTGGTGGTTCAGCAATGGATGCTGCTAAAGGAATGTGGTTGTTTTATGAACACCCGGATATTAAATTTGATGATTTAAAACTTAAGTTTATGGATATCAGAAAGAGGGCCTTTAAGTTTCCAGCCCTGGGGAGGAGAGCGACTTTTGTAGCTGTTCCTACCACTTCCGGTACAGGGTCAGAGGTTACCGCTTTTTCAGTAATAACAGATAAAAAGAAGAATATAAAATATCCATTGGCAGATTATGAACTTACTCCAGATATAGCTGTTATTGATCCGGAACTGGTTATGACTGTACCAGCCTCTGTAACTGCTGATACAGGTTTGGATGTTTTAACACATGCTATTGAAGCTTATGTGTCTGTGATGGCTTCTGATTATACAGATGCTCTGGCAGAGAAGGCTATTAAGCTAGTCTTTAAATATTTACCAAGGGCATATAAAGATGGTAGTGATAAAGAGGCCAGAGAGAAAATGCATAATGCTTCCTGCCTTGCCGGTATGGCCTTTACTAATGCCTTTCTGGGGATTAATCATAGTATGGCACATATTCTTGGTGGTAAGTTCCATATACCACACGGCAGGGCAAATGCTATTCTACTTCCTCATGTTATTAAATATAATGCTGGTAAACCAAGTAAACTGGCGGCTTTTCCACAGTATGAATATCCAAAGGCTGACCAGAGGTATGCTGAGATTGCAGAAATGTTGGAGCTGCCCGCAGATACCAGTGAAAAGGGAGTTGATAGCCTGATCAAAGCTGTAAAAGACTTGATGAAAGAAGTAAAGGTGCCCTTAAGTTTAGCAGAGGCTGGTGTGGAAAAGAAAGAGTTTGAAAAGGAACTGGATGATATGGCAGACATTGCCTTTAATGACCAGTGTACTGGTACTAATCCCAGAATGCCGCTAGTAACGGAGCTAAAAGAGGTCTACCGTCAGGCTTATGGTTCTTAAACATACTTAGAATTAATAATAATCTATAGTAAAAAGGCATCCTGCAATAGGGTGCCTTTTTTAGAAAAATTGTTTGAAATTATTTGTCCCAAAATAAGCTTATACTTTTGTCTTACTTTGCTTAGATGTATTGTAGAAGATGTCTGTAGATTATTAATGATAGGTTATTTAAAAGAAAGCTAACTAATTATAACACTAGAAAAAACCAAGGATTTTAAAACCAAGATATTTTTCTGTATCATCATCAGATACAGCAACACCAATCATAGGAACAAAATGAATTTGCTGTGCCATACCTATTTCAAAAGATAATTCATAGCCATAGGCTGATTCTTCATTATCTAAATCAGTATCATTAAAGTAGTCAACGAAAACACTAGCATAAATATCACCAATAAAGATATTTGGATTCCATAACCCCTTTTTTATTTCTGCTAATTTGTAAAGATATTCAAGGCTCCCCTGGTAACCATTATCAAAATCGTCAAAATCAAAACCCCTAATATCAGCATCTTTTTCAAAATCTTCGAATTTACTTCCTTGGAGAATAATACTACTATTATCAAATAAATAACTGTAATTCAATTCACTATTAACACCATCACTATTAACGTTAGTTTGTAAATAAAGTGCTAGATTTTGTCTAACTGAAGGTAAAAGAAACCTTATGCCTGGAATAGCATCTTCACTAAAATTAGTATTATAATCTAAGATTACATTTGAAGATAAAGGGAGAAATACATCTAATTTTGTCTCTCTTTCCTCGTCATCATCATCTGGTGTAGCATGACTTATAGTAAATGGTAATAACATTTGTGAGTTGAAATAATAATCTAATCCATCATCAGAATAGTCTATCGAATAGGAATTTAAACCCAATGCATCTTGTCCTGCCAACAAAGATGGGAAAAGTCTTACATTTGGTTTAAGCAAATAATTTAAGCTTTTAGACAATCCATTTCCTTCTTTTATTTCAATATCTAAATCAGCTAAATCAACATCGCTTTCAACATTTTCCGTTTCGGGTATTGGTACTGGTTCATAATTTAAAGGAGTTTTATATAAGTTGATTTCTTCAGCAGAAATTGAAGTAAAATAAAGATTATCTTTATAATCAAGTGCTTGAATACCTCTTATCGAGTTATTACCATCAGTAAATTCAACTAATTTCTTTTTGTATAAATCATATTGATAGGTAGTAGTAAATCCTTGATAGTTACTATTATAATAAAGTTTATCTCCTATTAGGTTCATATTTGCTTCAGCATAAGGAGTATCAATAATTGTTTCTAAAGATAGATCGTCAATATTTAAATATTTTATGCCATAAGAACCGACAGCTTCTTTACTAACTACAATAAATTTATCTCGATAAGATTTCATTTCACTAATAAGCTCTAACGTAATCCCTATTTTTTGCTTGTCTTTATTACTATATTTCCATATTTCTGAACCGTATTTATCCTTGTTTTTCTTGACATAAATAATTATTTCATCATCTAAAGCAGTGAAATCATTAAAATCATCTTTTAATATTTTTTGTATTTGGTTTGTTTTCAAGTCATAACTATGTAAAATAGCATTTTCTCCTGATTTATCGAGAAGAGAAAAATATAATTTGTTGTTTACTATTTGAATCATACCATTCCAGGGTTCAGAAAAAGTTTTTAAAATTCTTTCTTTATTATTTTCCAAATCATATTCTACTAAATTATATAATTCAAAATATCTGAAAGGTCCTGGAGTAATGCGTTTAACTTTAAAATAATATAATTTTTTCTTGGCATAATTTAAACCATAAATACTTCCACCTAGTTTATTTTTAACCACCGCTGTTCCACTTATTTTCCAATCTTTATATTTGCTTGTTTCATATAACTGCCATTCTTCAAATAATTGTGGAAAAGTTTTACCATATATTTTTTTTGCTGCTTTATCGATACCTAGGGCAGGGAAGAAATCTCCTATTATAGGTGTCCAGTAATATGACCCATATTCGTTAAAAAATTGGGTGATTTTTTCTTCACCATAAGTTGCTGCTAAATATTTAAAGAATTGTCCACCATAAAGATAATATTGTCCGAAAGGGAAATGATTATGCTCATAATTGGCTTCTAAAATAGATGGTAATTTGCCCTCGGCTGCTTTACTCGCTATAAGGGTATCAAAATATCCACCATTTAATCTCCCTTCATAAGGGCTGACTTGTGATTCACTATATACAGTAATTCCTTCCATCATCCATAGTGGGATATGGATATTTGGTGAAAAATAATTACCAAATATTTTAGTTAAGGAAGATGCTGTTCCACTGCTATTAGTCATTTGAGATATATGTGTATACTCATGGACACTGACCAGTCTTAACCAGCTATCATAACTTATCATATTTGAAAAAAGCTCTGGATTACAAGTGAAAATGCTAATTTTAACAGATATAGGTTCAGCTTCACCATCAGTTAATAAGCCGCTATCCTGAATTACAATGCGTGTTTTAATCTTATTATCATTACCTGTGAGTGTATCCACTTTAGATTTATATTTACTTAAATAATAGAGAGTTTCTTTGGCCTGAGCTTCATACCCTTGAGGATAAAAGATAATAAAATCATCTGTTTCATAAGTCTTCCAATCAGAAATAGATGTAGCAAATCCTATTGATGAAACAGGTATTATTATCAAAAACAAATAAAAAAATAGAAATAATATTCTTTTCAATGTAAAATGCCCCCTTGCAATTTTCTTGGTTTCAATATACAAATACTGCTACATTATACTATTTAATATGAAAAGGGGTCAAGTATATTCCCCCTGACATTAAATTTTATTTATTTTAATTTCCAGTAAATTTATTTATTCCTTCACTTCATTATTTTATTATTTTTTTATAGTCCCTTTATAGTGATTTTAATAATACAAGATAATTATTAATTCTTAACCTAAATACCATATTGTACATTTCAGAGTATATCAAGAGTATAACTAATTAATCCATTTTTTTATAGTTACTTTAGACACCAAATTACATATTACTTAAGTAATATTTTAAAATCCTTTCCTGGATGATATAATCTAAACAGAAGTTTTAAGGAGGAGAACTTAATAAATGATAAAGCGGAGTAAATATTTAACAAATAATAAATATATTAAAATAATACTTCTTTTTTTCATCCTATTAATAACATATTATCAGATTTGTAATAATTTAAATTATATTCAAACAATAATATTTTCTATCTTATTTTTATTATTAATAACAAATGATTTCTTAAGAAATACTAATGAAAGAGTGATAAATGAATGGTACTATTATTCACTTGATTTATCTATAATTCTAGTAGCTATATTAAGTTACTTAGCACCTGATTTATTAATAGTGGGTTATTATTTTTTTTCTAAAGTAAATGAAATTTTTTATATCAAGACAAAAAAAAAGCAACTATTTCTGTTACTCTATTGTATTTTACTTTTAATTATAAATTTTTCTGCTCCTGATATGGAAAAACTTAATATTTATGAAAGGCTAATCAAGACTGGAATATCATTCTTTGTTTTCCTTAGTATTATTTATATGCTATATATATCTCATTCTATACATATAGAGAAAGAAGAAACGAAAAAACTAAATGAAAAATTAAAACTATCAAATATAAAATTACATGAATACTCACAAAAGATTGAAGAACTTTCTATCGCCAGAGAAAGAGAAAGGGTTGCTCAGGAAATTCATGATTCTTTGGGACATTCATTGATGGCCCTAATAATGCACCTGGAATTCGCAGAAAAAACCTTTACTAGTAATCCGGAAAAAGCACAAAAAGTTATTATGAAAGCAAGGAATATTGCAAAATCTAGTACATCTAAATTAAGGGAGGCTGTTACTGTACTAAAGGAAGAACGAAATATTGAAAGCCTAAGAAATTCTATAGATGAACTTATAGATAAATTTTCAACATTAGGTGATATAAAAATAGATTTAATAATGAAGGAAGATTTAGAATCCTTAAATCCTAGTTTTAAGCTTTGTATCTATAAAACAATTAGGGAAAGTTTAACAAATGGTATAAAACATGGAAAAGCAACATTATTTAAACTGAAATTATTTATAGAAAAAAATAATTTAATATTAATAATTAAGGATAATGGTGTGGGTTGTGATAAAATTACTATGTCAAATGGTTTAAAGGGGATAGAAAACAGGATAAAAAATTTAGGTGGTTATGTTGACTTTAACAGCTATAAAAATGAAGGTTTTTTAATAAAAGCAAAAATTCCTATATACCAGAAAATATAAAATTATATGGTATGAGTTGATTATTCTTAAAATATAGAGGGGGGCAAAATAATATATGATTAACACAATAATTGTCGATGATCAGCAAATTGTAAGAGATGGTATAAAAATGATACTAAGCCTTGATAATAAAATAAATATTATAGGGGAAGCAGAGAATGGTAAACAGGCCCTTAAAATGATACCTGAAAAGATTCCTGATGTTGTCCTTATGGATATCAGAATGCCTGTCATGGACGGAGTTAAGGCAACTAAACTGATTAAAGAAAAGTATCCTGATATAAAAATAATCATTTTAACTACTTTTAATGAGGATGAGTTTATATTTAACGGACTAAAAAACGGAGCTGATGGCTATATCTTAAAAGATTCCGATTCTGATGTTCTAATTGATGCTATTAAAACAGCTTATAAAGGAAATGTCCTACTCAATCCCGATGTTACTAAAAAAATTTTAAAGTCATTAAATAATAATGCTCATAATGAAAATGAAGATTTAAAGAAAGATAATAAATTTCAATTATTAACAGATAGAGAGTTGGATGTTGCTAAATTAGTTGCTGAAGGTAAGAGTAATAAATCTATTTCTGAAAAACTATTTTTGACAGAAGGAACTGTAAAAAATTATGTTACAAAAGTTTTGGAAAAATTAGAATTACAGAACAGAACTGAACTGGCACTATATATAAATCAAACAAATCTGTAACTAGAGTCACGGTATTTAAGGGATATAAAGTATTCTGCTAGCTAATCATTTTCATTTAACCTTTAGTTCCTGATTAACAGCACAGATCTTTATCTGGCAATAGAAGTGTGTGTTCGAAAAGAATTGTTTTAGGTGATTGTATTTCCCAGAACGAAGTTAAGGTGCTACCGTTGAGTGAAGGGATATATAATCACCGGGGTATAAGTAGTGACTTTTCGAACAGACTCTAGAAAAAGAAGTAATAATAAATTTTGACAGTTTTGAAGCAGGCTTAAAGGTCTGCTTTTTTTATACTATTATTATTTATTTTAGAACATCACATTTGTGTTTAATAATGCATAGTATATAAGGTAAATTTTTGTAGGAGGGGTTATCGATAAATGAATAATATATCATCTGAAGTTTTAAAAACAGATCTCCTTATTATAGGGGGTGGTACTGCCGGCTGTCTAGCAGCAGTTAGGGCCAGGGAGCTTAACCCTGAACTGGATGTCCTAATACTGGAGAAGGCTCATATAGCGCGCAGTGGTTGTCTGGCAGCAGGTATGAATGCTATTAATGCCTATATAAATCCCGGTGAGACCCCGGAGAGTTTTGTGAAATATGTCAGGGCAGATGCTATGGGATTAGTTAGGGAGGATTTAGTGTTGTCAATGGCCGAAAGACTTAATGAAGTAGTACAGAGGGTAGAGAGCTGGGGTCTCCCCATTGAAAAGGATAAGGATGGCAATTACATATCCAGGGGAAGATGGAATATCAAGATAAATGGAGAATCATTAAAACCGATTATTGCTAATAAGGCAATTGAATATGGGGCAAGGGTGATAAACAGGGTATTGGTTACTAATTTGTTGTTAGATGATGGCAAAGTAGAAGGAGTTATGGGATTTGGGGTTAGAACTGGTATTTTCTATGTAGTTCAGGCCAAGGCAGTAATTATTTGTACTGGTGGGGCAGCTGGTATATATAAACCGAATAATGATGGTTCATCACACCATAAAATCTGGTACTCACCTTTTAATACAGGGGCTGGTTATGCAATGGGTATCAGGGCAGGGGCGGAGATGACGTCCTTGGAAATGAGGTTTATTGCCTTAAGGACAAAAGATGTTATTGCACCTACTGGTACACTTGCCCTGGGTTTCGGCGCTAGTCAGATTAATTCCAGAGGTGAGCGTTTTATGGCTGCCAGGTATGGACATATGGGTGCTGAAGGTGCACCAACACCACTGCGGGTTTATGGTCCAACCCAGGAAAAGAAGGAAGGCCGAGGGCCGGTATTTATGGATACAACCCATCTTAAGGAAGAAGATATATATGAGTTGAAAAAAAGTTATTTAAATATGTATCCAGAACTGGTATTATCCTGGGCAGCAAACAACTTTAACCCTGGTAGCGAACCAATAGAAATACAGGGGACAGAACCATACTTGGTAGGTGGTCATACACAGTCTGGTTACTGGATAGATAAAAACAGGCAGACTACTATTGAAGGGCTTTATGCAGCAGGTGATGTAGCAGGTGGAGCCCCCTATAAGTTTGTCAGTGGCTGTTGGGCTGAAGGATTTATAGCAGCAGAGCATGCTGTAGAATATGTGGCAGGGTGTAATGATACTCAAGAAGAGTCTAATAATACCGTAGTAGATATGGAGATGAAAAGGGTATATAGGCCTATAGAAAATAAAGATGGTGTTAAAGCAGAGGAGATGGAAGAACGATTACAGAAGATTATGGATGAGTATGCTGGTGGTGTTAGTAAATATTATGAAATGAATGAGAGTGAATTACTGCTGGCCTTAAACAAAATCAAGCATTTAAGATCCCAAGTGAAATATCTAATTGCTGAGGACTATCACCAGTTAATGAACTGCCATGAAGTAATTGATAGAATAGATATTGCAGCGGTTTTAATTAAGCATCTCCTTTACCGCAAGGAAACAAGATGGCCGGCATATCAAAGCAGGGTAGATTTCCCCAATCTTAATGATAGAGAATGGTTAAAGTTTGTTAATAGCAGGCTTGTTAATAATGAGATAGAAATCATAGAGAGGCCCTACAGGAAGTTAGTTTCTGGTGACCGTTATGTTCCTTAATAATGATTAAAAGGGGGTATGATGATGAGTATTAAGATAGATTATGAGTTGTGTAGTGGGTGTGGTACACAAGATGAACCACCTTGTATCAAATATTGTCCTGGTGACCTGATTGCAGTTGATTCTGCAAAAGAAAAGCCATACATAAGGAGTGAACGGGACTGCTGGGATTGCATGGTATGTGTGAAAGCCTGTCCCTTTAATGCTCTTGAGACCAGGCTGCCCTATCAGCTGGCCAGTTATAAGGCAAGTCTTAAGCCACAGGTTTACCAAGGCAGGATAGTCTGGCAATTGAAGGATGCCAGGGGAAAAGAAGAGGTTTTTGAACTTAAAACAAGTGGTTGAAATCCAATTAAATATTAGGAAATTTTAGAGGAATTAACAAATTCTTATTGAATAAATAAAAGGGGTGGAGGGATATTACAAACTAAAAGGGGGAGTTATAATCAATTTAATATTATTATCTTTAGTTTCAATATTACCGGGAATTTTATGGGTCTGGTATTTCTACCGTCAAGATAAATATGATCCAGAACCGACTAATCTAATAATACGTGATTTCCTCTGGGGTATAGTGATTGTTTTGCCAGCTAGTTTACTCGAATCACCCTTTGGGGGGTATGTTACTCCACAAACACCCTTATTGATACTTTTTTTGAGTACTATCTTTGTAGTTGGTCTTGTTGAGGAAGGACTAAAATCATATACGGTTTACAGGCTCCATTATAATCATCCTGATTTTGATGAACCAGTAGATGGAATTATCTATGGTGTAACAGTTGGTCTTGGTTTTGCTGCTTTTGAAAACTTAGTCTATGCAACATTATTTGGTCTGAGTGTTGGTTTATCAAGGGCAGTATTGACCAGTCTGGCACATGCCTCTTTTACTGGGATTTTTGGCTATTACTTGAGTAAGGCTAAGGAGAGACAGGATAGGTCATTGATCTGGTTTGGTTTTGTACTGGTTACTTTTTTCCATGGATTATATGATTTTCTGGTGATAGGAGGATTTATAAGTACATTTTATACTATTATAATTATTGTAGCTTTACAGCTTTATTTAGCTTCATTAATTAGAAATACAACTGAAAGGTCACCTTTTAAGTAAAACTAGTAAAAATGTCTCCGGTTTTAATCCGGAGGCAGTTTTATGTTATAAAATAGGGGGGAGAAATTGATGAAGGACAGATATGATGTTGTGATAGTAGGTTCAGGGCCGACTGGAATATTTACTGCCCTTGAATTAGTTGGAAAAGAGGAAAGCCTGGATATAATGATATTAGAAAAAGGAAATAATCTGGCTCAAAGGTCGTGTCCGATGGATGAAAAAGGGACTGCCTGTCTCAGGTGTGATAGTTGTTCAATTGTATCGGGCTGGGGTGGAGCAGGGGCTTTTAGTGATGGTAAACTAAGTTTATCACCAGAGATAGGTGGTAATCTGCATAAATATATAGGCAGGGATAGATTGGAAGAAATGATTACTTATGCAGATAGTATCTATCTTAAATATAATGCTCCTGACAGGATTTTTGGTGTTGATCAAGAAAGGGTTGAAGAGATTAAGGCTGAGGCGACTAAAGCCCAGTTAAAGTTTATACCAGCCAGACTGCGTCATCTGGGAACTGGTTATAGTCAGAAGGTTTTACAGGAGATGCAGGATTATCTTATTAATAGTGGTGTTGAAATTAAATTTGGTGTAAATATAATAGAATTATTAGTTGATAATGAGCAGGTTGTAGGTGTAAGGAGTGAAAATGGAGAAACCATAAAAGCTAACTTTGTGGTAACTGCTCCCGGGCGTGAGAATGCGGAATGGTTGAGTAAAGAGGCCGGTAGACTGGGAATAGAGATGGCCATAAATCCAGTAGATATTGGTGTCAGGGTAGAATGTCCTGCAGTAATAACCGAAGAATTGACTAATAGTATTTATGAATCAAAGCTTATTTACCAGACACCTACTTTTGATGATAGGGTTAGGACATTCTGTATGTCCCCCTATGGACAGGTAGTAAATGAAAATAATCAGGGCTTAATTACTGTCAACGGTCACAGTCATGCTGAAATCAAAACTGAAAATACTAACTTTGCTCTGCTGGTAAGTAAGACATTTACTGAACCATTTCATGAACCAATTACCTATGGTAAAGATATTGCCAAACTGGCCAATCTCTTAGGCGGTGGGGTATTAGTTCAGCGGCTAGGTGATCTTTTAGACGGTCATCGTTCAACACCAGAACGGATCAAGAGGGGGATAACAGAACCAACCATGAAAGAGGCAACACCAGGGGATTTGAGTCTTGTTTTACCTTACCGTCATTTAAGGGATATTATAGAGATGATTGAGGCTCTGGACAAACTTGCCCCTGGTTTATATAGTAGGGATACCCTTTTATATGGTGTGGAAGTTAAATTTTATTCATCAAGATTAAAGGTTGATAAAAATATGGAGACAAAGTTTAGGAACCTTTATGTCGGTGGAGATGGTGCCGGGATTACCAGAGGGTTAATGCAGGCTTCTGTATCTGGTATTATAATCGCCAGGTCTATTCTGGAGAAAGTTTAGTAAGGGGGAGAAGGAAATTTATCAATGTAGTAAATATTATCAAGATATCAATTTTAGCAGGGCAGTAGTAGAAATATATTCTATTTTATATGATTATTTTGGTCCACAGCACTGGTGGCCAGCAGAGAGCCCTTTTGAAACTATTATAGGGGCTATTCTGACTCAAGCTGTGAGCTGGAGAAATGTTGAGAAGGCTATTGATAATTTAAGGGAGGCAAACCTATTAAAACCTTCAGCCATAAAAAAGATTCAGCAGGATAGACTGGCTGACTTAATTAAGCCTGCTGGATATTATAATATGAAGGCCAAAAAACTAAAGTCTTTTGTTGATTTTCTATATAATAAATATGCTGGTCATTTAAATAAGATGTTTAAAGTAGACCTTCCAGTACTGCGTAAAGAGTTACTGGATGTTTATGGTGTTGGTCCTGAGACTGCTGATTCAATCCTACTTTATGCTGGTAAATATCCTACATTTGTTATTGATGCCTATACTAAACGAATTTTAAGTAGAATAGGATATATACCTGATGATATTGCTTACCATGATTTACAGGCAAAAATTATGAGTGTTTATCCAGCAGATGTAGTTAAATATAATGAATACCATGCCCTATTGGTTATACTGGCTAAAGAATATTGTAAGAAATCTGCCCCTGATTGTAAGAACTGTCCTATAATGCAGAAATAGAAGATATTGGGATAGTATTTATAAATTCTGAGGAATAACAAAGAAGAATATATAATTATTTATTTTCTTCACTTAAAGTGTGTGTTCGAAAAGATAAATAGGGGATTATATATCCCTGAACGAAGTTAAGGTGTTACCGTTGAGTGAAGGGATATATAATCCCCGGTGGTATATACTGATACTTTTCCAACAGACTCTTAAAGTGTCTTAATTTAGGGTTGATTTTATTCTTATTATGACAAAAGTTACATGATAAGATGTTTAGAGTTAAAGTTATCCACATAAATATCCACATATTAACAGGGCAGTAATAAAGAAGGATTTTTTCAGCTTTAAGGTATAGGTAAGTTTTGAGTGAATTTAAAAAATAAAATTGGTAATATTAATAATAGTTTAAGTATTAATGGATTAAATATTATTAGAGAGGGTAATTCTATATGACTAAAGAAACTGATTTTATAACAGATGACCTGGCCAGAAGGATATATAACCGTTTGGCAGATAATGATAATGGATTTATTCCTTATCCAGACTTTAAATTGAAGTATCACTTAGCCCAGCGGGCTGAAAATAATAAGCCTGAGCTGGTTTCGATTAAAGTGATCAATGAAAGTGGGGATAGTATAGGCAGTTATAATCTTAAATATGGAGAAGGTTTTTCTGACTATACTGTAGAGTAAGCTTGAATCCAGGGTAGGTAAAAGGGGCTGCTTATTTTCAAACAGCCCCTTTTAAAAATTGATATTTAATACTTAACAGAAAGACCTGCAGTAAAGCGGAAACCGCTGAGTTCTACATCACCATCAATATCGGATTCAAGCCAGGATTCTATATCATCTTCAAGTTCAACATCAATATCAGCTTTTCTATAACCAGCATTGGCCATGAAGGAGAGGTTATCTCTTATGGGATACTTAAGATCTACTGCCAGGATATAACCGAGTCCGTCTCCCTCAAATAATGTTATATCACTACTATCGGAATAACCATATTCCCCATATGAATAGCTGCCACTTGTTTCTAAATCATACTTAACAATTGAACCGCTGAAAGATAGATAGTCATTAACCCGGAAGACTATCTCTCCATAAGGACCGGCTAGTTCAATTTCTTCTTCAAGGTCAAGACTGTAAAATTCTTCTGAATTAAATTTAACCTTACCACCTAATGATAAATCTGCTTTGACAGAATCATAGCCTAAACCAGCTGCCAGCTTATCATTAAACCAGTAGCGAGCACCAGCATAAAACCCTGCTCCGTTATTGCCGTCAATATCAAGATTAATTTCATCTGGAGACTCATCATAGTCATTATCGATTTTCCATTCAGTATCCATTTCTAGTGTGTTATAGGTGAGTCCACCTACTAATTCCAATCCTTTAGCTGATACAGTAAGAGACAAAAGTAGAATGAAAATAAATGTTAATAAATAAATTTTTTTCATTAAAACACCCCCTTGATTAATTTGTTTAATATATATTTGCTTAAGAAGGTGTTTATGACAGGGAAAATTATATTTAAAAGAAAAAAGACCTTTCCGGAAAGGAAAGGTTACTATACTTATGGTCCGGCTGCCCGGATTTGAACCGGGGACCTCTTGCTCCCGAAGCAAGCGCGCTACCAAACTGCGCTACAGCCGGATAAAAATATTGATTTATAGTTGCTATAGGCAATTTGCTTTTATATTATACCAGAAATATTTTGGATAATCAATCCCTTGACAAAAAGGAATATGTGTGTTATATTCTTTAATATATTAAAGTATTAAAATAATAAAGGAATGATGTAAAATGCCTAGTAATATATTGAAATCACCGCGGGGAATGAGGAGTTATCTGCCGGAAACTGCGGTTGAACTAGAAGAGATAGAGGGAAATATACGCCAGACTTTCAGGCTCTGGGGGTATCAGCCTTTTATTACCCCAACACTTGAATACTATGAGGCTTTAACTGTTGGTATGGGTTCAAGACTTAAAAAGGAATTATATAAATTTATAGATTATGAGGGAAATATTCTCACCCTGCGGCCAGAGCTTACGGCACCTATTGCGCGAACAATTGCTGCCAGGGTAGGTGAGATGACTTTACCTGGACGTTTTTCTTATAGTGCCTCTGTTTTTCGTTATGATGAACCCCAGACAGGTAAGAATAGAGAGATATATCAGATGGGTGTAGAATTAATTGGTGAAGGGGAGAGTAAGGCAGATGCTGAAGCCCTTATCCTGGCTATTGAGGCAATCCTCAAGACAGGTTTGAGGGATTTCAAGTTTGATATAGGCCATACAGGTTATTTAGATGGAATTATTGAAGAATTGAAGTTGGATAGAGAAGAGATTGATCAAATTAAAACATATCTAAATGGAAAGAATATAGTCGGTTTGAATAATTACATTGAGAAAATGGGGATAGCTAATAAAGACCTTCTTTATAAGCTGCCGGGGCTCCGCGGAGGCAAGGAGATTCTCAATAAAGCCGGGGATATGGTAAGTAATAAGAGGTCAAGGGAGGCCCTGCAAAATCTACGTGATATTTATGCCTATGTGGCAGACTATGGTCTGGCAGATTATCTGACTTTTGATTTAGGACTTATTAGAGGTTTTGATTATTATACCGGTGTAGTCTTTGAGGGTTTTACAGAAAAGCTTGGTTATACAATCTGTGGTGGTGGGAGATATGATAATCTTATCAGACAATATTGTCAAAGAGATATCCCGGCCATTGGCTTTGCTATTGGTCTGGAGAGGGTTAGACTGGCTTTGAAAAAACAGTCATACCATTTCCAGGAAGACAAAATTGATGATTTATTTCTTTTTCCGGCTGACAAAAGGAAATTAGCCTTGGCTACAGCCAGGACTATGCGGGAGAAAGGTTATATAATTATCCTGGAGGAGAGGGATGTACTTAGTAATGAATTGATTAATTATGCCGGAGAGATAGGGGCAGAAAGGATAGTATCCTTTCATCCAGTTGCTAGTGTTGAAGTGATTAAGATTAAAGATAAGGAGAGATTTAAACAGGAGATAAGTGAAGGGTGGGAGGGTATATTATGGCCAAAATAATAACTGCTTTACCTAAGGGAAGGTTAATGAAACAAGTTGTTGAAATATTAAAAGAGGCTGGCTTTATTTCCACTGGACTGGATATAGATGAGATTTCACGTAAACTGGTTTTTACTGATGAGAAGACAGGGCATTCGTTTTTACTGGCTAAACCCAAAGATGTACCTGTTTATGTAGAACACGGTGCAGCTGATATCGGTGTAACCGGTAAGGATGTTATTCTTGAACACGGCAAAAGGCTATATGAGGTCCAGGACCTGAAGGTAGGGGCCTGTAAACTGGTGGTTGCTGTGCCAGCTGAACAGGGAATAAACAGGGTTGAGGATATCCCTGATCACAGCCGGGTAGCCACTTCTTTTCCTAATATTACCAGGCATTTCTTTCAAAAAATTGGTAAGCAGGTAGAGATAATTTATTTGAATGGGTCGGTTGAACTGGCTCCACTGGTTGATCTGGCTGACCTGATTGTAGATATTACTTCAACTGGAACAACCCTGCGCAAAAATAATTTGCTACCCATAGCAGACATTGCCTTTTCATCATCTAGACTAATTGTTAATAATGTCAGTTATAAGACTAAACATGGGATTATTGGGAAATTGATCGAAAAGCTTAATGAGGTAAAGGGAGATGATAGTGATGCGTAAATTATCTTATTCCCGTGATCGAGGGGAGATAAATAATCTGCTGGCAGGGAGAGGATTTGCTGTGGCAGATGAAAGAACAGAACTGGTTAATGGTATTATAAATGATATATTAAATAATGGTGATCAGGCAGTTTTAAAATATACTGCTAAATTTGATGGTATAGAACTGGACGATTTACTGGTAAGTGATGAGGAATTTAAGGATGCCTATAATATGGTGGATGATGATTTTATTACTTCCCTAAAAAAATCAATTGTTAATGTCAGGGAATTTCACCGCAAACAACTGCGGCAGAACTGGTTTACATATAAGAATAGTGCTATGACAGGTCAAATAATTAAGCCGTTAGCCAGGGTAGGGGCCTATGTACCAGGTGGTAGGGCTGCTTATCCATCTTCTGTTGTCATGACAGTTATTCCTGCTAAAGCTGCCGGGGTTAAGGAAGTAGTAGTAGTATCACCACCAGATAAAGAAGGCCGGATAAACCCCTATACACTGGTGGCGGCCAGAGAAGCAGGTGTTGATGAAGTATATAAGATAGGTGGTGCCCAGGCTATTGCTGCCCTGGCCTATGGGACAGAGACCATAGAAGGTGTTGATAAGATAGTAGGGCCAGGTAATATTTATGTTACTCTGGCTAAAAAGGCTGTCTACGGGGTAGTCGATATTGATATGCTGGCTGGTCCCAGTGAGGTTTTGATACTTGCTGATAGTAGTGGACACCCTGATTATATAGCAGCAGACTTACTTTCACAGGCTGAACACGACCCCTTAGCTATCTCTGTCTTGATAACAGATAGTGAGATGCTGGCAGAAAAGGTAGATAAAGAGCTTGCTCTGCAGTTAAAAGGATTAAACAGGAAAGAGATAGCCACTACTTCAATTAATGAAAATGGGTTAATTATTCTTGTTGATGATATTAAGGCAGGGACTGAGCTGGTTAACCGTTTTGCCCCGGAGCACTTTGAATTACTAGTCAAGGAGCCCTTTACTATTTTACCTGAAATTGATAATGCAGGAGCGATTTTTATAGGTGAATATTCATCTGAACCTCTGGGAGATTATCTGGCAGGTCCCAATCATGTTTTACCAACAGGTGGTACAGCCCGTTTTGCTTCACCACTAAACACAGATGATTTTATTAAGAAATCGAGTATTATTTATTACCAGAAGAAAGACCTGGCCTCTATCAGTGATGATATCATTCAACTGGCAGAACTGGAGGGTTTAGATGGGCATGCTAATGCTGTTAAAATAAGGTTTGAAGGGAATGAGTCCAATGATTAAAATAGAAAGGGAAACGGCTGAAACATCTATTAGCCTTGAATTAGAGCTTTACGGCAGTGGTAAGGCTGAGATTGATACAGGGATTGGTTTTTTTGACCATATGCTTAATTTAATATCCTGTCATGGTTTTATGGATTTGAAGCTAGCTGTTCAGGGTGATCTGGAAGTTGATGAACATCATACAGTAGAGGATGTAGGGATAGTATTGGGGCAGGCTATTAAGAAGGCTTTAGGTGATAAGGCCGGTATTAAACGCTATGGAAATGTTACTATACCAATGGATGAGGTTGTTATGCAGGTTGTTCTGGACTTGAGCGGCCGTAGTTATTATGCTGCTGATCTGGAGTTCAGCAGGGAATGTGTAGGTGCTTTTCCTGTAGAGTTATTTGCTGAGTTTTTCAGATCCCTAAGTAGTAATGCCGGAATGAATCTTCATTTTATGATGATCAGGGGTGGTAATGCCCATCATGTAATTGAAGGGGCTTTTAAGGCCTTTGGACGTGCCCTGGATGAGGCGACCAGTATTGATCAGAGGATCGGGAATAAAGCCCTTTCGACTAAAGGGAGTCTAGGGGAAGGTGATCAATAGTGATAGTTGTAATAGATTATGATATCGGTAATCTTGCCAGTGTTGTTAAGGCCTTTGAATACCTCAATGTACCAGTAAAACTCAGTAGTGATTACCGTGCTCTTGCAGAAGCCAGTGGTATAGTACTACCTGGTGTAGGTGCTTTTGGTGAGGGAATGGAGAATCTTAAAAGGTTAAAGCTGGAGAAACGAATTATTGAAGAGGTCAGAACTGGTAAACCCTTTTTCGGTATCTGTCTGGGTATGCAGCTTTTATTTAGTAGTAGTGAAGAATGTCAGGAGACTGCTGGACTGGGCTTGATTGAGGGTGAAGTAAAGTTATTTGATCGTAATAAAGTTGGTAAGGTACCACATATTGGCTGGAATCAGGTGGAGATCATAAAGAAAGACCAGGTTTTTGATGGCTTAAATGGAGAAAATTTTTATTTTGTACACAGCTATTATGTGAAACCAGTACGGGATGATGTGATACTTGGCAAAACAAATTATGGCAATCAAACCTTTGCAGCTGTGGTAAGAAGGGATAATGTCTGGGGTATGCAGTGCCACCCTGAGAAGAGTAGCCAGGTAGGTTTGAGTGTTTTAAGAAACTTCAGTGGGGTGGTTTTAAATGCTAATAATTCCAGCAATTGATTTAAAAGAGGGATGTTGTGTAAGGCTTTTGAAAGGTGATTTTAGCAGGGAGACGGTATACAGCAAGAATCCACTGGAAATGGCTGGGTACTGGCAGAAGCAGGGGGCTCAATACCTTCATATGGTTGATCTGGATGGGGCTCGTGATGGTAAACCACAGAATCTATCTATCATCAAAGAAATTGCCTCCAGTCTTGATATACCTGTTCAATTAGGTGGTGGTATCAGGTCTTTAGAGATAATTGACTTATACCTGAAAGCCGGGGTTGACAGGGTAATCCTGGGCACCCTTGCCCTGGAAGCTCCGAAAGTTGTTAAAGAAGCGGTAAAGAAATACGGCCCTGAGAGGGTGGTAGTAGGGGTTGACGGTCGCCGGGGTAAGGTTGCTGTTAAAGGGTGGCTGGAAGATAGTGATATAGATGTAGCCCATCTGATCAAGGAGATGAAAGAGATAGGGGTCAAGACCTTTGTATATACCGATATTAGTAAGGATGGAACCCTGGAGGGTCCAGATATTGCCGGGCTTGCCTCTTTAAATAAGATTGACCAGATAGATGTTATTGCTTCAGGTGGGGTTTCATCCCTGGAAGACCTGAAAGAATTAAAGGAAATAGGCATTAAGTATTCTATTGTGGGAAAAGCCCTGTATACAGGTGACCTGTCCCCTGACCTGAAGAAACTACAGGAGGAATTATAAATGTTAACTAAACGGATCATTCCATGTCTGGATGTTAAGGATGGAAGGGTTGTTAAAGGAGTGAATTTTGTCAATTTACGGGATGAAGGTGACCCTGTAGATTTAGCCAGCTTTTATGATCAAGCAGGAGCAGATGAGCTGGTTTTTCTGGATATTACTGCCTCACATGAGGAACGTAGTATTATGCTGAATATTGTTAAAGAGACTGCCTCCAGGGTTTTTATTCCTTTCACAATTGGTGGTGGTATCAGGACAATAAATGATATGAGAGAGATACTATTAGCAGGTGCTGATAAAGTATCTATCAACTCTGCTGCTATTAAAAATCCTCAGCTTATTGCTGATGGGGCAGCTAGATTTGGCAGTCAGTGTATCGTCCTTGCAATTGATGCACGGAGGCGGGACAAAAATGACTGGGAGGTCTATACCCACGGTGGACGAAATGCAACTGGCTTAAATGCTGTTGACTGGGCAATAAAGGCGGAAGAGATGGGTGCTGGTGAAATACTCCTGACTAGTATGGATGCAGATGGTACTAAAGATGGCTATGACCTTGATTTGTTAAAAACTATCTCTGAAACAGTAAATATACCTGTAATTGCCTCTGGTGGTGCAGGCAAACCTTCTCATCTAAGAGATGCTTTGATAGTTGGTAAGGCTGATGCTGTTCTGGCAGCTTCTATCTTCCATGAAAAAGAATATACAGTTAAAGAGATAAAGAATTATCTGGCAAATGAAGGCCTACCTATACGGAAGATTGATTAAGAGGAAAGAGTATTTTATAAATAAGGGTCTTTCATAATAGACCTTTTGCATAATTGAATTGTTATCCAGACGATTAAAACGGAGCACCTAGGGCACTCCCTATTTAAATAGACCATACAAGAAAATTAAGGTTGCAGAATTTAGTAAAGACAATTATGAAGAAGGATGTTTTTTGTTTCGCTGAGTTTTTTTAAAATAACGCATGGATAGCTCAGCACTAGCACAGCGGTGCGTCGGACCTTGGTTTAGGGAGTTTTGACGTCCTCGATGGACTAATACTGGCTCCTACCTTGCGTATTTCAATAAAGGAGGCAGTAAAAACAGCCCATAATTGGCTGATACTAAATTCGTTGCGGAGTTTTTGTCTGGGAACAATCAATTATGCAAGACGCTAAATTAATTGTTTAACAGGTGGTGTAAAAGTGGATAAGATAATGAAAAATGTAAAATTTAATGAAAAAGGCTTAATTCCTGCTATTCTACAGGATAGTAATACAAAGGAAGTCTTAATGGCAGCCTATATGAATCAGGAATCCCTGGAGATGACTTTGCGAAGTGGAAAGGCTACTTTCTGGAGCCGTTCCAGACAGGAATTATGGGTTAAGGGGGAAACCTCCGGGAATTATCAACTAGTGGAAGAAATAAGGATTGATTGTGATAATGATACTATCCTTGTCATGGTAAAACCACTGGGCCCGGCCTGTCATACAGGAAAAAAAAGTTGTTTTTATCGTAAACTGGATGGTCAGATTTTAGATAATAAAGAAGATGGTGATAGTTATAATTACTTTCTGGAAAAGGCTGTTTTCCTTAAAAAATTATATCAATTGATCAAGGAGCGCAAAGATAAGCCGATAGAAGGCTCTTATACAAACTATCTCTTTAATGAAGGTGTTGACAAGGTCTGCAAAAAGGTAGGGGAAGAGGCTGCTGAGGTTATTATAGGGGCTAAAAATGCTGATCATGATGAGATAGTCTATGAAGTAAGTGACCTAATCTATCATTTGCTTGTTTTATTAAATATCTATCAGATACCCTTAGAGGATATTTTGATTGAGTTAGAGGGTAGAAGTAAATAAGTAACATTTTAAATAATGATTAAGTCCAAAGACGACAAAAATTTTGAACAATCACGAATTTGTTAAAAACTCGGTATTGAAGACACTTTCCTAAATATCGAAGAATCTCTGGAATATAGAAAAGACAATATCTAATATAATAAAAGTATTTGCCCCAACAAGGATGAATACTTTTTTTATATTATTGATTTAATTCTTACACAGTATGTCCTGGGCTAATCGTAATATAAAAGGAAAACATACAGAATAAAAGGATAGTATTATTCACTTAAATAATCATGAATGCTATAATTATTTTAAGAAAGAACATTAATTATGATAAATTTCATCTTTACCAAGTGTCCTCGTATAGCTTGTTTATTAGACTTGTAAACTTAATATGAAAAAATCATGACTTCATATGAAAAAATCATGACTTCCTTTATATATCAAATGTATTTAGTTTTAGAAACAAAGTTTTTATCAGAGAATTTTGGATATAACACTTTGATTTAGCTCTTAAATTATGTTTTCTTTCCGGGGAGGCTAATTCAAGTTTGATATAACTTAACAAAACTTATTTTGATAGGAGGTGGATAGTTTGAAAAAGGATATTATTTTAAAAGTAGATAACATATATAAGAGCTTTGGACCAACAAAAGCACTTACAAATGTTTCTACCGAAGTAAGATATGGAGAGATCCATGGTTTAATTGGAGAGAATGGTTCTGGGAAATCTACATTATCTTCTATTATTGTTGGAGCTCAAAACGCAGATAGTGGAGAAATGTATTTTGACGGAAAATACTATGAACCAAAGGATATTTTAGATGCCAATAATAATCAGATTAATATGATTGTTCAAGAACAGGGCACAGTAAAGGATGTTACTGTGATGGCAAATGTGTTTGTTGGAAAAGAAAGTTTATTTTCCAAATTTGGTATACTTAATTTAGATAAAATGTATAGAGAGACTAAAAAAATCCTTGATTCCATTGGTGTTAACCATATTGACCCCAAAGCAATGATTAATTCACTGTCTTTTGAGGACAGAAAGTTAGTTGAAATTGCTCGTGCAATGTATAATAGGCCCAAATTGCTTATTGTAGATGAGACCACTACTGTTTTAGATAAAAAAGGGAGAGATATTCTGTACGATATTATGGATGACATGCGTAGTAAGGGGAAATCTATTATATTTATTTCTCACGATATAGATGAGCTTATTGCAATGTGTGATGCTGTAACAATATTAAGAGATGGTAACATAACAGGTAGACTCTCCAAGAAAAAGATGGAAGCAAATAAAATAAAACAGCTTATGATTGGAAGGGAAATAAGTGATAATTTTTATCGTCAGGATAGTGAAGGGACAAGTAGTGATGAGATAGCAATTGAGGTTAATGATGTTTCATATGGGGTATTGAAAAATGTTTTTCTCAAATTGAATAAAGGAGAAATTCTTGGAATAGGTGGTCTTACACAATCTGGTATGCATGAGCTTGGAAAAATAATGTTTGGTCTAATAAAACCGTATACAGGTGATGTAAAAGTAGGGGATAGTGTTGATATTACTACACCGCATAAAGCTATAGATAATAAGATTGGATATGTTTCAAAAAATAGGGATACGGAAGCTCTAATGACAGCAGCCAGTATTAAAGATAATATATGTTTACCTTCACTGGATAAATTAGAAAAATGGGGTATTATAGGTAAAAATGTTGAGAAAAAATTGGTAAATACCTGGACAAATAAATTAAGTATAAAAATGAGTTCTATTAGTCAGTTTTGCATGTATTTAAGTGGTGGAAACAAGCAGAAGGTTTCTATTGCCAAGTGGTTAGCAAATGGCTCCGAAATAATGATTGTAGATTGTCCTACTCGTGGTATTGATGTTGGTGTTAAAAGTGATATTTACGATTTAATGTATGATTTAAAGACTCAAAATAAATCTATATTGATGATTTCTGAGGAACTGCCAGAATTAATTGGTATGAGTGATAGGATTATTATATTTAAAGATGGTCAGATATCAGGAGAATTTGTACGAAATGAAGAATTGAAAGAATCTGATTTAATTAATTATATGATTTAAAGCGGAGGTGAGTATATTTGAAAATCTCGCTATTAAATAGTATTACAATAAAAAATAGAATTAAGACTTATAATTTAAAAACAAAACTAGTTAAAGTATTACCTTATGTTGGGATTGTTTTAATCTTATTATTCTTTGAAATAATAAGTGATGGTAGGCTCTTAACAGTAGCTAATGGCTCTGTAATTATTAGTCAGGTATTTAGTATTGCAATTGGTGCAGCAGGTATGATTTTTGTGATATCACAAGGTAACTTGGATTTTTCTATGGGAGCAATAGTTGGTATTGTGGCTGTAGTTGCAGCATTAGTATCACATTATAGTTTGTTTTTAACATTACCGGTATCACTTCTATTAGGTGCATTAATAGGAGTTATTAACGGTTTTACAAATTCGGTGCTTAAAATCCCTTCATTTATTGCAACTATAGGAATTTCCTTTATACTTAAAGGAATTACTTATATACTTCTGGATTCAGGTTCTATTGGGGCCAGTTTTTATCTGGGGAAATATGATACAATTTTCATTAAGACAATAGTGCTTTTAATTATAATGGTTATTGGTTTCATTGTTTTTGAATATAGTAAATTTGGTAAACGTTCCAGGGCAATTGGTTCTAATATACAGGCAGCCAAACAGTGTGGTGTTAATATTATAAAAAGCAAGATTTTGGCATATGTGTTTTCTGGTCTATCATGCGGTCTGGTGGCCTTCTTTAGTATTGTGAAATCTTTTACTGCGTCTACTTCAACTGGTGTTAATTTTGAAGTAGATGTGTTAATTGCTTTAATGCTTGGGGGATTACCAATTACTGGTGGTTGTAACTCAAGGTTTAGAAATGTTATTATTGGTAGTTCAATTATGGCATTGGTCTCAAATGGTATGACTTTATGGGGTATAGATAATTTTAACCAACAGCTAATTAGAGGTGTAATATTTATTTTAGCAGTCATAGTATCTTTTGATAGAAAGAATATTACAGTGATAAAATAAAGTTTTAAAATTTTCTGTCTAAAAAAATTATAAAAAAAGGGGGGGAGGTTAACATAAGTTTAATATATTATAACAGTATATAACTTAACAGAAGCTAAAATAAAAAAAGGGGGAAATATTATGAAAATGAAGATAGTTCTATTAATTCTTTGTATTATGATTTTATTTGTAATGTTTACTGGATGTGCAACCTTGGACAAAAATTCTATGGATAATAGCAACAAGGAATCTACAGTAGAAAAAACAAAGGATGATTTTACTATTGGTATGCCTATGATAGTTTCTAATGCTTCTGTCTGGGTTGCCATCAAGAAGAGTGTAGAGACGGCATGTAATGCTGCTGGGGGTAAGGTTATATTTGAAAATTGGGATTATAGTCCTGAGGGGCTTGTAACTGCAAGTGAAAAACTTATCTCAGCTGGTGTTGATGGTCTTGTTTTGATACCTCCAGCTGATTCGGTTATACCCAAATTACAAAAAATGTGTGAAAATGCAAAAATTCCTTTTGTATTACCATTTCGTTATATTAAAGATGAAGCCATTAAAGCAAATGTTGAATCTTCATCATATTATGTAGGCAATAGCAATGAAAACGATGAAGAAATTGCTTATAAAATTGTTAAGATGTTACATGAACAGGGTGTAAATAATCTGGCAGTACTTGGCTTAAAAAAGGGTGATATCAGTGGAGATAGAAGGGATGTTGGTATAAGAGAGGCATGTAAGGATCTGGGTATAAAACTTTTAGCTGAAACAAGGGGCTTAACAGATGGAAATGATGCCACAAAGGCAGTTGAAAGTTTTATAGCTTCATACCCTGAAATGGATGGTATATTTATTGTTGGTGGGGCAGTAACGCCAGGAAGTTTACAAGGTACTATCAAAGCACTTGAAACACATAATAAAGAAGGTTCGGTAAAGGTTGGAATGATTGATTTTGCAAAAGGTATGGGCGAAGAATTTAACAAGGGTAGTCTTAAGGTTGTTGCAGGGGGAAATATGGTTGCAGACCCGACATTGACATCTGCTATGCTTATAAATAGGGTTAAAGGTACACCACTATCAACTAAACCGATGACTTTAAAAATCAATATGATGTTTATAACAAGCGCTGAGGATGCGGATAATTATGAAAAATATGTAGAAGGTGATATACCTCCATATACAGCTGAAGAATTTAAGCAAATGATGTTTAAATTTGAAAATGATTCTGTTACAAAAAAAACAATGTTTAATATTGCCCAAACATTTGGATTGGAAGATATAATGAAAAGACACAAAAGCTTGTTTTAATTGGTTTAATGGAAATAAATTATTGAGAGGATTTTTATAATGAAAAATATTGTGATCAAAATATTTATTGCCCTGTCAATACCAATTTTACTATATTCAGTTTTACTAATTTTGGTACCTGAAAGGTTGGGTTCTTTTGAGAGTCTATATATTATTCTGATTCAGTCTATTGTTCCAACAATTATTGCATATGGAATCAGTTTTGGATTTAAAGCTGGAATATTTGACTTTACAATTGGTTCTAGAATAATACTTGCCGGGTTAATTGGGGGATTAATGTCTGTTGAATTTGGACTATCCGGGTTAATTATTGGATGTATGCTAAGCAGTATTATCTTAGGTATTATCACAGGTGCAATATATTATTTTTCACGAATTCCGTCAATGGTTGTTTCTTTTGGGTTACTAATGATTTATGAAATTCTAGGTGCAAAATTAGTTAATGGTGGATTAATTACACTAAGCTCTAAGTTAACTGTTTTAGGTAACTTTCCGTATAATATTTTAGTTCTGGCAGGTACTTTAATTTTGTTTTATCTGGTATTTTACTATACAAGTTTTAGCAGTCAGACACAGCTGGTTGGAAGTAATGAATTAATTGCAAAAAATGTGGGTATAAAACCTATGAAGGTAAAATTTAATACCTATGTTATTGGTTCTATTTTCCTCGGAATAGCATCAGTCATGCAATTTTGTTATTCGGGGTCAATGGCTGCTAAAGTTAATCTTGTTAGTTTAGTGGCTATTTTTCGCCCATTGATTGGTTTAATAATCGGTTTAACTATTCTTCCAGTTTGTAAACTTCCTTTTGGAATATTTATAGGAATATTTTCACTTAACATTATTTTCACGGGTATTATTGCACTGGGATTGCCAGATAATTTACAGAATGTATCTTTAGGAATTTTTCTATTAATGGTGGTTACTATCACATCAAAGAGGGACGATATTAAAGAGTTTATGACTCGTAAGAAAAAAAGTAATTTTATAAATAAACTCAGGGAGGTATAAAATGAAATTTCCAATTATAACCAGAGAGGAAATGATTCGACGTTTGAGTCCTACAAAGGGAGAGGTACAAGTTGTATTGGATACAGACACATACAATGAAGTTGATGACCAGTTTGCACTTTCATATGCCTTGCGTTCTCCGAAGGAAATTAATGTTAATGCTGTTTATGCAGCCCCGTTTTTTAATTCAAAAGTTGCAAATCCTAAAGAGGGGATGGAAAAGAGTTATAATGAGATATTAAAAATTTTTAATATCTTAGGTAAAGACCCGTCGGGAAAAGTATTTAGAGGCTCAACTAATTATCTTAAAAATTATAAGCATCCTTTAGATAGTGAAGCAGCAAGGGATCTTGTGAAACGGGCAATGTCAGCTGAAGACTTATTATATGTGGTTTCTATTGGTGCAATTACAAATATTGCTTCAGCTATTTTAATGGAACCTGAAATTATTAGAAAAATTGTTGTGGTGTGGTTGGGAGGACACCCACACTATTGGCCACAAACCTGGGAATTCAATCTGATGCAGGATGTTTTAAGTTCACAATTGGTATTTGATTGTGGAGTTCCACTTATTCAAATTCCATGTATGGGTGTTGCATCACAACTGACAACAACCGAATATGAACTTGATTATTATTTAACAAACAAGAGTAGAATTGGAACATATCTAAGTGACACTGTAAAAAGCTTTACTAAAGATGAAAATGCTTTTGAGGAATATAATGCAGCTATGGATAAATATCTGGAGGGTACAGCTGATTACGAAAAAGATGTTTGTGCTAATATGGAGTATCAACCTGACACATATGCCTGGTCAAAGATTATTTGGGATATTTCTGCCATTGCCTATCTTATAAATCCAGGCTGGCTTTGTACAACATTAGTAAATGCCCCAGTTTTATTAGATAATTTCAAATGGAAAATAGATTCTTCACGACATCTAATGCGAGTGTGTAATTTTATTAAACGTGATTGTGTGTTTGGAGATATGTTCAAAAAATTAGCTGTAGATTAAGCAGTTTTGTTATATAGGTTTGATAGCAAAAAACTTGGTTCTAATCAGAAATTCAATTGAAAAAATGTTTATAAAAAAGACTCCCTTTTTTAATATGTCATTTTATAAAACAAAACAGGAGGGAGTCTTGTATGGTAGGTAACACATATATCAGAATAAAATTAGGTATCATAAAAAATATTTTAGGGGACTGATTACATGAAAATTCTAAACTTTGGCTCTTTAAATATTGATTATGTTTATAGTGTTGAACATATTGTGAATCCAGGAGAAACGATTAATTCAACAGATCTTGAAGTATTCCCTGGTGGTAAAGGATTAAATCAGTCTGTTGCCCTTGCCAGAGCAGGGGTACAGGTTTATCATGCCGGGATTTTCGGAGAAGATGGTGATATTATATTAAATGTATGCAAAAAAAATAATATTAATATAAAGTATTTAAAAACTGTATCACAAAGAACAGGTAATGCTATTATCCAGGTGAGTAATACTGGTCAGAATAGTATAGTATTATTTGGTGGTGCAAACCATCAAAATAGTAAGGAGTATGTAGATGAAGTATTATCTGATTTTGGTGAAGATGATATTATTTTGCTACAAAATGAAATTAATTTACTGGATTATATTATTGAACGTGCATATGAGAAGAAAATAAAAATAATATTAAACCTTTCTCCCATTAATACTGCTATCTTTAAGTGTGATCTGAGAAAGATAGGTATTTTTATTATGAATGAAGTTGAGGGAAGGCAGATAACTGGTAAAAAGGAGACAAATAAAATTTTAAACAGCATGAAGGTTAAATATCCAGCTGCTAAGGTAGTTTTAACACTTGGTAAAGATGGTGTTATTTATCAAGATGGTGAAAAAACTTATACCCATGGTATTTATAAAACGAAGACATTGGATACTACCGCAGCAGGGGATACATTTACCGGGTATTTTATTGCTATGCTTGTTCAAAATTATCATATTGAAGAAGTATTGAGGATTGCCTCAGTTGCATCTTCTCTTGCTGTTGCTCAAAAGGGTGCATCAAGGTCTATCCCAAAAATAGATGATGTATTGAGATCAAAATTGGAATACAAGAATAATTGAGAAAATTTTTGGCTTTTGTAACGCTCTTTGGTCATATAGACTTTTGTGATTTATAAATATCAAGAATTTTCATACTGGAGATCTGGACATTTTAATAGAAAATGATATACTAATTTAAAGCTAACTATAATCATCAATTATTATTTATTCAAATTGTTTGAAAATTACCAAAAATAGTTAATTATATTTATTTTACAAGTACTAATGCTGGCAGTCAGGGAAGTTTTTGTAATGCTTTCTTAAAATAAAATAAGCAGAAAAATATTTAAGGAGTGGCATTGGTTATGAATAAAATTACAGTTATGATTGTGGATGATGAAAGACTTACTATAGAAGATTTTATTGATATGTTTGACTGGGAAACAAATGGGTTTGAGATTGTTGCAACAGCAAATAATGGTAGACAGGCCCTGGCAAAGTTTAAGCGAACACAACCACAGATTGTAATTTCTGATATAAAGATGCCTCTTATGGATGGAATTGAGCTTGTTAACGAAATAAGAAAATTGAATAGCAAAACAAAACTTATTCTGCTTTCTGCTTATGGTGAATTTGAATATGCCAGGAAAGCTATTAAAATTGGAATAGTGGATTATTTGTTAAAAAGTGAGATCAGCAAAGAAATTATTTCCAGAAAATTATGTGATATTAAAGATGAAATAATTATTGAAAAGCAAAATTATGGATTGATTAAGGAAAAGATTGTGCAGGATCTTCTGCAGTCAAATATTGATGGTCATTTTAATACATTTCAATATGATTCTAATGTTGAGCAACTTATATCTGAGAGGTATTATCATATTATTATTGAGCAGGACTATCCTTTGCCAATAGTAAAAGATATAGAGAAATTTAATAAAGTAGAATATAAGCAAAAAGTTATTGATATGTGTAAAGATTTTATCAGACAGGATTTTCATGTTAAATATGTTTGTTATTTAGAAGAAAATAGATTTCTTTTATTTATTGAGTCCTGTAGAAAACACTCCGAAAAGGACATTTATTTTAATCTTAGAAGTAATTGTATAAATTTACAAAAAAAACTGATAAGACAAACAGGAAATAATTATACTTTTTTTATTTCTTATAATATGTTTAACCTTGTTGATTTTAAAGAGAAGTATAGTGATTATAAAAAAAAATTAAAATTAAAATATTTACTTGGTAATGGGAAAATTTATGATATAAATAATTTAAAAGATGCAGATATAACAGAAAAAAAATTAATTGATATTTTAGATATAGAAGAAAAATTAAAATATAATAACGAATCCGGGTTTATAGAATATATAGATACTATTTTTGAAGAAATATCATCGAGATTAGAGTACAATAGATTATTACATTTTTCTAAATTGCTTTATAAAATATTGGAGCGTGAAACAGAATGTCTTTTAGCAACAACTCAATGCTCAAAAATTAATTTAAAAATTATGAGGAAAAATTGGATGAATGTATCTGATATTAAACAATGGATGAAAAATTCTTTTCGAACACTTATACAGGCGCGTTTAAAGGAGGGTCGAAATAGTTATTCTCAGGAGGTTATTAAAGCAATCCAGTATATATATCAAAATTATAAAGAGCGTGATTTAAGAATAGATGAGATAGCGCGTAATGTAGGATGGAGTGCTAATCGCTTAAGTGTTATGTTTAAAAAGGATACATCCTTAACTGTAAACGAATATCTAACAAAGGTTCGTATAAATAAGGCAAAAGAACTTATTTGTAAAGAAAAATATAAAATATATCAAATTGCTTCAATGGTTGGCTATGGTTCAAGTCAATATTTTAGTAAAATATTTGCTAAGGAAACAGGACAAACCCCGTCTCAATATAGAAAAAGAGGAAAAACATGAAAAAATGGAAAATGTCTCGAGTAGGAATCAAAATAGTAATTAAATCTACTATAATGTGCTTTACTATTTTTATTTTAACGCTTATTGTATCTTATATTATACTTATTCCTCCCTTAAAAGAGCAGACTGTTAAAACTGCTAAAGATGTTAACCGGCAAATTATGCAACAGGCAGATATTTTGTTTTCTAATATCAAGAATTATACCGAGACTATAGCTTATGATAGTGGATACAGAACTGCCTATCAAAACTATGCTAATACAAATTCTGAAAAGTATTATTATCGAGTATGTCAAAATTTGAATAGATTAGCTGGCATGAACAATAAGATAAGAAGCATAATAATTGAAAGCCAGGATGGAAAACAGCGTTTTACGTCAATTGTGCAGATAAATGACATGGATTTAAAATTATTAGAAAGTAACTGGTATATCAAATTACATGAATCAAAGTATGCTGATGGTTTTTCCGAAGGCTATCTTATTAAGGAGGAAGGAGGGTTTAGTTCAGAGATTTATACTGCTGCTTATTGTAAGAATTTTTATATGTTTGGCAAGTGGTTTACTGTTACTGCTTTTTTTAAATGCAATTATATATTGGATTTTTCTAAGTTGTTGGTTTCTAATATGTTAGACAATTATATGTGGACAGACCTTAACTACAAACCATTTTTTTTAAAGAAAGATGATAACTGGTCTGGATTTATTAAAGAACATATGGAAAATACTGAACATACGGATATTTCATCTTTTTGGAAAAATAATGGATATAATTTTGTACAATTTTCTGAAGAGAGTAATTGGCTCTTTGTTTCATATGTTTCGGGAAAAAATATAAAAAAAGATTATAGACCTTATTTTTGGATGATAATTTATATATTTAGTACATTATTCTTATGTATAATTTTTATTACTCCATTTATTATAATACCGATTACTAACCCGATAAGCCAGTTGAAAAATGTTATGTTGAAGGTATCTAATGGAGAGCTTGATGTAATGCCTACTGTCCAGACAGATGATGAAATAGGTGATCTTAGTATATATTTTAACAATATGGTATATGATTTAAAAATCAGTATTAATAAGCTTTTAGAAAAGGAAGAAATGGAACACCGTATGAAATATAATTTGCTTATTAGTCAACTTGATCCCCATTTTATCTATAATACAATGAACTCTATAAATATTCTAGCACGCAGGGGAAAATGTGAAGATATTATTGCAGTTAATACTGCACTTATAAAAATTTTACAGGACCGTTTACGGGTTAAGAAAATTGATGTATTTGATACAGTTGAACAGGAAGTGAATATGGTCAAACAATATATTATTATTCATAATTATCGGTATCAAGGAGATGTTAAATTTATCTGGGATATAGATGAAGAACTTTATAATTTTAAAATACCCAAAAGTATTATTCAACCATTGGTTGAAAATGCACTTTATCATGGAATGTTTGATGAAAATGGTAATGAAATAAATGGAACTATAAAAATTTCTATAAAAATGGAAGATGATAATATAATTATTCGAGTTTTAGATAATGGCATTGGCATCGAGCCTGCTAAACTAAAGGAGCTTAATTCTTCTGGTAGTATAGAAGCATTGAATTCAGAAGGAAAACATATTGGACTTGCAAATTTACGTGCACGTCTTTCCTATCTTTATAATACTAGAGATTGTATTTTTATTGAGAGCGAACCACAGCAGGGTACTTGTGTTACTGTGAAAATAAGAAAACCAGATAGATAAAAAAGCCTTAAGAAAGTCTGAACTGCCAGCTGGATACTAGGTTTTATATGGAAGAATGATTTACCTGTTAAAACAGTTAAAGCTGAATTATTAAATGATATAGTATCTAGCATGTTTTCATGATATGTTTTTGAATAAAAGGGTCTCTCAATTTAATTGAGAGACCCTGATTATATTATTTCACTAGATTCTCTGGTTATGGTAAGGATCCTGTTTGTTTATGTAATCGGAAAATTGTTGATGTGCTTGTTGAATATCTTGCTGAGCGGCGGTTTTAAAACTGTAAAAGCCGTGTTCAAACATTAAATTAAAAAGGTCTCTTTCACAATCATGGGTTTCATTTAGAATCTGAATAACATCATTATAAAGCTGTCCATGGCTTGCTTCTCTGGCAAAGACATTAAATCCGTCACTTAAATATTTTTCTGTGGCCAGGATATCATTAAGAAAATCCCGGTCATTCATATCTGGCCCACTCTGTTGTTGGATATTTGATTTTGGGTTTTGGATAGTCATCTGCTGGTTTTGCTGTCCTCTACTAGTATATTGTTGATTATATGGCTGGTTCATCTCGTTATGCTGGGTATAGTGATCTTGGTTAACGCCATACTGGCCCCTTGACTGATAAAAATCTTGATTTTGATTAAATTGATTGTTTTGTTTATCCATTGTTAAACCCCCTATTGTGGTGATAGTTAGAATTGGCTGGGTTAATATGTTTTAGTAGTATTTTATAGTGTTTCTGGTGTATCTGACCAGCCTGATTAATATGCTGCTTTATTTGATTATTCCTACATTCATTGGCAAAATGGCGGCATTTTTTCATGGCCAGTAGTTCCCAGGATAAGGCATCCTGTAAATATGATAGGTCTTTAGTAGTAATATAGGAAGGTGGTTTTGACATTCTTTCCTGTGTCTGTTGATTTCTTTGCTGATGTTGCTGGTATTGTTCTTGGTTATATTCCTGTGTAGGAGTAAAAGTTGTATGTTGATCCATTATTTCACACCCTTTTTTTTATTTACTATTATTATGTAACAGATTTAAACAAATATTATTCCAATTTATTACAGAACAAAGACTTTCTCTTAAAAATCACTAGTATGAGTAATCCTGAAGGCCAGTATAGACTGATATTTTCCCAGATTATTTCCTCTAGTTTTAGATTGTATATTATACTGATAATAATTAAGGTCAAACCAGTGAGAAAAGGCCAGTAAATATGAATGAATTCCTGAGAAGATGTTTTTTTACAACTAATAGCAAAGATAATTAAAAGGGTGATTCCCAGTATAGAGATGATTAATAGTTTATTACTGATAAGACTAATCAGCTTATTAGCTATTATTATCTGGGCAATCCCTGTGTTAGTAAAAATAAAGCCGGCAAAGAGATTAGATAAATTCTGATCATTAAATTTGTAAAGGGACAGGAGAATAATGCCTATGTACAGGAGAAAAGGATCCCCCGGGCAGAAAGACATGTTTCTATATAATAGGTATAGTGCGGTGTTGATTATTAATGAGGTGGGAAAATTTAAGGTAGTTATTTTCACAATAAAAAAACTCCTTTCTAATTATTCAAAGGTTGATTATGTTTTTTCCAATATAGTTTATGATCTGAAAAAGAAATAAGTGCAGGCAGGAGTTTGTCTGCAATTATAGAATAATATAACTTGTATATTGAAAATAAGGTCTTTTAATGAATACAGTAGCTAGGAGTGATTTTTGTGGATGATGATGTAATTTTAAAGGGATTGAATCCAGAACAGCAAAAGGCAGTAGAACACCTTAATGGTCCACTACTTGTCCTGGCCGGTGCGGGAAGTGGTAAAACAAGGGTTTTGACCAGACGGATAGCCTATCTTATTGATCATTATAGAGTGTCTCCCTATAATATTTTAGCAGTAACCTTTACCAATAAGGCTGCTGAAGAGATGAAAGAAAGGGTGGCTAGTTTACTGGACAGTCTAGGGGGGACTATCTGGGTTAGTACTTTTCACTCCTTTTGTGTAAGGATACTCCGGCGTGATATTACTAAAATTGGTTATAGTGATAATTTTGTTATCTATGATACCTCTGATCAGAAGACAGTTGTGAAGGGTGTTTTTAAGGAGTTAAATATTGACCCCAAAAGAACTAAACCAGCCGCTGTACTGGCTGAGATTAGCCATGCTAAAAATGAACTTATCTCTGTAGAAGAGTATCAAGCGGGTTCAGGGGATTATTTCAGTCAGATTTCAGCCCCTGTCTACCAGCGTTACCAGGATAGATTAAAGGAAAACAATGCCCTGGATTTTGATGACCTGATTATGAAAACTGTTGATTTATTTAGAGAATATCCCCTGGTGCTGGAGCATTATCAGGAGAGGTTTAAATACATTTCGGTTGATGAATATCAGGATGTTAATACTGCCCAATACCAACTGGTGCATTTGCTGGCAGCAAAATATAGAAATCTATGTGTGGTAGGTGACCCTGACCAGGGGATTTATGGTTTCCGCGGTGCTGATATTAAAAATATCCTGAACTTTGAAAAAGACTATACTGATACAAAAATTATTAAATTGGAACAGAATTACCGCTCTAAGGAAAAGATACTTGAAGCAGCTCACAGTGTAATTGCTAATAATATCTCCCGTAAAGAAAAGAAACTATGGACAGACAGGGGAGAAGGAGAAGATATAAATCTCTATGTGGCCCAAAATGAGAAGGATGAGGCGTCATATATCTGTAAATCTATTGGGGAATTATTAGAGAGGGGTTATAATTATGGAGATATTGCTATTTTATACAGAACTAATGCCCAGTCAAGGGCTTTAGAAGATTCTTTAGTTAAATATGCTATACCATATCAGATTATTGGGGGCTTACGTTTTTATGACCGAATGGAGATTAAGGACATATTGGCCTATTTAAGGGTAATTTATAACTCGGATGATGATATTAGTCTACAGAGGATTATTAATCGACCCAAAAGGGGTATTGGTGATGGAACAATAGCAAAACTTGAGAGGTATGCCTCAGAGCAGGGGATAAGCCTTTACCAGGCTGGTCTAAGGGCTGAGGAGATTACGGATTTAACAGGTGCTTATCAGAAACGGGTAAAAAATTTCTTTTCTATGATGGAGGAGTTCAGGGAATATGCCGGGGAGAATACTGTTGATAGGTTAACAGATAAGATTTTAAAAGAGACATCCTATAAGGGCCAACTAGAAAAGCAGGGGACAGTTGAAGCAAAAACACGGTTGGAAAATATCCAGGAGCTTTTTTCAGTGATGCAGGAGTTTCTAAATAATGGTGAGGATAATAGTCTGGCAGGGTTTCTGGAAGAGGTGTCATTAATATCTGATGTTGACACTATGGAAGATACAGAGCAGTTTATTGTCTTAATGACATTTCATGCTGCTAAGGGTTTAGAATTCCCGGTGGTATTTATGATAGGTATGGAAGAGGGTATCTTCCCACATGCCAATTCCATGTTTGAGGTTGAGGGCATTGAGGAAGAAAGGAGGCTCTGTTATGTAGGTATTACCAGGGCGATGGAGAAATTATATCTGAGTAGGGCCAGAGAGAGGATGAGATTTGGTGAGTATCAGGCAAATCCCCCTTCTCAATTCCTGCAGGAAATTCCTGATGAATTATTGATTGAAAGGGACTCAATCTTTAATATTGATAAGGTTGATGAGGATCCTAGTAACGATAAAGTTGTAAGTACTGATAAAAATAGACATGCTGCTAAGCGGCAAAACTATAAGGTTGGGGACAGGGTGCTTCATCCGAAATGGGGCATTGGGGAAGTTCTGGAGATAAACAATGAACGTTCACTGGAATTAAAGATAAAGTTTTCCCGTGGGAAGGCCAGAACTCTTCTGGCTGAATATGCCCCTATACAAAAAGTTTAATGTATATTTTTTAAAAAAATTTAAATAAAAGAAGGAATTTTTAAATTTGTGTAGAATATAAATTATATTACATAACAAAACCGGTTTTGCAAGGTGAAGGTGAGCGGAAAATGGCGACAATCAATGATATAGCTAAACTGGCCAATGTTTCTAAATCTACTGTTTCAAGGGTTATTAATAATTATCCTGATGTAAATGAAAAAACAAAGCAGAAGATTATTAAAATTATGCAGGAGAATAACTACTGGCCGAACACAATGGCCAGAAGTCTTTCTACTAATAAATCATATACCATTGGCATGTTTGTCCCTACAAATCTGAATAACTTTTTCTTTCGTGAAGTAATACAGGGAATTGAGTATACTTTGGGAAAGCATGGTTATGACCTTTTATATTTTACACATCAGAAGACAATGAGATTTTATATGGATACTGGTATAAAGTTTAACTTTGTCGAAAAGAGTTCTGATAAGAATGTTGATGGAATAATTATGCTTGGTTTTAATATGAAAAATATTGCTAGATTTAATAATTTAATTAAATCAAAAATACCAACAGTTTTTATAGATGTAAAGTTAACAGGTGAAAGGGCTTCATATATAATTTCAGATAATGAAAAAGGGGCTATTAAGGCAGTAGAATACTTAATCAGCCTGGGGCATCAAAAAATCGGTTTGTTATTGGGTCCTGAAGAGGTAAAACCTACCCAGGATAGGTTAAGCGGCTGTAAAAAGGTTTTTGAAAAATATGGATTACAGGTCAAAACAGACTGGCTTTATCATACTGAATATACCCTGGAAGATGGTTATAAATCTATGAAAGAAATACTAACTATGACGGATAGGCCAACAGCTATTTTTGGAGAAGATATGATGGTTATTGGTGCTATCAGGGCAGCTAGGGATGCTGGATTAAGTGTTCCTGAGGATATTTCTTTTGTAGGTTTTGATAATATTGAGTTAAGTTATCACTACAATTTAACTTCTGTTAATCAGGACCAGTATAAGATGGGAGAAGAAGCTTCAGAGTTACTTATGAAAATAATAAATGAGGAAGAATTTAATCCTATTGTCTTACCAGTTAATTTTGTTGAAAGGACATCCTGTCGATATTTAAAAAATTAGTTTTTAGAAGTTAATTTTACCCCTTCCCAAAACCGGTTTTGTATTTACTGAACATTCTAAAGGGAAGTAATATTACAACTGATGATTAGGGAGGTGATGGTTAAAATATAAGATTCATGAAATGATCTTTGTCTAAACAATTTAAAGGAGGAAAAAAGTAATGAAAAAGAGTTTTGTCCTACTGGTTATAACTTTGTGTCTGGGTGTTGTCTTTAGTAATATGGTGCTGGCCGATAATATTACTTTGACATTATGGGATATAAGGACTGAAAGTGATACTAGCCGTCCGGCTGTAAAAGATGCTATTGCCCGTTTTGAAGCTGCCAACCCTAACATAAAAATTAAGCATGTTCCAATTACTAATGATAATTATAAGACTAAAATCAGAACTGCCATGGCTGCTAATAATGAGCCTGATATTTTTATGACCTGGGGGAGTTCAAGTCTTGAAAAATATGTTAAGAATAATAAGGTTTATAATCTTACAGAACATATGGATAGTGACTGGTTAGCAAGATTCCCTGTCGCTGCCCTTGAATTAGGGAAAGTTGATGGGCAATACTATGGTGTACCGGTTACCAATATGACAGTTGCCTTAGTCTGGTATAGAAAAGACTTATTTAATAAATACGGATTAAAACCACCGAAAACTTATGAAGACCTGCTTAATGTTGCAGAGACATTTAAAGATAATGGTATTACTCCCTTTACCCTGGCAAATAAAACCAAATGGACCGGTTCTATGTATTTTGTATATTTAGTTGATAGAATTGGCGGCCCTGATGCCTTTAAAAATGCCCTAAACAGGACAGGTGCTTTTAATGATGAACCTTTTATAAAAGCAGGAAAAGTAATACAGGAGCTAATTAAAATAGGTGCTTTTCCTAAAGGTGTAAATGGTATGGATGAAGATACTGCTCAGTCCAGGGCTATGCTGTATGCTGATAAAGCTGCCATGTATTTAATGGGTAGTTGGACTCTTGGGTCAATGAATAATGAAAATCCAGAATTAATCAATAATGGTAAAATAGGATTCTTTAATTTTCCAGCCTTTAAAGATGGCAAGGGAGACCCAAGTAATTTAATTGGAACCCCTGGTGATAATTATTATTCAATAACACAAAAATGCAGATATAAAGATGCTGCCGTTAAATTTCTAAAATACCTGACTGATCAGACTATGGCAGAAAAGCTGGTTGAAATAGGTAATATACCACCATTAAATGGTGCTAAAGATAAAATCAAAGACCCAATATTAAAGGGGGTATATGAACAAATACAGAAGGCGGCATATGTACAGCTGTGGTATGATCAGTCATTACCACTTGAATTAGCCCAAGTTCATTTAAATACAACCCAGGCTTTATTTGGTTTACAGATGACACCTGAAGAGGCAGCAAACAAGATGGAAGCTGCTGCTAAAGAATATTATGAGGAATAACTGTTTAAAATGTTTAGTTAACTAACTACCTATCTTTCAATAGTGAAGGGGATATATCCCCTTCACTATTTACAATAATGTATAGAGGAGGATTTGATGAAAAATTTAATCCATTCAAAAAAATTTGTAGTTTTTATATTTCTACTACCAGCTTCTTTTTTTTGTATTATATATTTAGTAGCACCTATTCCTTTGTCGGCTTATTATTCATTTTTGGAATGGGATGGTATGGGAAAGGGTTTTTTTATAGGCTGGCAAAATTGGACTAAATTAATACATGATGAAATTTTCTGGATCTCAGTAGCTAATAATTTTAAACTTGTTTTTCTTTCTTTAATAGTACAGATACCAATGGCAATACTATTAGCTCTTTTTCTTAGTTCAAAATTAAGAGGAACTAAAATATTTAAAACCATTTTTTTTGTACCAATGTTGCTTTCCTCAGTAGCTGTAGCTTTTCTTTGGCGCTATATGTATGATCCTAATTTTGGGTTAATAAATAATTTTTTGAATTTAATTGGTTTTAATAAATGGGCTCTCTCCTGGTTAGGTAATCCTGATATTGCCTTTTATTCTGTAGTCGCCCCGGTTTCATGGCGTTTTATCCCTCTTTATATGATTATTTTTATGGCGGCAATTTCTGGTATTCCAGAACAGTTATATGAAGCTGCCAAGATAGATGGTGCTAATTCATTGCAAGTATTCTGGAGAATTACTCTGCCTCTCTTACGGCCAACTATTATCAGTGCTGCTGTTCTTATTATTGTCGGTTCACTAAAATATTTTGCTATGATATTTGCTTTAACAGGTGGTGGTCCAAACCATGCTTCAGAATTAATGGCTACTTATATGTATACAAAGGCTTTTACAGAGTTAAGGATGGGTTATGGTAGTACAATATCACTGGCCTTGTTTATTATAGCCTTTGTAGTATCTATTGTCTTTTTGTATATTACTAACTTAAGAAAAGGAATCAATGACTAAAGGAGGGTGGAAGAATGATTACAAAAAATAAACTAAGTAAAATTATAATATATTTATTTTTATTAAGCTGGTTAATAATAACAGGTTATCCTTTAATTTTTCTTTTACAGAATAGTTTTAAAGGTAATCTTGAGTTTTTTACAAATCCAGTCTGGTCTTTACCAGCTTCTTTTAATTTAGAGAATTATATTCATGTTGGTATAGGATCTGGTTTTTATCGTTATTTTTTAAATAGTATTTTTGTTTGTCTTGTTTCAGTAATGATAATTATTTTAGCTTCATCAATGGCTGCCTATGCAATTGCCAAATTAAAATTTAAATTTAGTAACCTGGTATTTATTCTATTTGTGGCTGGTATGATGATCCCTATACATTCCACTTTAATCCCTGTTTATAAAATGACCTTGTCATTGGGTTTATATGATAATCTAATAGGTTTGATAGGCCCTTATGTGGCTTTTAGCCTGCCGGTTTCAATATTTATTCTTACTGGATTTATCAAAGAGATACCTTCTGAGCTTGAAGAAGCGGCAGTTATTGATGGTGCCAGTTATTATAAAATATTTGGTTCAGTTATAATGCCATTAGTAAAACCAGCTATTTCGACTATAGCAATTTATAATTTAACTATGTTATGGAATGAGTTTGCTTATGCACTTGTTTTGACTTCTAGTCCAGAGAAGAGGATTTTAACCTTAGGTTTATTTGAATTTCAATCAGCCTATGGAATGGATATACCCAAAACATTAACGGCACTATTACTATCGGTCTTACCTTTAATAATTATGTATATATTCTTTCAGGAAAAAATTATTAAGGGCATGACAGCTGGGGCTTTGAAGGGGTAGTATTTTTAATTATAAAAACAATAAAATGTGAAAGATCTTACTAAAAAAATTTTGGGAAAAAGAAGGAATTTTGTAATTTATCAAGAATATATATAATGCAAAACCGGTTTCGAAAAGTGGGCAGATGACCAGGAGTTTTCTATTTAATATATTTTCAGATAAACCAAAACCGGTTTTGGTAATCAAGAAGTTGTAAGGTTCTAATGTTATAGGGGGGTGAATAGGGACAATTTATATATAGAAAAGTTATAATTAGTTGTTTTTTAGTTGAGGATATGTGAAAGTGAATTAAAATAAAAGGGGGACTAATTAAATGTATAAGAAATTTTTAATGATTTCTATGGTCGTTTTGTCAATTCTATCTTTATCAGTGACTAGTTTTGCAGCAAAAAAAATTGAATTAAGGATGTCATGGTGGGGTTCAGAGACAAGGCATAGAAATACATTAGAAGCAATTGAACGGTATGAAGAAATGAATCCAGATATAGATATTATACCAGAATATTCAGGATTTGAAGGATACAGGAATAAGCTGTTTTCACAGATAATGGCTGGTAATGCACCTGATATTTTTACAACTGTAATGGAATGGTACCCGGATTTAGAAGACGCAGATGGCATGGTGGATATTACTGGAATGGTAGATGTTAGTGGTCATAACCCTAAATATGTAGAGGCTTGTTCTTTTAATGGGAAAATGTACGGTGTTAACCTATCTGTTAATGGAATTGTCTTAAACCAGAATGTAACTCTCCTTAAAGAACTGGGAGTAGAGCCATTAAAAGCACCTTATACATGGGATGACATGGTAGCTAAATTCAAAGAAGTTTATGAAAAATCTGATGGAGAAGTTTATGGTGCCCCTGATTTTACAGCTAATATTGAGGGTATGGGTTTCGATATATTAAAATACTATGGTTATTCTAAATTAGGTTATGAAGATGCTTTTCCTTTCAATAACGAGAAATTTACTATTAAAAAAGAAGATATTCAAGACTTCTTACAATTCTTTGTTGACCTAAGGGAGAGTAACGCTGTAGCTCCTGTTGATATTTCATCAATGAATGATTTTTCAGCTAATTCGTTACTAATACAACGTGTAACTGCTTTTGAGATTAATTTTGCAGGAACTTTCGGAAGGTATCAAGACCAAACTACTGATGATTTACAACCAGTACCATTACCTGTTGGAGAAAATGGAGAAAACGGAGACCTTGCTAGACCTGGTTTAATATTCTCAGTTTCTAAAAATTCTAAGCATGTAAATGAAGCCACCAAATTTATTGAATGGTTTACTACTAGTCCGGAAGCAGCCAAAATATTGAAGAATTGTAGGGGAGTTCTACCCACAGATGTACAGCGAGCCACCCTCTTAAAATCTGGAGCACAATTAAATGACATTGATAGAAAAGTTATGTCAGTTGTAGATAAAATTCTTGAAAGAGATTTAAAAATGGCTTATGCTGGTCCAGGTGGAAATGGAGAATTAGGACCTATTATTCTACCTGAAATTAGCCAGATGATTGGTTTTGGGCAGATGAGTGTAGAAGAAGGTGCAGAAGAATTTATGAACTCTATTAATGACTAATTAATTTTCTTTATTAATGGATTAATTTGAGAAATAAAATTAAAATATGGGTTTGTATTAACTATAGGCCCATATTTTAAAAAAAAACAAACTGTTAATTAAAATAGTCTTATGGTCTTTAATTAAAAAGGGAATTATACTGTTTAATTATTTTTAAAGAATTACATTAGAAGGATGGGTGTTATGAAAGCTAATATTATAAATAACAGGTCTATGTCTATAAAGAACAGGAATAAGCGCAAAGAATATATGATAGCCTTTCTATTTCTTGCTCCATGGTTGATTGGAATAATAATCTTCACTCTTTGGCCATTTATTAGTTCATTTATAATGTCGCTGCAGAAGACTAATTTATTTTCATCAACATTTATTGGGTTAAAAAATTATAAAGAACTATTTAGTGATAGAAAGTTCATCAAGTCATTAAGTGTCACACTTAAGTTTGTATTTATTTCTGTTCCCTTGAAATTGTCTTTTGCTCTTTTTATTGCAGCAATTTTAAATGATAAAATAAAGGGAACAAATTTCTTTAGGAGCGCTTTATATCTACCTTCACTAATTGGGACCAGTGTAGCTGTTGCAGCTATGTGGACACAGTTGTTTGGGGCAAGGGGATTGATTAATAATGTTCTGGAGGTTTTTGGTGTCCAGGGGAAAAGTTGGATTGCCAATCCTTCAACTGCATTATATGTACTTGTTTTACTAGTTGTCTGGCAGTTTGGTTCATCAATGGTTATTTTTTTATCTGGGCTTAAAAATATACCTAGTTCCTTATATGAAGCGTGTGAAATAGATGGTGGTAATAAGGTTCAGCGTTTTTTCTATATTACTCTACCGATGTTATCTCCTGTTATATTATTTAACCTGATATTACAGACTATCAGTTCTTTTCAAATTTTTACACAGGCCTTTATTATTACTCGCGGTGGACCAATAAACGAAACACTCTTTATGGTACTCCATATTTATAATAAGGCATTTTTGGCTTCAGAAATGGGTTATGCCAGTGCATTATCCTGGGTACTATTGCTGGTAATTTTAGTTGTAACCGGACTAATATTTTTCACATCTAAACATTGGGTTTATTATGAGAGCGAATAGGAAGGAGATCATATAAAATGGCTTTTAAGAAAAGTAAAGTAATAAAATATACTTTTTTAATATTATTTACACTTTTTATGCTATACCCACTAATCTGGCTTTTCTTAGGTAGTGTAAAACCAAATAATGAAATATTTACCCCAGGTGGTATTTTGCCATCTAAATGGCTGTGGAATAATTATATTAAGGGTTGGTTTGCTATCCCGGGTTATTCATTTGGGGTGTTTTTTTGGAATACCTTAAAATTAGTATTTTTTGTAGTGATTGGTACAGTAATCAGTACAACAATGGCTGGATATGCTTTTGCTAGATTGAAATTTCCCTTTCAAAAGACCTTATTTGCAATTTTGATGGGGACTTTGATGTTACCACAACAGGTGCTATTAGTACCAAGGTATGTGCTATATTCGACTTTGGGTTGGGTTAATTCATATAAACCGTTAACTATCCCAGCATTTGCAGCCCAATTTGCCGGGGCTTTCTTTATCTATCTGATGGTACAGTTTATCAGGGGTATTCCTCGTGAGTTGGATGAAGCTGCGATAGTTGATGGTTGTGGCCACTTTAGAATTTTCTGGAACATAATTTTACCAAACTGTAAACCAGCTATTTTCAGTATAGGACTATTTTCCTTTATGTGGTCCTGGAATGATTTTCTAAATCAATTACTTTATATCAATGATGTTGGAAGTTTTACCATTTCACTTGGTTTGAGAATGTTCCTTGATAATGCAGCTGCTGTCAGCTGGGGTTCATTATTTGCCATGTCTATTCTATCTCTTGTACCACTTGCAATTCTATTCTTTTTTGCACAGAGGTTCTTTGTTGAAGGTATTGCAACTACTGGTGTTAAAGGATAATCTTTATTAAGAATAACTGTTAATAATAGTAATTATTCTCCGCAGTTTATTAGTTGGAGAAGAAAACATAATAGGCATTAAACCCCATAGGAAGTCAGGGATTTCTGATCAATTAAAGAGGAAAATATATTAAAAAGATAAAAATGTAAATTATGGAGGTAAATAATGAGTAAATCAACAGAAAAGACAGCAATTTATAAAAATCCAGAAGTACCATTAGATGAAAGGTTGGATGATTTGTTAAACAGGTTAACACTTGAAGAAAAACTTACTCAAATGCTTTATTATTCCTATGCGATTGGCAGATTGGGTATTAAGGAATATAACTGGTGGAATGAGTGTTTACATGGAGTTGCACGGGCAGGTGTAGCAACGGTTTTTCCCCAGGCAATTGGAATGGCTGCTACTTTTAGTCCAGAACGTTTATACAGGGTTGCTTCTGCTATTTCCGATGAAGCCAGGGCTAAATATAACGAGTTTCAAAGACATGAAGACAGGGGTATATATAAGGGGCTCACTTTCTGGACCCCTAATATTAATATCTTCAGGGATCCCAGGTGGGGAAGAGGTCAGGAGACATATGGTGAAGACCCATATTTAACAGGCAGACTAGGTGTGAGCTTTATTAAGGGGTTACAGGGTGATCACCCTGTATATTTAAAAACAGCAGCCTGTGCCAAGCATTTTGCTGTTCACAGTGGGCCTGAAAGTGAACGGCATGAATTTAATGCTGTTGTTGATCTTAAGGATATGTATGAGACATATCTACCAGCTTTCCGTGATGCAGTTAAAGAGGCTAAAGTAGAAGCTGTTATGGGGGCATATAGCCGTGTTAATGGTGAGCCCTGCTGTGCCAGTAAAACCTTAATACAGAAGATATTAAGGGGTGAATGGGGTTTTGAAGGTCATTATGTTTCTGATTGTGGTGCTATTGAGGATATTCATCAACACCATCAGTTGACTAATAGCCCTGAAGAATCAGCAGCAATGGCTGTTAATAATGGTTGTGACCTCAACTGTGGTAGGGTATTTGAACACCTCAAAACTGCTGTAGAAAAGGGTTTGATTGCTGAAGATACTATCGATAAATCAGTCAGGAGATTACTGCGCACAAGATTTAAGCTGGGTATGTTCGACCCCCAGGAAATGGTTCCTTTTAATGATATACCTTATGAGTTAAATGACTGTGAAAAACACCGACAGATAGCCCTGGAAACAGCCAGGGAGTCAATGGTGTTGTTAAAAAATGAAGGACTTTTACCAGTAGATAAAAGAGGATTAAAATCTGTAGCTGTTATTGGTCCGAATGCTGACAGTAAACAGGTTTTACTCGGTAACTATTTTGGGTTACCTTCAAAATACGTGACTATCTTAGAAGGAATACAGGAGGCAGTAGGTGATAAAACAAGGGTATATTATGCAGAAGGCTGTGCCTTAGGGGAAACACCTGAGTCTTTCTGGGGTAATCCTCCTACAACTGGTTTTGCTGAGGCTCTTGCCGCAGCTGAAAGGGCTGATTTAGTAGTCATGTGTCTGGGGCTTTCACCTGAATTTGAAGGTGAAGAAGGGGCTGTTGCTAATTCTGATGGTGGTGGAGATAAATCAGATATTAGTCTCCCAGGGTTCCAGCTTGAATTATTAAAGGCTGTCCAAAGAACAGGTAAACCTATTGTATTGGTCTTATTAAATGGTAGCCCAGTTGAGCTTAATTGGGCTGCAGAGAATGTTGAAGCTATTCTTGAAGCCTGGTACCCTGGTGAGGAAGGGGGCACAGCAGTAGCTGATATAATATTTGGTGATTATAACCCTGCTGGTAGGCTGCCGCTTACCTTTGTTAAGTCTTTAGAACAGTTACCACCTTTTAGAGACTATAGTATGAAAAACAGGACTTATCGATATTTAGAAGAGGAACCATTATACCCATTTGGTTATGGATTGAGTTATACTAAATTTGAATATTCTAATCTATCAATTAATAGTAAAAAAATAGCAATCAGTGATGATACGGATTTGACTATTAAGGTAGATGTTGAAAATACTGGTGAAGTGGCCGGGGATGAGGTTGTCCAGTTATATATTAGTCTGCAGGAAAGAAGTATTAGTCTTCCAAAGTGGCAATTAAATGGTGTCAAAAGGGTTCATCTAAAAACAGGCGAAAAAAGGAATATAGAATTCCATATTAAGCCACGGCAGTTAGCAGTTGTAGATGAAAAAGGGAGATACCTCTTAAAAGAAGCCAGCTATAGGATATATCTTGGTGGACAGCAGCCTGATGAGAGGAGTAAAAAATTAACAGGTCAAGGTGTATTATATCAAGATATAGAATTAACTGGTAAGACAATGGAGTTGGTTGATTAAATGAAAGTAATCAAATTGCCGAGGATATTAAGTGATGGTATGGTCTTACAAAGGGAAAAAGAAATTAAGATATGGGGTTGGGCAGCTAAAGGTGAGAGGATTACTGTTTTATTCCAGGATAAGGAATACAGTACAGTTGCTAAGAATAATAATACCTGGGATTTTATCCTGCCTCCTATGCCAGCAGGTGGACCATATAAAATGATTATAGATGGGTGTAATAATTCTATTACTATCAACAATATTTTGATTGGTGATGTCTGGGTTTGTTCTGGGCAATCAAATATGGAAATACCTATCAGTAGAGTCAGGGATCTATACGAAGAAGAGCTTTCCACTGCGTGGAATTCTGAAATAAGGCAGTTTAATGTACCACAAAATTATGATTTCAATGTCCCCTGTCAGGATCTTGAAAGCGGTGAATGGAAATCTGTAGACCCTGAGAACATCCTGGATTTTTCGGCAGTTGCCTATTTCTTTGCTAAGGAATTATATGACAGATATCAGGTCCCAATTGGTTTAATGAATGCCAGTGTTGGTGGTTCGCCTGTAGAAGCATGGTTAAGTGAAGATACTTTACAGGGTTTTCCAGAGTATTTAGAATCAGTGGAAAAGTTTAAAGATGATGAGTATGTTAAGGGTATACTCCAGAAGGATGAGCTTGCTGAGGAAAACTGGTATAGTAATTTATTAGAAAAAGACCAGGGTTTCTTAAATCAAAAAATTGCATGGTATGATTCTGATTATGATGATAGTGAATGGTCAACATTTAATCTCCCTGCTTTTTTTGAAGAATTAGGATTGGGTAATTTTAATGGGGCTATCTGGCTCAGAAAGGAAGTAGAAGTACCTGCATCAATGCTTAACAGGCCTGCAAGGCTTTTGTTGGGCAGAATTATTGACAGTGATACAGCTTATATCAATGGTATTGCTGTTGGTAAAACAGAATATCAGTACCCTCCCAGGAAATATGATATTCCTGAAAGGCTGTTAAAAGAAGGTAAAAATTATATTGCCATCAGGGTAGTTTGTAATAATGGTCAGGGTGGTTTTGTAGAGGATAAACCATATAAAATTACTGCTGGTGAAGAGATGATAGATTTGAAAGGCGAGTGGAGATATAAAGTGGGGGCAGTATGTGAATCAAAACCGGAGACTACATTTGTACAGTGGAAACCGCTTGGTTTATTCAATGGAATGATTGCTCCCCTTTTAAGTTATACAATTAAAGGTGTTATCTGGTATCAAGGTGAATCAAATGATTTGAGACCAGAAGAATATAGAGATTTGTTTAGTAGTTTAATTAGTGATTGGAGACAGAAGTGGAAACAGGGTATTTTCCCATTTTTATATGTACAGCTGCCTAATTATGGACAAAATGTAGACTATTCAGCTGAGAGTAACTGGGCTGTAATTAGAGAAGCACAGTTAAAAGCACTATCTGTTTCCAATACAGCAATGGTAGTAACAATTGATATAGGGGAATGGAATGACCTTCATCCCCTGAATAAAAAGGATGTGGGGATTAGACTGGCACTGGCAGCTCGATTCAGGGCATATGGTGAAGAAGATATCGTTTACTCAGGTCCGATATACAGTTCCATGAAGGTTGAAGGCAAGAAAATAATTCTTACTTTTGATCATATTGGTAGCGGACTTACTGCTAAAGGTGATGGGAAACTGAAAACATTTTTTCTTGTAGATAGCAATAATAAACCCCATAAAGCTGAGGCAGAGATAAGAAATGATAAAGTAATAGTATGGAATGAAAAGGTTAAAGACCCGGTAGCAGTATATTATGCCTGGTCTGATAATCCTGAGCATGCAAATTTATATAATAAAGAGGGTTTACCAGCATCACCTTTTAGAACTGGTGAGTTATGTAGAAAATGATAAATGTGTGAATTTATGGTTTGTTCTGGTGCTTAAGATTATTTTTTTACGGAGAGTGAATAAATGAATAGAAGAAATCAGAGTAATGATTATCAATGCTGGCTGGGATATAATAAGATTCAGGAACAGGAATTATTAAAATATTATAGAGATCTATTAAGAACAATTGTAATAACCGGGGATACCCCGGTTATTAAATCTGCCAGGGAAGAGCTGATAAAAGGAATAGAAGGCTTAACAGGTATTGACCCTATGATTGCTGATGCCCCAGAAGAAAAAACATTTTTAATAGTAGTCAAGTCAGGTAATCCTTATCTTGATAATTTAATTTCTAAAGATATCTTAGCTAAGATTAATGGAGAAGGTTTTCTTATTAAATCAGTAAAAAGAAATGGACAACAAAAGATTATTATCACTGGAAAATCTGATCAGGGACTATTATATGGAGTTTTTAGTTTCTTAAGAATGATTCAGATGGAAAAAGAACTGGATGATATTGAAATTATAAATAATCCAGTTAATTCATTAAGGTTTATTAATCATTGGGATAATCTGGATGGCAGTATTGAAAGGGGTTATGCTGGAAAATCAATTTTCTATAATAATAATCAATTAACAGATAATCTGGATAGAATAATTGACTATGCCCGTTTACTAGCTTCTATTGGTATTAATAGTATTGTTATTAATAATGTTAATGTTCACAGGGAAGAAACTAAGTTAATTGATGATAAGCTGGATATGGTTAAAAAATTAGCTGATATATTTAGAAATTATGGTATTAAGACCTTTCTCAGCATTAACTTTGCCAGTCCGATAGAATTGGGTGGTTTATCAACTGCTGATCCCCTGAATAGTGAGGTCAGAAAATGGTGGAGGTATAAGGTTGAAGATATTTATGCTGAGATACCTGATTTTGGAGGTTTTCTGGTAAAGGCAGATTCAGAACACCGGCCAGGACCTTTTACTTATAAGCGTAATCATGCCGAAGGGGCAAATATGCTGGCAGAAGAATTAAAACCATTTGGGGGGATTCTTATCTGGCGTTGTTTTGTCTATAATTGTCAACAGGACTGGCGAGATTATCAAACTGATAGGGCCCGGGCTGCCTATGATAACTTTAAACCTCTGGATGGTGAGTTTCTTGAGAATGTAATATTACAGGTAAAGAATGGACCCATGGACTTTCAGGTCAGGGAACCAGTTTCTCCTTTGTTTGGGGCTATGGGAGCAACGAATCAGTTTTTAGAATTACAAATCACCCAGGAATATACTGGACAGCAGAGGCATTTATGTTATCTGGTTCCACAGTGGAAAGAGGTTCTTGATTTTGATACTTATGCCAGTGGTAAGGGGTCAACTGTTAAAAAGGTAATAGACGGTTCTCTATTTAGCCAGTTATATGGCGGGATTGCTGGTGTAGTAAATATAGGTGATGATGATAACTGGACTGGCCATACATTGGCTCAATCCAACTTATATGGTTTTGGAAGATTAACCTGGAATCCTGATCTTTCTTCTGGAGAGATAACTGATGAATGGGTAAGACTAACCTTTGGTAATGACCCAGTTGTAGTTGAAACAATATCCCAGATGCTGTTGGATTCCTGGGAAATATATGAGAATTATACATCACCATTAGGAATTGGTTGGATGGTAAATCCAAATCATCACTATGGACCTAATGTAGATGGCTATGAATATTCTCGCTGGGGGACATATCACCGGGCAGATCATTATGGTATTGGAGTAGATAGGTCTGTCAAGACCGGTACTGCTTATGCCGGACAGTATTTTGAAGAAAATGCCATTAGATATGAATCAATTGAATTTTGTCCTGATGAGTTATTGTTATTCTTTCATCACGTACCCTATATACACCAACTAAAATCAGGAAAAACAGTAATTCAACATATTTATGACAGTCATTTTACTGGTGTAGAACAGGCTATTGTACTTAAGAAAAAATGGGAAGGGCTTAAAGATAAAATTGATGAAAAACGATACAGTAACATTTTAGCCAGACTCAGTGAGCAGGTAGAACATGCCAAAGAATGGCGAGATGTTATTAACAGCTATTTTTATAGAAAAGCTAGTATACCAGATGAATTAGATAGGAAAATATACTAAAAATATAGCACCTTATAAAATAATAGTGATATAGCTAATATTCTTAATAAGAAAATATAAAAAATTAACATATTAATATATTTTAGTAAAAACCGATTCTAATTTGAAATTGAAAGGAGTTTATGAATAGTTAACATATAAAATTAAGAAGGAGTGTTTAAGATAAGAAAAGTTGATAGAACAAATAATAAGGGTGCTTTTTTTACAGGAGAGTACAGAAATGTGTTTAAAGAATATGGTTATTCTGAAACTGAAATTGAAGCGAAGGTTAAAGACACCTGGCAGCAGTTATTTTTTGGAGATGAAGATATCAGGTTTTATCACCCAGTTAGTGATGATATGGGGTATATAACTGATACTGGTAACAATGATGTCAGAACTGAAGGCATGTCCTACGGAATGATGATGGCTGTACAGATGGATGAAAAAGAGTTATTTGACCGTCTCTGGAAGTGGACAAAAACCTATATGTGGCATGATAGCGGTAAATATAAAGGCTATTTTGCCTGGTCATGTGCCCTTGATGGAAGTAGGAATGCCCAGGGGCCGGCACCTGATGGAGAGGAATATTTTGCAATGGCATTATTATTTGCTTCAAATCGTTGGGGAGATGGAGCAGAACCTTTTAATTATAGTGAGCAAGCTAAAGATATACTTCATGAAGTTATTCATAAAGGAGAAGATGGAGGAGAAGGAGATCCCCTGTGGGATCCAGATAATAAACTGATTAAGTTTGTTCCTGAGTGTTACTTTACTGATCCTTCTTATCATTTACCCCATTTCTATGAATTGTTCTCTCACTTGGGTAATCAGGAAGACCGTCAATTTTGGTCAGAAGCAGCTGAGGCAAGTAGAGTATATTTGAGAAAAGCCTGTCACCCTGTAACAGGTCTATCTGCAGAGTATGCCCATTATGATGGCAGTCCGGAAAAGACAAAAGGACATCAACACTTTTATAGTGATTCCTATCGTGTTGCCATGAATATTGGGCTGGATTATGAATGGTTCAGGGCAGATGAATGGCAGAAAGAAGAAGCAAATAAAATCCAGAATTTTTTTGCTAATAAGGAAGATTATACCAAATACACTCTAAATGGCAGAGAACTTGTAAGGCCGGATTATTTACATAATGTTGCTTTGATTGCCGCAAATGCTATGGCTGCTCTTGCTGGAGATGGAGAAGCGGCTAAAAAATCTGTGGACAAATTTTGGAATACTCCTCTGCGTAGAGATAAGCGGCGCTATTATGATAATTGCCTATACTTTTTTAGTCTATTAGCTTTAAGTGGGAATTACCGTATCTGGTAGTTTTGTATTATGTTACAGTATAATGAAAGGACTATTTTGTTCAAAAAATATCAGAAAATTATAATCATATAATTATTAAGGTGTTTCCTATATTCTGTAGGGTTGTATATATGTGTAATAGCAAATACAATTGAATTAAAATAAATTAAGGGAGGATTTATTTTGAAAAAGTATAGGATTGTATTGTTATTACTGGTATTGGTCATATCAATAAGTTGTACTGTTATGGCCGGAGAGCTAAAGGAGTTTGATGTATTTATTAGTATGGCACTGCCTGATTACCCTGGTTCAACGATAATTGGTGATATTATCAGGGAAGAAACCGGTGTCAAACTGAACAGGGAATATCTAGTGGGAGACCTGGAAACCAAAGTCGGTTTAATGATTGCCAGTGGGGAATACCCGGATATGCTGGTTGGAGCACATTTTACCGATAAGTTTGTGGATGCTGATGTTTTAATTCCCTTAGAGGATTTAATTGAAGAACATGCACCCAATATTAAGAAATATTATGCAAGACATATGAGGTCTTTGACAAAAGAGGATGGACATATCTATTATCTTCCCCAACAGGCTATTCCTTATGGTGCAGGTGAAAGAAGATACCCTGCAGTTGGCTTTTTTATCAATAAAAGGGTATTAAAAGAGGCAGGTTATCCTGTTATTAAGACTTTTGAGCAATACTTTGAGCTAATAGAAAATTATCAAAAAAAACACCCAACATATAAAGGACAGGACACTATTGGATATTTGAGCCTCTATGATAGCTGGAGAAACTTTGCTACTAATAATGGTCCAATGCATTTAATTGGTTATCCCAATGAAGGTGCTTTTTTACCTATTAAAGAAGCTGGCAAATTTGTTGTAAGGCCATATAATGGAGGGTTTGTTGAAAAGTATTACTATAATAAACTTAATGAGATGTATAATAAGGGTGTAGTTGATCCAGAAACATTTGTTATTAATTATGACCAGTATTTAGAAAAAATAAGTTCGGGGCGTGTACTGGGTACACATAATCAATACTGGCAGATAGAAAAAGCCCAAAATATTCTGCGTCAAGAAGACCCGGATAGTATTATGGTTCCCTTTCCAGTTGTATATGATGAAGCTGTAGAGGAGTTTGTGCGTGATACGCCATATGTTCAAACAACTCAGGGCATGGGTATTACAACCGCCTGTGAAGACCCTGTAGCGGCAATTAAGTATCTTGATTATCTTGTAGGTCATCAGATATTAATCCAATGGGGTATTAAAGGTGAACACTATGAAGTTGATGAAAATGGTATGTACTATCGAACCAAGGAACAGCAGAAATTATTTGACGACCCTAACTGGGTTAGAGATAAATTTGGCAGGGAATATTTCTATGATGCTTTTCCAAGTCTAATTGGCCTTGATGAAAACGGTAATAACTATATGCCTAGAAGACAGGCAAGTATGATCTATGGTGGTAGTACAGACTCTGAGAAAGAGGTTATGGATGCATATGGGATTAAATCTTTTACAGGTCTGTATAATGACCCAAGGCCTGGTGAAGAAGTACCTTACTATCCCCTCTGGACTATTACACTGGAAACGGGTTCACCTGCACAGATAGAGAAGACCAGATTAGAAGATACCATACGTGAATATGTACCAAAACTTGTGATGAGTAGTCCTGATGAATATGAGGATATCTGGGAGGAATATGTAGCCAGGATTTCTAAGCTAATGGAGAAACAGATAGAGGTATATCAGGAGAGAATTGATTGGAGGGTTGAAAACTGGGGCTCTGAATAGCTTAATTAATAGGGAAGGTTGATTAGGTTTTAAGATTGAGGGTGCTTTTACTTATGGTACCCTCTTTCTAAATTATTTACTAGGGAGTTGAAGAATTGTGAATAGTAATCTTTCATTAAATACAGCAAATCTATTAGATAAAGATAGTTTCTGGAAGAAAATATGGAAACAACGGGCCTTAGTTTTTATGTCATTACCCTTTATTATTTATGTCATTATTTTTAAATATATCCCTATCTGGGGTTGGATTATAGCCTTTCAGAATTACTGGCCGGCCAAGGGGATTTTAGAACAGACCTGGGTTGGTTTAGAGAATTTTAGGATGTTATTTGAGGATCCTATATTTTATCAGATATTACGCAATACCCTGGCGATGAGTATCATTAAGCTTGTATTTGGGATGTTTTTTTCTATTTTATTAGCACTAATGTTAAATGAAGTTAGAAACCTTCTTTTTAAGAAATTCACTCAGACTATTTCCTATTTACCACATTTTATATCCTGGGTAGTTGGGGCTAATCTGGTTATGAATATCCTTTCAACAGATGGCGGAATTATAAATAACATATTATTGAATCTTCATATTATTGATAAACCTATTATGTTTATGGGTATCCCTAAATTATTCTGGTGGGTTGTTGGTGCCTCTCATGTGTGGAAAACAGTGGGTTTTGGTGCTATTTTATATCTGGCTTCTATGACTTCGATTAGTCCTAGTTTATATGAAGCGGCTACTATAGATGGAGCCAGTAGGCTGCAGAGAATCTGGTATATAACTTTACCTGGTATTAAGCCTGTAATCATTATTCTTTTTATTATGAATATTGGTCAGTTAATGAATGTTGGTTTTGAACAAATATATTTGTTGAGTAATGGTAGGGTTATAGAGTATTCAAGGATTTTTACAATATTTGAGTTGGACTACGGTTTAAAAATGATGAGATATTCGTTTGCAACAGCTGTTGGAATTTTTAGAAGTGTTGTGAGTCTTGTTCTGGTATTTGGCGCCAATCATGTCGCTAAGCAGATGGGTGAAGAAAGATTAATATAGGGGGGATAATATGCTCTTAAAACCAAAAAGAAAACTGGAAGATATTATATTAGACTCATTTATTTATTTATCACTTATTTTTTTAATTATAATAACACTTTATCCATTTTTGAATACCCTGGCTGTTTCCTTTAATGATGGTTTAGATAGTATTAAAGGGGGGATTTATCTCTGGCCGCGTAAATTTACTACCTTTAATTATAAGACAATGTTAACCAGGACACAAACCTTTCATGCAGCGTGGATATCTGTTGCCCGTACAGTATTGGTGACAGTGTTTGGTACTTTCTTTACTGCAATGTTAGCCTATGTTGTTAGTAGAAAAGACTTTGTCTTAAGGAAATTTATTTCCTTTATCTATGTTTTAACTATGTATGTTAGTGGAGGGTTAATACCGACTTATTTTCTGTATCAAAAACTGGGCTTGACTAATAATTTTTGGGTTTATGTTTTACCTGGTCTGGTACACGCCTTTAATTTAATAATTATTAGGACATATATACATGATTTACCTGAAAGTCTTGTTGAATCAGCCAAGATTGATGGAGCCAGTGAATTAACTATATTTTTAAGGATTATTCTGCCTTTATGTAAACCAGTACTGGCTACTATAGCAATTTTTACAGCTGTTTATCACTGGAATGCCTGGTGGGATGTATTTTTATATAATTCATCAAATCCTGCCTTAAGTACCCTGGCATATGAACTGCAAAAAGTACTGGCCAGTGCCCAATCTATGTCCGGCTCAATGGAACAGGCTATGTCACAGGCTGCAGCTGGAAGTCAAATTACACCAAGGGCTATCAGGGCGACTATGACCATAATTGTTACTGTACCAATTGCAGTTATTTATCCCTTTTTACAGAAGTATTTTGTTCATGGTTTAACACTTGGCGGTGTCAAGGAGTAAGGTCTATTTTATTTAAAATGGGTGTTAGCTAATGGGTAAATATAGTAATCTATTAAATGATGTTAAAGTTAAATACAAACTAATTTTTATCTATATAGTGTGTGTGGTAGCACCCATTATTGTAATTAATCTAATTTTTTACAATAATATGGTTGCCAATGTTAAAGAAATTAATAAAAATTATTACAGACTATCCACTCAACGTATAGTTACTAAAATTGAAAATGACTTTGATTTTATAATAAGTCTTTCTGATAAGATTTCTTTAGATCAAAAACTATATGAAATGCTGGATAAAGATTATGAAACTAATTTGGATTATGTAGAGACATATTTCGATTATTTTAAACCTTATATCTATTTAAATGGTGAGGCTTATCAGCAGATAAATAAAATGATAGTTTATACAGATAATCCAAGTGTTTTAAATTCTGGTTCTATCTATAGAATGGATTATCTTGATGAAGAATGGCTTGAAAATATTATTAAATCACCTGAAAGACTTCATATAATTTATGGAGAGAGCAAGAAAAAATCAGATGGTACTATCATCACTCCTATATCAATTATAAGGATTTTAAATGAATTTCAGGGTATAGACCGTTATCTAAAGGTTATTAGGATTGATTTGTACGCAGAAAATATTATTAAGATTATAAATTCAGAAACAAATAAAAAAAAAGTTTTTATATTTGATGCTAGTGGCAGTATACTATTTTCCAATAATATAACTAGCAATGGGCACACCGTCTTCTTAGAAACAGCTGTAAATGGCCAGGGGTTTGAATATAATAAACACATTATTCAGAAAAAAATAAACGGCTCTTTAAACTGGATGCTTATTAATGTACTAGATGTTGATAATATAAAAAGGGCCCTGGCGAGGCCGAGAAATAACATTATTCTTCTTACTTTATTAAGCCTTTTACTGTCTTCATTGATTATATTTTTCATTTACCGTTCTTTTTATCTAAGATTAAATGCCCTGTCAGAACATGTAAGTAATTTGGAGCAGGATTTTAATAAACCATATACAGGCTTACAGGGTAGAGACGAGATAGGCAGTCTAATCAGGGCTTATAATAGAATGGTTAGCAAGATAAAGACATTAATTACAGATGTCTATGAGGCCAGGTTGGAACAGTCACATATTAAATTAGAAAAGAAACAGGCAGAGATAAATGCCTTACAGAGTCAAATAAACCCTCATTATTTATTTAATACCCTGGAATCAATTCGAATGAAATCAATAGAAAAAAAGGAAATAGAAACTGGCAAAATAATTAAATATTTAGCTCGTTCACTGCGTAGAATGATAAGTTTTCGGCAGGAATGGATAGATGTTCAAGAAGAACTTGCTTATATAAAGGATTTTTTAAAGATACAAAAATACCGTTTTGGGGATGAATTTGAGTATATTCTGGATATTGAACCTGAAACACTGGACATAAAAATACCTAAACTAATTATACAGCCCTTTGTTGAAAATGCTTGTATTTATGGTGTTGAGGGTAGTGAAGACTCTGGTGAAGTTTATGTTAAAATCGATATATCTGGAGATAAATTAATTTGTATTGTTAGAGATAATGGTATAGGCATCAAGAAGGATAAGTTGAATTTTATTTTAAAACATATAAAAGATGAAGATATACAAGGGAATAGCATTGGTATTAATAATATTTATCAGAGATTAAATCTATATTATGGTGATGATTTTGTTTTGCATATTGAAAGTAAGGAAGGTATTGGAACTATGGTTAAATTAATTATTCCAGTGGGGGTTAAAGATGTACAGGGTTATGATTGTAGATGATGAACCAAATATTCGTAATGGTTTGCGTAATATAATTGACTGGCAAAAGTATAATTTTACTGTCTGTTCTGTAGCCAGAAATGGAAAAGATGCTATAGAAAAGATGAAGTCTACTTATCCAGATTTGATTATTACTGATATCAAGATGCCTGGATTGGATGGACTTGGTTTGATTAAATATATTAGGAAAAGTATGTATGATAAAAATATGTCTTTTATTATCTTAAGTGGTTATGATGAGTTTGCTTATGCTAAAGAAGCTATTAAATATAATGTCTCCAGATATCTATTAAAACCTATTGATGAGGAAGAGTTAATAGATATTGTAGAAATACTAGCAGAGGAATTATCACAGAAAAATAGATTTGAATTTTTTTATAATAGACAGGTTGAAGAATTTAGTGAAGAATTTAATGAAATAGAGGAATTTGGTGTATTGGTAAATGTAATTTGTGATAATCAAAAATTAAGGATCAAAAAAACAATTAAGAATATGTTTAATGATTTTTATCAGGTATATTTACATCCACGAATAATTAAAATATATTTAGCTAATTTTTTGCTTGAAATATCTAAAATTATTACTAATATGGGTGGTTCTATTGAGAGTATTGTTAAGAAATACAATATATTTAATACAGACATTTCTGCTTATAATTTAATACAATTAGAAAATGAGCTAAGGGAATTTTCTTTTGAGGTGGCTCAGTTTATTAGTGAGTTGAAACAATCATGTAGTATTATTAATAAGGTTAAACAGTATATAAAGGACAATTATTTTAAGGAAATTAAATTAAAAGAGATAGCAAAAAAATTCTATATCAACCCTGCATATCTAGGTCAATTATTTAAAAAAGAAAATGGATTAAATTTTTCTGAGTATTTAAGTGAAATTAGATTAAATAATGCTAAAAAGCTATTGAGAGATACTAATTTACATGTATATCAGATTGCCGAGAAAGTCGGGTATAAAAACTCAGATTACTTTATTATTAAATTTAAAGAAAAGGTAGATTGCACCCCCATGGAATATAAAAATAGACATAGGTAGATTCAGATCCCCCTCCCCACTGTGTTTTAAAAATACAGTGGGGTTGTGTTTTTATATTTTTCTCTGACATCCCGGTATTCACTGGGTTATTTATTTGACTTTATATTTTAATAAACGTATAATTAATATTAAATTGGAAATAAATAAAACTTGTTTTAGATAGGATATTAACTCCTGATCTGGAGGTGTAATTTTTTGGCTAAAGATGATATTATAGCTATGATTAATAATTTGCGTGAAGAGATCAGGTATCATGAATACCGCTATTATGTCCTTGATTCACCTGAGATTTCTGATGCTGAATATGATCAATTAATGAAAAAATTAGAAAGACTTGAAAAGGAAAACCCTGAGCTGATTACAGCAGACTCACCGACTCAGCGGGTTGGTGGTGAACCCTTAGAGAGTTTTGCTAAAGTGGAACATAGTACACCGATGTTAAGCCTTAGTAATGCTTTTAATGATGGTGAATTGAGGGATTTTGCTAATAGGGTTTATAAACTGGCCGGTACCAAAGATATTGAATTCATTGTTGAACATAAAATTGATGGTCTTTCAGCAATATTAACTTATGAAAAAGGACGTTATGTACAGGGGGCTACCAGAGGGAATGGAATTATTGGTGAAGATGTAACAGAAAATATTCGAACTATCCGGAGTCTACCTCTCAGACTTAAAAAGGAAGTTAACCTGGAGCTTAGGGGTGAGGTTTACATTGCTAAGGGTGATTTTGAGAAGATAAATGAACAACGTCTGGATAGGGATGAGGAGCCTTTTGCTAACCCGCGAAATGCAGCTGCCGGGTCTATCAGACAGTTAGACCCCCGTATTGCAGCTGAACGTTCACTGTCTATACTGGTTTATGACCTGCTTAGTCATGACCTTGAAGTGATAGATACCCATTCACAGGCCCTTGATTTTTTGATAGAACAGGGCTTTAAGGTGAACTGGCACCAAAAATGTGATAATATAGATGAGGTAATTAAATTATGTAAGCAGTGGACCGAAGAAAGGGACAAACTTCCCTTTGAGATTGATGGGATTGTTATTAAGGTGAATAATCTGGCCTTACGGCGAGAACTTGGTTCTACAGCAAAGAGCCCGCGCTGGGCAATAGCCTTTAAATTTCCTGCCCAGTTAAAAACAACGGTTATTAAAGACATTATTATTTCAGTGGGAAGGACAGGGGCTCTGACCCCGACAGCACTTCTTCAAGCAGTGGAAATAGCTGGTTCAACAGTTAGTAGGGCTACATTACATAATGAAGATGAAATAAAGAGGAAAGATATTAGAATAGGTGACCATGTATTAATTAAAAAAGCTGGTGATGTGATTCCCAAGGTTGTTAAAGTCATTAAAAACAAAAGAACAGGTAGTGAACAGCAATTTGAAATGCCGATAACCTGTCCTGTGTGTGGTGGAGAGGTAGCCCGTGAAGGTGATGAGGCAGTTCACAGGTGTACTAATGTAACCAGTTGTCCAGCACAACGGAGAGAGGGTATTATTCACTTTGTTTCACGTAATGCTATGAATATAGATGGGGTTGGTCCGGCCTTGATAGACCAGTTGTTGGACAGGAATTTAATAGAGGATTATGCTGACCTTTATGGTCTCAGTAAGGATATGCTATTACCCCTGGATAGAATTGGTGAAAAGTCAGCTGCTAATGTAATTGAGGCCATTAAAATGAGTAAGCAGAGGTCTTTACATAGATTAATCTTTGCTCTGGGTATCAGGCATGTTGGGGCAGGTGTTGCCAGGGTTCTTACAGAGCATTATCACTCGATTAGCAGTTTGTCCCGGGCCATCCGGGACGAGCTGGAGAATATAGATGAAATAGGTCCAGCTATTGCTGAGAGTATTGTTTATTTCTTTAAAGAAGTAAGGAACCAGCGGGTTATTGACAAATTAAGGGCTGCTGGTGTTAAAATGGAAGAAAAGAAGGTAGTAGATAACCAAGAAAAACCCTTACAGGATAAGAAATTTATTTTTACTGGCGGTCTGGAGAAATATACCCGTAATGAGGCTAAAGAACTGGTTTTATCTGCCGGGGGTAAAGTTACTTCAAGTCTCAGTAAGAATACGGATTACCTGGTAGTAGGGGATAACCCTGGTTCCAAACTTGAGAAAGCTGGTAGTCTGGGGGTTGAAGTATTAAATGAAGAGGGATTTGATGAATTATTAGGAGTATAAATTTTTCTTGAGGAAATTATCCAATTTTGAAATTGTGGATAACTTTAAAGGCCGATCAATATATTTACTTACCTTGTCGTGCACCACAGGCACTCCGTATCTGACCAAAGCGTACAAGAAAATTAGGGTTGCACTATGGCGTCCTGCCTTCGTTTACTGTCGAGAAATTGTCTTCCGGCGTCCATGCCTACAGACAATTTCTAGAGTCGTCCAGTAAATATATTGGTCTGGTTTATGATAAGTAGTTAACTTTGTATTAAAAATATTCCTAAGTAAGAATTAATAATTATTGATTAAGTCTGGATGACGTAGTTACTTTGTTCTCATAACATTTAGTATAAATAATCAGGAGAGGGTGAATTAGATGATTAGCAAGAAGGATGTAGAGTATATTGCCAACTTAGCCAATCTGGAGGTTGATGAAGCTGACAAAGATGTCTTTGCCAAACAACTTGGTGATATTCTGGAATATGTAGAAAAGTTAAATGAACTTGATACGGATGGTGTTGTCCCTACTGCCTATACTGTGCCCATGAAAAATGTCTTCAGGGAAGATAAGGCAGAACCATCAATTAAGCGTGATAAGGCTTTAGCAAACGCCCCGGATAAAAAGGATGGTCAGTTCAGGGTGCCACCAATTATTAGTGAATAAGTTGTGATAAGTAAAGGAGGTTATTAATTTGGAGTTATATGATTTAACGATTCACGAATTAAAGGAAAGACTGGCTGATCAAGAGATTTCAGTTACTGAGGTATTAAACACTTTCTATGAGAGAATAGACCAGGTGGATGATAGTGTTAGGGCATATGTCAGCTTGACCAGGGATGAGGCTTATCAAAGAGCAGGGGAGGATCTTACTGGTTCACTGGTTGGTATTCCACTGGCAATTAAAGACAATATGTCTATAGAGGGGATTAAGACTACTTGTTCTTCAAATATTCTTAATAACTATCAACCACCATATGATGCTACAGTTGTTAAAAAACTAAAAGAGGCTGGAGCTATAATGCTTGGTAAAGCCAATATGGATGAGTTTGCGATGGGTTCTTCTACTGAAAACTCCGGTTTTTTTAAGACACATAACCCCTGGAATCTTAACCATGCACCAGGCGGGTCCAGTGGTGGGTCAGCTGCTGCAGTTGCTGCTGGAGAAGCAGCAGGGGCTTTAGGGTCTGATACAGGGGGTTCGATCCGCCAGCCGGCTGCCTATTGTGGGGTTGTTGGTTTAAAACCTACTTATGGTAATGTTTCTCGTTATGGTTTAGTAGCTTTTGCTTCTTCACTTGATCAGATTGGCCCAATTACTAAGGATGTAAAGGATTCAGCTATTTTACTTAATGCCATAACAGGACATGACCCTATGGATTCAACATCAGTTAAGTTAGATAAACCGGATTATACTGAGTTTATTAAAGAGGATGTTAAAGGATTAAAAATAGGTCTCCCTGAAGAGTATTTTTCATTAGAGATTAATTCTGAGGTTAAAGAGAGTGTCTTAACTGCTGTTAAAAAAATGGAAGGAGCTGGTGCCATTGTTGAGGAGGTTAGTCTTCCCAGTGCTGAATATGCCCTGGCTGCTTATTATATAATTGCCCCTGCTGAAGCCAGTTCAAACCTGGCCAGATATGATGGGGTTAGATATGGATTTCGCAGTGAACAGGCCAGTAATGTAAGTGAAATGTTTACTACTACCAGGAATCAGGGGTTTGGTGATGAGGTTAAAAGGAGAATTATGCTGGGGACCTATGTGCTGAGTTCTGGTTATTATGATGCTTACTACTTAAAGGCCCAGAAAGTGAGAACACTCATCAAGGAAGATTTTGATAAATTATTTAAAGAATATGACCTGCTTATTTCGCCAACCACCCCAACAACTGCTTTTAAACTAGGTGAGATGAGTGATCCTCTGGAAATGTACCAGATGGATATCTTTACTGTACCTATTAATATAGCAGGAATACCTGCTATTTCCCTACCTTCTGGATTTGATAGTGCAGGTTTGCCTATTGGTTTACAGATAATGGGGCCGCACTTTGGAGAGGGTAAGATATTACAGGCTGCCTATACACTGGAACAGTTGTTAAATATAAAGGATAAGAGGGCAAAAGTGGAGGTGTCAAAATGAGTGTAGAATATGAGGTAGTTATTGGTTTAGAGGTTCATGCCCAGTTAGCTACTGAGTCAAAGATATTCTGTGATTGTAGTACTGAGTTCGGGGCTGCTCCTAATACCCATGTCTGTCCTGTATGTTTGGGATTACCCGGCACTTTACCTGTTCTGAATAAAAAAGTACTGGAATATGCTATTATGGCTGGTCTGGCTTTGAATTGTGAAATAAGTGAATACAGTAAGTTTGATCGAAAGAACTACTTTTATCCTGACCTGCCCAAGGCATATCAGATCTCTCAGTTTGATCTCCCTATCTGTGAACATGGGTCTATAGAGATTGAGACAGAAGAAGGGAAGAAAGAGATAGGTATTACCCGGATACATATGGAGGAAGATGCCGGTAAATTAATACATGAAGGTAGTATTGATAAATCAACAGGGAGTCTGGTAGATTATAACCGGACAGGTGTCCCTTTAATTGAGATTGTAAGTGAACCAGATATGAGGACACCTGCTGAGGCCAGGGCATATCTGACCCAGTTAAAAAAGGTACTTGAGTATTTAGAGGTATCTGATTGTAATATGGAAGAGGGTTCACTCCGCTGTGATGCCAATGTTTCTATTAGACCGGTAGGTCAAAAAGAGTTTGGTACTAAAGCAGAGCTTAAAAATATGAATTCCTTTAAGGCAGTTGAGAAGGCCCTGGAATATGAAGTAGAAAGGCAGAAGAGAGTTCTTGGACGTGGTGATGAAGTAGTTCAGGAGACCAGGACCTGGGATGATAGTCTAAATAAAACTATTTCTATGAGGGGAAAAGAGGAGGCTCATGATTATCGATATTTCCCTGAACCTGACCTTGTCCCCATGGAAGTAGATAAAGAGTGGGTTAAAGAACTGTCTGATAGTTTACCTGAACTTCCGGTTGAAAAGATGAAACGCTTTGTGACAGAATATGGCCTCCCTCAGTATGATGCTGAAGTACTTACAGATACTAAAGCCCTGGCTGAGCTTTTTGAAGAAGGGGTAACGGCCTATGATGACCCCAAAGGGGTAAGCAACTGGATTATGGGAGATTTTCTCCGTTTGATGAAAGAGGAGAATATAGCAGTTGAAGAGAGCAAATTAAGTGGTGAATTGCTGGGTAAGATGCTGCAGTTGATGGATGCTGGTACTATCAGCAGTAAGATTGCCAAGACTGTTTTTAAAGAGATGTTCAAGACTGGAAAAGACCCTGAAACTATTGTTGAGGAAAAGGGTCTAAAACAGATCAGTGATGAGAGTAAGATTGAAGAGATAGTTGATCAGGTTATCAGTGAAAACCCTGAGGCTGTCGAAGATATTAAGAGTGGTAAGGGTAAAGCCATTGGTTTTCTGGTCGGACAGGTTATGAAGGAGACCAGGGGCAAGGCTAATCCTGGTATGGTTAATCAGTTGTTACGGGACAAATTGATGGATTAGTGTTGTTTTGCTGTAGAATAAGTATAAATGAGAAGGACTGTTGATTCCCCCGGGGTTAATGGTCCTTTTGGTATAATTTATTGGCTTTAGTTTATACTAAAGGAATATACATTAAATAAAAATAGGGGTGATTAGTTATGACTAATTGTTCAACAATAATGGCAGTTCTACTTGATAAAAGGACAGATGCAGCTCCAACTGTACAGGAGATCCTTACTAAATACGGTTGTATCATCAGTAGTCGGATAGGCTTACATCAGACCGGAGAGTGTGCAGAAGAGGGTTTGATTATTCTGCATTTGTGTGGAGAAGATGGGGAGATTGATAAACTGCAGCAGGAGCTAACAGAGGTTTATCGGGTTAAGGTTAAAAAGATGGAAATACGTTTCGATGACTAGGGATATTATTAAGTATTTGTAAAAAAATTACAGAAATATAAAGATTATACTTGACATTTATATCACAATATCTTAATATATAAATATAAAGATAAATATTAATTTCACAAAGGATGTGTAGTTTAGTGAAGAATATAACAGATGAAATGGAGCAGATTAAGGAGGGTGCCAGACTCTTTAAGGCCTTATCTCATCCAATAAGGCTGTGTATTGTTAAGGGGTTAATTAAGGAAGAGGGTTGTAATGTTTCCAAGATACAGTATTGTCTTGATATACCTCAATCCACTCTCTCACAACACCTAATCAAACTAAAAGATATGGGTATATTAAAGGGAGAAAGGGATGGACTTAATGTTAATTATTATGTAATTAATGAGGAAGCACGCAGGGTTATTCAGACTCTATTTGATTATTAATAAGGAGGGATTATAATGGCCAAGAAGGTTGTTATTGTTGGTGGTGTTGCAGGGGGTGCTAGTACAGCTGCTCGCTTGAGAAGACTTGACGAAGAGGCAGATATCGTTATTTATGAAAGAGGAGACCATATATCCTTTGCCAACTGTGGTCTGCCATATCATATTGGTGGAGTTATTAAAAATAGAGAAAGATTACTGGTACAGACACCAGAGGCAATGGAAGCCCGTTTTAATATAAGTGTTAAAGTAAATCATGAAGTTAAGTCTATTGATAAGGAAAAGAAAGAAGTTTTAGTAAAAGACTTAAAAAATGGCCAGATTTTTACTGAAAGTTATGATTATCTGGTTCTTTCACCTGGTGCTGAACCATTTAAACCGGCAATTGAAGGTATTGATAGTAATAATGTTTTTACATTGAGAAACATACCAGATACTGATAGAATAAATGACTATTTAAAATCTAAAGTCCCTAAAAAAGCTGTAGTAGTTGGTGGAGGTTATATTGGCATTGAAATGGCAGAAAGCCTTCAGGAGAGGGGAATAGAGGTATCTCTGGTGGAGATGTTAGACCAGGTTCTAAGTCCTTTAGACTATGAAATGGCTGCTATGGTTCATAATCACCTCAGAATGAAAGGAATTAAACTGTATTTAAAAGATGGTATTAAAGCAGTTAAAAATAAAAATGGTAATACTAATGTTGTACTAGAAAGTGGTCAAGAGATAGCCACAGACATGGTTATTATGTCAATTGGGGTCAGACCAAATGTAGAGTTAGCAGAAGGGGCTGAACTGGCATTAGGACCTACTGGCGGTATTAAGGTAAATGAGTATTTACAGACTTCTGCTGAAAATATATATGCCCTTGGTGATGCAATTGAGGTGAATAATCTGATTAGTGGTAAACCATCCCTTTTACCACTGGCTGGTCCGGCCAATAAACAGGGAAGGATAACTGCTAATAATATTACTCATGGTAATAATGAAAAATATCGGGCGACACAGGCTACATCAATTGCCAAGGTATTTGATATGACTGTTGCTACTACTGGAAATAATGAGAAATTATTAAAAGAGGATGATATAGCATATCAGGTTTCCTATACAAATTCTAATAATCATGCCGGTTATTATCCAGGGGCCAGTCCCATGTTTATTAAAATAATCTTTACCGCTCAAGAGGGTAAATTATTGGGGGCACAGATTATTGGGCATGATGGTGTTGATAAAAGAATAGATGTAATGGCAACAGCGGTCAGACATGGTCTTACTGTATTTGATCTACAGGAATTAGAACTGGCCTATGCTCCACCATATGGTTCTGCTAAAGATCCAGTTAATATGGCTGGCTTTGCTGCTGGTAATATTCTGAAAAATATAGTAGAACCTATTCAATATCATGAAATAGATAAGCTGCATGATAATGTAATATTACTTGATGTACGAGAAGATGTAGAGGTACAGCTGGGAATGATAGAGGGTGCTATGCATATTCCAGTAAATAGTCTACGGGATAGGCTTGATGAGCTAGATAAGAATAAGGAGGTTGTTGTGTATTGTGCTGTAGGGCTCAGGGGATATATTGCCTGTCGTATTTTACTACAACATGGTTTTAATAAGGTTAAAAACCTGGTAGGTGGTTATAAACTTTATAGTGCTGTAGAGATGAATAATAAAGAGCTTGCTGAAGAACCAGGTCAAGAAGAGGTATACTCTGCTTCTAATCCTGAAGAAGGAAAAATAGTAGGGGAGAAAGTTTTGCAAAAAAAGGCAGGCCAGACAGTAGAACTTGATGCCTGTGGCTTGCAGTGTCCCGGTCCAATCATGCAGGTCTATCAGATGATAGAAACCCTTGACGAGGGCGACATTCTAGAAGTTACTGCTACTGATGCTGGTTTTTCTCATGATATTGCTGCCTGGTGTAAAAACACTGGTAATAGGCTAATGGAAAGTAAAGAAGAAAACGGTAAATATATGGTTTCTATTATGAAGGGTTTAGATGAGACAGAGACTATGGCTAATAAACAACAGCCTAAAAAGAAAAAGACCATGGTTGTTTTTAGTGGTGAACTAGATAGGGCTATTGCTTCTTTTATAATTGCTAATGGGGCTGCTGCTATGGGTAATGAGATTACAATGTTTTTTACTTTCTGGGGTTTAAACATTTTAAGAAAAGATCAGCGGGTTGATGTTAATAAGAGTTTTATGGATAAGATGTTTGGCAAGATGATGCCCCGAGGTAGCAATAAACTACCCCTTTCCAATATGAATATGTTTGGTTTTGGGGCTCAAATGATTAGGCGTGTAATGAAGGAAAAGGGTGTTGATTCCCTTGAAGACTTGATAGGTCAAGCTAAAGCAAATGGTGTTAAAATGGTAGCTTGCCAGATGTCAATGGATGTTATGGGGATAAAAAAGGAAGAGCTTATTGATGGAGTAGAGGTTGGTGGTGTAGCTACTTTCTTAGGTGAATCTGATGAAGCAAATATGAGTCTTTTTATTTAATACTTGTATATAAAACTCCCAGGGAACTAAATTTTTCTTGGGGGTTTTTTTAATGTTTGTAAATTCATCCCAAAACTCTGCTACGGATTTAGTATCAGTAAGATTGGTTATTACCCTATTTTATTGTAGTTGATACAATAATTTTATGTTTCAAAAAAGTGCAAATATACTTTAAAATATATATGTGAAGCAAATAACAAAAGAGAGGTGAGGAGTTTTATGCTAGAGAACTTGTTTTCAAAAGGTAAAATTGCTTCGATTGAAAGCAAAAATAGGATTGTTATGACAGCTATGGGAAACCATTTAGCAAATGCTGATGGTACAGTCTCTGAGGCCGATCTTGCTTTTTATGGAGCCCGGGCTAAGGGTGGAGTAGGGATTATTTTTACAGAATGTGCTTATGTAGATACACAAGGAAAAGGCAATAATTGTCAAATTTCAGTTGAAAATGATAACTGTATAAGTGGGTTAGAAAAACTTGCAAATGAAGTCCATCAATATGGTAGCAAAATTGTCGTACAAATTTATCATCCTGGCAGACAGGGAATTAGCGCAATAAATGGCAATGAGCCTATGTTAGCACCCAGTTCAATTGAATGTCAGACAGTACATCAACCTACTAGGGCTATGACTAAAGAAGAAATAGTAAATATGATAGAAAAATTTGTTGATGGGGCACTTAGAGTTAAAAAAGCTGGTATAGATGGTGTTGAGATTCATGCTGCACATGGATATTTGATAAATCAATTTTTAAGCAGCTATACCAACCATAGAACTGATGATTATGGTGGTAACTTTAAAAATAGAATTAGATTTTTGGAAGCAATAATTAAGGGTATAAGAAAAAAATGCGGAAAAGAATTCCCAATTATTGTAAGATTAACTGTTGATGAATTTCTGGATAAAATAGGATTAAGAGACAAAGGATTAAAGTTAAAAGATGGAGTAAAAATTGCCAAATATTTAGAAGAATTAGGTGTAGATGCAATTAATGTCACTTCAGGAATTTATGAGAGTATGAATGTGGCTTGGGAACCCTCTTCTTTTGAGCAGGGTTGGAAAATTTATCTTTCTGAAACTATCAAAAAATCTGTTAATATTCCGGTTATTGGTGTTTCTGTAATTAGGGATCCGGAGTATGCCGATCAAATAATTAAAGAGCAGAAAGTTGATTTTGTTGGCTCAGCAAGACAACATTATGCTGACCCAGAATGGTCTAATAAAGCCAAAGCAGGAAGATTTGATGAATTGAGGAGATGTATTTCCTGTTTGTATTGTATGCAAACATTGATGGAGGCTGATATAAGTGGAACATCCTGTCAGTGTTCAATAAATATAAAAGCTGGTCAGGAATTAACCTATAATAATTTTAAAAAAGATGGTGATGGTAGAACTGTCGTAATTATTGGTGCTGGGCCATCCGGATTAGAAGCTGCAAGAATATTAGCTAAAAGGGGTTTTAAACCTGTAATTTTTGAAAAAAGTAGTAAACTGGGTGGTCAATTGAAAATTGCTAAAAAACCCCCTAAAAAAGATAAGATCAATTGGCTGATAGAGTATTTAAGAAACCAGGTAAAAAAATATGAAGTAGAAATTCATCTTAATACTAGGCCAGTTTTAGAAGACTTAGTAGAATTAAATCCCTATGCTGTTTTTATAGCACAAGGTTCAAATCCGATAATTCCTGATAATATCCCTGGTGTTGATAATAAAGAAGTATTAACATGCCTTGATATATTAAATGGAGATATTAAATTAACTCAAAAGAAAATAGCTGTGATTGGTTCAGGAATGACAGGTTTAGAAACAGCTCATTTATTAGCGGAAGAGAAAAATCAAGTAAGTGTATTTGAAATGGATGATAGTATTGGAGGAGATTTGTATTTTCAAAATTTAATAGATCACTTAAATTATCTAAATGAATTAAATGTAGATTTATATCCTAATCATAAATTAATTAAAATAGATAAGGGAAAAGCATCATTTGAAAATACTAAAGAAAATCTTGAAAAGTCATTTGACTTTGATTTTATTATCCTATCTCTTGGCAGAATACCAGATAATAATTTAGTATCAGAAATAAAGCAAAATTTTAATAGAGTAAAAATACTTGGTGATGCTTTCCAAGTTGGAAAAATAAGAAATGCAGTTGAAGCAGGATTTAAAGAAGCATATAATCTGTAAACTGAAAGGGGAAAATAAAATGGCAAGATATGCACAGGCATGCCCTATTATTTATGGAGAAGGTTCCTTAAATTTGCTTGGGAATGAGACAAAAAAACTTGGTTGTAGTAAAGTAATGGTAGTATCTGATAAAGAAATTATCAAACTTGATTTTTATTCAAAGGCATTAAAGAATTTGAAAGAAGCAGGTATAAAAGTTGTAGAGTTTTCTAAAATAATACCTGATCCACCAGATTATATCATAAATGAAGGTGGTAAACTGGCTCAAAAAGAAGATATAGATGGTATTATAGCTATTGGTGGTGGGAGCCCTATGGATGCAGCAAAAGCAATAAATATTTTAGTAAATAATCCACTTCCAATTAACAATTACTTTGGACAGCCAGTTTATAATCCTGGTGTACCTGTTATAATGATATCTACAACAGCAGGTACTGGGAGTGAAAGTACATCTATTGCAGTAGTAACAGATACAAGTAATAATGCTAAAAACTCAGTTATTTGTAATGCAAGTTTGGGAATATTAGATCCTGAAACAACACTAACTCTTCCAGTGGAAAACACAGCAAATACAGGTATTGATACTTTAGCACATGCTGCAGAAGCTATTACAGCTAAAGAAGGCAATCCAAAATCAGAATTATTGGCAAAAGATGCAATAATTAAGGTGATAAATAATCTTCCACTAGCAATTAGTGACCCAAGAAATCTTGTAGCACGGTCAAATCTTTTAATTGCTAGTAATTTTGCTGGTATTGCTTTTAATGATTCTCTTGTACATTTAGGACATGCAATTGCACATGCAATAGGCGCTAAATTTCATATTACACATGGAGTAATCTGTGGGCTTGCTTTACCAGAGGTTATGATTTATGCGGCTGGAGTAAAAGCGGAAAAAGTTAAAATAGTTGCTGAAGCAATGGGTATTATATTTAAAGAAAATGAAAATAGTAGTAAAATTGCGGAAAAAGCAGCGAAAAGTATAAGAGAATTTCTCAAAAAAGTTAATATTAAGTCGTGTAAAGAATTAGATATACCCAGGGATGAATTTATAGGGACAGCTAAAATGGTTATTAGTGACCCATGTTATCAATTTATTCCAAAAAAGTTAAATGAAAGAGAAGTGAAGAATATCTTAGAAAAGATTTACGATAATTATTAATGACAAAAAAGTAAGCTAGTGTGAGTAGAAGCTTGTATTAATAAGAGCATGTATTGTATAATTATCAATATATGCTCTTATTATTTGAGGTGATAATGTGGAAATAAGTGATTTAAAATATTTTACTATGCTATGTGAACATAAGAACTTTACTAAAACTGCAAAAGAGTTATATATATCACAGCAAGCTTTGAGTAGAATAATTGCTAATATAGAAAAAGAAATAGGTGCTCCTCTTTTTCATAGAAATTCTCGAGGAGTAACACTTACTGAGCTGAGCAAATATTTATATCCTGAGGCTAAAACTCTACTTAATAATTTCAATGAGTTTCTTAATAATATTGAAGAAAAAGTAAAAAAAGAGCAAAGGGAATTAAAAGTTGGATTTTCACCAGGAACTCTACAAATTTTAGATTCAAAAGAAGTCTTAGAAAATTGTAGAGAGTATTTAGGGATAGAAATTAATATATCTGAGTTTTCTGATGTTTCTTGCGAAAAAAATGTTCAAGAAGGAAATATTGATATGGCTTTTACTGTTAATCCAAGAAATGATGAAGATTTTTCTTTTTTTGCCCTTACAAGGGATAATTTTGCTGCAGTTATAAATAAAAAAAATTCCCTTGCCAAAAAAAATGACATAAAATTTTCTGATCTAAAAAATGAAAAACTCATATTATTAGATGATACTTTTAGGATGCAATTAGTTCTTAGAGAAGAATTTAAAAAGGCTGGTTTTCTTCCTGAAATATATAGTAGATGTAGTCATGATTTAAATATTGCTTATGATTTTGTTAATTTAAATAAGGGGATATTTATTTTTGTTGAAAACCTAATTCATATAGAAAATTACAAACATATTCTTAGTATTCCTTTGGATACTTCTTCAGCCTTTTGGGAAATAGGTGTTTTAGTAAAAAAAGATATTAAAATGAATAATTTAATGAAAAAATTTATTAATTATTTTCTAAGTAAATATCAAAAAAAATTACTTGATTGATTGAAAATAGTCCCCTTGCACCCAGAACACGCGTATGCTATAATTAAAATAAACAAATAATTGTTTGTAGTTAATTATAGCTAAGGGAGCGTTTGTGATGGATTTATTAGATAAACTAAATATCCTATCAGCTGCAGCTAAATATGATGTTTCTTGTTCTTCCAGTGGGAGTAAACGCCAGAATACTCCTGGTGGAATCGGGAATGCGGCTGTTAGTGGTATCTGTCACAGCTGGTCAGATGATGGACGGTGTATCTCACTATTGAAGATACTTTTTACTAACTACTGTATCTATGACTGTGAATATTGTGTTAACCGTTCTTCAAATGACCTGCCGCGGGCTGCCTTTACACCTGATGAAGTGGTTAATTTAACGGTTAATTTTTATCGCAGGAATTACATAGAAGGTCTGTTTTTAAGTTCTGCTGTGATTAAGAGTCCAGATTATACCATGGAATTACTCTTGCAGACTGTACGCAAATTACGCGAAGAATTTAAGTTTAACGGTTATATACACCTTAAGGCAATACCAGGTGCTGATTATTCGCTAATATTAGCAGCAGGTAGATATGCGGATAGAATGAGTGTTAATATCGAACTCCCATCACGAAAAAGTTTAAAATTACTGGCCCCCCAGAAAGAAATGAATGCTATTATAGAACCAATGAGAGAAATTGGTACAATGATTAAAAATAATAAGGAAGAGAAGAATTCTAAAAAGAAAGTGCCCAAATTTGTGCCAGCCGGGCAGAGTACCCAGTTGATTGTTGGGGCCAGTCCAGAATCTGATTTTCATATCTTAAAGTTATCAGAGGGTTTATATAATAAGTTGAGCCTGAAAAGGGTTTATTATTCTGCCTATGTTCCGGTAAATAATACCCCAACATTACCTGCTATAAAAAACCCGCCATTATTACGTGAACACAGATTATATCAGGCTGACTGGTTGTTAAGGTTTTATGGGTTTAATGCTGAAGAACTCCTTGATAATAAGAATCCTAATTTTGATGCTGACCTTGATCCCAAGGCCAATTGGGCTTTGAATCATTTAGAAGTATTTCCCATGGAGATCAATACAGCCAGTTATCAACAATTACTTAGAATTCCTGGTTTAGGGGTGAAATCTGCCCGTCGAATTATGTCTGCCCGGAAGACAGGCAGTATTGATTATGATGATTTAAAGAACTTTGGAACAGCCTTAAAAAGGGCAAGGTACTTTATTACCTGTAAAGGGAAATATTATGGTGGTATACCGATTAGGGAAGACCTGATCAAATCAAGACTTATAAGTGGGAAAAGTGATACTGGAGAGCAATTATCACTTTTTCAGGAGCCGGTCGGGAAAGAGACCAGATCCCTAGCCTTTCTGGAGAGTGGTGAATAGATGCCTCTTTATTATTATCTATATGATGGCAGTTTTCCTGGACTAATGACTGCTATTTATCAGGCTTATTACTATGAACATAAACCGAATTACATTATCAGTTCCAATAAATATCAGCCAGCATTATTTGCTGAAAAGGTAATAATAAAAACAGATATGGAGAAATTTGACCGTGTTTATCGAGCAGTTAAAAAGAAAATATCAAATAGGTCATTACAAAAGATTTATTATGCCTACTTATCTGAATTAGATGATATTGAGATGAAAATCTACCGGTATTTAAGAATGGGATTTACTATTGGACAGAAAATAGACGGCCATTTAAGTAATAAGCTGGTATTAAAATTAAATAAAATTTACAATAAAGTAAGTGGTGAACGCCACCGTCTACTAGGGCTGCTGCGTTTTAGAAAGATAGCAGGAGATATATATTATGCCCCTTTTGAACCGGATCATAATGTTATTACCTTAATGGCACCACATTTTGCAAAAAGGCTGGTTGATCAAAACTGGATTATCCATGACCTCAAACGTGAAAAAGCAGTTATCTATAATCAGCAGGAATGGGTATTAACTGATTTGAAAAAGAGACTGGATCAAGGCAGGTTAACAGCTGAAGAGATAGAATATCAGGAGTTATGGAGGGGCTTTTTTGATAGTGTTGCTATTAAAAACAGGAAAAATAGTAGGCTGCAACGGCAGTTTATGCCAGAGCGTTACTGGAAATATTTAATTGAAAAGAGTTAGTATGACAAGTAATGATAAGGGAGTGTTTCGTTTGTCATGGATGTGACAAACGAAACGTCCCCCTGTCACTCTCTAAGGTAGGAGAAAACTTTTTTTAATCTAAAATATAGCCAACCTGCTCCCAGAATTAAACTAATGAATTCTGATAGGGGAAAGGCATACCAGATCTTGTTAAAGCCAAACCATTGACCTAAGTAGTACATGACAGGTAGTAGGATTATTATTTGCCTTATAATCGACAATAGAAGGCTGGGAAGACCACTACCAAGTGACTGAAAGGTAGTAGAGATAATAATTGAAATGCCAATTATGGGAAAAGCCAGGCTAATTTTTTTTAAGGCTGTTGTACCCATGGTTATCAAATCAGTATCTTCACTAAAAGCCATTATCAGTTGTTCGGGGAAGAGTTGAAAAATTAAAAAACCCAGCAAGGTAAAAGCAGTAGCAATCAAAAAGGCTGCTTTCATGGTTTTTTTCATGCGTTCAGGGTTTTTGTGACCAAAATTATAGCCCATGATAGGCATATACCCCTGATTTAAACCAAAGACTGGCATAAATACAAAGGATTGTAACCTGATATAGATTCCCCCCACTGCAATAGCAACATCAGAATGAGGGGCTAAGATGAATTTGTTGATAGCAATCAGCATAGCACTTGCTAATAGTTGCATAACCATAGCTGGTAGGCCAACAATATATATGGATTTAATAATAGATAAGTTGAAATCCATTTTTCTTAGATTTATCTTTAATTCATTTTTATTGCTGAAGAGAATAAATAATAAAAAAGAACCACTAATAACCCTGGAAAAAACTGTTGCCAGGGCAGCCCCGCTAACACCCATTCTGGGGAAAAAGCCAATTCCAAAGATTAAAAAAGGGTCAAGTACAATATTTATAACAGAACCGATCAGCATAGTGATCATTGGTAGGAAGGTATTTCCTTCGCCACGCAAAATATTATTACCAATCATAGGGATAAAGAGTGCTATCGCACCGATTAATATAATTCTAATATATTCAGTCCCCATAGTGATAAGTTGTTGATCATCTGTAAACCAGGCCATTAATATGTCAGAGAAAAAATACCCAAATAAAGCAACAATAATACCGTAGACTGCTGTTATGTGTAGAATGTGTTCAGCAGCATTTTCAGCGTTATCTTTATTACCTTGACCTAACTGACGTGATATATATGTACTGGTACCAACACCTGTTCCTACAGCAATAGCTATTAGGATAAGCTGAACAGGGTAGGCCAGTGAGAGTGCTGCTAGGGCTTCTTTACTGTAACGCCCTACATAAATACTGTCTACTACATTATACATTGATTGAATAAACATAGCAATAATTGATGGTATAGCTAATCTAAAGAGTAAGGGTATAATTGCTTCCTGGCCCAGACGGTCCGACTTTTTAGCTGATTGCAAAATACTCACCTCATATTTTCACAACTTTTATGTAAGACAACATAATATACATGATATATTAGATTATCAGTTGTGTCAACACGTAAAAGTCAATCTTTTTCATATTCACGGAGGAGTAAATTGTCATATGATAATTGATCGATTATTTTCTCTTCTTTTTTACTTACTCCACTGATGTATTTTAAGATATGGACGATATTCATATTGTCAATAGGATTTTTGATTTTTGCCTGTTCTCCATAGTTATTTACATGGTTCTTTCCTTTATCAATATTGATATTTCGTTTTGGTCCACCTACACATCCCCCCTTACAACCCATACCTTCTATAAAGTTTGCCTCAATATTACCATTTATAATGTCATCCAGGAGTTTTTTACAGTCTTTAACCCCATCTGCCTGTCGTGCTTTGAATTTTAATCTTCGATCTGGGTTAATACGCTCAACTGTTATTTTTACTGCCTCACTTACACCACCTGTCCTGGCATATACCCTTCCACCATAAGAAGACTGTTCTTTATTATCTTCTTCTAAAGTAGTTAAATCAATTGTCAAAGCCTGAAATATTTCTTTAAGCTCATCAAAAGTAAGCACATAATCGATGGCACCTTTTAACTCTGGAACCTTTGCTTCGGCTTTTTTGGCTACACAGGGGCCGATGAAGACGGTGACAGCATCAGGAAAGATAGTTTTGATAAATCTCCCTGAAGCAATCATTGGTGAAACGGTTTTAGTTAATCTATCATTTAGTTCTGAGTAGCTTTTTGTTAGGAGATTAATCCATACTGGGCAACAGCAGGAGGTTATTAAAAAGTCATCCTGATGATTAACCAGTTTATTGTATTCATCAGCCTCTCTTAGACTTAATATATCGGCAAAAAGAGCCACTTCAACCATGTCTGTAAAACCAATATTTTTAAGGGCAGTACGTAGCATACCCATTGTTACATGATCACCGAATTGGCCGGCAATGGCTGGGGCGACATTTGCGTAAACAGGGATCCCTTCTTCAAAGTATTTTACTATGGGAATAAATTCAATCTTGTCAGCAATAGCTCTGGAAGGGCAGTGGGTAATGCATTTACCACAGGAGATACACCTTCCACTATCAATTAAAAGCCCTTCTTCTGGGTTGTTAACACAGATATCTGTACAGGAATTATCATGGCATTCTTCACAGATGTTTTTGTTAACTGTTACAATAGGTTCTTTAATACTTTCCAGTTTAAAAGCAGTCTCAAGGCTATCAGCCATTTCAGTATCATACTTAGCAGTAGGGTTCAGCCCCATACCGACTAAGATATTATTTTTCAGGGAAGCTATTTCATTTTGATCAGTTTTATTTTCAGAGAAACGGTAGGGGATTTTATTGATTTCTTCTTTAAGTCTTTTATCATAGGCAAGTCTAACTAATTCTCTGAAGATAGCCTTTCTTTTATCTTCAGAATTATTATATTTTTTTGGCATGATATTACCCTTTCTATATAAAGTGTACTGTTAATTTAGTTTTTTCACTCTCATGAAATTTATCCATTTTGATATTTAAATTCATAAAAAAGGGTTGATTGATGATTTGAGTGAATTTGTGATATAATTAATTAAAATTCTAATAAGGGGTTTCAAATATGATAGAAAGTGCGGTGCTGGCGGAAGAATTATTTGTTGTTTTACTGCCAGCTGGCGGTGTTTTAGAAAGGACAGCTTATTTACAAAAACAAATAGCTGATACTTTTCAGGTGTATAAAGAGGGGTATTATCCACAACTTCATATTACTATTGATAGGATTAAAAAAGACCACTTAGCTGAGGCTAAAAAGGTTATTGATAATTTTGTCAAAAAAAGTAAAGTAGTAGAGCTTGGTCTGGACAGTTTTTCCTGTTTTAATAAATCAGAGAATAATTTTCTGGTTTTGAAGTTGAAAGAGACAAAATCCTTACGGGGATTTGCGGTGGACTTACATGAAGGGCTAGCGAAAAGGGGTATTTCCTCTCTGAAGAACTACCGGGAATGGGAGTTTCATATTACCATAATCAGTAATCTCTTTGCTCGCAGACCTATTCCAGAGCTGGACTTTAACGAACTTTGTTATTACCTTGAGGGTCAAGGGGATCAAACCTATACTGGCTGGGCCGATACCCTTGAGGTGTGGAGTCCGGTTCCAGATTCTGAAGAAAAATGTCTGCTCAGTTATAAACTTGATGATTAGTTGGTTTTGGTTATAGAATATCTATTAATACAATTATTAAGGGGATAGTGACTATAGAGCAGAGTGTGGTGATAAAGACCCCTTCTGAAGCAAATTTATAGTCACCATTATATTGTTCGGCAAGGATTACACCAATAGCACCTGATGGCATAGCAAGTAGTATAACACTAATATTCCTTAAAATATCAGGAATATTAAATTGATTTAAGATGAAAAGACCAATAATTGGAATGATAATAAGTTTTAAAAGTGACAGGTAATAAATGTGTTTATCTTTGATAATGGTGCTTAATTTGACATTAGTCAGAGAGCTGCCGATAATGAGCATAGATAGTGGAAAGGTCATTCCTCCCAGACTGTTAAGGGCGTCTTTAATAGGGCCTAATTTGATATTTAGTCCTAACAAAATAAAACCAATGATTACAGCCAGAAGACCATTACTAAGTATCTTATTAAGTTTAATCCCCTTGGAAGAAGGGTTATCTTGTTGGATAAAGATATAGACACCATATGTCCAGAGAATAATATTGAAGATAATATTATTAATAATGCCGTACAATATGCCCCTATCAGGATAGATAGCATTAAGGACTGGTAGACCCATATAACCTACATTAGCAAAAATAAGCAGGGTTTTAAAGACAGTCTTTCTATGTGGATCCTTTGTTATCTTATTTGATATTATACTGGATAATACTAAAACAAAGAGGTAACTAATAAATGTAATAACTGTTAGTAAAATTAGATTGTTCAGCAATTCAGTGCTTAACTCTACACTTATTATATTATATATAATCAAGGCAGGTAGGGTTATATCCATCATTATGCGGGAAAGACCTTTATTTATCTCCTCACTAATTAAATCTTTTTTTCTGGCTGCATAGCCGATCAGGATAATAAAAAATAAAACCAGTATCTGATTAATTACTATTTCTAAACTCAAGAGGAATCGTTCCTTTCCTATAGCAGCTTATACCTATTTATGCTAGATTCATATTCTTTTAGTTATTTTAACATGTCTTAGCTTGTGTGTCAAAGGGAAGAAGTAAGACTGTTTACAAGACAAGAAGGGGTGAAATATATGGCAGATCCAGTCAATTTAATTCGGACTATTGAAGATAGATGTCATGAGTGCTATGCCTGTGTCAGGAATTGCCCTGCCAAGGCAGTTAGGGTTAAAGATGGTCAAGCTGAGGTTTTAGGAGATAGATGTATTCACTGTGGAAATTGTGTTCGGGTTTGTTCACAGGGGGCCAAAAAAGTCCGTGATGAAACAGCAGAGGTAAGGAAACTGCTGGCAGCTGGGGAGAGGGTAATTGCGGGAATTGCCCCCAGTTTTCCATCTTACGAAGTGGAAGATGATTTCACTGCAGATGACTGGATAGCTATGCTTTATTCTATTGGTTTTGCTGAGGTATATGAAGTGGCCTGGGGGGCTCAGTTAATAATTGGGGAATATAGTAAATTATTAAAGACTAAAGCTGATAAACCTCTGATTAGTTCTGCCTGCCCTGTGATAGTAAATCTTATACAAAAACATTACCCTCAACTGGTAGAAAATCTGGTGCCTATTGTTTCACCGATGATGGCTCTTTATCGTTATATTAAACTAATAGAGGGCCCTGATTCTAAGGTAGTAATGATCGGTCCATGTCTGGCAAAAAAAGGTGAGTTTAATGATCTCAAAGATTGTTTTGTCTTAACCTTTAGTGAGATTAACAGTTTAAAAGGGATTAAAGTCCCTGAATCTAAAGAGAAAGATTTGGATTCTGCTGTTTCCAGGGTGATTCAGCCTACAGATGAGGCCAGGGCTTTGCCTCTGGCAGGTGGTTTATTAACAGCTGTCAGTAGTAATTATGATCGTAGTATAAATTCTTTCCTGAAGGTTGAAGGCAGTCAAAAGGTTTTTGAATTATTTAATAGCCTGCTGGATAAAGAGATATCTCCGGAATTTGTTGATATATTATTTTGTGATGGTTGTATAAATGGTGTTGACCTTGCCCAGGGGAATTATTTTAAAAAAGAGAGGGCAGTTGATGATTATATTAATAATCAGGCCTTGGACAGGACAGGGGTCTATTCATGGGATAAGATAGGATTACTTGACCTGTCAACCTCATTTCAGATTGACTATAAAGAACTTGACCAGCCTCTTGAGAAGGAAATATGGCATATTTTAGCTCAGACTGGCAAATATGATGAGAGTGATTTACTTGATTGTGGGGCCTGTGGATATTCATCATGTAGAGAAAAGGCAGTAGCTGTTTATCAGGGATTAGCAGAGGTAGAAATGTGCCTGCCTTACCTCTTAAGTGAAAAAAGAACAGAGATAAAAAGGGTTCAGGAGCTAAACAGGGAGCTGGATACCCTTATTAATACATCATATGATGGTATGATTATGGTAAATAAGAAGGGGGAGATTGAGAGGGTAAATGAGGCCTATTTATCTTTACTTGGTCTTTCAAAAGAAGAGATACTCCATAAGAATGTCCTTCAATTGGAGGAAGAGAGATATATTTACCCTTCGGTTTCCAGGCTGTGTCTTCGGGAAAAACGGGAAATTACCTTGATACAAAATACTAAAAATGGGCAGCGATTGCTGACAACAGGCAGCCCACTGCTGGATAATGCTGGTGATGTATTACATGTTGTAGCTAATACCAGAAACCTCTCTGAATTAAATAAACTTAATGAGAGTAGTAATGAGAAAGAGAAATTAAGGGAATACCTGCAGGGAGATATAAATCATGATAATGATGATAATCCAGGTCATATAATAGCTAATTCGGTTATTATGGAGAATATTTTGAACCTGTCTAGAAAGATAAGCAATACAGATTCAAGTGTCTTACTAATGGGTGAGTCAGGGGTAGGTAAAGAGGTTATTGCCCGATATATTCATGAACAGAGTCAGGCCAGGGATGTGCTGGTGAAAATAAATTGTGCTGCTATCCCGGAAAGCCTTCTGGAATCAGAGCTTTTTGGATATGAAACAGGGGCCTTTAGTGGTGCCAAAAGAGAAGGCAAACAGGGTTTGATAGAAAAAGCCGATGGAGGGACATTATTTCTTGATGAAATTGGAGAAATGCCTTTAAATATGCAGGCTAAGTTACTTCAGGTTTTGCAGGAACACAGCTTGACCAGGATTGGTGGGATAGAGGCTATTAAAGTAGATTTTCGTTTAATAACCGCTACTAATAAAAATCTAAAGGAAATGGTGGAGAAAAATTGTTTTCGTGAGGATTTATATTACCGTTTAAATGTTGTTCCCATAACTATTCCCCCTTTACGGAAAAGGCCTGAGGATATTCTGGCACTGGTGAGATATTTTTTGAATCTATTTAATAATAAATACGGTAAAGATATAAAACTGAATGATGACCTAAGTGAGCTCTTGTTGGATTATGATTGGCCTGGTAATGTAAGGGAAGTAGCCAATTTACTGGAAAGGGTTGTTGTTACAGCTGATGGTGGTTTGATAGATAAGGATTTTTTAGAGAGGTTTATTGAGTTTGAAAGGATTAACAGTGATACTGAAGTAGAGATTAAAGGAATTATACCTCTACAGGATGCTGTTAGCCAGCTGGAAAAGAAATTATTAATACTGGCCAGAGAAAAGGGGAAGACCACCTATGATATGGCTGAAATGCTGGGGGTAAATCAGTCTACTATTGTTCGAAAACTAAAGAAATATTTTTCTTAATGCAGTAGAGCATTATTTAATGCGCTACTGCATGTAAATGTATGATATTACACTTGCCGATATATCAGTTATTAAAATAAGGCAAAAAGATTTAAACATAAGTACTCAATGCATATGTGCATTATTTTTAAAAAGCTCCTTTTGGTGGGGCTTTTTTTTATACGTAAAATAAAATAATTAATATAAATTTACTGTTAAACTACCTTGTATAATGGTCATCTTAGCGTTTGTTAAATAATAAGTTTTATTAATAAATCTCTTGATACTATTTCTGGTATACCTTCTGCATATAAATAATAATGTCAGGTATTTGTGAAATATTTTTCATTAGATTTAAATAGTATCTAGAGTAAGGTGGTGGTTTTTTTAGTAAGGGATTGAGAAAAATATCACGTTCACAAACCAAATTTAACTATTAAGGGGGCATATTATGTCAGCACTACTTGAAAAAGAACTCCAGGAACTAAAGGAAGTGGATTGGAGTCGGGTGAGTACTAAATTAGCAGAGATAGTAAAAGAACGGGAAGAGGAATCAGTAATTGATATTGTACATCAGGAACTGGAGGGGATTATAGAAAAAAACAGGGGACAGGAAGATGCCTTGCTGGAAGTCCTTCACCAGGCACAGGAATTAATAGGTTTTGTTCCTAAGGCTGTTCAGAAAAAGATTGCCAGGGGATTAAAGATAACCCCAGGTGAGGTAGCCAGTGTTATGTCTTTTTATGCACATTTTTCGGAAAGGCCCAAGGGTAAGTATCAGATTGCACTTTGTAAAGGAACTGCCTGTTATGTTAAGGGCTCAGCGGAAATTATAGAAAAAATAAAGTCAAAATATAATCTTGAGGCTGGTGAAACAACAGATGATGGTTTGTTATCACTTGAAGTAGTCAGGTGTCTTGGTGCCTGTGGATTAGGACCGGTTATGACAGTAAATGGTAAGGCGCACGGTTTATTGAATCCAGAAAAAGCCGTCAATATTGTTGAAAAATACAAAAAGGGAGAGATCTAAGGAGGGTTATCATGGCAGTTAAGGATTTGAAAATAAACAGGGTAAATTCATTAAGTAATCTTGGTGATATTAAACAAAAATTCATTAAAGAAAAAAACACTGATCATAGTATGAAAATAATTATAGGCATGGGGACCTGTGGAATTGCTGCTGGGGCTCAGGATGTCTGGGATATAGTCCTTGAGGAGCTTGATAAGCAGAATATAAAGAATGTGTCTGTAAAACAGACTGGTTGTCTTGGTTTGTGTGCTAGGGAGCCGTTACTGGAGATAAGGCAGGGTAATACCAGGGTTATTTATGGAAATGTAAATAGGGAGAAGGCTAAGGAAATTGTAAATGAAAATGTAATTGAAGGCAGGATTATAGAGAGATGGACAATTGATGAGGATGACCCCTTTTTTGAACCACAGTATAGAATTGTTTTGAAAAATTGCGGCCTCATTAATCCAGAAGATATTGAAGAGGCCATTGCCAGTGATGCCTATATGGGCCTTGCTAAGGCCCTAACAGAGATGAGTCCCGAGGAAGTCATTCAGGAAATAAGTGATGCCAGGCTCAGGGGGCGGGGTGGTGCAGGCTTTCCTACAGGTGTTAAATGGAGATTTGCTTATAATAATGAAAGTGCTCAAAAGTATATTATCTGTAATGCTGATGAGGGAGACCCTGGTGCTTTTATGGATAGGAGTGTTCTGGAAGGTGACCCACACCGTTTAATAGAAGGAATGGCTATTGCTGCTTATGCTATTGGGGCCAGTCAGGGGTATATATACTGTCGGGCAGAGTATCCACTGGCCATTAAACGCCTCAAAAAAGCAATTGCTGAGGCAGAGATTTTAGGTTTGTTAGGAAAGAATATCTTTAACAGTGGTTTTAATTTTCATCTTGATATTAGACTAGGGGCAGGGGCTTTTGTCTGTGGTGAAGAGACAGCCTTGATGGCTTCAATTGAAGGAAAGAGGGGGGAGCCAAAACCTAAACCACCCTTTCCAGCTGAAGCTGGTCTCTGGGGTAAACCCACTATTATAAATAATGTTGAGACCCTGGCCAATGTCCCAGATATTATTTACAGGGGTAAAGAGTGGTTTAAATCGATTGGGACTGAAGATAGCCCTGGTACAAAGGTATTTGCCCTGGCAGGGAAGGTGAAAAACAATGGTCTGGTTGAAATACCGATGGGTACAAAACTGGGAGAAATTATCTTTGATATTGGTGGTGGTCTTGAAAACAATGGTAGGTTCAAGGCGGCCCAGACAGGTGGTCCTTCTGGCGGGTGTATACCTGTACAGTATTTGAATGTGCCTATTGATTACGATTCCCTCCAAGAACTGGGGACGATTATGGGTTCAGGGGGTCTGATTGTGATGGATGAACAGACCTGTATGGTTGACCTGGCCAAATATTTTGTTGATTTTTGTAAAGACGAATCATGTGGTAAATGTACTCCCTGCCGTATAGGGACAACCAGAATGCTGGAGATCTTACAGAAAATATCTAATGGAGAGGGAAGTAGAGATGACCTGGATTTATTAATTGAAATGGGTGAACAGATAAAGGATTCTGCTTTCTGTGGTCTCGGACAGACAGCCCCAAATCCAGTTTTGAGTACAATCAGGTATTTTAGAGATGAGTATCTTGACCATATTGAGAATAATTATTGTGAGGCCTCCAGGTGTGCACCATTATTTAATTCACCATGTCAGAATTCATGTCCGGCAAATGTGGATATACCTGTTTATATTGATTTAATAAGACAGGGCAAGTATAAGGAGGCCTATAAGATTGTCCAGGAAGAAAATCCTCTGGTTCTTATTTGTGGTCGGGTTTGTTATAATCTCTGTGAACAGGCCTGTAATAGAAATTCCCTTGATGAATCACTGGCCATACGTGAACTAAAAAGATTTGCCAGTGATTATGTCCTGAAAAATGAGGGGGGGTTCCCTGTACCGTCAATTAAAGAGGAGAAGAGGGAAAAAATTGCTATTGTAGGTTCTGGTCCTGCTGGACTAAGTGCTGCCTTTTATTTGCGTAAAAAGGGTTATCAGGTAACAATTTTTGAAGCCCTACCAGTAGTTGGGGGTATGCTGGCAGTAGGAATACCAGAGTATCGTTTGCCGAAAGAGCTTCTCAATGAAGAAATAACAGTACTTACCACTATGGGAGTAGAAATAGTGGTTGATACCAAAATAGGTAGAGATATAACTTTAACTGAACTCAAAGAAAGTGGTTATCAAGCGGTTTTCCTGGCTGTTGGGGCCCATCAGGACCGTAAACTGGGTATTGATGGAGAGGATTTAACTGGTGTATATTCAGGTATTGAGGTACTCAGGGATATTAATCTGGGTAAAAGGCTTGATATTGAGAAAAAAAAGGTAGCTATTGTTGGTGGTGGCAATGCGGCGATCGATGTTGCCAGAAATGTAGTAAGGTTAGGGGCAGAAGAAGTTAATGTTGTTTATAGAAGGACCAGAGAGGATATGCCTGCCCACCGAGAAGAAATTGAAGAAGCAGAATATGAGGAAGTAAAACTACACTGTCTGGTTAACCCGGTGAAAGTGATTGGTGAAGATGGTCGGGTTACTGGCCTGGAATGTGTCAGGATAAAGGGCGGTGAATTTGATAATAGCGGCCGCAGAAAACCATTAACAGTTAAGGATTCTAATTATATCCTGGAGGCTGACCTGGTTATCTCTGCTGTCGGGCAGAATGTGGAAGAAGATTTTAATGAGGGAGAATTAAGTATTGGTCTGACTGATAGGGCTCTAATTGAAATAGACAGGCAGTATACTACCAGTATACCCTGGGTTTTTGCAGGTGGGGACTGTGTTAGTGGTCCAGCAACTGTTGTAGAGGCGATCCAGAGTGGTAAAGAGGCTGCTCGATCAATTGATAAATACTTAGGTGGTGATGGAAAGGTAGTTGTCTGTCAGAGGATTGACCGCAAAGTATCTGGCTCTATTCTTGAAGATGAAAGACCAAGAGTGAAGATGCCTACTATATTGTTGTCAGAACGGAAGAGGGGTTTTAAAGAGGTTGAAAAGGGTTATTCAGAAGACCAGGCAGTTGAAGAGGCCAGACGTTGTCTGCGCTGTGATGTAAAAAATAAGTGAGGGGGATCGCAATGACTGATAATAAAATAAAACTATGGATAGATGAAGAAGAGCTTGAAGTTGATCAGGGTACTACACTCCTGGAAGCAGCCAAGATGGCCGGTAGGGATATACCGACATTATGTTATTTAAAGGAATTAAATGAGGTTGGAGCCTGTCGTTTATGTCTGGTTGAATTAGAGGACTCAGGTAAATTAGTAGCTTCCTGTATAACACCGGCAGTTGATGGCATGAGAGTCAAGACAAATACTGCCCGGGTAAGAAAGACAAGAAGACTGAATTTAGAATTCCTTTTATCAAACCATAAAGTAGACTGTCCTACCTGTCTTAAGAGTGATGATTGTGAACTAAGAGAACTGGCGGAACAGATGGGGATCCGTGATATTCGTTTTATAGGTGAAAAAAGTACTTTTACTAAGGATGTCTCAACACCATCTCTATATAGAGACCCTGAAAAGTGTATTCTCTGTAGGCGCTGTGTCAGTGTCTGTCATGAAGTTCAGTCAGTAAAGGCTATTGTACCAGAGGGAAGAGGGTTTAAGACAGTTGTTGAACCTGCTTTTTATAACAGCCTTTCAGAAAGTCCCTGTGTTTTATGTGGTCAGTGTTCAGTGGTATGTCCAACAGGGGCGATCACAGAGAGAGAATATATTGATGATGTCTGGGAAGCTATTTATGACCCTTCTAAGCATGTGATTGTTCAGACTGCCCCAGCTGTTCGGGTCGCCCTGTCGGAGGCCTTTGGGAAAGAACCAGGTACGATTGTAACAGGTCAGATGGTTTCAGCTTTGAGAGAACTCGGTTTTGATAAGGTTTTTGATACTAATTTTACTGCAGATTTAACAATTATGGAAGAAGGAACAGAATTAATTGACAGGATAAAAAACAATGAAACACTACCACTTTTTACTTCATGTAGCCCAGGTTGGATAAAGTTTTTGGAGCATTATTATCCAGAATTTATTTATAATCTCTCTACCTGTAAGTCACCTCAGCAGATGTTTGGTTCGGTTGCTAAAACATATTATGCGGAAAAAAATGATATTTCAGTGGATGACCTGGTAGTAGTCTCGATTATGCCCTGTACAGCGAAGAAATTTGAGGCAAGTAGGTCTGAAATGAATGGTGATGTAGATTATGCATTGACTACCCGTGAATTAGGGCGGATGATCAAACAGGCTGGAATAGATATTTTAAATCTACCTGAAGGTGATTATGATAAGTTACTTGGTGTGTCTTCAGGAGCGGCTGATATATTCGGGACTACTGGTGGTGTAATGGAAGCTGCTCTGAGAACAGCTTATGAAATTTTGACTGGTGAAGAACTTAGGGAATTAGATTTTACTCAGGTCAGGGGTGCTGATGGTATCAAAGAGGCTGAAGTAGCAATTGCTGATCTGACTTTAAAGGTTGCAGTTGCTCATGGTTTAGGTAATGCCAGGGAACTGCTGGAAAGAATAAAAGATGGAGCAGAATACCACTTTGTTGAGTTTATGGCCTGTCCAGGGGGTTGTATTGGTGGGGGTGGTCAGCCCTTACCTGCTACTGAAGATAATATTGCCAAACGCAGGGCAGGTCTCTATGAGATTGACCAGAACAAAGAAATACGTAAGTCTCATGAAAACCCCTATATTAAAAAGATATATGATGAATATCTGGAAAAACCAGGCAGCCATAAATCCCATGAATTACTCCATACCCATTATGTGGTTAGAGGGGTTTGAAAGTGAAAGTGGTACCTGACCCGACTGTTAAGAGACTTATTCAATATTACCGTTACCTGAATGAACTGGAGAGCAAGGATGAAGAACAGGTTATTTCTTCAGTTATGTTTGGTAAAGGGATAGGGGGGGTTCGCAAGTCAAATTAGAAAAGATTTATCTTCCGATATTGGCAGTTTATTTTTTAGACTAAACAAGGAAGATAATTCATTATGTCAGAACTGAAACAATGATCAGAGGATTGTGTATTAAAAAATTTAAAAGATTAATTTTTTTTTTAAAAGACTGGATGTAATTCCAGTCTTTTTGTTTAGAGAGGAGAGTAGTCAATCAGTTCATACTCATTACTGCATTTGCAACCGGCGTGCTAAACTCGTTACTCGTTATTTACCACTGATTCACAGAACTAAGTGATTGAAAGTAATATTACTTTCATGAAAAGGGTTATTTTTAAAAGAATAATGCAAAACTGCATTATTGTAATGACATACAACATTAATTTTTTCACAAATAATAATGGCAAATAAAGGTAAAAAGCAATTAAAGATAATGTCAGCAAGCATTATTAACTACCTGGTCTATTTAATTATATATTTGATGTTAATAGATATAAGTAACGTTATAACAGGTGTTATAGCTTTTTTATTAATAACTGGCACAGCTGATGCACTTATAAGTATTACAAAAAAATAGGTGAAAATATTTTCAAGTATTAAAAAAAGGAGGGGAAATGTTATTTTTTTATCGCTAAAAAAGGGAATGTTTTCACAAAAGGAGGTATAAAAAAATGAATTATGGCTGTTTCTTGGAGAGAATGCATAATGTCCAGGACACCTATGGATATATTCCCGAAACAGAGATTGATAAGATTGCCAGGGATTTTAATATCCCCCGGGCAAAGGTTTATGGTACCATCAAATTCTATTCTATGTTCCATACAGAACCAACGGGAAAGTATATAATTAGAATTTGTGATAGTTTATCCTGTCATATCAATAGTTCACACCAATTACTGGAGACAATTAAAACATACCTGGGACTGGAAGATGGGCAAACAACTAAAGATAAATTATTTACTCTGGAAGTAGTAGAATGTCTGGGTTATTGTGGTGAAGGACCGGTAATGATGGTTAATGAGCACGTCTATATACATGTAAATGAAAGCATGGCTCTTGAAATATTGAAAAAATGTGTTTAGGGGGGGATTGCTATGGAAGAGACTTTATTTCTGAAAAAAGATATGAAAAAAGAGGTTAGTAATTATGAATTCTCCAACTTGAAAAAGGCTTTGAAATTAGGTCGGGAAAAGGTTATAGATATCATTAAACAATCTGGATTGAAGGGTAGAGGAGGAGCAGGATTTCCGACAGGCTTAAAATGGGAACTTGCCTATCAAGAGGAAGCTGACAAAAAATATATTATCTGTAATGGTGATGAAGGAGAACCGGGTACCTTTAAAGACCGTTATTTACTGGAAAACAATCCGGTTAAAGTCCTGGAGGGTATTTTAATTGTTGCTTATGCCATTGGCGCTGACGAAGGGTATTGTTATATCAGGGGAGAGTATCTTGGCCCCATCAACATTTTTGAAAAGGTTATTAATGAAGCAGAGGCTACTGGGATACTGGGAGAGAATATTCTGGATAGTGGTTTTAATTTTAATCTTTATCTGGTGAAAGGTGCTGGGGCATATGTATGTGGTGATGAAACATCATTAATAAATTCTATTGAAGGTAAGAGGGGTCGTTCCAGAATAAAGCCACCATATCCCATAGCAAAAGGACTTTTTGATAAACCTACAGTGGTTAATAATGTAGAAACATTGGTTTCTGCAGTTGAGATAATTAATCAAGGTCTTGATAAGTATCTAGAATTAGGTACAGAAAATAGTAGAGGTACCAAATTGGTCTGTTTAAGTGGGGACGTTAATCAACCGGGAGTCTATGAAGTTGAATTTGGGCAGGTAACACTTGGAGAGATTATTGAACAATTTGGTAAAGGTATCAGGAATTATGTTCCCCTTAAATTTCTTGTTCCTGGAGGTATTTCAACACAGGTTTTAACCCCAGCAGAACTTAATGTTCCCTATACCTATGAGGGAATAGCCAGTGCTGGGAGTGCTCTGGGTTCAGGTGCAGTGATTGTGGTTGATGAGGGACATGACTTAGTTGATCTAATGCTAAATGTATCCAGATTTTTTATGGATGAAACCTGTGGAACCTGTTTCCCCTGCCGTGAAGGGAACAGACAGGTCTACCACATGCTTAAAGAAGGAAAAGAAGGGTTTACAGAAAAAGATGTAGAGCTTATCAAAAATGTTGGGACTACAATTCATCTAGCTGCCCGCTGTGGTTTGGGTCAGACCTCACTTAATTTTATCGGCTCAGTATTTGATAAATTTGGGGATGAATTGAAGTTAAAGGGTGGTGAGCATTATGTTACAAGTAAATATTGACGGTAAGACCTATAACGTCAATGAGGGAAGTTCCATCCTGGAAGCAGCCGGTAAAGCCCATATTAAAATACCTACCCTTTGCTATGAAGAGGGATTATCAATTTATGGTGGATGTAGATTGTGTGTTGTGGAAATTGAGGGTGAAAGACTTCTTCAGCCTGCCTGTGCTACGGAAATAAAGGAGGGAATGGTTATAAAAACCCATTCTCCTAAAGTTCAGAAGGTTAGAAGAAACCTTTTTGAATTAATTATTGCTTCACATGATATTAGCTGCGAGTTAAATTGTTTGACCTGTAGTAAAAATGGTAATTGTGAGTTACGGCAGGCAGCGGATATCATTGGAATAAATCAGGTCAGGCTAAAATCCCGGGATAAGGGTTATTCAGAGGATAGATCAAGCTATTCAATTATCAGGGAACCGAATAAATGTATAACCTGTGGTCGTTGTATTAGAAAATGTGAAGAAGTGCAGGGCATTGGCATATTTACTATGGCCAATAGGGGTCCTGCTACTATAGTTACTACTTTTGAGGATAAGGGTATGGGTAATGTAGAGTGTACTAATTGCGGACAGTGTATCCATTCCTGTCCTACAGGGGCTTTACATGAAGTCTACCATTATGAAAATGTCTGGGATGTTCTTAACGACCCGTCAAAACATGTTGTAGTTCAGACTGCACCTGCTGTCAGGGTAGCTATTTCCGAGCCATTTGGAGCAGAACCAGGTGCTGTTGCAACTGGGCAGATGGTTGCTGCTTTGAGGAGATTAGGTTTTGACCGTGTTTTTGATACTAACTTTACTGCTGATTTAACGATCATGGAAGAAGGAACAGAATTAATTGAAAGAATTAATAATGGTGGTGTCCTACCTTTATTAACTTCCTGCAGCCCTGGCTGGATAAAATTTATAGAGCATTTTTATCCTGACTTGTTACCGAATATATCCAGCTGTAAATCCCCACAGCAGATGTTTGGAGCAGTAGCTAAAACATATTATGCAGAAAAAAATAATATACCTCTTGAAGATGTAGTCGTAGTATCTGTTATGCCCTGTACTGCCAAGAAGTTTGAAGCCCGCCGGCCAGAGATGGAAGGTGATGTAGACTTTGTTTTAACAACCAGAGAACTGGCCAGAATGATTAAAACAGCTGGAATAGATATGTTAGCATTAGAGGAAGAGGAATATGATAACTTAATGGGTGTTTCCAGTGGAGCAGCAGATATTTTTGGTGCTACTGGTGGAGTTATGGAAGCAGCACTGAGAACGGCTTATGAATTAATCACTGGTGAAGAATTAGAAAAACTGGATTTTGAAATGGTTAGAGGATTAGAAGGTATTAAAGTTGCAGAAATAGATATAAATGGTTTGAAAGTCAAAGGAGGTGTAGCACACGGATTAGGAAATGTTAGAAAACTGATGGATAGGATAAAATCCGGGGAAGAATTCCACTTTATTGAATTAATGGCCTGCCCTGGTGGTTGTCTGGGTGGTGGCGGCCAGCCAATACCTACAAATGAAGAAACCCGGACCAGAAGAATGAAAGCCATCTATGAGATTGATAAAGGGAAAAAAATGAGGAAATCACATGAGAATTCTTATGTCCAGAAACTATATGATGATTATCTTGGAAAACCAGGAAGTCACAGGGCCCATGAACTACTCCATACCAGTTATACAGCCAGGGGTGTATAAGATATGAAAGGCATACCACAGCCAACTATTCATCGGTTAGTTGCTTATTACCGTCATTTAAAAAGATTGGCAGGCAATAATGATCAAACAGTAATCTGTTCAAAAAAGCTTGGCCATGATGTAGGCACATCCTCAGCCCAGGTACGAAAAGACCTTTCATATTTCGGAGAATTTGGTTGTAAAGGTGTTGGTTATGATATACATGGTCTAAAGAAATCTCTGGAGGTGATTCTAGGCTTAAACCGAAGCTGGCCAGTTGTCCTGATTGGGGCAGGCAACCTTGGTAGGGCTTTGATTAACTATCAAGAGTTTAAGAAGATGAGGCTGGAAATAGTTGAGGTGTTTGATTATGACTTGGATAAAATCGGTAACAATGTAGGGAATTTAGTTGTGAAAAATGTTAAGAATCTGGATAGTATTATTAGTCGAGGAATACAAATTGGGATTCTGGCTGTTCCTGTTGAAGAGGCACAGGGGGTAGCTGAAAGGCTTGTGAAAGTGGGAATAAAGGCAATCTGGAATTTTGCACCCACACCATTAAATCTACCCCCTGATGTTATTATATACCATGAAGATCTGTCGTCAAGTTTGGTTGGTTTAGTATTCTATATCAACCAGTTGGAAACAAAGGTAATAAAAAATCTTTAGATAGAAGAAAAAACCGGAGGCTAAAATAACCTCCGGTTTCTCAGGTTTTCAGAATATTAATACCCGCCAAACAAATAATAATTCACTATTGCTTGTTCTTTAGTTTCGATATAGTATTTTTCTGTTTTTCTACTATCAACTGGAGTTTTAAGACTCTTTAAAGTAGTGCGTAAAAACATAAAATGCCCCCCTTTAAGTTAATATATAAACCAAGGGAATATTTCTCGATACGTAACTACTTTGTTCCAGATTATATAGTAAAACCGGCTTCCTTTATTTATTAAATTATACAATAGTGAATAAAATATTTTTAGGTTTTTTTACTCACACCTACACTCATACTAGATTGGCCATTAGATCAATTGTTCTATAAAAACTTGACATTACGATAATATAAAGATATATTTTCAACAGAGGGTATAATGAGGTGATAAGATGACTACTGAATTAAAAAAAGGTGATATTGTTGAAATAGAGCTTGACAATCTTGCTCATGGTGGTGAGTGTGTCGGGCATTTTGCTGATGGATTAGCTGTTTTTGTTCCTGGCGGGATTCCTGGAGAGCGGGTTAAAATAAGAATTACTGTTAAAAAGAAAAACTATGCCAGGGGTGAGTTATTGAAAGTTTTACAACCTGCTGAGGCCAGGACTGAACCAGTATGCTCTGTGGCTGATGGCTGTGGAGGATGTCAGCTGCAGCATGTAGATTATCAAGAACAATTATTACATAAAAAACAAATGGTTATTGATTTATTAAAAAGAATCGGTGGCTTTGAAAATATAAAAGTCAATGATCCTATTGGAGCAGACTATCCTTTTAATTATCGCAATAAAGCCCAATTTCCACTGACTAAAACTGAAGACAAAAAAATTGCAACAGGTTTTTATAAAAAGGGCAGCCATAATGTGGTTGTAAATGAAAGTTGTATAATTCAGCATCCCCTGATAAACAGGATTGTTGCCAGAACACTTGCTGTGTTAAATGATTATGAAATGAGTGTCTACAATGAAAAGACCCACCGTGGTTTATTAAGGCATTTGGTGATTAGAACAGGAGTCTGTACCAACCAGGCACTTTTAACAATTGTAACCAGTAGGAAGACGTTTAAGGATGGCAAGGAGATTGCCAGCAAGCTATTACAGCAGGTTCCGGAACTGGTGGGAGTAATCCAGAATATTAACCGGGAAAAAACCAATGTAATTATGGGCGGTAAAAATATTATACTGGCAGGTCAGGATTATTATCTAGACTATATTGGGAATATACTATTTAAAATCTCACCATTTTCTTTTTTTCAGGTGAATACACTGCAAACCAGGAAGTTATATGACATTGTTAAAAAATACGCTAATTTGGCCAGTAAGGAAACAGTCCTTGATGCTTACTGTGGTATTGGGAGTATCGCATTATACCTGGCTGACGGTGCCAAAAAAGTAATTGGAATTGAAGAGGTAGTAATGGCCATTGAAGATGCCAGAGAAAATGCCCGCTTAAATAATATTGATAACTGTCAATTCATAACCGGCAGGGTAGAAGAAATACTCCCCAGACTGGTCAAGGATGGCTTAAAGCCTGATCTGGTGGTTTTTGACCCTCCCAGAAAAGGCCTTGATGAAAGAGTGATTAAGGTTATCAATAAAATACAACCTGCCAGGATTATTTATGTTTCCTGTAATCCTGCAACCCTGAGTAGAGATCTGGCCAGGATGAAGGAAAATTATGAGATAAAAGCTATCCAGCCGGTAGACATGTTTCCTCAGACCTATCATGTGGAAACAGTGGTATCTTTGCAGCTAAAAGAAGGTATTTTATGAGATAAACAGAAGTTATAGCATAGAAAGTTTTTTGTGGAGGGGATACTATGAGTTTTTTTCTATCTATTTTTTTTGTTTTTATCGGTATAGCAGGGTTAATCTATAAGGTGGAGACTGGTGTTTTTGTGGGGTTTGGCCTCCTGCCCTGGCAGATTATTAGGTTAAAGAAAGGCAGTAATTATAATATATTTGCTATAGTATTGAGTACTGTTATTGGTAGTGGTTTTTTTATTGTAGTTAGGGAGTGGGTTTTATTGTTTTTATTTTTATTTATACAGGGATATAACTACTGGGGTCATTTACAGACTGAAAAGGGGGAAGACAATGAGTGATAAGTACTTGACAGTCTTTTAAAAATTGATATAAAATATAGAGTAGGGTAAAATATCAATTAAATATCTAGGTATATGTTAATAAAATATTTTCTAAAGAAAGGATGATTTACTATGCCAACTTATCTCTATGAGTGTGAAAATTGCGGACGGTTTGAAGAATTTCAAAAAATTACAGAGGAACCACTGGAGACCTGTCCTAAGTGTGATGGTACTGTAAAAAGGATTATTGGTTCACCAGGTATTATCTTTAAGGGTTCTGGTTTTTATGTGACAGATAATAAAAGTAGTGATAATAGTACTACTAAAACTGAAAATAATAAGGAAGAAAAGACAGAGAACAGTGGTGCTAAACAAGAAAAGGTATCTTAATGATACTGGTCAGTGCTTGTTTAATGGGTAAGAACTGCCGCTATGATGGTGGTAATCAAAAGGATTTGAAATTAATTAAATTACTGAAAGATAAGGATATTTCTTTGCTATGTCCTGAGGTAGAGGCTGGATTAAATACACCACGTCCCCCAGCAGAGATTATTAATGGTGATGGCTGTGATGTTTTGCAGAAAAAGGCGCAGGTCCTTAATAAAAAGGGGGAGGATGTAACTGATAGTTTTATCAGGGGCTGCCAGAAGGCTTTGACCGGGATTGATTTTACTGAGGTAGAATTTGCTGTTTTAAAATCCAGAAGCCCTTCATGTGGGGTCAATAAGATTTATTCCGGGAAATTTGATGGAAAATTGAAAAAGGGCTCTGGTGTTACGGCAGCTTTTTTAAAGGGTAAAGGTATAGCAGTTTATACAGAGGAAGAAATTGATAAAATTATAGATTTAATGAAATAGAAATGCCGGCTGAGATTATAAGCCTGGCATTTTATAATTTAAAGTACTATTAAACCGGGGTTTCCCCGGTTTTTGGTTTATTTAACCAGAGTATATTTTAAAATTTTAGAATAAAATATAGCCTGCTTGAGGTAAGCTATTAAAAACAGATAAAGGGGGTTATAAGATATATGTCAAAACGGCTATCCACAATATGTGTTGTTATTTCTGTGGGTTTAATCGTTATATTTCTTGCAGTATTTTATATCCCTAAGAGCCAGGCTGCTCAACCGACAGTTAGCTGGGGGAGTAGAGGCTCAGGGGTGATTGTATTACAGAGGAAACTGCGGAACTGGGGTTATTATTCAGGTAGTATTGATGGTACCTTTGGTAGTGAAACATACCGTGCAGTAGTTAATTTTCAGCGTAAAAATAGGTTAAGGGTTGATGGAGTAGTTGGGGCAGAAACCTGGGCAGCACTTGGTTATGAGGGCAGTGGTGGTAGTTCTCAGACTAGCAGGGTATCAGGAAGTGCTGGAGTGAGTAGGAGTAATAATGTTGAGATGATTGCCAGGTTAGTTCACGCTGAGGCCAGGGGTGAACCATATGAGGGACAGGTGGCAGTAGCTGCTATTTTACTAAATAGGGTTGATAGTCCTTCATTCCCTAATACCATAAGTGGAGTTATTTACCAACCACTGGCTTTTGAATCAGTAGCCAATGGTCAATTTAATTTAGCACCAAATAATGATAATATCAGGGCGGCCAGGTCAGCAATTAATGGATGGGACCCAACACACGGTTCACTCTTTTTCTGGAATCCTTCTAAACCTGTTAATCAATGGATATGGTCACGACAGATTGTAAGGAGGATAGGCAGTCATGTCTTTGCCCGTTAGTATTAAAAAATAGTAAATAAGGGGGTTTTAAAAATTAAAAGATCCTGGGTTATACCTTTACTGGTTGGTCTTCTGGTTGTTGGTGTAACAGGTTACTGGGGCTATAACCAGTATCGTGAAAAGGAACAACTTGAGGTATATATGGGGAATAAATACCAGCAGGCTTTTTATGAGCTGGTTGAGCATGTAGAACAATTACAGGTATTACTGGGTAAGAGCCTGGTATCCACCTCTGAACGACAAAACATTATGCTTTTAACAGATGTCTGGAGTCATGCTAATACAGCACAAGCAGAACTAAACAAACTGCCTCTGGCTGCCCAAACGGTGTATCAAACTGCTAAATTTTTGAGTCAGACAGGTGATTATTGTCATGCTGCAGCTCGTCAGAATGCTGAGGGTAAAGCATTGACAGATGGAAATCGCAAACAACTAGAACAACTCCGTCAGCAGGCTATTAAGGTGGCAGATAATCTACATAATGTTGAAAACCAGGTTTTTGCAGGAAATGTTAACTGGGTGGAATTAGTAAAGAGTGCCAAAAATAGTCTCGATAATGGAGATAATAACCTGCCAGATAATGTCAATGATAGTTTGGATAGTATTACAGATGAGATGGACAATATGCCTGTACTAATCTATGACGGACCTTTTTCTGACCATATTGTAAATAGAAAACCGCAGGATTTGAAAGGTGAAGAGATAAGCAGGGATGATGCCCGGCAAAGGGCTGCTAAAGTAGTTAATATTTCTAATGAGGAGAGTATCTCACAGGGTACAACTATAAATAGTAAAATACCTTCATATAATTTCCAGATTGATGCTGGAGATGAGGGCACATATTCAATAGATATATCCAAAAAAGGTGGCCACCTGGTTACAATGTTAAATAATCGGGAGGTTGATAAATCCAGTATTTCACAGAGTGAAGCAGTTGATAAGGCAGGTGATTTTCTTGCTATAAACAATTACCCCAATATGGAATCAACTTATTCAGAGATAAAGGATAATATTGCCTATATTTCTTTTGCCTATAAAGAAAAAGGTATTATAATCTATCCAGATATTATTAATGTACAGGTAGCACTGGATAACGGACAAATACTGGCAGTTGAAGCGTTAAGTTATTTGATGTCACATCATTCCCGTGACCTTGAGGAAGCCGAGATAGGTGAAAATGATGCCAGGGAAAGGACCAGTAAAACCCTGGAGCAAATTGAGAATATTAGATTAGCGCTTATTCCACAGGCGAGTTTAAAGGAAACCTTAACTTATGAGGTTAGAGGAACTATTGGAGGGGAGACATATCTAATATATGTAAATGCCCAAACAGGTGAAGAAGAACAGATATTAAAAGTGATTATGGGTGAAAAAGGAACCTTTGCACTTTAGTTTTTAGTACTGATAACCCTTTTTTATAGCACTTTAATGTGATATAATTATCTTAAAAAGTTGCTGTGGGGGAATTATGGAAACGGTAAGTATTAGTCAATGTAAGGATTATAATTTTGAAGCAATAATAAAACAGCTCAGGGCAATCTTTGCTAAATATAAGGTGGCAGATTATATTAAACCTGGTAAGTCTGTCTTGCTCAAGGTAAACCTTCTGACAGATAAACCTCCTGAGGCTGCTGTTACTACCAATCCTATATTTGTTAAAGCGCTGGCGCGGCTTGTACGCGAACTGGGGGCAGAGGTAATAATTGGGGACAGTCCTGGCGGGCCCTTCACTGCTGGTTTATTAAAAAAAATCTATCAGCAAACAGGTCTCTATGAGTTGGCTGGTGAAGAGGGGATCAAGTTAAATTATGATTTAGCCCAGGAAAATATAGCCTTTACAGGAGGCAAATATAAAAGGTCATTTATTATTGCTAAATATTATACAAAGGCTGATTTTGTAATTAACCTCCCCAAATTAAAGACACATGGTATGGCTATGATGACTGGAGCAGTTAAAAACCTTTTTGGGGCTATACCAGGTTTATTAAAGGCAGAATATCATTTAAAAATGCCGCGGATTGACCTTTTTGCGGGTATGTTAATTGATCTTGCTCTCTGTCTTAAACCTGATTTGACGATTATGGATGCGATTATAGGTATGGAAGGTGAGGGACCTTCAGCTGGTGATCCACGAAAATTTGGGTATATAATAGCTGGTTTATCCCCATTTGCAGTAGATACTGCTGCTGCATATTTACTGGGGATAGACCCTTTAACAGATCTGCCGACTATTCAGGCTGCACAGGAAAGAGGACTGCCCTCTTCGATTGCTGATATAGAGCTTGCTGGTGATGAACTCGGGGTATTAAGGGATGTAAAAATACCTGCTATCGAAAAAAGTTCTAATTTGATTGATAGGAAATTACCTAAGAATATCAGCAACTGGCTTTCTCCTCTTTTAAGGCCGCGGCTAGTTTTTCATCATGAGAAATGTACTAACTGTGCTGATTGTTGTCGAAACTGTCCAGCGGATGTAATTACTATGAAAGAAAAAGGACCCGAGGTTGATCTTGAAAATTGTATTAGGTGTTTTTGCTGTCAGGAGTTATGTAAGTACCAGGCAGTAGAGATAAAACGCCCGTTATTGGGCAACTTATTATTTAGACTATAGTAGAAACTGGTCATGGGGTGAAAAAATGAAAATTGGGGTAATTTCAGATACTCATATCCCGTCTAAAGCAAAAAAGATACCGGATATAGTATTTGATAAGTTTAAAGATATTGATTTAATTATACATGCTGGGGATATTACATCACAGGAAGTGTTGGATGATTTAGCAGTATTAGCCCCTGTTAAGGCAGTTTATGGTAATGTTGACCCACCTGAATTATGCCGTGGACTGCCAGAGAGATTAAGGATTGAACTTAATGGTTATCAGATTGGTGTTACCCACGGGCATAACCTTAAGGGACATATTATGGAACGGATAGCTTATGTTTTTCCTAAGGCCGATATAATAATCTTTGGTCATACACATCGACCCTGTAATGAAGTAATAAATGGACAGCTTTATTTTAATCCAGGGTCAGCAACTGACCGGAGACTTCAGGCGAAACATTCTATCGGGATTATTACTTTGCACGACAGGATTGAAAGAGAGATTATTTATTATTAGGAGGGATAATAATGGCTGTATATGACCTCAGCCACCGTCTGGCTAAAATGTTGAAGAAATCTGATGAGTATAAGGCTTATCTAGAGGCAAGAAAACAGGTGATGACAGATGAGAAGACTAAAGAGATGTTACTTGATTTTAAAAAAGAGCAATATAAACTACAGGCCAAGCAATTTTCTGGTCAGGAGATCGATGAGGATGATAAAAAAAGACTGACTAATCTCCAGGAGATAGTTAATCTTAATAATGTCATCAAGAAATATATGGAGGCTGAATACAGGGTAACAATCTTACTTAATGATGTACAGGAAATATTGTTTGGGGACCTGGAGATAGGATTGCCTCAGGATGAAGAAAAGCACCCTACTGATTGATGGGGTGCTTTTTATTTATTCCTTATACCTGTTGAACTTCTTTTACCCCTGGTATGTGTTCTTTGAGGGTACGTTCAATCCCATTTTTAACAGTCAGGGTAGACATGGGACATCCCTGGCAGGCACCAAGTAGTTTGACTTTAACAACACCATCTTCAGTAACTTCAACTAGCTCTACATCACCACCATCAGCCTGAAGACCTGGTTTTATTTTATCAAGAATTTTTACTACTTCTTCTTGCATATTTTACACCCCCTATTGAACTTTTCTTTAACTTATTATAACATTATTATTAGTAAAAATAAAGCAATCTATAAGCTGGAATTTATTCTTTTTCTTCTACCTTTGGTGGACCGACCTTTATATAAAAGCTTAGCTGGTCACTTATAACCATATAGAGTAGTTCTAACTGATAGGTTTTATCTTCAATAATTATGAAACGCTGGTGGATTACATCTTTAAGTAGCAGGGGATCTATTTCTTCGATTTCTTTCCCCATTAAACCAGCCAGCAGATCACTTATCTTTGTTTTGATGGCCTGCTGGGTATGTTTATTGACATCAGTATCCAGTTCGATATTAATCTTATTGATAAATGTTTTTCTAAACCTGTTGAATTTTTCTTCTAATTGTTTGATTTGTTCTGACTGTTCTCTGTTTTTAACTGTTAATTCGTTTCTTTCCAGGATGAGCTGGTCGATTATCCGGCCGGAATATAGGTTTAAAAAGGTTGCTCCTGTAATAATACCCAGCAAGAAGATAACGATTATATAGATAAATTCTTTTTTTGTAAAGACTAGAAAAGAGTTAAGCAAATTACTTGCCCCCACAGAAGACTATTATTATCCAGTAACCCAGCTGTCCCCCCAAAAAGGCGCTTAAGAGTATAAAGAATTGTTCAACAATAATGCTTAACTGCCCTTGAAAGATGACTCCTTCCAATAAACGGAGATTGGCAAATGTACCACCGATAGCACTTATGATGGCGTATAGTTTAAGGTCATCGGCTATATCGACCATTATCTTGAGGGGGGATTGATTGATAATTAACCCACCAATACTGCCGATAAAAGACCCCCCTAAGACTACTCCGAGGGCAATAAAAAAAACAGGTATGACACGGTTCATTTACTTCACCTCATTATAATTATAATTTGAAAGAAGGATAATTATGACAGCTAACTTTGTTCACTTACACGTCCATACTGAATATAGTCTTCTGGACGGGGCACTGCGTATCAAGGACCTTGTTCAGTATAGTAAAGAGCTGGCTATGCCGGCAGTGGCTATGACTGATCATGGGGTTTTATATGGTGCAGTAGACTTTTACCGGCAGGCTGTTCGGGAAGGTATTAAACCAATTATCGGTTGTGAGGTTTATTTAGCCCCTGGTTCTAGATTTGAGAAGAGTAAGAGAGAGAGATATCATCTGGTATTACTGGCTATGGATAATGAGGGTTACCATAATCTGATAAAATTGGTATCACAAGCCTGGCTGGAAGGTTTTTATTATAAGCCGAGGGTAGATAAGGATTTATTATACGAACATCACAGGGGACTGGTTGCTCTATCGGCCTGTGTTCAGGGTGAAATACCACAATTGATTTTAAAGGGAAAAGAGGAAAAGGCCAGAGAAACAGCCCTGGAATATAGGGAGATATTTGGTAAAGGTAATTTCTATTTTGAATTACAGGACCACCACCTGGGAGATGAAAAAAAGGTTAATAGTCATTTGATTAAACTGGGTAAGGAGCTTAATATTCCACTACTGGTTACTAATGATGTACACTACTTAAAGCAAAGTGATGCTGAACTCCATGATGTTTTGCTGGCAATGCAGACAGGTAAGACAGTAGATGATGAAAATAGAATGACCTTTCCTAATGATAAATTTTATTTTAAGAAACCTACTGAAATGTTCAGGCTTTTTCCATCACTGTCAGAAATTTACCAGAATACAGTTGATTTAGCAGAACGGAGTGAAGTAAAACTTGACTTTAATACCTTTTATCTGCCTGATTTCCCTGATGCCGGGGGTAAAGAGGCTGCAGCAAAATTATTGAGAAGAAAGTGTCAGGATGGTCTACTTGATAAAGGACTGGCTGATAATAAAACAGCCCGGGAAAGGCTTGATTATGAATTAAAGGTAATTGAAGAGATGGGTTATGTCTCTTATTTCTTGATTGTCTGGGATTTTGTTGACTATGCTGTTAGAAATGATATTAGAGTAGGTCCGGGTAGGGGTTCAGCAGCCGGGAGTCTGGTTTCGTATCTCCTGGGGATAACCCGTATTAATCCCCTGGAGTATAATCTTATTTTTGAGAGGTTTTTAAACCCTGAAAGGGTAACCATGCCTGATATTGATATAGATTTTGATGAACGAAGGGATGAGATAATAGAATATGTACGGGAAAGGTATGGAGATGAGAAAGTTGCTCAGATCGGGACTTTTGGGACTATGGCAGCCAGGGCTGCTATCCGTGATGTGGGACGTGTTTTAAATATACCATTAAAAATAGTTGATCGGGTTGCTAAAATGGTGCCGTCAAGGCCGGGTATTAGTCTGGATGAAGCCTTGAAGATGAATGAAAAGCTATTAAATTATTATCAAAGTGATCAAGAAATTGCCCGCTTAGTGGATTTTGCTAGAGGTGTTGAGGGATTACCAAGACATATTTCCACACATGCAGCAGGTATTATTATTGGCTCCAGGGATTTAAGTGAATTAATACCACTGCAGACCCAGGATGAAGCTGTCATAACCCAGCTTCCCATGAATGACCTGGAGAGTCTTGGTTTATTGAAAATGGATTTCCTGGGCTTGAGGAATCTTACTATTATTGATAAGGCTCTGGATAATATCAAAGTAAACTGTGGCCATGATATAGTGGTTGAGCAGATACCATTAGATGACCCGCCTGTTTATCAACTATTACAGCAGGGCAGAACCTTAGGGGTCTTTCAGATGGAATCCTACCTCTTTCGGGACCTTAACCAGCGCTTAAAACCAGATAGGTTCTCTGATTTGATTGCTATCCTTGCTTTAGGACGGCCAGGACCACTTGGTAGTGGTCTTGTTGATCAGTATATTGATAGTAGACATGGTTTAAGAAAACCAGAATACCTCCATTCATCACTTGAACCAATACTTAAGGAAACATTTGGTTTAATACTCTATCAGGAACAGGTGATGGAGATTGCCAGTAAGATTGCTGGCTACACAATGGGTGAAGCTGATCTATTGAGAAGGGGTATGGGTAAAAAGAAAAAAGAACTGATTGCTAATGAGCGGGCAAAGTTTGTCAGGGGTGCTGAAAAATTAAAGGGTATTAAGCAGGATATTGCCAATAAAATCTTTGATCAGATGGAATATTTTGCAGGATATGGTTTTAATAAATCACATAGTGCTGCCTATGCTATGCTGGCCTATCAGACTGCTTATCTTAAAGAAAAGTATCCAGCAGAATTTATGGCTGCAGTTTTATCATCTGTGATGAGCAACCTGGATAAGGTTGGACAGTATATTCGTGAATGTAAAGAAATGGGGATTGCGGTTTTGCCCCCTGATATTAATAAGAGTGACTATGAATTCAGGGCAATGCCAGATGGGAAGATTCACTTTGGATTAAAGGCTATTAAAAATGTGGGAACTGCAGCGATCAAGGCCATTATTGAAGGCAGACAGGCAGAACCCTATCATTCACTTGAGGATTTTCTCAAAAGGGTTGAACTTAGACCCCTTAATATCCAGATTATTGAATCATTGATTAAGGCAGGTGCTTTTTCATCCTTTAAAGAAAAGAGGTCTCAGATTTTAATCAAGTTTGAGGAAATCTATGAGAAGGTAAGTTCCGGGCGCCGTCATCACAGTACAGGACAGACCTCGTTTTTTGATGTAGTTGCTAATAAAGAGGATTTTTTTGAAGATAGTATTAAATACCCGGATATTGCGGAGCTTTCCCTGGAAGAGAAACTGGCCCAGGAACGGGAATATTTGGGAATATATCTTTCGGCACACCCCCTTGACAGGTTCCAAAAAAAGATAGCTTGTTTTACTAATTGTGATAGCCAGTTTATCAAAGATGTTGATAGTGAAGAAAATACTGCTCAAAAGATACTTGTGGCAGGGATGGTTATTGAAAAAAAAGAACATATCACCCGACGTAAGCAGCAGATGGCTTTTTTGACAATAGAAGATTGGGCAGGTAAGATAGAGGTAATTGTCTTCCCGGGTGTTTACAGGGATAACGCTGATTTCCTGGAAAAAGGCAAGAAGGTTTTGATAATGGGCAGACTGGATGAGGGTAAGGTCCTGGCTGATAGGGTTCTTTCTCTTGAGATACCTTACCTTATGATAGAATTGACCAGTAAAGAAAGTCTTAAAGAAATAAAAGAGATTCTTCAGAAATATAAAGGAGATAATCCTGTTTTTTTCAGGGTAGATAGAGGGGATTATGCTGATTTAATACTCAGTAATAGGAGATACTGGATAGGAGATAGTAGTAAAGTGCTGCAGGCTTTTGAGCCTTTAAAGGAAATAGAAATAAAAATATTTGATTAAATATATATAAGTAGTACTTAAATATTGCACTTTCTCGTTCCAGCCAATTATATTAATTCCGCTTGTCGTGCGCCACAGGCACTCCGTATCTAAATAAACCGTGCAAGAACATTAAGGTTGCACTCCGGCGTCCTGCCTACGTGAAAAATATACGACGCTCTCGATGAGCTAGTGTCTAAGCTAACATTGCGCAAGTTAAAAGAAAGCTTAGACTAGTCGCTCCATTAATATAATTGGCTTACACAAAGCATTAGTGTGAATAAATTAAATGAAATTTATATACTTGGAGGAATGTCAATGAATGATTTTGTTTTTTCCTGGTTAAATCAATATCTTTCAAAGGAATGGGCTGTTTTTTTTACGGCCTGTCTGCCGATTGTAGAGCTCAGGGGAGCGATACCACTGGCTATTGCCCTGGGTATTTCCCCCTGGAAGGCTTACTTATTATCAGTGGCCGGTAATACGGTTCCTGTGATACCATTATTATTGTACTTAAGGCCGATTAGATTATTTTTGATAAGCAACTCCAGTTTTATGGAGTCTTTTTTTGGCTGGTTGGATAAAAGGACTATCAATAAAAGTGCTCAGATAGAGAAATATGGGGCAGTAGCCTTAATATTATTTACGGCGATTCCGTTACCGACAACCGGGGCGTGGACAGCCAGCCTGGCAGCACTTTTGTTTAAGATTAAGTTTCGTTATGCCTTTCCGGCTATTATTGCCGGGATATGCCTGGCAGGGATAATAATGACTATCCTTAGTCTTACAGGTAAGGCTATATTCTAAAAGAGGAAAATTTAAGTTATCTAATCTAAGTTTAAGTAATTTTCAAACTATTTTATATAATTTGTTGAAATATAATTTTATTTATGTTATCATATAATAAATTAAAGGGTTGTAACTGGGAACAGGCAACACCTAAATTAGAGAGAACACAGCTTAAAGAAGTGTTCTATGCTAGTTTAGGTGTTTTTTAGTAAAATAAATATTATTTTTGTTGTTTGCTGAAAATGTTGAGTATTAATTTCTGAGTTATCTATGTGGAGAGTGTGATTGGATGAAGGTGAAGAAAGTATACAACAATAATATTCTTTTAGCTGAAAATGAACAATTATTAGAGGTAATATTGCTTGGACGTGGAATCGCTTTTAAGAAAAAAGCTGGAGATAAGGTTGATGTTTCAAAAATAGAGAAAACCTTTATTTTAGATTCTCCTGAGCTTTATTCAAGCTTTGTTAAATTATTACAGGAAGTTCCTTTAAATCATGTGAAATTGGTAGAAAAAATCGTTAGTGAGGCACAAGAAGAATTGAAGGTAAAGTTTCATGACAGTATCTATATTGCATTAACAGACCATATGAGCTATGCTTTATCTAGATATAAGATAGGAATAGAAATGAAAAATGCATTGCTGTGGGAAATCAAAAGAATTTATGAGAAAGAATATAAAGCAGCATGTCATTCTTTGGAAATCATCCAATATTATGAAGGGATTGAAATGTCAGCAGATGAAGCAGGCTTTATCGCACTCCACTTTGTGAATGCACAGCAGGATGGAGAAAAAATGAAGATAACTATGACGATTACTGAAATTGTTAATGATGTGCTAAACATTGTAAAGTATCATTTCAATATTGAATATGACCAAGAATCTTTGAGCTATAGCAGATTTGTTAGACATATCCGCTACTTTGCCAGGCTTATGCTCCATAATAAAATAGTATCAACAGACGATGACTTTTTATATAAACAGGTGAAAAATAAATGTCCACAAGAGAAAGTGTGTGTAGATAAGATAAAGGTTTATTTTGATAAAAAATTCAACTACAAGATTTCTAAGGAAGAAATGGTATATTTTATAATCCATATTAATCGTGTTATCAAGTATGAACAAAAGGGTTAGTGATGAAAAGAAAATTAAAAATAAATATTTGTTAAGAAAATAAGGGTTGTAACCGTATAAGGGCAATACCTAAATTCATGGAAAATAAATTTCGGCTTGAGAATGTAAAAGCCAATTATGTTTTCTTGAATTTAGGTTTTTTATTTATTTTCACAAAAAAGAAAGTCGATGCTTTTTTGTGAAAATAAATAAAACTAAAAAGGGAGGAATAAATTATGGATAATCGAAAATTAGCAAAAGATATTTTAAGCTATGTAGGCGGTATTAACAATATTGCTCAATTAGCAAACTGTGCTACTCGGTTAAGAATGAATTTTAAAGATGAAAAATTAGTTGATTTAGAAGCCTTAAAGAAGATAGATGGTGTTATGGATGCCATTTATAAGTCAGGCCAATATCAGATTATTATTGGTACAGAGGTTGCGAACGTATGTGAGGAAATGGGAAAGCTAGGGTATATAAGTGTGCCCGCTGAGCATTCCAAACAAAAAGGTGGGAAACTGGAAAGGTTGATGGATATTTTGGCCTCTATTTTCACACCAGTTATTCCGGCAATTACAGCAGCTGGTATGATAAAGGCTATTTTAGTTATATTTGTTCTTCTTGGAATGCCAAAGGACTCACAGGTTTATTTTATCTTAAGCTTTGTTGCAGATGCAGGTTTTTACTTTTTACCTGTTATGCTTGGATTTTCAACAGCAAAAAAACTGGGAGGCAATCCATATTTAGCAGCAATGCTTGGAGGAATATTGTTACACCCAGGTTTTAAAGCAATGGTGACAGCAGGAGATCCAATTAGTTTTTTAGGGCTTCCAGTTAAATTAGTTAATTATGCCTCCAGTGTTATTCCCATTATTTTAGCTGTTTGGTTCATGGGTTATGTAGAGCGATATGCAGATAAAATATCACCGAAACCAATTAAATTTTTTACAAAACCAGTACTAGTTATTTTGATAGTATCACCGATTACATTAATAGTATTAGGACCGCTAGGCTCTATTATTGGTACTGGCATTGCTACAGTAGTAGGTTTCTTAAACACACATGTAAGATGGTTTGTTCCTACTGTCATGGGGGCATTTATGCCACTATTAGTATTGACAGGTATGCATTGGAGTTTTTTGCCAATCTTATTAACTTCTTATTCTACGTATGGTTACGAAGCAATTATGGGGCCAGGAAGTCTTGTTTCCAATATATGTCAAGGAGCTGCAGCCTTGTGTGTAGCTATTAAGTCAAAAAATATAAAATTGAAACAACTGGGTTATTCATCAGGTATTACAGCACTTATGGGTATTACAGAGCCAGCAATGTATGGGATTACTCTGAAATTAAAAAAGCCATTGATTGCTGTCATGATTGGCGGTGCTTCTGGTGGTTTATATGCAGGCGTTATGGGGGTTGTCCGCTATACATCTGGAACACCAGGACTATTATCACTTCCTGTTTTTATCGGAGAAAATCCAATGAATATAGTTCATGCAGTTATTTCTTGCATAATTGGTTTTATTGTTACCTTTATCCTTACTTGGATCTTAGGATTTGAAGAACCAAAAGATATGGGAACAGAGAATATTTTAGGGGGAGAATCAATAAAAAATAAGTTATCATTAAATAGAAGAATAGATATTTATAGCCCGATGGAAGGACAGATAATCGATATTAACAAAGTTGATGATGATAGTTTTGCCAATGAAGTTACTGGAAAAGGTGTAGCTATAATTCCAAAAACAGGGAAAGTTGTAGCACCCTTTGATGGAACTGCAACAATGGTATTCAGTACAAAGCATGCTATTGGTTTAACAAATGAGGAAGGTATAGAGCTGTTGATACATGTTGGAATTGACACGATGGAACTTGAAGGTAAGCATTTTAATACTCTAGTGAAAAAAGGCGATGCAATTAAAAAAGGAGACCCGTTGCTAGAGTTTGACAAAGAAGCAATAGAGAAGGAAGGCTATAAATGTACTACGCCTATAGTTGTTACAAACTCAGATGATTATTTAGACGTTGTTGGTGTGGAGGAAGGAAAAGTAGAAACAGGTGAATTAATAATGATGATTTTAGAAGGGGTATATGATGAATAGACTAGATAAAGACTTCCTGTGGGGAGGAGCTATGGCTGCTAATCAATGTGAAGGAGCCCATTTGGAGGATGGAAAGGGCTTGTCCTGTATGGATATTCTTCCATCAGTTCAATATGGTAGAAAGGAAGCTATGTATAATCCCCAAGTTGCATTGACCAAAAAGTATGGATATTATCCAAGCCATGAAGGAATAGATTTTTACCATAACTATAAAGAAGATATCAAGCTTTTAGCAGAAATGGGAATAAAGGCTTTTCGTACATCCATAAGTTGGCCTAGAATATTTCCTAATGGAGATGATAAAGAGCCAAATGAACTGGGACTTAAATTTTATGATCGTTTGTTTGAAGAATGTCGAAAATACAATATAGAACCAGTAGTAACCTTATCTCATTTTGATACACCATTAAATTTGAGCAAAAAATACGGAGGGTGGTATAATCGAAAACTAGTTGATTTTTACCTTAAATATTGTAAAGTTGTATTTAAACGTTATGCAGAAGTAGTAAAATATTGGATTTCATTTAATGAAATAAACATGATTACTCACATTCCATTTTTTGGTGGGGGAATTATTCTAAAAGATGACGATGATGTGATGCAGGTATCATATCAGGCGGCACATCACCAATTAGTAGCCAGTGCCCTGGCTACTAAGCTGCTGCGTGATATAAGTAAAAACGGGAAAATGGGCTGTATGCTGGCGGCTGGTTCTTATTATCCATATAGCTGTAATCCAAAGGATGTATGGGCAGCAGTTGAGAAAAATCAGGACATGTATTTCTTTATTGATGTGCAGGCGAGAGGCGGATACCCAAGCTATACAAAACGTTTATTAAAGAAAAAAGGGGTCTGCATAAAAATAGCAGCAGAAGATGAGGTGATTTTTAAAAAGCATAAGGTAGATTATATTGCATTGAGTTATTACTCGAGCAGATTGATTAGTGTTAATAAGAAGGTTTTAAAGAACATTGCTGATGGTAATGCAGTTACAACTTTGCGGAATCCTTATTTAGAAGCAACGCCATGGGGAAGACAGATTGACCCAATAGGGCTTCGAATAACCATGAATGAATTATACGATCGTTATCAGAAGCCCCTTTTTATAGTTGAAAATGGTCTTGGCGTCAGTGATAAAGTAGATGAAAATGGAGAAATTCATGATGATTATCGAATTTCCTATGTTAAAGAGCATATAAAGGCTATGAAAGGTGCTATAGCGGATGGTATAGAATGTCTTGGGTATTTGGTTTGGGGATGTATTGACTTAGTAAGTGCTGGTACAGGAGAGATGGAAAAGAGGTATGGATTTATCTATGTAGACAGAGATAATGAAGGAAATGGGACCTTGAAACGGATTAAAAAGAAATCTTTTTGGTGGTATAAAAAAGTTATCGAATCAAATGGAGAAGAGCTGTAGCTGTTGTTATGTAAAAGCGTTCATTATTTTCTTTAAAATTATATTAATATTAAGTTTTAAGCCTGCTTATCTATAGGTGTACCGTCAATTAACGATAGATTCTTTGGTTTTTTTAGCTTCTTTATATAGATTCTGTTATTAATATTAAAATTCAAGAAATTTCAAATAAAATGTGAAGATGAAAACCTGCTTCTAAAAAAAGAGGCAGGTTTATTTAAAATTTTAATAGGCCTATTTTAATAGGCCTATAGATATGTGATTAAAAAATTTAATTTGCTCTAGTAGTTACTAAAGGGATTACTGTCCCAGGGATAAAAAAATAAGAAGCTTGCTTTTTATGTAATGAAGGATTTCTATCAGAGGGTCTAAGGCGATAATACTAAATTGACCCCTTGTTTGGCTTGACATTAAATAGAAAAAAGTGTATTATAAAAAAAATAAGGGGGTTAAATTTTATGGATGTGAAAGCTGATTATATTGTTGTAAAGGCTCTTGAAGATGGTGTAACATTAATCGGTTTGACCCGCGGTAAAGAAACTAAATTTCATCATACAGAAAAGCTGGATAAGGGAGAAGTGTTGCTTGCTCAATTTACAGACCACACCTCTGCTATCAAGATAAGGGGCAAGGCGGAGATTATGACTAAAAATGGATCAATTGGCTCAGGAGATTAAACCAGGCAATTAAGGCTGGTTTTTCTTTTAACTAGAGGTGCTAGAACTGTCTGGATTATTATTTTATAATATTAGGAATGTGGGGGATTTATATGTGGCAGGTTATCTATATTACTAATGAGAAAGAGGCTAATTCAATTAAAGATAAATTAATTGAACAGGGTTTTTTAGTAAAATTAGAGGCAATGGATGATGGTACAATTCAAATCAAGGTTCCCCAGTCTGAAGCAGAAGAAGTCTACCAGATTCTTAGTGATACAATTTGAATGGTTTAATTTCTTTAATTTGAGGTGAAAGTGATGTTAAAGGATTTATTTGGCAAGTCAAAATATGTAACTGTTAAGTCAAGAGATAATCGTGATAAAAAAGAGGAGTCTTCTCCAGATAACCGCCTCTGGACTAAATGTAATGAATGTAAAGAAATAATCTTTAATAAAAAACTAGTTGAAAACCTGATGGTCTGCCCCAAGTGTGGTAAGCATTTCCGTTTGACTGCCAGGGATAGGCTGGCAATTACTGTTGATGAGGGCAGCTTTAAGGAGTTTGCTGAAGATATATATAGTAAAGACCCGCTTGATTTCCCTAACTATGTAGAGAAGATGGTCAGGGCAAAGATTAAAACAAATCTAAATGAAGCTGTAATTACTGGTGAAGCATTGATTGGCGGACATCAGATAGTAATTGCTATTATGGATTTTAATTTTATGGGGGGAAGTATGGGGTCGGTAGTTGGTGAAAAGATTACCCTGGCAATAGAGAAGGCTATTGAGAAGAAAAAGCCCTTAATAATCTTTAGTACAGCTGGAGGAGCCAGAATGCAGGAGGGCCTTCTTTCTTTGATGCAGATGGCTAAAACCAGTGCTGCTGTAAAAAAGATTCATCAGGCTGGGCTTTTATATGTCTGTGTAATGACTGACCCGACATCAGGTGGTGTTACTGCTAGTTTTGCCACCTTGGCTGACATAATTATTGCTGAAAAAGGGGCTTTAATAGCCTTTGCCGGGCCTCGTGTTATTAAACAGACTATTAGTGCAGACCTCCCAGAAGGATTTCAAAAGGCAGAATTTCTCCTGGAACATGGTATGGTAGATAGAGTGACTCCCCGTCATAAAATGCGTGATGAATTAAAAGCTATTTTAGAGATCCATCAAGATAGTGGGGTGAATGAATATGCCCAATAATGTACTGGAATTTGAGAAACCATTAATTGAACTAGCGGAGAAAATTAAGGAATTACAATCGTTTATGGATGAAAAAGGTCTTGATCTCAGTGAAGAGGTTAAGCGTCTACGTGAGAGAGCAAACAATTTGCGTTGTGAGATATATGCCAATTTAAATACCAAACAAATACTGCAGATTGCCAGACACCAGAATAGGCCTACAGCCCGCGATTATATTGAGTATATCTTTGATCAATTTATGGAATTACATGGTGACCGCAGATTTGGTGATGATAAAGCCTTAATTGGGGGTATGGGTTTAATAGCTGGAAAACCGTATACTTTCCTCGGTCACCAAAAGGGTAAGTCTACTAAAGAAAACCTGAGAAGAAATTTTGCAATGGCTCACCCTGAAGGATACCGCAAAGCCCTGAGGCTAATGAAACAGGCTGAAAAATTTGATAGACCCATTATAACAATGATAAATACACCAGGGGCCTATCCTGGGATAGGTGCTGAGGAAAGGGGTCAGGCTGAAGCTATCGCTACTAATCTGATGGAGATGTCCTCTATTAAAGTGCCTATTGTAGTTGTTGTGACAGGTGAAGGTGGTAGTGGTGGGGCATTAGGTATTGGTCTAGGGGACAGGATTTTAATGATGGAATATACTTATTATTCGGTTTCTTCGCCCGAGGCCTGTGCTGCTATTCTGTGGAAGGATGCCGAAAAGTCAGCTGAGGCTGCTGAAGCCTTGAAGATTACCGCTAATGCTTTAAGGGAGCTGCGTTTAATTGATAAAATTGTTACAGAACCAGTTGGTGGGGCACATAAAGACCCCAAGAAGGCTGCTCTGTTGCTTAAAAACGAGATCATTAGTAATATGAAAGAACTATCAGTACTAAGTAGAGATGAATTACTTGAACAACGCTATAAAAAATATAGGAATATGGGTGAATTCTCTAATAAGGAAACGATTGCATTACCTGAGGAAGTAAAGGAGGAAGCTAGATGAATAAGATAGGTGTTTTAACAAGTGGTGGGGATGCCCCTGGGATGAATGCAGCAATAAGGTCAGTTGTCAGGGTTGCCTTACATCATGGTCTTAATGTTGTTGGAATCAGGAGGGGATATGCTGGTTTAATTGACGGTGATTTCTATCAGATGAACCGGAGTTCGGTAAGTGATATTATACAACGAGGGGGGACTATCCTGCTTTCTGCCCGCTGTGAGGAGTTCAAAACCCCTGAGGGCCGCCAGAAGGCCCTACATAATATGCAGCAGGAGGGGATCGAAGCCCTGGTAGTAATTGGTGGTGATGGTTCATTAACTGGCGCACAAAAAATAGATAAAGAACTTGGCATTCCAGTAATTGGTATACCTGGGACTATTGATAATGACCTGGCCGGTACTGAGATAACTATCGGCTGTGATACCGCTATGAATACGGTTATTGATGCTATCAATAAGATCAGGGATACAGCTACTTCTCATGAACGTACTTTTGTTATAGAAACAATGGGCAGGAGGTGTGGTTTTCTGACAGTTATGACTGCCCTGGCTGGTGGAGCAGATGCTATTCTTATACCAGAGATGAATTATGATCTAGATGATATTTGTAATAAGCTGATAAAGCGCCAGGAAATGGGCAGATTACATAACATTGTACTGGTTGCTGAAGGGGTTGGTGAGGACTTTAAGACTAATCGTAATTTGGATGAGAGTCCAGCTTTTTTTATCAGTAGACTTATATCAGATAAAACAGGTCAGGAGACCAGGGTAATTATCCTGGGACACCTACAGAGGGGTGGTTCACCAACAGTTAGAGACAGGGTGCTTGCCAGCAGAATGGGTGCTAAGGCAGTGGAATTATTACTGGCAGGTGAATCTAATATAATGATTGGTATAGAAGGTAGAGAGCTGGTTTATCATAAAATTAGTGAAGTCTTAAGTACTAAAAAAGAAATAGATATGGGTTTATATGAGTTAGGAACGATTCTTTCCTAGTAAACAGCAGGGGTGATATGAAAATGCGCAAGACAAAAATAGTTTGTACACTGGGTCCAGCCAGTAGTACTAAAGAAATGATTGTTGAGCTGGTTAAGGCAGGGATGGATGTTGCCAGGCTTAATTTTTCACATGGTGATTATAATGAACATGGTCAACGCATTGAACTTGTGCATGAAGTAGTAAAGGAGACTGGTAAGATAATCCCTATTATGATGGATACTAAAGGACCAGAGATAAGGACAGGCTCACTGAGTGAGGGGCAAGTCAAGCTTGAAAGAGGCCGGGAAATTATCCTAACTACAGATGAAAAGTCTAACAGTAACAATACCAGTGTTTCTGTTTCCTATAATCATTTACCAGAGGATGTTAAAAAAGGCTCCAAGATCTTGATTGATGATGGCCTAATTGAACTAAAGGTGTTGGGCATAAATGATCATGAGATCAGGTGTGAGATTCTCAATGAAGGATTTTTAGGCAGCCATAAAGGTGTCAATCTACCTGGTATATCACTTAAACTCCCTGCCTTGACTGAGAAAGATAAAAATGATATTCGTTTTGGTATTGAAAATGGGGTAAGTTTTATTGCTGCTTCATTTGTCAGGAAGGCGCGGGATGTACTTGAGATACGCAAGTTATTAATTGAGGAAAAGGCTGAGGATATCTATATTATCTCTAAAATTGAGAACCAAGAGGGTGTAGATAATATAGATGAGATTATTGAGGTGTCTGATGGTATAATGATTGCAAGGGGAGACCTGGGTGTTGAGATACCGCCGGAAAAGGTTCCTTTAATCCAGAAGACGATAATCAACAAATGTAAGCAGGCTGCTAAACCGGTGATTACTGCTACCCAGATGTTGGATTCAATGATACGTAACCCTCGCCCAACCAGAGCAGAGGCCTCTGATGTGGCTAATGCAATTTTTGATGGGACAGATGCTATCATGCTCTCTGGGGAATCAGCTATAGGTGATTATCCAGTGGAAACAGTTAATACTATGGCCAATATAGCCCGGGAGATTGAGTTTTCTACTCATTATAGTGGAAGAATAAAGAGTTATGAGAATACCTCCTCTAAGACAGTAACTGAAGCTATAAGCTTAGCCTCGTGTAAAACAGCAATGGATTTGAATGCACGGTGTATTATTACTGCAACCAGTTCTGGTTTTACGGCCCGAATGGTGTCCAAACACCGACCAATGCTACCTATTATAGCAGTTACACATAATGAGGCAGTAATAAGGTATTTAAAACTCTGCTGGGGTGTTTATCCACTCAAAGTACCGCAGAGTAAGACTACAGATGAAATGATTGATAATGCTATTACTACTATTTTAGGACATGGTTTAGTTGAAAAGGGTGATTTGGTTACTATTACTGCTGGTGTACCTGTTAGTATGTCTGGTACCACTAATCTGATTGAAGTACTGGTAATTTAGTAGTGTTTATAAGTAAAAGTTTTAATATTTTTATAATTCATTTTTTAGGAGGTATTTGTTTTTTTATCTTGAATAGTTATTATGTGATTGAGTTCTAAATATAATTTTAAGAAATAATTATACTTGGGGGTGGTTAGCAAAATTAAAAAAATTTACATATTTATAATCTAAAATAAAGATAATAGATTAAAAGAGGTAGATTTACTTAAGGAGGTATTTTTTTAATGGTAGAGAAGTATGTTTATTCTTTTGGTGGTGGAAAAGCTGATGGTAAAACTGAATTAAAGAATCTTCTCGGGGGGAAAGGTGCTAACCTGGCTGAGATGACAAACCTAGGGATTAATGTCCCCCCTGGCTTTACGATTACAACAAATGTGTGTACCCTTTATTATGAAAATAATGAGAATTATCCAGAGGGTCTGGATGAACAAGTTGAAGAGGCCCTGTCCAAGGTAGAGGGGTTGATGGGTAAGGAATTTGGGGATGTTAATGACCCCTTACTCTTTTCTGTTCGTTCTGGTGCCCGGGTTTCAATGCCTGGTATGATGGACACGGTTTTAAATCTTGGTCTTAATGATGAAACAGTACAGGGAGTAATCAAACAGACCAATAATGAAAGATTTGCCTATGACTCATACCGCCGTTTTGTGCAGATGTTTGGTAATGTTGTTTTAGGTATGGATGGTGCTGAGTTCGAAGAGATTCTAGAGAAAAAGAAAGAAAAACTTGGTGTTGATTATGATACAGAGATTCCAGCTGAGTCTTTAAAGGAACTGGTGGGTGAATTTAAGGCCCATATAAAAGAAACAACCGGGGAAGATTTCCCTGAAGAACCAAAAGCTCAGTTGTGGGCAGCGATTGATGCTGTATTTGGTTCCTGGAACAATGAAAGGGCTATTAGTTACAGGAATATTAATGATATTCCACATCACTGGGGTACAGCAGTAAATGTGCAAACTATGGTTTATGGTAATATGGGTGAGAATTCTGGTACAGGTGTTGCTTTTACCCGTAACCCGTCAACCGGGGAAAACAAATACTGGGGTGAATACCTGAAAAATGCCCAGGGAGAAGACGTTGTTGCCGGTATTAGAACCCCTAAACCTATTGCCCAGTTAGAAGAAGAAATGCCTGAGATTTACAAACAACTGACTGACATTTTTGAAAAACTAGAGAAACACTATACTGATGTACAGGATGTTGAGTTTACTATCCAGGAAGGCGAACTTTTCATGCTGCAGACACGTACTGGCAAAAGGACTGCCAGGGCGGCTGTTAAGATTGCTGTTGACCTGGAAGAAGAGGGTTTGATTGATAAAAGGACAGCTGTAGGTAGGATAGAGCCGCAGAAACTTGATGAACTGCTCCACAGGAGGATTGATCCTGATGCAGAGCTTACAATATTGGCTAGAGGCCTTGATGCTTCACCAGGTGCGGCTGCAGGTAAAGTGGTTTTTGATTCTGATGAGGCTGCTGAACTGGGTAAGGCCGGTGAAAAGGTAGTACTGGTCAGGACTGAAACCTCACCTGAAGATATTCACGGTATGGCGGCAGCACAGGGTGTACTTACTTCACGTGGTGGTATGACGAGCCATGCTGCTGTTGTAGCACGTGGTATGGGTAAGCCTGCTGTTGCTGGTTGTGAGGATATTAAAGTTGACTATAGTGTAGAGAAATTTACTACCCCTGATGGTACAGTAGTTAAAAAGGGTGATTTTATTACAATTGATGGTGGTACTGGTAATGTATATCTGGGAGAAGTTCCTACTATCGACCCTGAGATGGATGAAAACTTTGAGAAACTGATGGGTTGGGCAGATGACTTCAGGACAATGCAGGTTAGAACCAATGCTGATACTCCAGAAGACGCAGAAGCCGCTGTTGATTTTGGTGCAGAAGGGATTGGTCTCTGCCGGACAGAGCACATGTTCTTTGATGAAGACCGTTTACCTATTGTTCAGGATATGATTCTTGCTGATAGTAAGGCGGCCAGGGAGTCTGCTCTGGAGAAATTGTTGCCAATGCAGAAGGGTGATTTTAAAGGTATCTTAAAAGCAATGGGTGAAAGACCAGTGACAATTAGACTGCTTGATCCCCCATTACATGAGTTCTTACCTGATCATGATGAATTATTGGTAGAGGTTACCAAATTAAAGGCCAGTGGTAAGGATGCCAGTGATAAAGAAGAATTATTAAAGACAATTGAGAATCTACACGAAATGAATCCAATGCTCGGCCACCGGGGCTGTCGTCTTGGGGTGACTTACCCAGAGATATATGAAATGCAGGCCAGGGCTATTATGGAAGCAGCCTGTGAATTAAAAGCAGATGGTCTTGATGTACATCCAGAGATTATGATTCCCCTTGTAGCACATATTAATGAATTTAAATTAATGAAGGGGGTAGTTAAGAAAGCGGCTGATGCAGTAATAAAAGAAGCTGGGGTTGATTTATCATATACAATTGGTACTATGATTGAACTGCCCAGGGCTGCACTAACTGCTGATCAAATTGCTGAAGAAGCCGAGTTTTTCTCCTTTGGAACTAATGATCTTACCCAGACTACCTTTGGATTTAGTAGGGATGATGCTGAAGGTAAGTTCCTGGCACATTATCTTGATGAAGAAGTACTGGAAAAGAACCCCTTCCAGGTACTTGATCAGGATGGAGTAGGTCAGTTAGTTGAGATTGGTGTTAATAAAGGACGTTCAAGTAATGCTAATTTAAAGGTTGGTATTTGTGGTGAACATGGTGGTGAACCATCTTCTGTTAAGTTCTGCCATAGTGTAGGCCTTAACTATGTATCCTGTTCTCCTTTCAGGGTGCCGATTGCTCGCTTAGCTGCAGCTCAGGCAGAAGTTAATAATCCACATCAGTAGTATTATAAAAGACAACCCATATAGGGGAAATAATTCTCTGTATGGGTTTTTTTGATGGACTAATAATATTTTATATATAAGGAAATTATTTATTTTATCTCCAGTGAATTGCACTAAAACATCAGCTAAAACCCACGTATTTTTGTAGATTTTTTACTTGTAATTGAATTTAACAGATGATATAATTATCAGGAAATATGGACGTGAACAACTAAATTCTGAACATAAGCTCTAAATTTACATAATAATCATGCAAAAAGGGATATCTTTGCCTTTTCTTGGTAAATATTTTCTGTATGTGATTTTTTTAATAATGTCTTTAACAAAACCTATATTTGTTATAGTGGTGATATAGGGGGGTGATTAGTTCATATAATGATAAGTCTGCTTTTAAAAAAGATTATTAACCATTTCTAAAATATGGGAAGGAGGTAATAAGTTAGCATATGGAGTTATTAATAACAACCCTTCAGGTTACCGTTATAGGAATGGGCATAGTATTCTTAGTTTTATTTCTCCTTTCTCTAATCTTACAGCTATTTGAATCTCTACTGTATAAAGAAGAGAAAGTTACTAAGCCTTCCCGCCCTGTAAGATCAAAGGTTAGAGTTCAAGAGGGTCAAGGGGGAGAAGATGAAACGGTTGCAGTAATAACTGCTGTTATGGCCAGTCTGTTAGAAGATAATGAATATGTTGCCAATATTAAAGCTATAAATTAGAGGCTGTTTAATTATTAAATGTAATTATGTTAGAAAGGGGTATTTCACTATGAAAAAATTTAAAGTTACTATAAATAATAAAAGCTATGAAGTTGAAGTAGAAGAAATGGGTGCTGCTTCAGTAAGTACTACTGCTCCAGCTGAGGAAAAAGTCGAAAAAACTACTGTTGAAAAACCTCAGGCTGTTCCTGGGGATGTAGAGGGAGAAGAAATATTAGCCCCACTACCAGGTACAATAAGTCTACAGGTTGCTGAAGGTGATACAGTAAGTGAAGGTGATACAATCTTTATATTAGAGGCAATGAAGATGGAAAATGAGATTGCTGCAACAGCCAGCGGCACAGTTAAGGCTATTTATGTTTCTGATGGAGACTCTGTTGATACAGGAGATGTACTAGCAGTAATTGGATAAAACAGTGATGAAGAGGGGGGAAAAGTCGTGATAGAAAGTCTTCTCAAATTTGGTGCTGAAACTGGCTTTGCAAACCTTACATTTAAAGAGTTTGTGATGATAATAATTGCCTGTGTTTTATTCTATCTGGCAATTAAAAAGAAATATGAACCACTACTCCTCTTACCGATAGGTTTTGGGGTACTGCTTGCCAATCTCCCATTAGCTGATTTGATGGAACCCGGTGGTTTGCTTTACTGGTTATATCAGGGGGTTAAACTGGGAATATATCCACCATTAATTTTTATGGGGGTTGGGGCTATGACCGATTTTGGTCCTTTAATTGCTAATCCTAAGAGTGTTTTATTGGGTGCGGCAGCCCAATTTGGTATTTATGTTACCTTTATTGGGGCTATCTTACTGGGATTCACTTTGCAGGAGGCTGGCTCGATTGGGATTATTGGTGGTGCTGATGGTCCTACAGCTATCTTTCTGGCTACCAAATTAGCGCCGCATTTATTAGGCCCAATTGCTATAGCTGCTTATTCGTATATGGCTTTAGTTCCGATTATTCAACCGCCTATTATGAGGGCCTTAACTACTAAAAAAGAGAGACAGGTTAAAATGGAACAGTTAAGACCTGTAAGTAAGCTTGAAAAGATTATTTTTCCTATAATTGTAACGGTTTTAACAATACTTTTGCTGCCTTCAGCAGCAGCATTAATTGGTGCGCTTATGTTTGGTAATTTAATGAGAGAATCTGGTGTTGTTGATAGGTTAACTAAAACTGCCCAGAATGAATTAACCAATATTGTTACTATCTTTTTGGGGCTAACAGTTGGTGCAACAGCTAATGCGGAAAGCTTTTTAAGCTTGAGTACTATTAAGATTATTGTCCTTGGTTTAATTGCTTTTGCAATTGGAACAGCTACTGGGACATTGTTTGGTAAATTAATGCACAAACTAAGTGGTGGTAAGGTGAATCCACTTATTGGAGCAGCGGGTGTTTCTGCAGTACCGATGGCTGCACGGGTTGCCCAAAAGGTTGGTAAGGAAGAAAACCCGAGCAATTTCTTGCTTATGCATGCTATGGGTCCAAATGTAGCCGGGGTTCTTGGTTCTGCCATAGCGGCAGGAACATTGTTATCATTACTTGGTTAGTCAAAAATAGTATACATGGTAAATGAAATAATAGAACTGTGCTTAGATAATTAAAAGGGAGTGAAAAAATGACCGCGAAGAAAAAAGTAGGTATAACTGAGACTATTTTCAGGGATGCCCATCAATCATTACTGGCAACACGAATGTCTACAGACGATATGTTACCTATTGCTGAAAAGGTAGATAAGGCGGGCTATCATTCTGTTGAGATGTGGGGTGGTGCTACCTTTGACAGTGCAATGAGATACCTCAATGAAGACCCATGGGAAAGGTTAAAGAAATTAAAGGAAAAGATGCCCAATACCCCTTTCCAGATGCTCTTGAGAGGTCAGAATATTGTAGGTTATAAACATTACCCAGATGATTCTGTAAGGGAATTTGTCAGGTTGGCTATTAAAAATGGTATTGATATTTTCCGTATCTTTGATGCTTTAAATGATGTTAGGAATATGCAGGTTGCTATTGAAGCAACAAATGAATATGGCGGCCATGCCCAGGCAACTGTTGTTTATACTACCAGTCCTGTACATGATATTGAACATTATATTGAAACTGCTAAAGAATTAAAAAAAGTAGGGGCGGATTCAATTTGTCTTAAAGATATGGCTGGTCTATTAAAACCATATGAAGCTACAGAACTTATTGGTTCACTGAAAGAGGCTGTTGATATACCTATTCAGCTGCACACCCATTATACCAGTGGTCTAGCTTCAATGACCTATCTTAAGGCTGTTGAAGCTGGTGTTGATGTTATTGATACTGCTCTGTCTACCCTGGCTCTCGGCACATCACAACCTGCTACAGAAACAATGGTTGCTACTTTTGCCGGGACAGATTATGATACTGGTATTGATATGGAATATGTGTCTGAATTGAATAGATATTTTAAAGATATCAGGGATAAACTAAAAGAGAATATGGCTCCTAAAGATGTTGACCCTGAGGTATTAATTTATCAGGTTCCAGGTGGGATGTTATCTAATATGAGGAGCCAGATGAAAAAAATGAATATGTTGGATAGGTTAGAAGAAACCCTCTTAGAGGTACCAAAGGTTCGTGAAGACCTGGGTTATCCGCCACTTGTTACACCGATGAGCCAAATTGTTGGGACACAGGCTGTTTTTAATGTAGCGACAGGTGAAAGATATAAAGTAGTCAGTAAAGAAGTTAAGAAGTACCTACAGGGTGGTTATGGTAAGGCACCAGGTAAAATTGATGATGACTTCAGGGCAAAAATTATTGGTAAGGATGCTGAAGTTATTACTCATCGCCCGGCTGATGACCTTGAACCTATTATGGAGAAGGCTACTAAAGAGGTCAAGGAAAAGGGGTATTATACCAAAGAAGAAGATGTCCTATCATATATTATCTTCCCTGCTGTAGCAGAAGAATTTTTCAAAAATAGAGGATAGTATTAGACCAGAAGCTAGTAGAAAAGAAGTATAAATAAATAAGAATAAAAAAACTTCAAAAGGAGTGGGTTTTTTAATATGTCAACTATTGAATATTTTGAAACAAAGGATATTATCTCAAGGATAAGGACTACTGTTGAGACAGCATTCTATGGTAATAATGTGGAGAAATTATTAACACCTGCTGAGGCATATAAGAAGGCTAAAAACAGCCCTGGTACTATTGAGACAGGTATGCCGATCTATAAACCAGAAGAAATAGGTTTACCACAGGATGCTAATATATTATTATTTAATGATGGTGCTGTTAAAGGTCGTTGTGCTGCTGCCCGTAGAATTGTAGGAGAACCTGAAGTAGATCTTGAGGATTATGCTGCTAAAATCAGGGAAGCTGTTTATGATACACGCTATCGCAAGATGTACCACTGCCAGGCCTATGTCGGTTTAGATAAAGATTTTATGATCAAAGCACACCTGTTAATGCCTGAAAACCATGAAAATATTGCTTACTCCTGGTTGTTAAACTTCCAGTATATTAATGAACTTTATAATAAAATGTATAAGGAATCCCAAAAATTACCTAATGAGGGTGATATCTATATCTTCTCAGACCCTGACTGGACACACCCTGATCATCCCTTGGGATTAACCTTTTTTGACCCGGAACATAATGTAGCTGCTTTACTGGGTATGCGTTATTTTGGTGAACATAAGAAGGGTACACTTACACTGGGTTGGGGTACTGCTAATAGACACAACTTTGCCTGCTGTCATGGTGGATTAAAGAGATATAATCTCAATGATAACAGCAAATATGTTGTTGCCGTATTTGGTCTTTCTGGTTCTGGAAAATCAACTATCACCCATGCTAAACATGGTGGTAAATATGATGTAACAATTCTACATGATGATGCCTTTATTATTAATGTTGATGATGGTTCATCTGTTGCCTTAGAGCCTTCATACTTTGATAAGACCCAGGATTATCCGATGGGTGATGAAGATAATAAATACATCTTAACTGCCCAGAATACTGGAGCAACCATTGATGAAGATGGCAATGTAGTACTGGTAACAGAGGATATCCGTAATGGTAATGGACGTGCTGTAAAATCTGTTTTATGGTCTCCTAACCGGGTAAATAAGATTGATGAAAAGGCTGATGCTGTATTCTGGTTAATGAAAGACCCAACATTACCACCTGTTTTAAAATTAAATGGAACTTCTCTGGCTTCTGCAATGGGTGCAACCCTGGCTACCAAAAGGACATCTGCTGAAAGACTGGCAGAGGGTGTGGATCCTAATGCCTTAGTTGTTGAACCATATGCTAATCCCTTTAGAACCTATCCATTAGAACAGGATTATAATAAGTTCAAAGCCCTGTTTGATACTGGTATTGAGTGTTATATTTTAAATACTGGAGCCTTTATGGGTAAAGATATTACACCTCCAGTTACCCTGGGTGTAATTGAATCTATAATTGAAGGTAAAGCAGAGTTTAAACAGTGGGAAAATTTCTCTGACATTGAAATCATGGAGATAGATGGGTATGTACCAGATTTCAGTGATACAGACTATAAAAAGCAGTTTACGGCCAGAATGAACGACAGGATTGAATATATTAAGGGTAGAGAAACTGAAAGGGGCGGTTTTGATAAACTGCCGGCTGATGCCCTGGAAGCTATCCAAAAGGTTGTCGAAGAGATATAAAAAAAGCTATATAAAGTAGCTAGACAAAAAGTTAACCCCCTTGAATTTTTATGTTCAGGGGGGTTAATTATTTTTATTATGCTTCTTTTTCTCTGATTATTTTGCTGTATTTTTGGTCTTCTTTTAAAATGTGCTTGGTAATCCAGTTGGCGATAAAGTCCAGGAGTTGATTTGTTGTTTCTAGCTGGTCATTATCAAATTCCTCTAGATCAATTTCTTCAAGTTTTTTAACAAAAAGCTTATGTTGGAATTGGTGACTGGGGAGTTCCAGAAAATCATGTTTTTCCATTAGTTCTTCTTCACTAGTGAAGTGGTAGATGGTATAGTCATATAATTCTTTCAATAGCCGTTTGACTTCATCATATTGATCAAGTCCTTTGGTGGTGTTTTCCATAACATATACCAGTTCTTCACCAATACCTAGTAAATTTTTATGCTGTTTGTCAATTTCTTTAATACCAACAGAATAAGTTTCTTTCCACTCAAACACAATTATTGCCCCCTTATGTAAATATTTTCAATAAATTATTAGATAGCCTCTTTTTATTGCGGCTATTTGTTATCGTACACCTTTTTCTCTTAAGACTTTACTGTACTGAGGATCTATTTTTAAAATGTGATTAGTAATCCAGTTAGAAAGAAATTCCATGATTTTAAAAGTTGAGTCTATTTGATCATTATCAAATTCGTCTAGATCGATTTCCTCAATTTTCTTGACAAATAGTTTATGTTGGAATTGATGACTGGGAAGGTCAATAAAATCATATTTTTTCATTAGTTTTTCTTCAGCAGTAAAATGGTAGACTGTATAATCATACAGTTCTTTCAACAGACGTTTGATTTCATCATATTGATCAAGTCCTTTAGTAGTATTTTCCATAACATATACCAGTTCTTCACCAATACCTAATAAATTTTCGTGCTGTTTGTCAATTTCTTCAATGCCAACAGAATATGAGTCTTTCCATTCAAACACTATTATTGCCCCCTTATGTAAGTATTCTTTACAGGTAAAGATATTGTCTAATCAATTAACTTTTATTAAAATTATATCATATTAAGGGAAATAATACAAATAGTTATTATTATTGACAATTATTTAATATAAGGAAACTATTATTTGTAAAGTGTGGATAACTTTGAAGACCGACATATTTGTTTCCCTTGTCGTGCACCACAGGTACTCCGTATTTAACTAGACCGTACAATAACAGTTTGAGGTTGCGCTACAGCGTCCTGCTTACGCTTACTGTCGAGAAATTGTCTTCCGGTTCACTGACTCTTCTTTTTATTACGCATAGTTGAGTCAGCATCAGGCCATCGAGGCCAAGTTCCGTACCTCCAGGCAATTTCTAGAGTCGTACAATAAATATATTTGCCTGGCTAATAGTTTATTGATTAACTATGTGTAATAAATAGTTGACTTAAGAAAGCTGATATATTTGATTAAGTTTGGGTGGCGTAGCCATTTTGTTCAGGTATAGGAAATTATGCAATTTTGAAATTGTGGATAACTTTAAAGACCGACCAATATATTTACTTACCTTGTCGTGCACTATGGCGTCCTGCCTTCGTTTACTGTCGAGAAATTGTCTTCCGGCGTCCATGCCTCCAGACAATATCTAGAGTCGTCCAGTAAATATATTGGTCTGGTTTATTATGATGAGTAGTTAACTTTGAGTGAAAAGTGGTTCTAAGAAAAAATTAATAATTATTGATTAAGTCTGGCTGGCGAAGCCATTTTGCTCTTAAACTAAAGAAATTTCATTAGTTTTGGTGTCAACTGGATATGCTTTGTTGTCTTTGATAGATTTCAGGATGTTAAATACCATTTTAACGTCACCATATTCAATCTCCGGGGTAACAGCGATTTCCTCATTCCCTAATAATGAATTATAGAAATTAAGGAGTTCATTAAAATAACCTCTTTCAGGTCGATAGGGTATTTGTTCAGAACCGCCGTCTCTGTATGTTATATTAATAGTACCACATCTTCGTTCTTCCAGGTATATTTCTCCTTTATTACCAAAAATCCTAAAACCTATCAAGGGACGCTGGGTTTCTTTACCATCAGTATAATAACTATATTGACCTATTACCCCACTGGAAAATTTAATCTGGGAATTAACAGATATATAAGGACTAAAATCTTCCTGCTGGGGTTGACCCATGGCATAAACATAATCTACTTTCCCAAAAATATGGCGCATAGCAGCTATATCGTGGAGACCTGCATCAAGGAAAGTACCTCCTTTAAATTTAGGATGTTGTCTCCATTCTGTAGCAGCAAAGGTGTTTTTAGACATCTGATTTTCAAAATCAGCAGCATTATGATTAATAAAATAGATTACATCACCAATTTTTCCCTGATTAATAATATCTCTAATTTTATTAATCTCATCGTTATAACGGTAATTTTCTGCAACCATAATGTTTACCGGGTGTTTTTTATGGAGCTTAAGTAGTTTTTCGGCCCCTTCCATAGTGGATGCTAATGGTTTTTCTGCAATTAGATTGATGTTTGCTTTTACGATATTATGATAGATATCAAAATTTTCTGGAATAGGAACCATTACATCAACAGCATCAATATCACCTCGTTTGAGCATTTCCTTGTAATCATTATATACATTTTCCTGGGCGAGGTTAATTTCCCTGGCAAAATCTACCGCATCACTTTTTGTTTTATTACAAACAGCTACAATCTGGTAATGATCACCTAATTCCTGGATAGCAGGCCAGTGCAGCCGTTTCCAGGCCATTCCGGTACCAATTACAGCAAGTCTTATTTTTTTGATAGTAATCGTCTCCCTTCTATATAGATATTATGTCAGTAGCAGAAAAAAAGATTAGCAGTAAATATTACCTGTTTTAAGAATATTGTCTAATAAATATGTTTTGCAGAATATCGATATTCTAATATCCATGTATACAGGTATCATTGCTATGATTAGTATTTACTTTTCCTGACATTAACCTTATACTATTAGCAAAATTAATAATATGATGTAATAAGGAGAGGATTACTGATGTCAGAATGGAGAAAAAGAAATGATGCCCTCGGTACTGTAAACCGGGGAGATGCTTGTGAATCTGGTCTTTGTACATTATGTAGAGCAGATTGCAAGGGAAAATGTGAGACCTGGATGTCTTCTTTAGTGGGTAGAAAAATGCTCTATCCGAGGGATTTTGGTACAATCACCTCTGGTAGTGCAAATATTGATGCCAGTGGAGTAGGTTATCATACTCTCCGGATACAAGGATATGCCCACGGAGCCCATGGACTTGCAGAGGGTTTAACTGATAATGCAGATGACTGTATTTTTCCAAATGTCGATATTGAAACCAGTTTTGGTAATAATGTAAAGACTAAAAGTAGGATTCCAATGATGACAGGTGCTTTAGGCTCTACATTTATTGCAGCAAAATACTGGGATTCATTCGCTATTGGTGCTGCTCTGGCTGGATTTCCAATCGTAATTGGTGAAAATGTTGTGGGCGTAGATAAAGAAGCAGTGCTTAAAGATGGTAAAATTACTAAGGCTCCTGAATTAGACCGTAGAATTGAGGTATATCAGCAATATACCAGGGATGGGTATGGTGCTATTTTTGTTCAATTAAATGTAGAGGATACCAGAAATGGTGTAGCCGAATATGTAATTGATAAATATGGTGATGATGTAATAATAGAACTCAAATGGGGTCAGGGTGCCAAAGATATAGGTGGTGAGATTCAGGTTAAAAGCCTTGAATATGCCCAATTTCTTGCCAGGAGGGGTTATGTAGTAGACCCTGATCCAATGAAAGAGTCTAATGTAAAGGCTTTTAAAGCAGGTGCGATTAAGAGTTTTGCGCGTCACAGTCGTCTCGGGGGGACAGATGCTGCTACAACTGAAGAACTACAGGAAGGGTTTATGGAACAGGTAGAATACCTGAGGGGCTTAGGATATAAACGTATCTCTTTAAAGACTGGTGCATATGGAATGAAGGCTCTGGCTATGGCCCTGCGTTTTGCCGCTGATGCTAAACTTGATTTATTGACTATTGATGGTGCTGGTGGGGGTACAGGTATGAGCCCCTGGAATATGATGGAACACTGGGGTGTGCCATCATTACAACTCCATGCTAAAGCGGTAGAATACGCCAATATTTTAGATAAAATGGGTATAGAAGTACCAGACCTTTCTTTTGCTGGTGGATTTGCCAGGGAAGACCATATGTTTAAAGCTTTAGCCCTTGGTGCCCCATATGTTAAACTGGTATGTATGGGAAGGGCACCAATGATTCCTGGTTTTGTAGGTTCAAATATTGAAGGGGTTTTCCATCCTGAAAGAAAAGAAACACTAAATGGCAACTGGGATAGCCTGCCAAAGACAGTTAGTGAATTAGGTGACACACCTGAAAGCATTTTTGCCGGCTGGTATGATGTTGAAGAGATAGTTGGTCAAGATGAAATGCAAAAAATACCTTATGGTGCTGTAGCAATGTACACATTAGCTGATAAATTGAGTGCTGGACTAAAACAGTTTATGGCTGGTGCTCGGAAATTTAACCTTAGTGAATTAAATCAATCTGATTTAATGGCTGCCAATAGGGAGGTTGCCAGTGAAACCGGTATCCCATATATGACCGATGCTCTGGATGAAGAGGCTAAAGAAATACTCAGAAAGACATGGTTAAGGACTGTAACCGCTTAATAAAAATTAATGATAAACTTTATACCTTTACTGAAGCAAGTCTAGCTTCAGTAAAGGTATAAAATTAAATGTTCTGATATGACTTAATAATATTTTTGATTAATGATATAATATTTAAATGATAATCTATAATCTAAAAAAGAGGTGTATTGAAATGCCAGATTTAAATTTATCAGCTATAGATTCTTATAGTTATGAACCCTTAAGAAAACAGGTATATAAGGTATTACGGGAGGCGATTTTAACAGGTGATTTGTTGCCGGGAGAGAGGCTTACTGAGGTAGAATTAGCTGAACAATTAAATGTAAGTCGTACACCAGTAAGAGAGGCTTTTCGTATGCTTGAGCTGGAGGAATTGATAGTTATTATTCCTCAACAGGGTGTTTTTGTAGCCGGTATAAAATCCAGACAGGAGATGGATGATATATTCCAGGTCAGGATGGAATTAGAGGGATTGGCTGCTTGTTTAGCTGCCAGCCATATTACAGAAAAACAGATTGAAAAAATGAATGAATATCTGGATGAGATTAAGGAATGTATAGCTGAAAATAATCTGAAGAGATGTATTAAAATTGACATAGCATTTCATAAACTTATTAAAGAAGCCTCAAAAAACAAATGGTTGGAAAAGTTTTTAGATAACCTATTTGAACAAATAACACGCTTTAGAGCTAGGAGTTTAGGTCAGCCGGGCAGGATGGAAAAGGCTTTAAATGATCATAAGGAACTGGGCATAGCTATATCTGCTGGGAACGGTGAACTGGCTAAAGAACTAGCAAGAAAGCATATTAAGGGAGCCTGGGAAAGTGTTGTATCTGTGTTTGAAAAAGAACATGGGGAAGAGGGTAAATAAATTGCATTTATACTGTTTGTAGTTCTGCAGAGATTTGCTTTGCGTTGGAGATAATTAAGGGAATTAGTTTTTCAGTTAAATACTTATGGGTGATACGGCTGCTTGGACCAGAAATACTGATAGCTCCAAACGGCTTATTATTCATACCAAAAATAGGAGCAGCCACAGAGTGGACTCCTTTTTCTTTTTCCTCTAATTCAGTGGCATAGCCCTGTTTTTTTATTTTGTTTAATTCTTTTTGAAGAGAAAGAGGGTCAATTATTGTTGAATCAGTATATTTAATGAAATCAGTATCTTCAATATATCTTTCCAACATTTTATTATTTAAGTAGGCCAAAAGGATTTTGCCAGAACCTGTACAGTAGGCAGGATTTTGGGTTTTAAGAGAGGTGCTGACCTTAACCATGTTTTCAGATTCGATCTGGTCAATATAGACTATTTTATTGGCTTCTAGAACTGCAAAACTACTGGTTTCATTGCATTTATCTACAATTTCTTTTAAATAGGGTCTAACAAGTCCCCAAATATTAAAATTTTGATTTATAAGGTCAGCAATTTCATAGGAATGCAGGCCTAGACAGTAAAGTTCTTTCTCATTTTGCCTTACATATCCCAATTTTACTAATGTATTTAATAAGCGGTATACTGTACTAATATTTATATCTGCTTTCTTACTAATACTGCTTAATGATATTGGTTTTCCTTCTTCGACCAGTAGTTTAAATATATTTAAGGCTTTGATGACAGATTTAACTGTATTATCACGTTTCATAAACTAATGCCTCCTAATAAGATAAGATTTAAGAAGATATAATGTTATTTTTAAAGATAACATATATAAGCTGAAAGTAAATGCTTTTGATATTAATTATTCCTGTATACATGGATTATAATATTATAATATTAAATGGCCAGGGTTGATGAGTCCCTGGCCTTAGTTTAGCCTGGCAAAATAGATGTAATGGTGTAATATTGGAGAAAAAGAATTGCCAGGCAAGATTATTATTCAAGATTAAATTAAAATTTAGTTAAATACTGATCTAATTCCCATTGATGTACCTGTGTTCTATAAACATCCCATTCAATCTGTTTTGCTTCAACAAAATGGGTTAAGACGTGTTCCCCTAAAGCCCCTTTAATTATTTCGTCATCTAATAGTAACTCAATTGCCTCGTTAATACTACCAGGTAGACTTTCAATTTCTGCCTCATCTTTTTCAGCTAAGGTCATATCATAGATATTACTTAAGACTTCTTTGGGTGGTTCAATATTGTTTTTAATACCATCAAGACCAGCCTTGAGCATAACAGCAATAGCTAGATAAGGGTTAGCAGTTGGATCAGGATTTCTTAACTCTAATCTGGTTCCATTACCACGTGCCGCTGGAATCCTTATCAATGCACTACGATTAGCACTTGACCAGGCAATATAGACAGGTGCTTCATAACCAGGTACTAATCTCTTATAGGAGTTTATACTGGGATTAGTTATGGCAGTAATTGCTTTAGCATGTTTGAGGAGACCGCCAATATAGTAATAGGCTGTCTTACTTAAACCCAGCTCATCACTCTCATCATAGAAGGCATTTTCTCCATCTTTATAAAGGGATTGATGTACATGCATTCCAGAGCCGTTTTCTCCAAAAATTGGTTTGGGCATAAAAGTAGCATGTATTCCGTGTTGATGAGCAATAGATTTGGTTACAAACTTAAAAGTACTAATATTATCAGCAGTTGATAGGGCATCTTTGTATTTGAAATCAATCTCATGCTGACCAGGGGCAACTTCATGGTGTGAAGCCTCAACATCAAAACCCATTTCCTCCAGAGCTAGAACAATACTACGGCGTGCATCACTACCTAAGTCATTTGGTGCTAGGTCAAAATATCCTCCTTCATCATGAGGGATAATGGTTGGACTGCCGTCTTCATCACTCTTGAAAAGGAAGAATTCAGGTTCTGGACCGACATTCATACTGAATCCCATTTCCTCTGCTTCGGCTAAGACTTTTTTCAATACATTTCTGGGATCACCCTCAAATGGTTTGCCTTCTGGTGTGTAAACATCACAGATTAGACGGGCAACACTACCACCTTCTTTGGGACGCCAGGGAAAAATAGTAAAGGTATTATAATCAGGTCTTAGATACATATCAGATTCCTGTATCCTGGTGAATCCGTCGATAGAAGAACCATCAAACATAATTTTGTTATCCAGGGCATCTTCTAATTGATCAACAGTTATGGCTACGTTTTTTACAATTCCCAGAATATCAGTGAACTGCATTCTGATGAATTTTACATCATTTTCTTTAGCCAGTGCTAAAACATCTTCTTTTGAATAGTTAGACATATAAATCACTCTCCTCAAATAATTATAAATCACAAATTACATGTTAAGTATATGTCATGTTTTAGTGATTTGTCAATAGCCCGAAAATTATAATGAAAAATGGCTATGAGGATTGATATAACAAGCTTTATAGGGATAAAATGCCGAAAAAGTTTTTTTATAAATACCTGTGTACAGCTATACTTAGTAGAATTATCATCAAAAAGAAAAAAGACAGCCTGAGGGCTGTCTTTAATCAAATATTAAGATTTTATATTTCTCTATTTTTCTAATTCTGCAATCTGCTGAACATCTTTATCACCACGGCCTGATAGGTTAATAATAATTATTTTATCTTCATTAAGCTCTGAGGCCAGTTTGAGTCCATAGGCAATGGCATGTGAGCTTTCCAGTGCAGGGATGATTCCTTCTGTTTCTGACAGTTCATGGAAAGCAGCCAGGGCATCTTCATCATAGGCCAGAGCATATCTAGCCCTACCAGAGTCCTTAAGATAGCTGTGTTCAGGACCAACACCGGGATAGTCAAGACCGGCAGCAATCGAATAGGTAGATGAGATTTCACCATTATCATCTTCCAGTAGGAAACATTTAAAGCCGTGAATAATTCCCTTGTTTCCAAAATTAAGTGATGCTGCATTTTCACCAGGTTTGTTACCTTTACCACCTGGTTCAACACCAATAATCTCAACTTCTTTATCATTGACAAAAGGGTGAAATAGACCTATAGCATTACTACCTCCACCTACACAGGCTACCAGATAATCAGGTAGTCTCCCTTCTTTTTCCAGGATCTGTTCCCTGGCCTCTTTGCCAATGATAGACTGAAATTCACGGACAATAGTAGGATAGGGGTCTGGGCCTACAGCAGAGCCTAACATATAAAAGGTATCATTGTAGTTCTCTATTAAATCTTTTAAGGCCTCATCAACAGCGTCTTTCAGGGTTCTTCCCCCTGTTTCCACCGGGATAACGGTAGCTCCCAGTAGTTCCATACGAAAAACATTCAGGGCCTGTCTTTTGGTATCGATTTCTCCCATATAGATAATACATTCCATATCCATTAGGGCACAGGCTGTTGCGGTAGCAACACCATGCTGGCCAGCACCTGTCTCTGCGATAATACGGTTTTTCCCCATTCGTTTGGCCAGTAATGCCTGACCGATAGTATTATTAATCTTATGTGCACCTGTATGATTCAGGTCTTCACGTTTGAGGTAAATTTTAGCAGCATATTTCTGACTGAGTTTTTCTGCAAAATAGAGTGGATTAGCCCTACCGATATATTCTTTGTTATAATAGGCGAGTTCTTTTTTAAAATCCGGGTCATCCTTATATTTATAAAAAGCATCCTTTAATTCATCCATCACCGGTATTAATGGTTCAGGAACATATCTGCCGCCAAATTCACCAAAAAATCCATCAACCATACTCTTTTCGTCTAAAGCCATAATTACTAATACCTCCTGTTTAATTAATTGTTAAAAAGAACAAAATTGCTTTACCATCTTACTTCAAATGTAAATTTCTTGATGGCAGAAATTATCCACAATATGTGAAAGCACATAATTTCCTAGCCATTAAAAAAACCTTACTATAAGTAAGTAAGGTTTGAGATAATCGAGTAATATAATTATAGAATCTTCCTCAAATATTTCAGAGGAAATAAAATTATATACCTATAATTTTTCCAGAAAACTCTTCTCATCTCAACTAACCTGATACTTACTGTCTAACAGTAAATAAACATCTGATAATACTCTCCTCAGCTAAACTCATCTCACCTCCTGGTAAAAATGGAGCGGACAACGGGATTCGAACCCGCGACCTTCGGCTTGGGAAGCCGACGCTCTACCAACTGAGCTATGTCCGCATAAGTATCTTATTTAATTGTTTTAATTATAGCACATTATTAATTTTTTGACAAGGGGGATTTAGCAGTAATTCTACTGGATTCCTTCCAGATATTACATGGCTGCTTTTATAGTATTTTAAAGATATTTATGATATATTTGTAGATAGCTAGTATAATTGTAAAAAAAATAATTAATATACCATACGGGTTTTTGACAGTTGCATAAGATAAAAATCTCCGAAAGCCTTGATATAGGCTTATTTTTATGTCAAATTTTCCACTTTTCTATTGCGTAATTTACCGTAATGTGGTATGATATAAGGATAAGGGGGAATTTTTATGCGATTGAATATTAGTAAATCCAAAAATGCGTCTTCTCTCTATGTCATTAAGGATATAAACGTAAGAGGAAAACGCACAACCAAAATTGTAGAGAAACTTGGTACATATGATGAGTTATTAGAGAAGTTAAACGGAGAAGACCCTATCCAATGGGCAAAAGAATATATTAAGGAATTGAATGAAAAAGAACGGCAGAAAAAACAGAAAGTTATTGTTAAATATTCTCCTGTTAAAAAAATCAAAAAAGACCAACAACGGGTTTTTAATGGTGGTTATCTCTTTCTTCAAAAAATATATTATGAACTTGCTCTTGATAAACTTTGTGATAGATTATCTAATAAATATAAATTTACGTTTGATCTTAATAATATCTTATCTCGACTGGTTTATGGACGTATTTTATTTCCCTCATCTAAGTTAACAACGCATCGTCAGGCAGCTACTTTTATTGAGCCACCAAACTTTGATCTTCAACACGTTTATCGAGCTCTTGATATTTTGGCAAAAGAGTCTAATTTTATTCAAAGCACTCTATATAAAAACAGCTTAAAAGTTTCCAAACGTAATACAGGTATTCTTTACTATGATTGTACCAATTACTTTTTTGAAATTGAGCAGGAAGAAGGATTGAAACAGTATGGAGTTTCAAAGGAACACCGTCCTAATCCCATTGTACAAATGGGCCTTTTCATGGATGGAGATGGTATTCCTCTTGCCTTTTCTATTCACAAAGGAAATACCAATGAACAAACAACTTTAAAACCTCTAGAGAAAAAAATCATTGATGATTTTAAATTATCAAAGTTTGTTGTTTGTACGGATGCTGGTCTTGCCTCCTATAATAATCGACGCTTTAATGATATTGGTAATCGTGCCTTTATCACAACTCAATCGGTTAAAAAATTAAGGAAACACCTTAAAGAGTGGGCCCTTAACCCAAGGGGTTGGTCTTTATCAGATAGCCAAAAATTGTATAACCTTTCTGAATTGGAAGAAAAAATTAACGCTATAAAGGACAACCATAAAAAAGAACGTTGGCTTTCTAAAGTCTTTTATAAAGAACGGTGGATTAAAGAAAATGGCTTAGAGCAAAAAATGATTGTTACTTTTAGTTTTAAATATCGTAATTATCAGCGACGTATCCGACAGGAACAAATTTTACGGGCTCAAAAGAAAATTGATTCCAATCCATCCAAAATAGGTAAAGCAAGCCAAAACGATTATCGCCGTTTTATTAAAACAACGACTTGTACAGATGACGGCGAAATCGCCAACAAAAAAATCTATCATATCAACACGGATGTAATTGATAAGGAAAAGATATACGATGGATTTTATGGTATTTGTACCAACTTAGAGGCTAATATTTCAGAGATTATAAAGGTCAACAAAGGTCGTTGGCAAATCGAAGAATGTTTCCGAATTATAAAAACGGAATTCAAAGCAAGACCGGTTTACTTAAGTAAAGATGAACGCATTGAAGCTCATTTTATAACCTGTTTTATTTCATTGTTGATTTACCGACTTCTTGAAAAACGACTGAACAGTGAATTTACTTGTCCAACAATCATCCGAAATTTGAAAAACATGAATTTTCTAGAAGCCAGAGGCGAAGGCTATATCCCTGCTTATACCAGAAATAATTTTACTGATAATTTACATGAGATTTTTGGTTTTAGAACAGACTATCAGATTATCACTAACAAAAAAATTAAAAAAATAATTAGAGACACAAAAAATTAAAAAAATACGCACTTTTTTACATAAAGAAAGCCGTAAGAAACCTTTTATTTATAAGGTTTATACGGCTTTTTGCTTTTTCAACTGTCAAATATGGGATTATAGCACATTATTAATTTTTTGACAAGGGGGATTTAGCAGTAATTCTACTGGATTCCTTCCAGATATTACATGGCTGCTTTTATAGTATTTTAAAGATATTTATGATATATTTGTAGATAGCTAGTATAATTGTAAAAAAAATAATTAATATACCATAATATTCTATTCTAAAAGAAAATGAAAGGAGATTAAAAATGTTTAAACATTTAAAACAGCTGGCATTAATTCTTATTATAGTATTTTCACTACAGACAGTCTTAGCAGCTGAACCAGTTGACATTTCTAATCACTGGGCCCAGGACTATATACTTAATCTAGTGAATAATGAAGTGATGGAAACCTATACAGATGGGACCTTTAAACCAGATCAAAATATTAGCAGGGGGGAATTTGCTGTATCTCTGGCCAGGCAGTTAAGTCTTTTGCCAGATAATAATACACATTTAAAAGACCTGGCAGGATATCCAGAACATAACTTAATTAATGCCCTGATCAGGGATGGAATTATTACTGGTTATCCTGATGAAACCTTCCGGCCTGATGCGCCTATCACCAGGGCAGAGATGGTGACAATTATGATAAAAGCACTTGGAGTAACAGATAAGCAGGTTTTAATCAACCTTGAGCAATATCAGCCCTTTGATGATATATCAAATGATTATTGGGCAAGTGATTATATTAAAATAGCAGAAAAATTACAGTTAGTCCAAGGAACAGATGGAAAGCATTTTTCACCAAAAGAGAATACAAGCAGGGCAGAAGCTGCTAAATGTCTCAGTAAGATGGCCAATCTCTCTGCTGGCACAGGTTATTTAACTGATGTTTATCCTACTTCCCAGAAGGTATCTATTAATTTCCTGGATGGACAGCGGGAAATATATGATTATAGTGATGATATCCTGGTAGCACGTAATAACAGAAACATACCTTTAGAGGAAATACTGGAAACAGATAAGGTTTTTGTAATTGCTGATCATAATGATAATGTAAAATATGTTAAGGCCTATGGTATGGTTACCCAGGAGGACCTGGCAGCAGAGATTAGTGCTATTACTAATGGTGTTATAAATACTGATGAGGTAGAAGAGATATCTAATGGAAACCTGGAGTTTTTAAGACCAAAAGTTAGAACAGCAGTCAAAGATCAGTTAATTAACCAGGGACTTAGTATTGGAGAAGTAGAGGCAATTATGTCAACAGACTGGGATCAGTTAGAATCATTGAGCAGGGACAGGCTTTCTGAAGCAATTGCCATTCAGACCGGACTTCCGTTGGATATTACCAGGAGTTTACTAAGTGGTGACTGGGAGAAAATTAAATCCTATGCACAGATTGAAGTAGTGCAGCGACTGGTACTGGAAGTTTTAAACTCTGATTTTATTTCTTAATGGTGGGTAAAGAGTGTTAGTACTATAACTATAAAAATAATATAACAGGGGAATTACTTCTTAAAAAATGAATATAATTTCCCTGTTATAATCTTGCTTTTTAACAGTAATTATGTTAATATATATAAGTGTTAAACAACATGCCGAAGTGGTGGAATTGGCAGACGCGCTGGATTCAAAATCCAGTGGGCTTTATCGCCCGTGTGGGTTCGACCCCCACCTTCGGCACCATGATATGACAGGAACGAGAGCGGTTTTTACACCGCTCTTTTTTAATACCCAAAAGTGCCAATCCTGCTATAATCCTGCTATAAAATCTTTTTTTCTAAAAAAGTAGCCCTATTTTATTATGCTGTCAAACATGTCCGCTGCCTCTTTTTGCATTGTTTCGGTAGCGTGCACATAAATATCATTTGTAGTCCTACTAGTACTATGCCCCAATCTTTCTTGAACTACTTTTATGGCTGTTCCATTCTCCAGCATAAGGGTAGCGTGAGTATGCCTAAGCATATGAGGCGTATAACCTTCTAATTCGGTACCTTCTACAAGTCTCTGCATTTGATGGGTAGGAGTATCAGGGGACAATCTAGTACCATCATCATTGCAGAATATCAGATCCCCATCTTCATAATTATAACTATCCCCGTATGTTAATTTACATTTGTTCTGCAATGCATTAAGTTTTTTGAAAGTATTAACTACGGTATCGGATATATCTATAGTTCGTCTAGAACTATTGTTTTTGGGGATATCTTTAATAACAGCCCCCTCCCCCTTTTTTCTAACTAATGCCCTTCTTACATATAATTTTTTTCTATTGAAATCTATATCTTTCCATCTTAAAGGCAATATTTCGCTTCTTCTCATACCAGTATATACAGCTAGTACAATAAAATAATATACATCTTTGTCGCAAGCCATATTAAGTAATTGATTGATTTGTGAAGTATTAAGAACACCTATTTCTTTACGTTTTTTGCGTGGTGCAGGAACAGGTTGGCAGGGATTATTGGGTATTAACCTTAATAATACAGCCTGTTTGAGGGCTTTAGAAAGTACTCTATGATGTTGTAAGACAGTAGTGTTAGACAACCCCTTGCCCGTCTTTTTATTACCGTGTTTGAGCTTGTCCGATTGATAAGTCTGTATATGCTGAGGTTGTATTTCGGTCAATTTCAATTCCCCTAATGCTGGTATTATATGAGTTTCTATAATTGTCCTATAACCGTCTGTTGTAGTAGGGGAGAGATTGACCTCTGCATAATCAGCTAACCACTGTCTAAGATAATCCTTTAATTTATATTTTTTAGGATTGACAGGTATACCATTATTAACATCAATAGTTTTTTCGGCTACCCACAACTCGGCTTCTTTCTTACCGTTGCGAGTATTCGGAAAAGTTTTCGATATTTTTTTATACCTGCCTGTTTTTGGGTCTTTGCCAACATACAAAAAATATTCAAGATTACCCGATTCTGTGACTCTGTAATTGGCCATTTTTATCCCCCTCATTAATTTTATTAATAGCCCTCATTCTTTCTTCGTAGTTTAATCTTTGATTCAACAATATTATAACGCAATCCTCTAGGTAAATAGTCACAATCTCCTTTTTCATCTCAACAATTTTGATGTGTAACAATAAACTACATCTCCTTTCTACAAACTTATGTTCGGTAATTTAAGAAAAAATTATAGGACTTAGTACAATAGTTCGTGGCGTTAGTACAAAAGTCCTTTATATTTATTTGTCTTTCTTTGTCAAAATAGGTCGTAACTGTTCAAAAGTATCAACAATAGCCTTAATATCTTTTGCAGATAATCCTTTTTCTTTAGCATAAGATAAGGCTTCTATGTCTTGTATTTGAAACTCTTTAATCAGTTCCTGGATAACTGGCGGTAAGGTTTCTTTATCTAGACCGTGTCGTTTATCTGTCTTGCACATAAGATAATCAATTGAACAATTAAAATAATCAGCCAAATTATTCAAAATATCCGATTGAGGTTTCCTTTTATTATTTTCATACATGGATAGTGTAGATTTGGTTACATTGATTGCCTTAGCTACGTCTTCTAAAGTTTTATTATTCTCTTTTCTTAAATTTCTTAATCGCTTAGCGAATGACTTCATTTTGTTGACCTCCTAAAATTATTATATAGTATTTTCATTATAAAGAAAATACTTTTAACAAAAAAATAAAAAATACTAAAAAAAACACTTGACAAGTTCACAATAGTGTAGTACAATAAATTCAAGTTAACAAAAGAGAAAAACAGAACCTTGAAAACAAAATATGGATTCTATTATATTTTTGGCTGTTGTGGCCGCGATTCTGCCGAATATAGCCTCTGGCGCTTTAGCACGAAACAAACAAAAATATAGTGGACTTTAAAAAATGCTTAAGGGGGGGTGACTATATGTCGGTAAAACAAAACAAATTTGAAGTTAACTCAAACAAAATTAAAGCATTAAGAGCTGAATTTAGTATTACTCAAATTGACATGGCTAAATTGTTAGATATTAATCCTATAACCTATCAACGTAAAGAAGCAGGCGAATCGCATTTTTCTTTAATAGAAGCTAAAAAGATGGCAGACTATTTTAACATGGAAATTGAAAATGTTTTTTTTGCGCCTAAAGTTAACAAGAAAGAACATATATTATAGTTAAGTTAATCTTTTGAAATTCCTTTAGGTAATTTGAACTATTTTTTAAAAAAATTAAAAAGGAAGTGGCTACATGAATAATTTGATTAATGTCAATTACAAGGGCGATAGGCAGACAGTAAGCGCTAGAGAATTGTGGGAGTTTTTAGACGAGCCTTATACAGAGTTTCCGAAATGGTTTAACAAGTATAAGGGGTATGGGTTTGAAGAAAATCAAGATTTTAGAGAACTCCGAATAAAAATTCGGGCATCTAACGGGGCCTGTCATAACGCTATTGATTATGAAATTACAATAGAAATGGCTAAAGAATTATCAATGTTGCAGAAAACCCCAAAAGGAAAAGCTGCTAGAAGATATTTTATTGAACTTGAAAAGAAATGGAATAGCCCAGAGGTATTTATGGCTAGAGCCTTAAAGATGGCTGATAACAAAATTACTAAGTTAGAAGAAAAAATTGAGCAAAACCAACCTAAAGTTATATTTGCTGATTCAGTATCAGCTTCCGACACTTCTATTTTAGTTAGGGAACTAGCTAAAATATTAAAGCAAAACGGAATAGACACTGGTCAAAACAGACTGTTTTCTTGGTTGAGAGATAATGGTTATCTTATAAAAAAAGAAGGCACAGATTACAATACTCCCACCCAAAAGTCAATGGATTTAGGATTGTTTGAGATTAAAGAAACATCAATCTCACGTGGTGATGGAACCGTTAAAATATCTAAAACAACTAAAGTTACAGGGAAAGGCCAAATATATTTTGTTAATAAATTTAAAAACATGGACTTGAAGGAAGTTAGTTGATAACCATCAAGAAAGGGTGATTAAATGTCAAGTAAATATGAACTATACTTAAACGCTTATAACAAAACATTAGAAGGTTTCGACCGGGATAAATGCAAAGACGAAGATATAATTTCGATTACTAAAAAACTTGTACTATATGGAGTCAAAGCGATAAACAACAAGATAAAAAAAGAATACAACTTGCCGGGAGAATTAGAAAGAAGATTTGAATTTATTGACATTACAAAAGATTTAATGGGTACATTAACCCCTAAAGAATTTATGAATGTTTTCCCTATTGAAAAAGATTATGACGGTCATAAATATGGTGCAAAAGATTATTTTTACACTAGGGATTATATTCAAACTCTAGAGCAAGGTGAGCCAATAGGAGAAGAAATATTAAATTTTCTATGGGAATATCAAAACGATGAAATATTAGAGTTTAGTGTAGAAATGATGTCTTGTGTGAGCGATTTAAGAAGAATGAGAGGCAAACCTTCTATCATGGAAGAGTTTGCTGCTAAGAATGGAATAAAAATGTATTCTATGCAGACGGATGATAACGGAAATGAATATTTGTTAGACCCAGAAACAGGCAAAACAGCAAGATTACAAAAGAAAAGGCATTTACATATTGTCAAATAATAGAAAGGAGAAATAACATGACCCCATTAGAGATAGCCCAGAAAGACAGTATTAAAGAGTTGCTGGACAAACTGCCCTTTGTAATGCCACCTAAACAAGCTAGGTCAATAATTGATGTGGGGCATAACAAAATATATGAAATTCTTAATAGCGGAGAGTTGCCAGCAACAAAGTTACATGGCAAATGGTTGGTCAACAAATATGACTTAATTGAATTCATCTTAGGAGGAGGTATGAGAGAAAATGCAAGCTAATCTGATTCTATCTGATGAAAAAAGAGAATTACTAGCTGATGGTATTAATGATATTGCATTATACATAGCCAGAACAGAGGGTGTAAATGTCAACATTATAGCGGACAAGCTGGAAGATAGTCTTTGTTCTGCTAGTGTTATAGATGCACTGGTAGACGACATTAAACTTCAACTAACGGAGAGTGATTATAATGCCAAGGCAAAGATACAGGCGAGCTAAGTATGACCCTTATACAGACGAATATCAATGCAAGTATTGCGGTAGATGGCAAAATAAACCCATCTGTGATAATTGCATGAACATGATAGAGGCAGAGGTAGACGAGTATTTACTAGAAAGGGGTTAATATGAATATATACGACTATGAACGGTATGGCGATGACTTATTTTACAACCCTGCCAATGACATATTTGAAAACGATATGACTCACGAAGAATTCGAGGAATATCAGCAGATTATAGAAAGGAGAAAAACTATGAAAAAAATCAGCAATATTGTGGATAAGCTGGATAGAGATAGCAATTTGCCCAGGCATGAAATAGAACGGATAGTCAAGGAAACTGTGAGGCAGATAGAGGAAAGGGATAGAGCAGAGCTGGCTAAGGTAGCTGTTACTGACTAAGAAGATGAAGGAGTGATTAGAATCTATTATCAACGTGTCTACTCTAATTGTTGGTTTGTGTCTAAGAGGGAATTATTCAAGTCGTGGCTAACATGGAAAACCATTGAAATATGGGAAAAGATACTTGAACAAAGAGCAATGCAAATGCTTAACAGAATTATTTATATGTGTATCTATTACGTGTTAATCAAACATTGCAAAAAAGAAAAGGGAGAAGGTGTTATGTATGTTAGATAAAGACGTTTGCCCTAAATGCAAAAGATGGGCGTTAGATATGGATACATTAGAATGTGATTTTTGTGGTAGCAAATTTAGAGTTTGTTCTGCTTGCAATGGCAGTGGGCATTATGACAATGATGGTAGTCCGGAATGTGCGGGTTGCGATGGCACAGGGTTAGAAGAAGTTGGAGGGTGATAACAATGCATAACAACATACTTGTATATTGTTCGACATACAAGAACAATGGCAAGACGGTTATAAATCTTGATGAAGGAATCAAAAAAGTTGAAGGTGAGAACTGGCAAGACAAGTGGGAAATAAAAGGGACAAATGTAATGAGTTGCAATGAAGACGGGGCTATTGTAAGAGTTTCATTAGAAGGTGTTAACAATGGATAACGGGATAGGCACAGGATTATTATTCATTTTGATAGTTGGTGGTTGTGTAGTGCATGGGCTTATTACAAAGCAGATGTATTGGGATAGGAAAGAAAAGCAGTTCAAGATGAAAAATAGCCCTGCTGGTAGGACAGCAGAGCGGTTACATAAACATTCTACTAAAATTATATCAAATGGGAGAGTGATAGGCAAATGAAATTTGATGTGTTTTTTGGGAGTTCGTTAGGGAATTTAATTTTCCAAATACATGATGAAGATGGCGTTAGAATAGCATACGAAGAGCATGATGAACGCTATTTGTCTAAAGATTTGTTTATTAAATATGCTAGATTAATGGCAACAGCACCCAAACTATTAGAAGAGTTAGAAAACGCTATTGCATATATAACAGGAGATAAAGTAATGAATAGAGATGATTTGGATAGATTGATTGAGACTGTCAACAAGGGCAAAGGGGAGGCAAGGAGTAAATGAATTTAAGTCATAGTAAGCTATCAACATATGAAACATGTGGCATGCAGTTTAAGTATAAGTATTTAGATGGTTGGAAACCCATTCAGGGGAATGCTAATTTTAAGTTTGGCATATGTGTACATAAAGCTATAGAAATGTATTTTATAAAAGGTAAAGACCTTGTAAAAACATTTGTTGAGGAGTGGGACAAATACCAAGGGGTAGACCTTAACTATTCTAGATATGACAATTGGGAGAAGTTGCTTGAAATAGGCAAGAATCTAATGACATTGTTCAAAGAAGAAGAGGCGGGCAAGTTTCTAGAAATGTATGCAGCAGAAGATGTATTTAAATTTAAAGTTAATAGAGGCATTAATTATTATGGTCGCAATGATTATGTGGGGGAGGTTGTAACACCAGAAGGTGAAGTCATTAATGCTGTGGTCGATTTTAAAACTGCTGGTAAAAAATATGATGGGACAGAGATAAAACTTAATGACCAATTAACCAGCTATTATCATGCAGCTAAGAAATATAATCTCAAAATAGATAAAGTGGCCTATTGCGTGTTGGTTAAGACTAAAACACCTAAGATTCAATGGTTCTTTGATACCAGAACCGAGGAAGAAGTTCAAGCCTATTTGCAGAAAGCGGGAGAATATTATAACGACATAATGCATGATAGGTTCGATAAGAAATTTGGCATGCATTGTAAATGGTGTGACTACAAGCCTTTATGTTTGGGTGATGAAAAAATGATACAAGAACAATTATATCAAGAAGAAAAGGAGGCTGCGAAATAGATGGGGTTAACAAAAGGACAATTAAGTATCATTTTACCACAAAAGAAAGGGACATCTAAAGCTGATGGATATGCAGGTCATTATATATGTTCGCCCGATTGTCTATTTAGGTTACATCACCACGTATTAAGTTTGGGTGGTCAAAGATACAGAATTTCTAGTGTAGGCCATATGATTAGAGAAGGCCAACCGGAAGAAGTGGCCCACAATGCATTATTTGAAACTATGGTATTTAATGAAAGCGAACAAGGCGAACCAATTTTTACAGAAATAGAAACTATTGCTTCCAATAATTCTATTGAAGCTACTGAAAATCATTATAAATTAGTTGAAAAATATAAGGAGGTTAGATAAATGGATTTAGAAAAATTAAAAGAACCTCTACCTATAGATGAAATAAGCTGGCGTGTTCAAAGTTGCGGCATTAATTCAAGCGGGAAACCATGGGCTATGGTATTAGCTTACAAAGACGCTAGGGCTGATATGAATAGGTTAGATGAAGTGTGTGGCCCTGGTAACTGGCAGAGAAAACATAGTTTCGGTAATAATGGTGAAATACTTTGTTCGGTAGGTATTAAGATAGGTGATGAATGGGTATGGAAGACAGACGGGGCAGCCCAGACAAACGTTGAAGGAGAAAAGGGTGGTTTATCAGACGCTTTCAAGCGTGCTTGTGTTAGTTGGGGGATAGGTAGGTATCTATATAACCTAACAGAAAACTTTGCAGAGTGCAGCATGGATAAGAATAAAAGGTATCAAGATGGCTGGAATAGTGCAAAAGTAACCGCAAAAAACAACAAGCAAAACCATAAGGACACATGGATATACTGGAAAGCCCCGCAACTTCCATCATGGGCGTTACCTAACAGAGGTAACAGCATAGATAAGATAGAAAATTCTACTCTAGCAGCTATACAGTCATACATCAAGCGGGATGAATCAGCACAGAATATTGCAAAAAAATCAGTTGCAGAAAAAGGTTATAGCGATTGGGGTGGATTGAAAAATTATACTCAAGAAGAAGGAGAGAACTTACTTCAAAAAATAGAATCAGCTGTTTCGGCGGTATTGTGACAGATTGGAGGTGGCGAAATGGGAATGGATTTTTATGCTGAAATATCTGACAAGATAGATGAAAATGGTGATAACTTAAGAGCACCTGATAAGCTATATGAAGGTATAGTATTAGTTGAATGTCTAGGCAATTCAAGTTTTAGAGCAAAATATTATTTTGATTTCATTTGCGATTTAGGTTATATGATTATTGGTGATGTGGTATCTCCAGATTACGTAGAAGAAATATATCAAGAAATGAAAAGATATATACAAGATGAATGGACTGAAGCTGATGAAGATTATTATGGTATATCATCAACAGGAGTGTATAATTTGCTAAAATGGTTTGAAGTAATTGCCAAAAATAAGTTTCAAATATATGTTTCAAGTTGACACAATATCGGCGAATAGAATCACATTGCCCCTTAACCGGGGTAGAAAAATTTTTTCTTCCAAAAATAGGTATATATACCCCCACAATATAATATATTATAAAAATTATATGTCGAATAAAATAGGTCTAAAGTCCTATTAATATATTATTTGGTTAAAATAGTAAAATAGACCTATAAACAAACGTATATTAATAAAACATATGTACAAATATTATATCAGATGTGGGGGAGTTATACAAGATTAGGGGGGGCTGATTTTATGAGAAAAATAAAAGCTAAAGTTTTAATTGATGTAGAAAGCAGCTTTGACGATAACGAAACAGATATAAGTTCAATTGAGTACTTTATTCGGCAAGATTTACAGGATAAAGGTTGGTTGGTTAATGGTACCAAAGTTAAAGAGTTTGGAATGAAGGAGGAAAATGATGAGTGAAGTTAATGTAGAACTTTATGAAGCATTAAAAGAAAATGAATGCCATTTAGAAAAGAACTACAAAACTGGAGAATTTGAAGTGTGGGCAATCATATTGGATTTCAATATAAGAGAATTCTGCGAAGCTGTAGGACAATATTATTTTGATGAAGGTGGTGCAGATTGCAAATTATTAATAGGGGGAAATATAGGGATAAAAATAAATGACATCATAATAGAAGAAGAAGAGCACAAACTATCTAGTTATGCCAAGTGTTTTCCAGATGAATGGGATGAATATAAAGATGAAATATTAGCTATGGAAAATGATGATTAGGAGGTGCCGATTTGGCTAAGTATAGATATGTGCATTGCGAGTTTTGGGATGACCCAGATATGTTGGATTACACACCAGAGGAAAAGTTTTTTTATCTATATTTATTAACCAACCCTCATACTAAACAATGCGGTATATATGAAATCTCTATAAAACAAATGGCTTTTGAAACAGGATTTAATAGGGATACCGCCAGCAAATTAATAGAGAGATTTGAAAAAGAACACAAAAAAATACTTTACAATACAGAAACTAGAGAATTAGCTGTGTTAAATTGGCCTAAATATAATTTGCAGAACGATGGCAAACCTGTAATAGATTGTCTAAAAAAAGAATTACCTAAAATCAAAGATAAATCCTTTATTTCTTCTGTAGCAAAACATATTGATAAAAACAAGGTTAAATCCTTATATATCAAAGAAGTTAACGGGACGTACACGTCTGGTGGTACGTCAGGGGGGAAAAAGAAAAAGAAAAAGAAAAAGAAAAAGAAAAAGAAAAGAAAAGTATCCCCTATCGACAAATTAAAGAGCTTTACAATTCAATTTGTGTATCGTTGAAACCAATAACTGTATTATCTAATAAGCGTAAGAACAAAATCAAAACTAGATGGAATGAAATAGATAAACTTTGTAAGAAAGGTCAAAGCCCAGTTGATGTGTTTAAAATATTGTTTACAAAAACAGAGGCTAGTAATTTTTTAACCAATCGTACACAAAGTAAGAATCCTAAATATAAGGATTTTAAAGTTGACTTTAACTGGTTAATGAAAAATGATGATAATTATGTAAAAGTTTTAGAAGGCCAATATGATAACAAGGATACTAACAATAACAGTCATGCAGAAAAATTAAGACAACAAACCGCTGCCGCAGCTAGGAGAGGAGTGGATTGATGAAAAATATAGAATTAGAATATGGGTTTATTAGTTCGTTAATATCCAACCCCGATATATTAGATGAAACAATAGAGAAGGTAACCACTGAATATTTATATGACAATAAAAGCAAAAAATTGTTCAAAGAAATCAAAAAACAGTATCTTGAAACCGGGAAAATATCTAAGATTAAAATATTAAAATTTATTAAAGGTGAATTTGGACAAGCCTTCGCAGATAAATTGTTAAGCAATGATTATTTTATGCCATTCGAGATAGACGATATGGTTAAAGAATTAGCTAAATTAAAGGTTAACCGTGACTTATATAATGCACTAAGGATAATCAATAATGAGGTTATTAAAAATAACGAATTAAATACAGAGCAGAAAAGACATAAGGCACAGGATATTATATTTGAGGTAACAGGGCAACAAGAAACTAAAGATATGATAAAAAATATTGAAGATGTATCTATGAAATCATTTACCCAGCTGCTAGAGAGGAAAGAAGGGAAAGAGGCTAATAGTATAAAAATTGGTTACCCTACTCTTGATGGAATTATGGGAGGACTCAAACCGGGTCACCTGACTGTATTGGCTGGGGCTACATCAATGGGAAAAACAGCTTTAGGCCTTAATATTGCACACAAATTAATGCAAAAAGGGGTACCCCTGTATTTAATATCACTGGAAATGGTTGATACAGAATTAGTTGATAGGATACTTATTCAAGAATCTAAAGTATCTGCTACAGATTACACACATAAGATTGACGAAAAACAGGAAAAAAGCATAAATATAGCATTAAACAAAATATACAACAAGCCAGTGTTAATCACAGATGAAGCCGGTTTAAATATATCACAAATTAAAGCGTTGAGCAGGAGAGCAAAAAAACAAGAAGATGTAAAAGTGATTATCATAGATTATCTAACCATGATCCAAATGGAGTCTACAGATAATTATAAGGCGATAGGCAAAGTTGTCACTCAAATAAGAGATTTGGCAAAAGAATTGCATGTACCAATAATCTTGTTGCACCAGCTTAACAGGAATGTATCTTCCCGAAGTAATCCGAGACCGTTATTATCAGACCTTAGAGATAGCGGGGAAATAGAGGAAAGGGCAGATGAAGTCATCTTTGTGTATAGGCCGGAGTATTATGATGCTAAAAAAGAAGGCAGAGATGAATCAAGAGTACAGGATAATGTTGAGGTAATAGTTGCCAAGAATAGAACAGGCAAAACAAGTTCGGTGTTGTTTACTTGGTATCCAGAAATATTATATTTTCAGGATGGATGGCTGTATGAAAAAGAAGGAGAAATATATTACTTAAAACAGGAGGGATGACGTGAGAGAACTAAGAGGATATGTTTTTTGTCCCAAAAAGATAGATTTTCAGCCTATTAGAATGTGTAAGTTCTGTCAAGATAATGCAGGGTTGCAATATTACAAAAATAGTCAGGATGTGAAAATACTATGTAGTTATAAGGAGGAATGACTTATGAAAGGATGGGCTAAACTACAGAAATGCATATATGAAATTAAGCAGGAGCAGGGAGCCAGTTTTGAGGAAATACAAGAATTATTAAAACATTGTTTGAAAGAAAATAAATTCTTAGGATATATGAATGAAAAAGCAAGGAGGATTAGCAATGAATAGTTTTGAACCGTACAAAAAATATTGCATGACTGGGGACGAATATTATTTACAGGAATTTTTCAGAAATATAGAAGGGCTATTGAATCATTGCGTTAGGCAAAAAGGATTCTATAGCTCTAATGCAGATGATGTTGTACAGGAAATACACATTCAATTTTGGAAAGCGGCTGATAGTTATAATCATGATAGGGCGATCGCCCCGTTTATTCGGAGCATTATCAATAATACTATTGCGACATGTGTCAAAGCAAGAAATAGAATTAAGAGGAAACTTAATGAAAATGCTGACAGCCTCAACAAAGAAATATGTGACAGTGAAGGGAAAAAAGATGAATTAATTATTATGATACCTAGTGATTATAACTTAGAAGAAACAGTATGTTATCAAGATGAAATTGCCGAGGTGCTTAATTACATATTGTCTAAGCTATCCAAGATGGAAAAAGATATATATAAACTAGAAATATTATCAGCTGATATACAATCCAGTAATCAACATAACTATGATTTCATTATGAAAAATACAAATTATACTAGAAAACAGATAGACAACGCAAAGAGGAGGATAAGAAAAAAATTATCTAGACTCAAAAAAGATTTGATAGCTTAAGTTAAAATTGAATTTAAGGCATCTAATAAACCGATATACCGTTTTTACACTAGATAAGGCACAAATACATTGCTAGGCAAATAAAACGGGCAGAAAGGAGTTTTAAAGTGGAATACGAGGATTTTTTGAGGCAGAAACAAATACAAGTTGAACCAGTCGGGATTGATATAGATAGAAATAAGTTAAATCCAGTATTGTTTGATTTCCAAAAAGATATAGTGAAATGGGCATTAAAGAAAGGTAGGGCAGCAATATTTAGCGGGTGCGGAACTGGGAAGACAGTAATGCAGTTAGAATGGGCTAAGCATATTCATAATGAGACAGATGGAAATATATTAATACTTGCCCCACTGGCGGTTAACTTCCAAACTGTAGAAGAAGGGAGGGATAAACTAGGGATAGATGTTAATCCGGCTGAAAGCCAAGAAGATATAAAACCAGGTATCAACATAACTAACTATGAAAAATTACACAAATTTAATCCAGATGAATTTATAGCTGTTGTACTAGATGAATCCAGTATACTAAAGTCTTATACATCAAAAACGCGTAATCAGATAATACAATCATTTGAGAAAAAGCCGTATAAATTAGCATGTACAGCTACACCAGCACCTAATGATTATGTAGAATTGGGTAATCATTCAGATTTTTTAGGGGTTATGAGTGGCAAAGAAATGTTGAGTATGTTCTTTATAAATGATAACAGTAGTGCTAATAGATGGAGATTAAAAGGACATGCGCAAGATAAATTTTGGCAATGGGTTACTAATTGGGCAGTGACGTTAAGAAAACCATCAGATCTGGGTTATAAAGACGAAAAGTTTATATTACCACCGCTAAATGTAAAACAGGAAACAGTTAAATTGCAGCATAAACCAACTGAAACTTTATTCCACGTTAAAGCTGAAAGTTTGATGGAAAGAAAAAGAGCAAGGCGAGAAAGTATTGAAGACAGGGTACAAGCTGCAGCTAATATAGCAAATAATTCAAATGAAGACACCTGGTTAATATGGTGTGACTTAAATAAGGAAAGCAAATTACTAACAAAAGCTATAAACGGAGCAGTTGAGGTTACAGGTAGTCAATCAAATAAGAAAAAAGAAGAAACTATGATGAAATTTAGTGATGGAGAGGTAAAAATATTAGTTACTAAACCTTCAATATGTGGGCATGGCATGAATTGGCAGCATTGCAACAATGTTATATTTGTTGGGCTATCAGATAGTTATGAACAATATTATCAGGCAGTCAGGAGAACATGGCGGTTTGGGCAGCAGAAGCCAGTTAATGTATATGTAATAACAGCAGAAACGGAGGGCAATGTTGTTGAAAATATAAAAAGGAAGGAGAAAGATGCAGAAAATATGGCAGAAAATATGGTTAAGTACATGAAAAACTTAACAGTTAGTCGGTTAAAGGGAACTCAAAAAGAGTTTATGCATTACGAAAATGATAAAGCTGCGGGTACAGATTGGGAATTAGTATTAGGTGATAGTGTAGAGGAAATGAAAAGTATAAAAGATAACAGTATAGATTACAGTATATTCAGTCCGCCTTTTGATGATTTATATATTTACACTAATAGTGAAAGAGATATAAGTAATTCAAAAGACAGTGAAGAATTTATGCAGCACATGAAATATATAGCAGATGAATTATATCGAGTAATTAAAGAGGGAAGATTAATAAGTTTCCATTGCATGAACTTACCTACAACAAAATCACATGATGGATTTATAGGTATTAGAAACTTTAGAGGGGAGTTGGTAGAACTATTTAGAAAAGCTGGGTTTATATATCACTCAGAAGCGGTAATTCATAAAGATCCGGTAGTTGCTATGAGTAGAACACACGCAAAAGGGTTACTTTACAGCCAAGTAAGAAAAGACAGTACATGTGCAAGGGCTTCATTGCCTGATTATCTAATCACTATGAGGAAGCCGGGTGAAAACAAAACGCCCGTTAAGCATGATGAAGCCGAATTGCCTTTAAAAGAATGGATTAAATATGCACAACCTATTTGGGATGACATCCAAGTGTCAAACGTAATCACTTATAGAAGTGCTAAAGGAAATAACGACGAGAAACACTTGACACCTACACCACTTGAAGCTCTAGAGAGAGGTATAGCATTATATAGTAACAAAGGAGAAACAGTGTTTAGCCCGTTTGCAGGTGTATGTAGTGAAGGATATCAAGCGGTTAAAATGGGAAGGAAATTCAAAGGGATAGAGTTAAAAAGAAACTACTTTGAACAGGGTATAGATAATTTAAATAGGGCTAATCAAGAAAAGAATCAAATTTCATTATTTTAGTTAAGGAGGTGCAACCATGACAGAAATAACAAAGCCCAAATTTGACAAACTAGAGTTTGGTAATGTAGAACAGATTAACGCAATCAAAGAATATCAAAGAAAGATTGAAGAACTAAATAATTATTACAAATATAGGATTGTGGTAGAGTTAGACACTTCCAGCAGTGATGCGGTAGTAATAGAAGTAGAGGCTATTGATGAAGATATAGCTAAAGATTTAGCAGTAGATGAGGCTAGAGATGCTTTGTTTTCAAGTGTAGAGTTTGAAACTAGCATTTTAAGCAAAGAAAAATTAATTCAAGAGGAAGAGCAAAAAGAGGTTATTAATCCTAACCAAATATCATTATTTGAGGGAGTGGAAAATAAATGAAAATAACAACACATCAAAGAGAGTTTTACAATGCTTTAAATAAAGTTAGTGGCGCAATGACAGGCAGGTCAAATTTAGAAATAACAAAAGGGATATATTTTAGTTGTAAAAATAATATAGCATTATTTAGGGCCACAAACTTAGAATTAGAGTTAGAATATAGTACAAAAATGGAGGTCGCTGACAACAAGCCTGTAGTATTCCCAAAAGAGATAATTGATATAGTTAAGAATCTACCCAAAACGGAGGTAATAATCACAATAGACGACAACTATCAAGCAACAATTAAGGCTGGAAAAAGTAAATTTTCAATAAAATGCTTAAATGGGGAAGAGTTTCCGAGGGGTGTTGGAGAAATAGATAATAGAGGGGTAGAAATTGATAGTAATGTTCTTAAACCAGCACTAGAAAAAACTGTTATAGCTGTATCGAACGATTACACACAACCAGCAATTACCGGGGTACAATTACAAACAGATAAAAATAACACTTATCTAACATCAACCAATATATATAGATTACACAATATAAAGTTAGATAAATTGTTTGAAAAAGGGCAAATAATAATACCCGGTAGTGCTGCTAATGAAATAAAAAATCTCTGTGGTGAAACAGACACGGTTGTAATCAAAAAAAGTGATAATCATATACAGTTTATATTTGATGATATAACCTTAATATCCCGGTTAATAGAAGGGAGATTCCCTAATTGGAGACAGGTAATGCCAACTGGGGGAGATACATTAATCAAAGTAGATACAGCAGAATTACAAAATGCGATTAAGCGGGTGAGCCTGATTGCTAGACGTAACACCAACGCTATTACACTAGAAACAAAGCGGGACAGATTGATAATAACGGCTGACGACCAAGGAGAACAAGCTAAGGAAGAATTAGAAATTGAAATAAATGGAGAAGATAAACTTCTAAAAGTTGATGCTGGATACATAAAAGACCTATTAAAGTGCATTGATGACTATGTCTTAGAGTTGCAGTTAATTGATAAAACGCACCCGTTGTACGTTGAAGAAGGACAGGCCAAGTATGTAATTATGCCTATTAGACCGGGAGCGTAGGAAGGGGGGGGATAAGAATGGAGATTAAACCTTTTGTAGTATTCTTAGAAGATTTTCAATATATGCTAATTGAGGAAATAGACTTTGACTATAACCTATTACCGATTCATGTGAAAGGGCAACTTTTTGAAATCAATGTTGACACAGGCAAAGTTGAAGAATTAGGAGAACACGAGGCACAGTTTTCTATCACTCTTGACGCTATATGGGATAGGGAGGAATAAACCATGATACAAATACTACTTATATTATTCATTATAGCAGAGTTAATTATATTACGTGAGTTAAGAAAGGAGAATGATGAGAGATGAAAACCAAGCATACACCAGGGCCATGGGGAATTGAAGAAAGTTATACTGATGGTGGTAATTATTTTTGTACGATTGTTGCTAAAAAAAATAATTGTACAAAAGAATTAGGACAATTAGCCGATTATGAAGTAAGCAAACAGGAGACAAAAGCCAATGCTCAGCTGATAGCAGCAGTGCCAGAACTATTAGAATTTGCAAAAGCAATGGGAGAATGGGAAACAGAATTATTACAAACAGATGAATGCTGGGAATATGAATTTCCTATGATGAACAAAGAATTATACGACAAATGGGCAGAATTACAAGAAATGCGGAATGAGGCAATTAAGAAAGTGGAGGGTGATGAGGAATGAAAATAACAGATGATACTGTAATTGATATTTATAATGAATGTGTTACTGATTATTTTAATGGTGGCGCCAAAAAAGGAATTGAACATTTTGCGTACATTTTAAAAGAAAATGGTGTAAAAATTAATGAAGATGGCTATGCAGAATATAAGGGAGATGATGAATAATGATTAATAAAGTTTTTCTATCAGGAAGAATATGCAAAGACCCAGAAATGACATTTACAAGTAGCGGGAAAGGGGTAACAAAATTTACATTAGCGGTTAATAGAAGTTATGGAGACGAAACAGATTTTATTAGGATTGAGTGCTGGAACAGGGGTAAATATGAGTTGGCTAAATATGTAGGAAATGACTGCCGGAAAGGTGATTTAGTAATGATTGAAGGAGAACTAAGGATAGACAAATATAACGACAATTATTATACCAAGGTCAACGCCGATAAAGTTATATATTCCAAAAAGAAAAATGGACAATCTAATAAGAGTCAGCAAAATAATAATCAGGGCAATAATGACGATGGATTTGACGATAATTTCGATGTACCATTTTAGATAATAATAACTATTACTAACAATACAAGGGGATAACTTTATGCTACCCCCTTAAAGGAGGTATATTTATGAATGATAAATTGTATTTAGGCGACTATGTTCGGATATCAAATGACATTGCCATTCCTAAATACAGGGGAATTAAAGGGATAGTGATTGAAATTTCGGAGCAAAGCGTAAAAATATTATACGACGATTGTTTAATTAGAGACTTTTTACCTAGAATAGCAACATTTCATAATGATTATATAACCAAAATAGGAAGAGTAGAAAGTATAGACTGCAATATAATTTATGATGTCAAAATAGATTAGGAGGTACCCAATGAATCTAATATTATCACTAGCTAATCAGCTAGGAATAGAACAGGATAAATTTATAGATGTGATAGCAGAAGAGTTGGAAAAATTAAGGTCATGTAAGCATAAAGAAAAGTTGAAAGAAACTAGGGAAGAAAACAGAAGGTTGCGTTTAATAATGCGAAGAATGAAACGAGGCGATTAAATGTCTTATGATACATCATCCCAAGATACATATTATAACTTGCAAAAAGAACGCAAATTACTTAAAAGGCTAATAGAATCATTACAAAAAAATAATAAAGTCTTAGCTAAAGCCGAACATGATTATAGACTAGCATTATCAACAGAGATATTGAGGCTTCATGTAGAAGGTTACCATGGAGATGTTAATGGTAAGAAGATAGACACAGATAGTGTTGCCTGGACTATGTGTGACAATATAGCTAGAGGAATTGATAAAGTGGCTAAACTAAGGTTAGAAAGAGACATAGCAGCAGGACAAAAAGAGGCTACCATGCAGAAAATATATGAAGTTAAAATGCATATAGGTTTCTTAGAAGATGAATTGAAAGCTATAGCGAAGGGGGAATAAATATGGCGAATCCAATATTAGCAGGAAAAACATATTATTATAAAGATTACAGTATTACAGTTTCTTTGCCGGAAATAGCTGATTTATGGCTTGTTAGAGACAGGAAAGGAGAAATATTAAAAATGGATTATGGTATTGGAGATAGCTTAAATAAGAGATTACACATTGCTATGAAATGGATTGATAATCAATGAGTTACATGCCTAAAAAGGTAATTATGGAAGTATATTTTAGGTCAGAAGGATTATGTGAACTAACGGGAAGCAACTACAGATGTGAACAGCACCATATAGTATTTAGAAGACATAACAACCATGACCCGGAGGCAGTAATCAATCTGGGATGGCATAAGCATAAGGGAAATGAAGGAGTGCATGGCAAGAATGGACATGCTTTAGATTTAGACTTGAAACGTGGCTTGCAGATGTATTATGAAAGAAAAGGATTATCAGAAGATGAAATATATATCAAGATGGGAAACAAGTTTTACGATACGGACAAGCCAATAAACGGAGATGTTGAACGACACTTTGAGAAGATATGGCAGCTATACCATGAAAAAGAATATGTGTACTTAAATTGATGTTAGGGGGTATTACATGAAAATAATAATACCGGGTGAATTTCCTTCTTTAAACGAGATAATTAAAAAAGCTAAATCTCACCATATGGCTTATGCAAGTATGAAAAAAGAAAATACTCAATTAGTGCAAATGATAGCCAACAGATTACCAAATATGGAACGGGTGTATCTAGATATAACATATTATTGTAAAAATAGAAGGAAAGACCCGGATAATATAGCGGCAGCTAAAAAATTTATACTTGATGGTTTAGTTGCTGCCGAGGTTATCCCCAATGATGGATGGAAAGAGATTGACAGCTGGGAAGAAAAATTTAAGGTTGATAAAAACAATCCGAGAATAGAAATTAATATCAAGGAGGTAGATTAAATGAAAAATAGAAAAATAATAGCAGTTGATTTTGACGGGACTATAGTTAAAGATGAATGGCCCAGAATAGGGGAAATCAAAATTGATGTTATGAGAAGATTAGAACAAGAAATCAAAGAAAATGATGCTTATATTATCATATGGACTTGCAGAGCGGGAAAACAATTGGATGAAATGCAGAAGTGGTTAGATAAATATTACTTACCATACGATAGAATTAATGCTAATGCGCCATGGATATTGGACGAATGGAAAAGGGATAACAGAAAAATATTTGCACATGAATATTGGGATGATAGAGCGGTGAAAATATGAAACCAATCATAATCACAATATCAGGTAAAGCCCAACACGGTAAAACTACATTTGCTAATTACTTACATCAGAGATTACTAGATCTAGGCTATACGGCTAAAATGATAGCTTTTGCAGATGGAGTTAAAGCGGTAGCTAAACATTATGGATGGGATGGCAAGAAGGATAATAACGGTAGAGTGTTGTTACAGTTTATAGGTACACAATGGGGAAGAAAATGCCAAGATAAAGATTTATGGGTAGGCACGGCAGAGCAGAAAATAAAAAAATGTAGTGAAGATTTTATTATAATAGATGATTGCAGATTCATCAACGAAGCGACATATTTCAAAGAGCGCGGATATAAGCAGATTAATGTTAGAGTGGTCAGACGTGACAGCAAAGGGAATACATACGATAACAGAATGACCGTAGAACAGAAAAATCACGAAAGCGAGAAGGAAATGGATATGTTTAAAAACGACTATATATTTGAGTCGCACAATAAAGAATATTTGAGTAAATTTGCTGATTATTTGGCCGATAAATTAAGGGAGGTAATATTCAATGAAAATAAATAACGTGGAAGTAAATGGGATACCAGGGGCTATTAAGGCCAGCGGATATCCAATGAGTATAAAAATAGACAGAGTGTTAACTGATAAAGATTTTGATAGGGCGAATAGATTAGCTGGTTGCGATGCTGGTATAGGAGAAGATTGTTTTCTTAAAGGCGTAAATGTACAAGCGGATATAACGGCCCCACAATATTGGTATTTACAATTCCAGAGATACCATTTTGCAGATATAGTTAGTAGCCAGAGTAAAATGCACAGGATATTAAAAATGGATATAGATAAACAATGTAGTGATAAGGTGTCACCAATAATTAAAAAAGAATTTAAAAACCATATTGAACATTACAAAAGAGATGCTATAACATTTGAAGAATTAATTGCTAGTTGCCCTATGGGATTAATGTTAACAGCAAGAATAACTACTAATTATCTACAACTTAAATCAATATACCGTCAAAGAAGACATCACCGATTAGAAGAGTGGCAGGTATTTTGCGATTGGATAGAAACATTGCCTTATAATAAATGGATAGTTGGAAAAAGTCGGGAGGAAAATTAATGATACTATGTGATAAGACACTAAAAAAACTATGCCGGGAACAGAAGTTAATAACTCCATATAAAGAGCAAAATGTACAACCAGGTAGTATAGATTTGACATTAGATAATGAATATCAGTATTTAGACAACAGCCAAAAAGTAATAGATTTGGCTAAAAAAATAAATTATAAATGGACAAGTACCCCGACATACAAACTTAATCCTCAACAATTTGTATTAGCAACAACAGAAGAATACATAAACATACCGGCTAATTGTTCTGCTTTTGTAGAGGGTAGAAGTTCAATAGGCAGACTGGGGCTGTTTATTCAAAATGCAGGATGGATAGATGCGGGTTTCAAAGGGCAAATAACACTTGAATTATATAATGCTTCACCAGTATCGATATTGCTAGAATCGGGTATTAGAATATGCCAGTTAGTAGTTGCCAAGATGGATAACGAATGTGAACAACCATACAGAGGTAAGTATCAAGGTCAATTTGGCACAACGGGCAGTAAAATTAATTTAGATAGGGAGATGATATAATGCATAACATAAGCAAATGCAAAGAGTGTAAACAACGTAGAGGTAATGAGTGTATGGCTTTTAATGATATGAAAGCCCCAATATTAAACGAAGAAGGGGAATGTAACGGGGCTATATATACAGATTCAGAGTATCAGAAATTAAAAATGTCATTAGGCAAGGAGTGATAACAATAGACAAACAATTTATTAAAGATATGTTAGTTAAATATAAAGATTATAAAGATTGGTTGGATATATTTGAAGAAAAATGTGCAATGGATATGGGAATAAGATATAGCCATTCTCCTAAAAGCATAACTAACAATTTTCACTCTACTACGGAAAACCAAGTATTAAAACGAGAAGAAGATAGGGAAGAATATAAAGAAAAACAGGCTTATGTTGATTTAGTGAATAGTATATTAGACAAATTAACAGTTCCGGAGAAATTTATAATCGACAGGAAGTTTAATCTAATTAATGATGACTTTTATAAGCGATTTCAACCAGGGAAAGTGCCAGACGCAGAAATTTATACATGTGAAGATTTTCCATATGAAAGAGCATATTATATCAAAATAAAACTAAAAGCATACAATAAAATTTATAGCTTATTAAAAATATTGCCAACACAGTAGACAAATAGTAGACAAATAAAAGACACATATAACTAATATAAGGTGTATAATTATTATGATGAAAGAAAAGCGGATATAGCCCTAGCTTGCCCCTCCACAATATAGGGCTATATCTGCAAACAACGTCATAACACTAGAGATGATAATTATGGGATTAATCACAGCAATATGTCAAGCACAAAATATTGAATATAGTAAAACAGTTATATGCCCATATTGTAATGAAAAGGCACTACATATATCAGATATAGCGGAATGCAGTAATTGCGGGGCAAAATGGACAAACTTAATTGAGTTGTTAGAATTATGCATAGAAGACTTTAAGGATGATAATGCTGAATATATTAAGTTAATGACGGAGAGATAAACAATATGGTAATGATAAGGTGAAAATCTTAGAATTGCCTTCATTAAATCCTCCTTTTTTAAATAAATAGACCAGTGGCGGTTGGGGTCTATAAATATAGCGCCGCCTTAATAGTTCATTACTTAAAGTTTTGAATATATAAAGGTTTCGCACTGTACCAGGCAAACAGTGTTATTTGAATAGAGTTTAGGGGGCAAACAATATGATATTTCATGAGGTACATCTTGATAAAAATATAGACAAGCACAACTACATAGAAATTAAACCTATATCAGATACACATTTAGGTGATTTACAGTGTAATGAAGAATTACTAATGCAAGACATAGAATGGATAAAAGAAAAACCAAATAGGTATACATTGCTGAACGGTGATATTCTCAACTGCGCAACTATACATAGTGTATCTGATAGCTATAGCAGCAAGATGAATCCTCATGATGAGTTGAAATATGCTAGAAAGCTATTTATGCCTATCAAAGATAAAATATTAACTAGTGTAAGAGGCAATCATGAATATAGAATATATAAAAGTGACGGAATAGATATATCGGAGGAATTATCTTTTAGTTTAGGCTGTGCTTATAATGCAGAGGGGATATTGTTGAAAGTTAGATTTGGGGAAAGAAAAACTAACCAAAAACCACAAGTTTATACTATCTATCATACTCATGGGAGCAGTTCGGCTCAATTGCCTGGCGGGAAATTGAACAAATTATATAGACTTAGAAATATTGTTATTGCAGATTGCTACATTGTTTCACACACTCACGAAAAAATTGCATTTAAGAAAAATATATTCATACCAGATATACGAAATAACAAAATTGTCAAAAAAGAACAAGTGTTTATTAATACAGGGGCGTATCTTAAATGGGGTGGATATGCAGAAAGCAAAAATTATCACCCGTCAAATTTAGGTACATTAAAATTAAGATTTTATAGTAGTGAAAAGAGAATTGAAATAATACAGTAAATTTAAACAGGCTAGGGTAGCTCCTGAAAGCCAGTATCTGCACTGGAGGCCTGTTTTTATTATGCAGAAATCTACTAGCAGAGGTGGACAAATGGATTACAAAAACAAAGATACATTAAAAGAACTTTATGTTAATAAAGAAATGTTCATGAGTGATATTGGAGAAATGTTTGGTGTTTCATCTGGGACAATCCATTATTGGTTAAAAAAATTAGATATACCAACTAGAAAACGCGGAGGGGATCAATTGCACGAGGATAGACCTTTCGCCAATAAAAAAATATTAAAGCAATTATATTTAGAAAAAGGGATGTTACAGAAAGAAATTGCAAAAAAATTCAATGTATCACGAAAAACAATTGGCAATTGGCTTAACAAGTACAATATACCCACTAGAACGGGCTATGGGAGAGAACCGGAAAGCAATGAATGGTTTTTAAAACAACTTGATAAATTAGACGATATTCAAGAGTATAAATTTTTAGAAACATATAAAGGTGGTCATGCCCCAATCAAATGCAAACATATAAAATGTGGTCATATATGGAAGGTGCGGCCAAGTAAGTTTTTAGACGGAACTCGCTGCCCCGAATGCTCGGTTATAAAAGTACACAATAAATTAAGAAAAACTCAGCAAGAATTTGAAAACGAAGTAAAAGAAAAGTTTCCTGAATATGAAGTAATTGGAGAATATGAAAATTATAGTTCTAAAGTTGAATTTAGGCATAAAAAATGTGGAAGCATATTTCAAATGACAGTATCCGGTTTCATGAAAGGCCAACATCAATGCAGATATTGCGCTAAAAGATTATCTAGTTATGAAATAAAAATGAAAAAGTTGTTAGAAAAGGCTAATGTTGATTTTATAGAACAATATACATTTGATGATTGCAGGTATAAAGAAAAATTACCATTCGATTTTGCTATATTCAACAATGAAAAATTAGTATCTTTGTTAGAAATAGATGGAAGGCAACATTTCGAGCCGGTGTTACAATTTGGTGGTAAAGAAAAGTTTAAAGATATAAGGATGAAAGATAAAATTAAAAATAATTATTGTAAAAGGAATGGTATTAAATTAGTCAGAATTGATGCTAGAAAATGGGAACCATATAAGGTGATCGTGTAATCTTGCCGAATTAAGAAGTGTTATATTAAGATTATATAGTGGAAAAAAGAAAATCGAGGTTATTGTTTAGACTATGATTAAGGAGGGGAAATAATGGAATTAGTGTTAGGCATATTATTATATCATGTAATCGGAATGTTTATTGTGTTATTAGCTGTAATAAATCAAGTTATAAAATATTTTAATGAAAAACGAGATGGTTTTAAAAGCAGAAAAGAAACTTTTATATATGTATTGAAAGACATAAATTACGGAATCGTGATGTTATCAATTGTAGGTGGTTTGGGTACGATATTTATTTATGCGGAGAACAAATTATTTTAAGGAGGGGTAAGTAATGATTTTTTTATTAGTTTGGTATGTAATAGGATTAATAAGTTCTTTATTCACTTTTGCTTGTGGAGACAAAACACTTTATGGATATTGGCAGATAACTATTGAAACACTGTGTTTATCATTCGTAATGGGTATAGCAGGCCCTATAATGATTATGGTTGGTTTTATAGTATGTGTTAAATGGTATATAGAGGAAAATATGATATAGACGGCGATACAGTACACAGATTACATGAGGAATACTGTAAAAATGTAGTGCTGAGTTATATAAGGAGGGGTAACTGTGATATACTTTGCTATTTATATATTAGGTTGTGTAATATCATTAGCGGGTACAGTAGGTATAGTATTATTAGCGATTAGCGAAAACGAATTAGATGATTTGCTTAGTGAAGAAGATGTGCCTAAAGAAAGATTGGTTATAATAACTATAATAGGCACATTATTAAGTTGGGTGTCAATAGCAATATTTATATCAAAGTTTAGCGAGAGATAAGGAAGTGATAATATGGCAGGCTTAACTGAAAAACAGAAAGCATTTGCAGATGAATATATTATATCATTAAACGCTACAGAAGCTGCCATAAAAGCAGGATATAGTGAAAATACAGCAGGAGCAATAGGACATGAAAACTTGAAAAAACCTAAAATTGCAAACTATATCCAAAAACAATTAGATAGTAAAGAAAATAAACGCATAGCTAGTCAAGACGAGGTATTAGAATTCCTTACTACTACAATGAGAAGCCAAGAGGACAGCCGCAGAGATAGACTAGAAGCTGCTAAATTGCTAGGCAAAAGATACGCTATATTTACCGATAGAATAGAGCATGAAGTAACTGAACTACCAACCATTAACCTTGTAAGAGGGGATAGTGATGGCAACTAAAAACATTGAAATATTACCTATATATTACGATTACGTATTAGATACAGATTATCCGGTATATATATTAGTTGGTGGTCGTAATAGCGGTAAAACTCATTTCATGGGTCAGGAGTTAACAACTAGGCTTAATAACTGCAAAGACTATAAATGTTTAATTGTTGAAGACGTAGAAACGAATATTAATGAAGGTGTAAAGACTAATATAATAGAGCGGATAGATGATTTTGGATTAAGTTCAATATTTCATGACACAAAGCAGCCCGCTAAAATATCACATAAGATTAATAATAATATAGCATTATTCAAGGGTTATCATTCGGACAAGCAGCAAAAACGAGTTAAGTCTTTAAACGGTATAACTGCCGCATGGTATGAAGAAGCAGAGAATATTACCTATGAACAATTTAAAGCCCTTAGAATGCAGTTGAGAGGTGGAGAACCAGAGGATAGAATATTATATCTAACTATGAACCCTATTAATCAAGATGGATTTATCAATAGATATTTCTTTAAGCAAAAACCAGATGAAGTATTAGAAAAGTTTGAGGATGGCAGACCTAAAGTATTTGTTAAGAATATAGAAGTTGAATTGGAAGATGATGATAAAGTTATTATCCCTTGTATGATAATAGTAACAACATATAGAGATAACCCGTATCTAACCAAAATGCAAATAGCTGATATAGAAGAATTAAAATATACTGATAGAGATATGTACGAAATGTTAGCTAATGGTAAATTTGTTAAACCAGAGGGGACATTAATCAAAAAGCTGCAAAGGTTCAGTTTGTCTAAATTAGACTTAAGCCAGTCTGATAAGCTAACAGCGTTAGTAGATACAGCTAGCAGTGGTTCGGATAGCGCTACATTAGGTATATATGCTAAGTATGGAGATAACAGACATTATCTAGTAGAGGCGTACAAGGACGACAGAGATGCTGATATAGTTATCCCTATAATGGCCAGTATAATTAACAAATATGAGCCTCAAATGGTATATGTAGAGGAAAATCATGAAGGATTATATTTTGAGAGTGAATTAAAGAAGAAAACCAAAGGAACTATACACGTTAGAAAGTTTAGGTCAACAGAGAATAAGCATGAAAAGATATTAAGTCAGTCTGGCAGAATGAAGGTTGATTTTTACGTTAGAGATGATGCCGAGGATGAATATAACGATTTTATAATCGAGGTATTAGATTACAACAAAGACCCAAAAGAAAATGAACATGATGATTGTATAGACAATATTGCTATGTATTTTAAACATGCTGATAGAAATTCATGGATATTTGCATAAGGAGGGGTATAGATGGATTTTTGTGGAGAATGTAAATATTTAAATGTTAAAGAAAAGGAACAACATGATAAAAAAGTAAATCATAAATGCTTAAAATATAATCGGATACTATTTCATCGAGATTATCACCCAAAAATACCTAAACTATCGGAATGTGATGAATAATATACATTAACTTCATAATAAATATACAACTAAATTAATTAAATATACATAAATATAGCAAAATATACGGGATTTGCTAAGGTTTTGCATAAAAATATTATAAAATATTCGTTAAATGGTAATTTTGCGAAGTTTTAAGGAGGGGGACATTGCGGCGGATAAGAAAGAAATAAAGTCAGATGGATGGATAGATTTCTTTGTGAACGGCAATGTTTATTTAGACGGGGAATTTACTTTCGAAGAAATAAAGAAAATATATGAAAAAATGAAAGAGCTAAGCGGAGACTAACGGCACCTTAACGGGTGTTTTTTTAATGCTGTAAAATGAGGTGAAAATCATGAATGTAACCACTACACAAATAGCAAACAAAAAAATCAAAGAGAATAGAACAGCCACTACAGAGGATATTGTCGAGGAATTGATAGATGAGCATAGCAGAAGTATAGAAAAACGCATGATGGAGGAAGGTGTAGAGTACTTTGAAAACAGGCCAGATATACTTGATAGAAAAATATATTACTATGATGAAAACGGTATAGAAAAAATAGATGATACTGCTGCAAATAACAAACTTCCTCATAACTGGCATAAGCTATTAGTCAGGCAAAAGATGGGCTACATGGTAGGTAAGCCTATGGCATTTTCTGATAGCGAAGTAACAGGAGATGAGGAAGGGGAACCAGTTTCTCCTAATGGGGAGTTGCTAGACCATATCAATGAACTGTTAGGTGAAGATTGGGATGATACAGCCAATGAATTAGTCAAGGGCGCTGCTAACAAGGGTGTGGAATGGTTACACGTGTACATAGATGAAGAAGGCCAATTTCGCTATATGGTAGTAGATGCCCGTCAGATAATAGGTATATGGGAGACTAGCAAGCAGCAGAATCTCCAAGCATTAATCAGATATTACACTGTGTACATCAACGGAGATGAACGGATAAGAGCCGAATACTGGACGCCGGAAGATGTAACCTATTATATTACTGATGATGACGGTATATTTATGGCCGAAACTATCGAGGATTACGCTGGGGATAATGTGGCTGTCCATACAAAAGGTCATTTCTATGTGGTCAAGGAATTTGGTGATACAGAGGAAGAAAGATTACCTAATGGATGGGGCAGAGTGCCTTTTATTCCGTTCAAGAACAATGAGGAAATGTTGCCAGACCTTAACGACTATAAACAGTTAGTAGATGATTATAACAAGGTTAGAAGTGATTTATCAAACAACTTAGAAGATATACAAGAGGCTATAATGTTAATCAAGAATTATTCTGGCACAGGCGCAGCAGAGGCTAAAAGAAATTTAAGATATCACAAAGTTGTATTAGTTGACCAAGACGGGGGACTAGATAAGGTTACTATAGATATACCTATAGCAGCAAAAGAATCACATATCAAACAGCTTATTGACGACATATACAAGTTTGGTATGGGTGTTAATATAGACACGGATAAGTTTGGTAATAGTCCTAGCGGGGTAGCTTTGAAATTCTTATACTCGCTGCTAGACCTCAAATGTGATACAGCAGAGAGAAAATTTGTTAAGGCTATCAAAAATGAGTTATTCTGGTTTATCAAACAGTATCTGATCATGACGAACCAGATGGCAGAGGCTAATATTAATACTGATGCTATAGACGTGAAATTCAATAAGTCTATGATAATTAATGAAGCAGATATAATCGAGTCTATTAACAAGAGCAGGGATATAGTTTCTGATAAGACATTAAGAACTAAACACCCTTATGTAGATGACCCACAAAAAGAAGAGAATTTGATAGATGCACAGAATGAAACCGATATAATGCCTAATCGTATTAATACAGAGATAGAAGCATTAGAGCAGGAGAATGAAGGCGTAGAGATATAAGGAGGGGCAAAGGTGAAAGAATATGTTGCTAATCGTATCAAAGAATTAGAGGGAATGCTAAAAAACAAAGAAGAATATACCACAGAACAATGTCTAAACAAAGCTATTGAGGACTTAAAAACATTACAACATATGTTAAATATAGCGGGTGATTAAATGGCTACAATAGTTATAAGGAGGGGTATAAATGCAAATAGGAGCATCAAGGTATAATTTAGATTTAGATGAAAATGAATTATCAATGTTATTTGTAGCTTTATCAAATTTCGTTAGTTTAGCAGAAGATTCTAAAACGTTAGAAGATGAAAAAGAATTTGCGCAAGATTTAATGAGGTTAATAAATAAGCGTTATAAGTTGTAGGTGATTAAATGGCTACAGCAGAGGATTATTTAAATGTACAAAAAGAATACCGCAAGAAATTTCTAAGACTACAGCAGCAGATAGAGAATGAATACGATGATATTAACAGGAAACTGTTAGATAAAATTAACAAGCTAGCTGTAGACTATGCTATAGCAGATGGTACATTCAATAGAGCTAAGATAAGACAAATTAAACGAGAAATAGATTCTATTACGGCGTGGTTTCAATCAGAAACCAAAGACTGGCTAGATACTAACATCACTAAATCTGCCCAGATAGCTATAAATGGGCAGGATAAAGCAGCAGAGTATTATATTACTGGATTAATAGAAACGGTTGCTATAGCGGAAAGGAAGTTGTTGCAGAGAGCATTAACAGCTGACGACGGCATATTGTTACGCACAAGATATGGCGGGGGGCTAGCTAAAGAGATAAGAAACCAGGTGTGGGCATATAGATGGTCTGATGGATATACTCTTTCAGATAGAATATGGAAACTACATGATTTGGCTAATAGCAATCTAAAATCTATGATACAGCAGAGTGTTAACAATGGATTATCAGCGGTCGATTTCTCTAAGCAAGTAGAAAAATACCTGCAAGTATCAGGCCCTAGCTGGACAACTGCTATTAAGCCAAGTAAGACAGGTAGAGGCAGTATAAAATATAACAGTCTTAGATTGGCCAGGTCAGAAACTCAAAATGCATATAGGCGTGGCCAGAAAATATCAGCGCAGAAGTCTGAAATAGTGAAAGGGATACGCTGGAACCTTAGTTCAAGTCATCCATCATACCCTCCTAGTTATGAATATGAAGGTTATCAAGAGATATGCGATTGGTTGGCTGGTAACAATCATGATGAATTAGGGGCAGGAGTATTCAAGCCGGATAATATTCCTATTACTCCTCACCCTCAATGTTTGTGTTACTGGACAGATGAAGTGTTGCAAGGGGATGAGTTGATTAATGTATTGAAGAAGAAATATGGAGGGGATTAAATGAAAAGCGGAGATATAATTAAAATTGGGCCATATGATGTAAAATTGTCGTTCGCAGATAATCTGAGAGACGAAAATGACAAAGAATTGTATGGTATTATTCATCACACACAAGATGAAATAGAGATTAATACAAAGTCTTCGGTAGAAAAACAAAAAGTATCAATATTACATGAAGTTATGCATGGTATAGATGTTACATATCAAATAGGTTTATCAGAAGAACAGACAGAAGTTTTGGCAACCGGGATATATCAAGTGTTAAAGGATAATGATTTGCTTAATAAAGAAAAATGGGAGATTACAGCACCTTAACCGGTGTTATTTTTATATGGAGGTGGTGATTAAAATACTTTGGTATATAAAACAACTATTACCCTTGACTTACCGTACTAAGTATACTGATGACGAAGGTAATAGACATTACACGGTATGGAAAATGTGGTTAGGCAGATGTTTCAATATTGATGATGTAGTTATGGCTAAATAAGCTGCATTATAACCTCTGTAAACTTGAAGTCTTGCGTGCCACGCAGGATATTAGTAGGGAATACGGAGGTTGACTTATATATACGTACTAAAACTTCACCTTCTTAGTATTACAGGTGTAAAAGAGTAAGACTGTTATCGTGGAACGCAACCCACGCTAAATAATCGTAAAACAGAAAGGATGAGATAAATGGATTTGAAAGAATTGTTAGGAGAAGAATTATTTGCACAGGTTAACGAAAAGTTGGAGGCACAGGAAGGCGACATTAAGCTATTAGTTAATGATGGTAGTTTCATACCACGTTCAAGACTGAATGATAAGACTAGCGAATTAGAATCATTACAGGAGCAGCTAAAAGCCAAGGATGAACTAATCGCAGAGAACAAAAAGCAAATGGAGCAGTTGAAGAACGATACACAGGCCAGCGAAGAGCTAAAAGCTAAAATTGCCGAATATGAAGAACAAAATAAGACATTGCAGGAGCAGACGAAGCAACAGATAGAGCAGAAACAACAGGAATTGATTCGCACTAAAAAACAGGCAGCATTGCAGGTAGCATTGAAGGATACTAAATATCCCGATTTGTTACTTAAAAATGTTGACTATGAACAGATAGGTGTTGATGACAAAGGTAATCTTACAGGATTAGATGATGTTGTGACAGGGCTAAAAGAGAGTTATGCTGATTTGTTCGGAAAGACAACTATTAAAGGGAAAGAACCAAACCCAACTAAAGATAATGTACCTGGTAAGCATTTCACCATGGAAGGAATTCAAGGAATGTCTGCTAAGGAGATTAATGATAATTGGGATGAGGTGCAGAAAGTATTAGAAAATAATTAGGAGATGATATTTTATGAGTATTGATAGATTTATACCAACAATATGGAGTGCTAGGCTACTAGCATACTTAGATAACACACATGTATATGCAAACTTAGTTAATAGGGATTACGAAGGTGAAATAAGCGGAGCTGGTGACACAGTTAATATTAATCAGGTCGGAGATGTAACAATTAATGATTACGTCAAAAACACTGATATAGCAGCCCCAGAAACCCTTAGTGATGAGCAGAAAGTGTTGACAATTGACCAGTTGAAGTATTTCAACTTCCAGATTGATGACGTTGACAAAGCGCAGCAGAAGCCTAAAATAATGGACACTGCTATGAGCCGGGCAGCTTATGGTCTTTCTGATGTGAACGATCAGTTTATTGCGGGGCTATATACAGAGGTGGCCGCTGGTAATACTATCGGGGATGATACAACGCCAGAAATACCTACCACATCAACAGCTTATGATTTATTAGTTGATATGTCTGTAATATTAGATGATAATAGTGTTCCAGAAGTAGGCCGCTTTGTGGTTGTTCCCCCTTGGTTCCACGGGTTACTAAGGAAAGATGATAGATTTGTACACGCTACCGAAGCAGGCGACAGTGTACTGAGGATAGGTACATTTAATGGCCAGAGGCCTAGTAATGGTTTCGTTGGCGAAGTGGCCGGATTATTAGTGTTCAAATCTAATAATGTACCCAATACTACTGGTACTAAATATAAAATACTAGCCGGATATAGTGGAGCCATCACATATGCGGAGCAAATAGTTGAAACAGAGGCGTATAGGCCAGAGTCACGTTTTGGTGATGCTATCAAAGGGTTGCATGTATATGGTGCTAAAGTTACTCATCCTAGTGCTATAGCAGTAATGACAGCTGATAAATCTTAAAAGGAAGTGATGATTAATGTGGTTTAAAAACAAAGAAACAGGAAATGTATGGGAAATAGCAAGCAAAGACCTCATCAAGCGTCTTAAGAAAGATGATAATTATGAAGTAATTGAAAAAGAAGAAGAAAATAACACAGAAAAATCTATTACAGAATTAAGTGTTAAAGATGCTATTAAATTAGTATCTGAATGTAAAGAAACTGACATGCTAAAGGAGTGGGCTGAGGCAGAAGCAAAAGCCGAAAATCGTGAGAGCCTATTGAAACGTGTAGAATCACGTATTAATGCTTTAAGTGAATAAACCACTTAGGGGCTATCTTAACGGGTAGCCCCTAAATTATGAGGTGGTGATTATATGACAGATGAAGAAATTAGAGCAGCATATTTAGAGTTAATTAAGGGGTATTGCAACAATAATTTTATAGTGGATGATATAGAAGTTATACCTGCCCCGGTTAATTTAGCTGTGGACAAATTAATGGAAATGGATAGTGTTAATCCCAATTTGAAAAGTCAAACTGAAGGCGGTATAGCAGCATCATATCATGAAAGCCTACCACCTAAAATTAAGATGATGATAGCCCCTTATAGAAAATTGGCGTGGTAACATGGATATAACAATATATAGAGGTTATACAGAGCCGGGATATGACGGAGACGGTAATTGGCAAGATGGTAGTCCTAAAACTATAGCTACAGCTACTGATGTGAGTATACAGCCAAAATCGGGAAGTGAACGAGCTGGCGAGACGGGTACAAAGTACGAAAGCGAGTATACAGCTTATATCATGAAAGATAATCTTACTTTTGAAGATGGATATACTGAAATTAAGCAGGGAGATAACATTAATGACAAATATACTGTAGTATTCCCGGGAGATTGGCCTAACAGCTATCAAAGTGATTTGAAGGTGAAAAGTAATGAAAGTTAGCACAGAATTACAGGGCGTCGAGGAATCTATGCAGAAACTGAACAACTTTATTAAAAATGAAGAAAGAGCGGTTAAAGATGCATTGGAATATGTGCTAAGAGAAATGGTTAATCATGCTAAAAGTCAAGCTGGTGGAAATTATAAAGATAGAACTGGCAACTTAAGAAATAGCATATCAGTTAATATGGATGATATGCAGGAATATGATAAAGATACTAATCCTTCTCTGTTGCAGTCAAAAATTAATAAACTAGAAAAGCCTGTACTGAAAATCAAAGGTAATGATTACGAAGGAGCTATATCAGCAGGGATGGAGTATGCCATCTGGGTGGAAATTAAATCTGGTTATCGAGTTTTGCAGGGAACAATAGATACATTTGAACCTTTGATTGATAAATATTTAGGTGATTATTTATCTGTAGATAAAATAGATATTGATGCAGTAGCAAAGCAAAAATATCTAGAGAAGTATGGTGATTAAATGGATATAAATTTGTTACTTGAAGCCACCCGGCTTAGAATAGCGGGCGATACAGATACAGGAGAACAAGACCTAGGTCAGCTGTTAACTACAATCAAAGCTATAAAAGGGGCTAGAAGGCCAGACAGTATGGCTAATCCTTGTATTACTATTAATGCCCCATCAGCCCCACAAGATGAAGATTATAAGACTATTAACGGGACATTGATTATTAATGTATTTGCTGATAATCATAATAGTGGCAATGCTAATATAGAATTGTTAACACCAGTTGCGGCAAGGATAGAATACTTGTTTGATGATAAGCCACTTACTATAGAAGGATATAACAATTATAACTTAGTCGTACAGGAAACAATGGGCCCGTTATGGGATAGCGATGATCCTGATGAGCATTTCATGAATACAAGAATTAAATTTAACTTGAAACCAGTCAATTAATTTTCTGTGGATGAGGTATATAACGTTTCGTTACCCACCTACGAGGTATGTCCTGTCGTGATGACAGCTCCGCTACCTCTCTTTATAATGTGTAATGCATGTCCGGGTATGTTCCGGGTGCACATTTGTTTTAAAAACATTATAAGGAGTTGGTTTTTAATGCTAAATATCAAAACAGAAAATTGGAATGGTCATAAAATAAGGTTTGTCTGGAACAGCGGAGAATGGTGGGCGGTTGCCAAAGATGTAGCGGGAGTATTGGATTATAGAATGGCTTCTGATATGACTAGAATGTTAGATGAAGAAGAGAAGGGTACGCATAAGGTGAGTACCCCTGGTGGCAAACAAGATATGACTATTATATCGGAAACAGGGATATATGAAGCAGCTTGGAGTAGTAAGAAACCGGAAGCTAAAGAGTTCAAAAGGTGGATAAAAGGGATAATTAAAGAACTTAGACAGGCAACCGGCCTTAAAGGTTTCGAGATATTTCTAATGTTTGATAAAGAACATCAGAAGGAAGCAATGGATAAACTCAAAAGAGGCCTAAATCGGCCAAAGAAAATCAGTTATATTAAGGCTAATACTATAGCAAACAAAGCAATATCAAATATGTATGGATATTCTAAGATGGTTAAAAAAGATGACATGTCCCCTGAAATGCTTGTCAAAAGACAAGATGTTCTTGATGACACAGTTAAATTGATAGAGATAAATGATAAGTTTAATTTAGACATTTCCGTAAGTGAAAAAATATATAACAAATACCATTAAGTACACCTGAATATGGGTGTTTTTTTAATGTCAAAAATTAATTAAGGAAGTGATAATATGGCAGCAACAATGGAAAATTTAGATGTTGGCAAGATAAATCTAGGGCCATGTAGAGTTACATTTGGTGGCGTAGAATTAGGTAGGACACAGGGCGATACCACATTCACATTTACGACTGAATATCAGACACAGTCAACAGAAGAAGACGGGGACATAATGGATATTGTGTTGAATCACACAGGGGAATTATCTGTACCACTAATCTACACAGACCCCGCTTCTATCGCGAACACTGTACCATGGGCTAATCTAACCACTGGGCCTAATGGAGAGGCCAAACTGGAAATAGGTTCAGCAATAGGGCAAGTGATGAATAATTACGCAGATGTGCTAGTTATTCACCCGCTAGCTAAGGACGATGACGACTTATCAGCCGATATATTATTACCATCAGCTTACCCTATGCCTGATACTATGGAAATGACCCATAGCCGGGAAGGCCAGCGGATTAATAACGCTAGATTCAAAGCACAAAAGGATTCAGCAGGCAATTACTTTACTATTGGCGATAATACTGTAGTAAGTATGGTAACTGCTAGCGTTGATTCAGGGACATATGATACGGCACAGAGTGTTGAGCTATCTACAGCTACTACAAATGCGGATATATATTACACTACTGATGGCACAGAGCCTACAACTGGCAGCACCTTATATTCTGGTGCTATTACAGTTGATTCAGCTATGGAAATTAAGGCGTTTGCTACTAAGGCAGATTATGTTGATAGTGGAGTGTCAACATTCTATTATACGGGTACATTGACATAAAAACAGCCCCTTAATTGGGGCTTATCACTCGGCTCAAAATTGAGCTCAGTGAGTTTAATTTTTAGTCAAATTATTTATCTTTTTTAGTTAAGATTGGTCTAAGATATTCAAAAGTATCTGCAATAGCCTTAATATCTTTTGCTGAAAGTCCCTTATTTTTTGCATAGGATAATGCTTCAATGTCTTGTATTTGAAACTCTTTGATTAATTCCTGGATGACTGGCGGCAATGTTTCTTTATCTAGCCCATGGCGTTTATCTGTCTTGCACATAAGATAATCAATTGAACAATTAAAAAAATCAGCCAGTTTTGACACCAATTCCATAGGTGGTTTTCTGTAATTGTTCTCATAATGAGAAAAAGTTACTTTACTAGAATTGAAATTTTTAGCTAATTCGTCTTGGGTGAGGCCTTTTTCTAATCTTAATTCTTTGAGCCGTTCGCCGAACATATTAATCAACCTTTCTTATCTCCTTATGAAATTATTATATACGAAAACAAAACTTTTTTCTATGTTTGTGTTGTAAACGTATATTTTTTAAAAAAATATCTCAAAAAACATTTGACAAGTGTTGTTTTAGGATATATAATATAATTAAAGTTAACAAACACAACACCGGAGGTGAGAAAATGAATAAAATAATAGATCACACTAAAATGAAAGCTTTAATGGTTGAAAAAAATAAAAAACAACGAGATATGGCCAATCACTTAGGTATTAGTTTAAACAGTTTCAATAACAAAGTCAACGGGAATAGAGATTTTACAGAAACAGAAATCAACAAGATTTTAAAATTGTTTGAAACTGAATATGAATATGTTTTTCTGCCTCATTAGTTTCCTTAAACAACACTTTTATATAATTGGGCATAGTTTTCAAAAATCCTTTAGGACTTTAGACCTAAATTAAAAAAGGAGTGGTTAGGTGAACGATTTGCAAATTTTTAAAAATGATTTATTTGGGCAGGTTAGAACAATAGAAATTGATGGTAAAATTTATTTTGTTGCTATCGATATTGCAAGAGCTTTAGACTATAAGGATACAACCAATGCAATTAAACAACATTGTAGGTGGGTGGCAAAACACCACATACCTCATCCGCAGAATCCCAAGAAAAAAATAAAAGTTAATGTAATACCAGAAGGAGACATTTATAGGCTAACCGGCGGTTCCGAATTGCCAGGCGCAGAAAAGTTTGAGTCATGGATATTTGATGAGGTGTTGCCTTCGATCAGAAAAACTGGCGGCTATATTAAAGAAGGTGCAATAGTCACCCGAGTTGAAGTGGCTTCAAAAATAGCACCATGTTTTATTACATTGGGACAAACTTTCGGAATGTCAGAACAGTCGGCAAAGACTTATGCAGTTCAAGAAATGAAAAAATATATTCCAGATATAAATTATGCACCTTTGCTTGAAGGAAATGTAATTGAAGAATCTTTACGCACTCCAACAGAACTAGGAGACCAATACGGGTTGTCGGCCATCAAATTTAACAGGATATTGAGAGATTTAAATTATCAATATAGGGGCAGTGAACACTGGGAAGCTACAGACAAAGGCGAACCATTTTCTGATTTAATTTCACAGGAAGGCCATGGTACAAGGCTTAGTTTACGGTGGACAAAAGATATTTTGGAGCAAGAAGATGTGATTAATGCAATTGAAGAAGAATATTCGGGGATTTGTTGTTAAACAAAAAGGGAGGGGTAATATAATGGGAATCAAACCTAAAGTAGGCGAATTTATACATATTAAAACTGTTGAAATGGAAAAGGATGTTATAACTATTAAATTAAAAGGCCGCACCTTAATATTACTAAACGAAAAGTTAAAACAGCCTGAAAGAGTAATAAAGGAAAAAGTCATGTTAGCAGGATAGAGAAACAGCCCCACAAAGGGGCTTGTCCTGTTTTTAGAATGAATCATAATATTCTATTTTGTATTTAGAATACTGGGAAGGTGGGGTGTCATTGATGTAACCCAAAAATGATTTGGTCATTCCGCTATTAAGATTTTGGATGCAAATATGTGTCATATCTATTATGTTGTCTTTATCATCATAGACAGTTATTTGAAAATAAATAGATTTATAATTGTTTTCTGTGTTATTTGTGATTTCGCCCATAATTTTGGTACTGCTACCCCAAAATTCTTTAAAAACAAGTTTGTCAAATATATAAATGTTATCCCCGTTAGAATTTTTTATTGTGACTTGACCAGCGTTAGCAGATATAGAGAATACAACAAGAGCTAATAAAATTAACAAGATTTTTTTCATAACGAATCACTCCTTTTTACAGATTTATTATAACATGTTTTGTTAAAAAAATACAATTTGGAGGTCGATTAAATGGCATTTTTAAACATTAGCAAGAATGAAAATAAGGATTTAACTAAATCAAAAATAGTCAAAGTAACCTTTATTAAAGATTTGGACAATGTTGATATATCCAATGTTAAGGGTGGAATAAAAGAAGAAACACGCAAGGTGTTAATTAAAAAAGCCCCATTAGGCAAGTGGCATGAATTATCATTGTTGCTTGAAAAGTTTTTTGATTTATTTAAGGAGTTTCTACAAGAACAAGGGGTAGAAGATACAGATAAGTTTTTTGAGAATTTGACAGTAAAAAAACTAATAGATATATTCCCCAAGTTTATATCTGGAATATACAAATTTGCCATAGATGAAATAATAGAATTTATATCAATAGGGACAGGATTAGATGAAGAGTTTATATGTAATAATCTAGACATGGAGGAAACTTTTGAAATTATAAAGGCTATTATTGAAGTTAACGGACTTATAAAGGTAGGTCAAGAAGTAAAAAACTTGATAAAACTTCCCAAACAGATACAGGAATGGATGGGGAGGAATTTTTCAGAGAAATAATATTAAAATTGATTGATATAAAAGGTATGAGTAAGAGGGAAGTATTAGAACAAATATATCCCGATGAAATAGAAATTATTTTTAAACAACACGCCCAACAACAACAGCTACAGGAAATTAAACGATATGAAGGTTATCTGTGGAGTATGCGGGCAGTTGCAGCAGGAATGGGCGGGGAAACAAAGGATGGAAAATCGTTATATGAAGTATACACAAAAGAGCTAATCAATAACATCAAAAAGTTATCTGATATAGAAGATGATAGCAGTAGTTTTGATGTAAACGAGGCTTATTATGAATATGAGAAATTGAAGAATAAGGATAATCTTACTGTAGAAGAAGAACAGAGAAAAGCAGAGCTTAAACAACAGCTAGATGAACATATAAATAATGAGATTAACAAGTTGAAGAAAATACAGCAGAAACAACCCACCTGAAATGGTGGTTTTTTAATGCCCACAGAAAGAAGGTGAACCATGGCAAGCGTGACTTTAGGAAGCCTTATATATTATATAAGGGCTAAAAATTCAGATTTTGATAAAAAAATGAAGCAAACCGAGTCTAGGTTAGATAAATTCAGCAAAAAAGCAGAGCAAGTTGGCAAAAAGATGACAAAATACTTAACTGTTCCTATAGCTACATTAGCTACTACTGTATCTAAGTTTGGTATGGATTTTGAAGACTCTATGAATCAATCACTAGCTATAATGGATAATGTTTCCGATAAGATGCGGAAAAGAATGGAAAATACAGCTAGACAAGTAGCTTTAACAGTTGATAAAAGTGCAAAAGAGGCAGCAGAATCCTATTTCTATCTTGCTAGTGCTGGTTTAGATGCAGAACAATCAATTGCAGCATTACCGGAAGTGGCCCAATTTGCTACAGCAGGGCAGTTTGATATGGCTAAAGCTACTGACCTGCTTACAGATGCCCAGAGCGCATTAGGTTTGAGCGTCGAAGATGCTTCGCAGAATATGAATAATCTAGTTAAAGTATCAGATGTATTAGTTAAGGCCAACACACTAGCAAATGCAAGTGTAGAACAGTTTTCCGAAGCGTTAACAACTAAAGCCGGGGCAGCATTAAAAACTGCAAATAAATCACTAGAAGAAGGTGTAGCAGTATTGGCTGCTTTTGCTGACCAGGGCATAAAAGGTCAAGCGGCTGGTGAACAATTTAGTATAGCAATGAGATACTTGCAGGAAGCCGCTATTAACAATAAAGAAGCATTGCAAGAGTATAATGTAGAAATATTTGATAGTACCGGGAAAATGAGAAACATGGCGGACATAGTGGGAAGTTTAGAGAACGCATTAGATGGTATGAGTGACGAACAAAAAGCTGCGGCACTACAGGCAATGGGGTTTTCTGCTAGAGTACAGAATGTCATTAAAGTGCTGTTAGGCCTATCAGATGAAATAAGAAATTATGAAGAAGAACTAAATAATGCTGGTGGGATAACTGATAAAGTAGCAAAAAAACAGATGGAATCAATGCTAAAACAATTAGGTCTGCTTAAAGATGGTGCCATTGATGCAGCTTTATCATTATACGATTTTGCTAAACCAACTATTGGCGAAGTTGTAATTCCAGCTGTACAAACCCTTGTTGAAAAACTAAGGGATATATCTGACTGGTTTGGTAAATTAGACCCTAATATACAGAAAGTAATAGGTAGTTTGTTATTATTATCAGCAACCATTGGCCCCTTAACGTGGACTTTTGGCAAGTTATCTGGTTTAGTTGGTCTGCTGGCTGAAACAAATGTTGCTTTTGCTTTTAGAGCATGGGCGGGAGGCGCAGCTACAGCATCAGAAGCTATCGGCTTTTTAGCAAATGCTTTTAAGCCATTTTTAATTGGTGGAACAGTTATAGTGGGTATAAAACTTCTTTATGATTACCTAACCAAAATAAGAAATGAAGTATTTGGTTTAGGCAAAGATGTTAATACAATGAATCTTCAACAGGTAGATGACAATATAGCCAAAGTTGAAAAAAGATTAAATGACTTAAGAGAATTGTTTGCTAAAAGGAATATTAATCCTGAGGATTACGAAGAGGGTAGCATGGCATATCTTAACTTACCTTCGAGAATGAGAGGGTTTATAGACCAGTATAATCAGATGACAAAAAGGCAGAAAGAGTTAAAAGCACAGAGAGAACAATTAATTAAGCAACAAGAATTATTAAACAGATTAGAGAGCGGGGGAGATGGTGATTCTGGCGGGGGAGGCGGTTTAGGAAGTCCGACACAGAATCTATCTGATTATCAAAAAGCTATCAATGATTTTGAGCACACCATGGCTATGGGTGGTATGTCATTGGAAGACCAACTATCAACCTTAAGTGATCTGTATAATATATTAACCGATAAACAAGACGCCTTAAACAAAGGTATAGAAATAGATATGACAGAAAAAGAACTGGCTAGTGCAATGACCGAACTAGAAGAAAGAATGTACTCTATCACAGAAGAGATACATAAGAAGGCTATAGACACAGCTGTAGACGATATGGCAGACAGTTTTTCTAGGGGAGAAACCAATATTGAAGATTATATTTCTTTTCTAGAAAAGAAACTAGAAGATGTACAAAAAAACGAAAATCTATCATATGACACTAGAGAACAGTATGCACAGCAGTTTAACGACAGAATAATGCAGTTGGAATATCAGAGAGAAACTGGTATACAGTCTCTTAATAAAAAATTTGCAGATAAACAATATAAACTTGATGCTGATAAGTTAGATAACAAAAAACGCACATTGAATCAAGAAAGAGATGATATTAAAGAGCAATATAAAGAACTATTAGGCAACACAAAGGAATACGAAGAAAAAGCTAAGGAAATAGATGATTTATACCGCAGATTAAGGTTGCAAGCAGAAAAGGAATATCTGGCAGAAATAGAAGCTGAAAATGATAGGATAATGGATTATAAATATCAATCTAATGAAATTAGTCTTAAAGAATATAAAAGTTATCTGGAAGAAAGATTAATACAATTTAAGAAATATTCTACAGAATGGATAAGCATTAAAAATAAATTAGACAATCTGGAATCAGGGGCATAACAGGAGAAACTACAACTGATTTTTACGGGGAATATCTTATGTCTAATATGTTTAAGAACGATACAGAGAGTTCCTTTAATTGGCTGACGGATTACCTTGTAGATGTAGGCTATAAAATCGAAGATGCGAATCAGGCGTTTTTAAACTGGAAAGATAATCTAAGCAGTGGCCTAACTGATGTAATAGTTAAAGGCGAGAGTTTTCTTGATGTGTTAAATAACATAGCCGAACAGATAGCTAGTATGATTATTACTAAGGGTCTTACTCAACCGTTCACTGATTTTATATTAGGTGGCATAGGATTAAGCGGAACAGCCCACACAGGCGGAGTAGTAACCGTTAATGGCTTAGAAACGTTTCATACTGGCGGCATGGTAGGGAATACCCCTCTAAAATCTGATGAAAAGATAATTAAAACTAAGGTAGGGGAAATTATCCTTAATGAAGACCAGCAGAAAGGAATAGTCAACACTCAGAAAATTGGTTCGGCAGCACAGCCTAATGTAAATGTTGAAGTAGTCAATAATACCGGGACGCCAGTCAAGACACGTAGCGAAACGCAATTTGACGGGACAAGAACTGTAGTAAGAATGTTCATGGAAGGATATGCCCGAAACATGGAGGGTGTTCAAGATGTATTCAAAAGAAGGTGATTTTAAATGGCGTTAGCAGTATTTCCTGATATAACACCCCCTATGACCCCTGGCGAAGAACCTGAAGACCCCGGAATTTCTACACAAATGGAAAACGGAATAGTAATAAGCAGGGCGCGATATACAAGGTCGCGTCTTACTTTTTATCTGACATGGGGAGACAAAAATGCCTTGCCCGCCGCCGAAAAAGATATATTGTTAGACTTCTACAGAAACACGGTTAAGGGGAGTAGTGAAATGTTTGAATGGACATGCAATTCAAAGTTTAGTTCTTTCTATGAACAGACTTTTACAGTTAGATTTGTTGGTTCTGCCCCCAAGTTTGAAAAAGTTACTTTGGGATTCTGGAGAACGGAAATAACATTGCAAGAGATATAGAAAGGGGGGCAATCAATGAATAGCTTAAGTGCAATAGCAAAATTAGAAAAGAACAAAATATCATCTACTGGTGCATGGTTGGTCTTGATAGAAATACAGTTTCAAGGTGAGACAATAAGGGTAGTTAACAACACGGAAGATATAGAATGGCCGGCCGGTTCTGGAACTATCTGGGTAGCTTTTCCCTTTGAATTGGGAGAAGTCAACGAAAATTCAGATGGAGAGTTGCCTTCTCTAAAGTTAAAAGTTTCTAATGTAACCAGAACAGTACAGCAGTATCTTGAAGAATATGCAGGTGGTACTGATGCTACAGTAATATTGAGGGTGGTAATGTCAGAACATCTAGAACTAGAAACACCCGAGCTTGAAGAAACTTTCAGCGTAAAAAGTACCAACACCAATGCACAATGGGCTACTTTCAATCTTGGCCCTAATTGTGCAATGACTCAAAGGATACCCCCTAATAAATATATGCAAAATTTCTGTTCTTACAAATATAAGGGAATTGAATGCGGATACAGCGGTAACAAAATGTCATGTAATAAAACTCTAACAGATTGCAGAGCACATAATAATAGTGTCAGGTTTGGCGGTTTTCCTGGTATACCGGGGGCAGGTGGATTGTATGTCTGATATTAGTTTTGTTGACCTGTTAGGCAAACCTTTTGTTAATGGTGGCAGAGGACCTGATAATTTTGACTGTTACGGTTTGGCTACAGAAGTATTCAGTAGGTTCGGGGTAGATATTCCTGATTATAAAATATCCTGTGAGAATGCTAGCAAAATTGATTCTACCATTAATACAGAAAAAGTAGCCACGTGGAAAGAATGCGAAGGGCCACAAGCACCCTCGTTGGTTGTTTTGAGATTCAATAGTCATCTAATTAATCATGTGGGTGTATATATTGGTTCTGGCAGATTCATTCACACAGCAAGGAAAACAGGAGTTAGAATAGACAAATTAGATGACCTCTACTGGAAACACAGAATTCACGGGTTTTATGTCCCTAAAGGGTGATATTATGATTAACCTAGTAATAGTCAAAAATCCATTCAAAACAGATAAGGAAATTAAGCAGGTTAGTTATGTTCCGGAACAACCTGTTTTTTCATATATACAACCTCATTTCATGGGTGTAGAAGTGGTAATATCTCATAACGGGAAGATTGTTTCAGAAAATGAGTATAAAACGCTTGTACCTTCTCCTGGTGATTATATAGCTGTCTGTCCTGTTATCGAAGGGGGAGGGGGCGATGGCAAGGATATTGGCAGAACCCTTGCTGTAATTGGCCTTTCAATAATAACTTTAGGTGTAGGCTCTGTGGCTGCTGGCGGTGCATTTTTCGGCGGTGTTGGTGCGTCAGGATGGGGGATAGGTTCATGGCTGGCGGCTGCAGGTGTTCAAATTGCTGGAGGATACTTAATTAACAAAATGTTTCCAACTGGTCAAACAGGCAGTGATTACGAAATGGAACAGACTTATGCTTGGTCTGAACAATCTCCAACAGATACAGAAGGCAAGGCTATACCTATTACTTTCGGAACAGTTAGAATGGGTGTTATGGCCCCTATTCAAATGTTATCAAGGCACGTGACAGCTAACGGAAAAAAACAATATATGAGTATGCTGCTATGCGGTGGAGAAGGGCCTGTTGATTCTATAAGTGACTTAACTATCAATGATAATCCCCATACTAATTACGATGGCGTAACATATGAAACGAGATATGGCACTAATGCCCAGCCCGTTATATCAAACTTCAATGATACTTATTTCACTCAGTCAGTTAGTTATGAATTGAAAAAAGGAGCCTCCCCTTCTGTTAATCAACTAGATGGCGAGTATGAAGGAATAGAAATTACACTTAATTTCCCTTCTGGGCTATACGACTCTGACGATGGTGACATAGATGATAATTGGGTTGATGTAGTGTTGAGATATAGACTTGTTGGCAGTTCAACTTGGAATTATTGGGGCAAAAAAAGAATATCTGGCGAGTATACATATGCTTTCAAACGTTCTTGCACTATTAACAATCTGCCTAAAGGTCAATATGAAGTGTCTGTTCAATGCACAGGAATAGACCACGAAGGTACAGGAGACGCCAACACTGTATATTGGACAGCATTGACAGGAATAATCTATGATGATTTTGTATACCCAAACAAAGTGCTTGTAGGCCTGAAAGCATTAGCAACTGACCAACTATCAGGAAGTATGCCGACTATACACTGGACACAGACAAGAAATAATGTCTGGGTGTGGAATCCTAATACTAACCAATATGAACAGAAGGCGGCTAATAACCCAGCATGGGCCTGTTATGACCTCATACACAGATGTAGAAGATTGAAGAATATCAATACAGGTCAATATGAACACGTTGTTTCTGGTATTCCGGCAGCAAGAATAGATTATCAGGCCTTTGTGGATTGGGCAGAGTTTTGTAATGATAGGAAGCTGTATTATAACGGTGTAATCTATGAGACTAGTACATTGTGGGATTCGCTTGAAGAACCGGAAAGGACAGGCAGAGGTCGAGTTTTGATGAGGGGGACAAAGTTTTCATGTGTTTGTGATGCCCTCGGTGAACCAGTACAATTATTCAATATCTCTAACATGAAACTTGATACTTTTCAGGAAGAATTTCTAGGAACAGAAGATAGAGCAAATGCTCTGGAAATAACTTTTTTCAATACTGACAATAATTATGAAGATACTACTATACCTGTCTATGGGCCCGGTTATGATGAATCTACATCTATTGAAAACCCGACACAGGTCACGCTTGATTCTGCTATGACATTAGACCAGGCTTATCGATATGGGGCTTATCAATTGAGAGTCAACTATTATATTAATAGAACAGTTTCGTGGACAGCTGATATAGATGCTATTGCCTGTCAGGCTGGGGACGTTATTTTGCTACAGCATGATGTACCCCGATGGGGAGAAGGCGGAAGAATAGTTTCTGCTACAGTTGGAACAGTAACCCTTGATAAGAAAGTAGACCTTTCTCCTGATACAGATTATTCTATTATGATAAGACTACAAGATGATACATTAATAGAGAGGTCTATCAGGGGTGTAACAGAGGAAACTACAACAGATACATTAACAGTTGCTGAACCATTTATTTCTATACCGCAAGAATACGATATATATTCGTTTGGAGAAGTCGAAAAGGTCGCCAAACCATTTAGGCTGACTTCAATTAGCCGGGAAGGCGATTTCCGATGTAAATTACAAGCAACGGAATATATAGAAGAAGTATATGGCGAAGCAGAAAATATACCGATTATTGATTATACTACTGATAGTTTGTTTTTTGAAGTAGAAGAATTATCAACAAAAGAGCAAACTTTCATGAAAAATGATGGTACTACAACTAGTCAATTGTGGTGTTCTTGGTCTATCCCCCGTGGAAAATCGGCTGACGAATATTATATATATTACAGCAATGATGGAGAAAATTGGAATTATATAGGCAGTACTATAGAAAACAGTTTCAATATTGATGAAGTTAGAGTTGGGAAAATATATTATGTGAAAATTTGTGTTAAGGTAGGGGTTTATATTTCCCCAGGGCAAATATCTGATTCTGTATATATAACCGGAAAAGATAGCCTTCCTACCGCCCCGGCTAGTTTGACTGTATCGCAACAGGGAACCGGTGTAATATTTAGATGGTCACAGGTTGATGAACCGGATATTATTGGGTATGAAATTAGACGTGGCGCAGATTGGTCAAGCGGTGAAATGATGGGAACTAAACTAACCGGAGATAGATGGACTTCAAACAACGAAGTAGATGGAACATATAGATACATGATTAAGTCAATAGACAGAATAGGCCAATATTCTAATAGCTATGTTTCTACTATATTTGAGGTTAGTGGGACCAGAAATGAGCTCAATGTATTAGAGGAAAGAGACGAATTAGCTAACATAGATAACGCTACACTTGACAATCTAGACAAAATTAATGACAGAATAACTTTTCATCATATGTTTACATTAGACGACTTAGAAGGTTATTCCCTTGATGATTGGCCCAATCTTGATGCTTTTGCAGACGGATTGCTTGATTACAACGGATACGCCGAGTATATATCAGAATCAATAGATACAGGTCACATAGGAAAGACAGGTATTAGAATCAACAAAGACTGGTATTTTGAAGATTTAGGTTTAAGTTTACTTAGTTTCCCGGATAAAAGTCTTGATGACTTCCCTAATTATTCATTAGACAACCCGCCGGCAATATATGAAACAGAAATATATATGAGATTTTCAGATGACAATGCCGAATGGACCGATTGGCAAAGTTATCTTACAGGCGAATATACATTCCGTTACGTTCAATTCAAAATAACATTTCAAGTTGAAACCGAAACTGCCGATTTTGATTTCAATGAATTTGTTGAAATATTTGACGTGCCTGATATTGAACTTGAAATCGAAAATATAACTGTTCCAGTCGGAGGTGCAACACTAACTTATAGCGATTATGATACTTATTTTTATAATACCCCGAAAGGATATAATCATTTCATAATGCAAGACGGAAGTACTATGAAATATGCAAAATTTACAAACAGAACAAATGAAAGTGTTGATATACAGGTGCTCGATATTAATAACACTGATGTAGGTGGAACAATAGAACAATTGACAATAGAAGGATATTAGAAAGGGTGATAAGATGTCTCAAACTTTTCATGGAACACTTGAAGATATGGGTGTTAATGGCCCAACATTGAAACAATACTTATACGATAATTGGCAAGCAATAGTAACACAATGGGCAGGTATTAACCCTCCCGATAACCCGTATCCCGGGCAACCGTGGCTGGATATTTCAAAAGGATGGAGTAATGCTGTTCTTAAGTTTTGGAATGGCTCGAGTTGGATATTTCAAAACGAGTACAACCCCTATATAGAAGATTTAAAATTAGCTAGAATGGCCAAAGATACATTATGGCAATTTCTAAGCGTAGCACATAATCCAGATGGATCTTTGAAATCGGCGCAGGCTGAAAATCTAACTGAATGGGTTGATTCAGCATTAACAGCTACTTATGTTAGCGCTACAGAATTCAGTGTAGGAGGTGATCAGACAGATATATTCGTACAGAATAGAAAAATCAAGGCTACTCTTGATGCAAGTGTAGTATATTCTGCAATAGATACATCTAACTATGATGATACAGGAGATGAAACAACTGTTACATTAGTTGACGCTGTATTAGACGACACATTGCAAGCTATTGAATATGGTCTTGTTAAACCTGGCGATAGTGGAAGTTTGCCGAGGTTGATTGCTTCTGTAATTGATTTTGATGACAGTAATGTTTCGTTTTTCGCATCAGAAATACAAACAGCTATAGAAAATTTGAATTTGGCTACAACGCCAACTGGTTCAGTATTTCATTTTGCTGCTTCAAGTCCTCCTCCTGGCTATCTTGAATGCAACGGTGCGGAAATATCAAGAACAACTTATGCAGACTTATATAGTGTTATAGGTACTACATTTGGCGAAGGAGATGGCTCTACTACTTTCAATATACCCGATCTTCGTGGCGAGTTCATTCGTGGTTATGATAATGGTCGGGGCGTTGATAGCGGGCGTGAGTTGGGGAGTTGGCAGAGCGAAGAATTGAAGAGTCATAGTCATGGGTACACTAGAGCTTGGTCGGGCAATAATAATGCAATGTGGCATCCAAACACAACAGCTGGTATTGCTACCGGTTCAGACAATCTTACAGAAGGCGGTAACGCAATACTGGATACAGGTGGCAGCGAAACCCGCCCCCGCAACGTGACATTGTTACCTTGTATCAAATATTAGGAGGCTTGAAAATGGAAAAATTGAAGAATGAAATTTTAATATCTGAAGTACCTGGTTATCCTTGCTTCAAAGGTCATTATTATGAATTTAAACTTGACAATCCAAAAATAGTTGAAAAGGATGACAAAAATGCAAATATATCATTATCATAGAGAAACAGGAGAATTGTTAGGAGAAAGCACAGCAAGAGAAAATCCGCTTGAGGAAGGGGAATATCTTATCCCAGCTTATGCGACAAATATAGAGCCGAGCGAGACGGGCGAAAATGAAGTAGCTATATTTAATGTGGACAATCAGAAATGGAATGTAGTAGCAGACTATAGAGGGCAGACTTTCTGGGATACTGACAGGAATAAGCATGAAATTGCAGAGCTAGGAATAGAGCCAGACCCAGCATGGCTGATAGAAGAACCACCACTAAGTGAGGAGGAAATAGCAAAAATGGAATTAGAAAGGCAACTAAAAACTTTAATCACAGAATTTGATAGTCTTTGCCTCGCACACGGAAAATTATTAGCGCTAGGTTCAGATCAAACGTCAATAGATGAACTAAAAAGTGAAATTCAAACAAAATTACAGGAAGTGAGTGATATTAATGAGCAATTATACAGTTAATGTATGGATACCTTGCAGAGTGTGTGGCTGGAATGTATATGGCCTAGACCGTTGTCCTATCTGCGGTACACCTGTTAATAGTCAGAGCGAAACATCGCAAGAAACAGCCGAAGATTCAACAGAAGAATAGCCCTTAGTGGGTTGTTCTTTTCTTTTGTGAAAATAATCAAAATTGGAGTTGATTATTAACGTGAAAAGGCAAAGATGCGAAGTATATAGCAGAGTTGTTGGATTTCTGACACCAGTTTCACAGTGGAATGTAGGTAAGAAAGAGGAATTTAAGGATAGGGAAAATTATGATAAACAGTTGAGGTGAAGACATGGATATGGAATTAATTGCGGAAAAATTGTCAGATCATAATGCTAGATTAGAAAGTCTTGAAAAATATGAAAAAAAGCAGAATGGCTCACTACAGCGCATGGAAACAAAAGTCGATAAATTGTTATATTGGTTGCTAGCAAGTACATTTACAATAGTGATGTTTCTAATTGGCTTGTTGGTTAAGTTGAAAGGGTGATATAGCTTGATAACTATTATAATACAACGAAGAAACAAAAACAGTACATGCACAGCAGGAACATTCAAGGCCATTTCTAGCAAGAAAAAAGGAAAGGTAACGGGGTATACATTAGAGCCTCCTGACCTGGGAAATAAGCCTGATGTGAGTTGTATTCCGGCGGGTGAATACGAGGCATATATAAGGAAGAAAAAATCTAGCAAGTGGGGTTATGATGTTATTCAGTTGAAAAATGTTCCTGGAAGGTCAGCTATTCAAATGCATGCAGGCAATTACCCGAAAAACACGACAGGTTGTATCTTGGTTGGTTCGTTGCAGGGTAGAAATGCGGTTTGGAAAAGTAAGGACAAGCTGGCGGAGTTAATTGAGTTTTGCGGAGACGAGGATGTTAAGGTTGTTGTGAAGGATTAGAAAAATAATATAAGGAGAGGATATTATGGAAATATTAGAAACTATTGTGAAATGGGCGGTTAGTCTGGGAATAGGTACATTGATATTGGAAATATTCATTGTCGTAGGTCAGAAATTTTGGAAGAAAATTAATGCAAAAATTGAAGAGTCGCCAACCAAATGGGATGATTATGCACGAGATACTGTTATAGATGCACTTGTTAATGCAGGAGATTATCTCCCCGAAGGTAATGCTAAGGAACTGCTAGAAAAATTCATCTCAGAAGTAATCAATAATGACAGAATAACTGATACTGCATTAATCGAGAAAGCACAGCAGAAAATTGATGAACTAGAAAAAAAGTAATGTTGATAGCTGGATATAAGAAAATTCATGGAGAAGAACCAGAAAGTATTCCTATCTCGATATTTCAAAAACAGATTAACGAAAATACTTATATCCAGCTAGGATATGAAAAAGAGAAAAAGAGAACATTTCTCAATTTTGAGATGAAGTTTTAACTATGCCCCGGGCTTATGCCTGGGGGTTTTTTATTTTATGACTAGTTTTGTCGAATATGAAGGATTTATTAGTGTTATGACGAAAACATTATATGCAATAATACTTTGGAGGTTTCAAATGTTGAAATACATAAAAGAAAAAATAAAAAAAACTGATTTTTATAAGCTAATTGTTACCATCAGCCATGTAGCACAGATAATTATTTGTATTGTTGCTATTTTAGGTTATATCTATACTGTAAAACCAATGTATCAGAATCAGTTGTTAAATGAAACTTTATTACGCAAAGAATTAGAACTAGATTCTTTAGAAAAAGAAAAGAAAGAATTAAATAAACAAAAAATGGCTTTAGAACACTCAATTGACAAATATAAAAATGGAAAAAAGCAACTTCTTGTTGAACAGGAAAATTTAATTACAAAAAACAACGAATTGAATAATAATATAAAGCAAATGGAGTCGAAATTGTTAGATATTAAAGTTCAAAGAAAAGCTATTGCGCAAAATATACTATTTCAACAATTTTATATGAAAGTAGGAAATGAATCTATAACTTATTTAGATTTTGAAAATATCGATGAATTTACTGAAATAGTTGATTCAATGGATACTATTTATGATTTACTAGATGAGGGAAACGCTAATATCAATATAAAAAAATACTTAAAAGGTTCTTATAATGTCTTAAAAGATCAAATAGAAGACTTTAACCCAAAATTAGGTAAAAATATATCAAAAAATGATTTAGAAATATTTAAAAAGATGATAATAAATAAAATCGAAAATAACAAAGAGTATTTAATTAAGATGAATTATCATTTAGAAGATGATATTAAAATTGTAATTGATCAATATAACGAGGAGATAATTAAATTAAGTTTATGTCATGAACAAGAAATTAAAAAAATTAATGATAGATTAGACGGCGGAGAGATAAGTGAAAGTCGAAAACAAGTTATGCTATCGGATATAAAAAGTATAATAAGAAATAAAAAACGGGAAATACGGAATAAATATTATGATAAGCTATCTAAAATAGATGATAAAATAATAACGCCTATTGAGAGTATTGAAGAAATATTATAATAACATAATAGATGTAGAATTAATCTAACCCGGGGAAACCCGGGATTTTTTATTTTATGGAGAAATTTTATAATTTTTTTTGGACTAATTTCATAATTGTTGATATGACGGGGATTGTGAGGGGCGGTTTTTTCAAGAAATTTTATAAAAAGACTTGACATACACGCAAACGTGTAGTATAATATTATTAAAGAAACACGGAGACGTGTAAATTAAAGGAGAGGATAAACATGAAAATTATCAAAAGCCTTCAAACTCAAACTAAAAAAGGGACAAAAATAGAACTAAGTGTAGATGAATATAGAAATTTAAGAATTTCCATTGAAGGATTATTGAAAAACAAAGAAATCAGCAGAGATTTCGGAATTAAAGAAGACAAGATTGATTGTGGCATAGTTGAGGATGAACAAGGAAAATTTAGAGCTATCATACCGATTAATGAAGAAATGGCAGAGTTTATCGAATGGTTCGAGAACGAAAAAAGAGAATGGAGAGAAGCTCTTGTTGAAGTATTTGTGCCTGGCGACGGTGGGATGAAATTTGATAGCAGAAAATCTATCGAAGAAATTCTAGAGGAAAAGACTGGGTATATTGAGTATTTGAATACAAAATTCAAAGACGGAAAAAGTCATTTAGAAAGAGCATTGAGAAAACATTTAGAATGGGCAGAAGAAGAAAAACAAGAAAAAGAAGAAAGAAAACAAAGATTTGATGCTCATTTTAAAAAATGTTTAGAAAAGGCAAAGAGAACTGGGCAAAATGTTCAATTCGATAGATATACAGAGGCATGCAATGATGCTAGCGAAGAATATGACCTTGATATTATCGCGGCGTATGTCAAGCCAAACGGTGAGATATTTGAAAAAAGGTCTCATACATACTAGAAATTGGCCCGCCGGGAGCCTATCCCGGTAAAAAATACAAAGGAGGGAATATTATGTTAAACGGAGTCATGACAACAACTGAGGCAGGCAAGAGATGGGACAAAGATCCTTCAACATTGCGTAGAACGGTGTTAAAACTTCCTAAAAGTGAACATGGAAAATCAGGCAGAAACCATTTGGTCACTGAAAAAGGAATGCTGCAATTATATGGATACACAAAACCTTATATCTATAGTTTGATTCTTGATATGATCGAAGAAATGGGCGAAGAGGGCTTTGCAGAGAAGATAGTTGATCTAGCATATTCTAGCTGGACAGATAGTACTGATGGAGTTGTATTCTTCGACTACGAAACAAAGAAACTTGATTCAGCCCCAATGTCCAATGGAGATCATTTTGATGAAGACAACGCCTTTGTAGAACTCTACCGCCTGAAACAAAATTGGCTTGCTAGATCCACACCTAAAAAAGAGGATATATTGACTACTGAGGAACAGGCAGAACTCATTGAGAAGTATGAAGAACCGGATTACCTTGATGAAAAACAACTGGCAAGTATAGATATAGATTTGGGCGAACGAATGAAAAACTACCTTGTCTACCTATTGACAGACAAAGGTGGGATGGATGATATTCTAGAGAGATTGAAAGGGTGATATAGATGGAAATGTATATTCCCGGTCGTATTCTAGGAATTCTCTGGACTACAGCTAGCTGGAGTTCAACAGAAAATATTATCATCTTGACTAATTGCACGAAAGACATATTAGTTGAGGTAAGTAATTTTCTCATTGAATGCAAAATTAATTATACAATTTACAGGGCTTCTCCTGAAAAAAAGAGACCCGATTATGAATATGACTATTACAGAATGAAAATATCTAATCAGAAATTTATTGAACTGTTGCGAGAACAGTACAAATGGCGGGGACAGAGAGAGGGAAAACGATATTATCCCGCTATAGAGACTGAACAGCAGGAGATAGAGTTCTTGAAATACTACATAGCTGATCAGGGGACTTTGGACAAAATGAAGGTTTCCTGGGGGAAAGGTTGGATATATCGCTATAGAATATATTGTAGCCGGGATTTCATTGACCAACTCAATAGCAGAATATCTGCCATTTTGGGAGTCAAGGAAAACAAACCGCAGAACCATAGTCAATCTGATAGTACTAAGATACTATATTATCAGAGTCAGAAAGATGTCAATATTATATTAGATTTCATCAACCAGTCTTAACAGGCTGGTTATTTTTTACTTCAAAAAAATAATAATTTCTGAGCATTTTTGCCTATTTGTTGCAGGAAAATAGTCCTAAATGTTGAATTTTATACAAAAGGGAGAGTGATGTATTATGAAGAAAAAATTATTACTATTGTTTATTTTGATTTTTGTGTTTAGTGGAGTTGTTGCGGCCGACTCTGTAGGGATTCAATACGGCAATTTTTCTGTGAAAGACACTGATATTGACATGAATACCCTTATTTTAGAAGCTGATTGGACTTTTAGAAGTGGATTATACAATGAGCTTAGAGCTGGTTTTGGTAGTGATGATAATTATGATGCTACCATAATTGACTGGAGATTGTACAATCCAGTTAAGCAAGGGAAAAATGAATTTTATGTAGGAACCGGGATTAAGTATATATATCAAAAACAGGAAATATTGTGGTTTGATATAGATGCATCGGGGTATGCACTTCCGTTTTCTGCATTATTTAGATCAAAATTGACTCCAAAAACAATATTCAAGTTCAAAGCTGAACTTTTAGCGTTTGGCCAGTATTCTGCTGATTCTGATTTTGGCGGCGATCTCGATGGCGATTTTAATGGTTGGGGAATTGATATGAATATACAACAAGAATTAAGCGAGCAAGTTAATTTAGTATTAGGTTATGCTAATGATGATTACAGCTTTGATGGGGACGGAGAAATAAGTGACTTTGACGGAGGTTTTGATGGGTTTTATGCAGGTTGTAACATTTCATTTTAGATACATATAGCCCCTTAATTGGGGCTATTCTTCTATAAACTCAAATACTTCTTCGATATCCTTTCCTAGTGCCTGTGCTATAGCATAAGCATACTCTAGATATGTATTGTTATGCCTGTTGTTAACTATATCCCCCAAATGACTATATTTTATTCCAGTTTGCTTAGATAGCCATATTCTATTGTGTTCTTTAGTCAAATATCTTTTAGCATGACAAATTATTTTCATTCTTCAAACTCCCATACATCTGAAATTTTCATGTTTAAAGCCCTAGCTATTTTATATGCATTTTCTATATATACGTGCTTATATCTCATATCTATTATATCTATGACTTCCTCATAGCATATTCCTGTTTTATCGACCAGCCATTTTAGGCTTAACCCTCTATCTTTTAATATTTCCCTAACTTTACATTTAGCCTTCATAGTAACCCCCTTGATGATATTTATTATACTATTTTTATATTTTTTTCTCAAACTCCTTGAAAAATTTTCTATAATCTGAAATAATAACGTTAATACACTATTTAACAATAGTTAAACAGGAGGGGTAATATGCAAAATTTAAGTATTGACTATGGTCATAACAGTGTAAAGGGGGCGAGTGATAAGGAGAATATTATATTTCCATCTATTACATCAACGGACACAAAAGACATGGAAATAACAGAGTTTACAGACTATAAACCTGTCGATTTCATGAGAATTAAACATGATGGTAATGAATACTTTGTTGGTGATTTAGCGAGGAGACAATCAGACCTGTGTATTCAGCATGTCAATGATGATGACTTAACTACATATGAGACAAAATTATTGATTTTGACCGCAGCAGCTTATTTATCTAATGACAAAGAAATTAATATTGCTACAGACTTACCAGTATCACATCATTCAGAACTGAAAAATAAGGTTAAGCAAATGCTAATGTCGTATAATTATCCTGTAGTAATAGACTTTTACGACTGGATTAATCAAAGGTACAAAACAAAAGCCTTTTATATTAACCAGGTAGAAGTACAGCCACAAGGCTTTTATAGCTTAATGAACATATTATTAGATGACAACGGACAATTAATACCAGACAAGAAGGATATAGCTGTAGCACTTAATATAATAGTTGATATAGGTTATTACAGTACTGACATATTAGCCATTAATCAACTGGAGACAATCAAATTAAACAATGCAGTAGCAATACCCGGAATGGTATCAGCTTATAGGTTGTTACAGCAGATAATTTATGATGAATTTGGCATAAGAAAAGAATTACACAAAATAGAGCCTCATTTCCGTTTTAAGCGGGTTAAAATAGGGGGAAGGGCTTATGATATTACTAACGCAATCAATAACGTTATTTCACGTGTTACAGCCAAAATAACAGCAGAAATAAATAATATAATACCTTTCTGGGCAGAGGTAGACAATTGGCTATTTTGTGGTGGCGGTAGTATACCCTTATATAATGATTTAACCCAACATTACCAAAATATTAGAAGAATACCCGACCCTCAGATGTCTAATGCTATAGGCGGCCTGAAATGGGCAAGAAGGAAATTTAATGAAAAGTAAGGTGAAAGGGGTAAGGTTGAAAGGTTATCTGTTAGAGTGGGCTGAATCATTAGATAACGGAGATTTTTCTTATCATGTTAAGGAGGCATTGAGGCAATATTTGAAGGGAGATGAACAAAAGATAAATAATAATATTCATCTGGAGGGAGATAAAAATAACGAATTTACTTTTAAGCAAGTAGAAGCAGAAATAAATATTGATGATTTAGAAGACAAATTAAATAACTTTTAAAATAAAAATCCTGCTAAAATCCTGCTACATAACTTAAAAATGCAGGGATTTTATTAACATTTTTTAACAAGGAATAAAATAACAATGTTGATATATCAACGATTAAGGGTTATAGCAAACATGGGTAAACACCCTAACGTATAATTCAAAATCCAGTGGGCTTTATCGCCCGTGTGGGTTCGACCCCCACCTTCGGCACCATGATATGACAGGGATTAGAGCTAGTAGCTGATGACTAGCTCTTTTAATATTTTGGCTTAAAAGTGCCGAAAATGTGACATTTTTTTATATGCTTAAAAATCTATATTAACAACCTGGTCTATTTTCAGAAAATAGGTGGAGTAAATAAGTTTATTTTGAAATAAAGGCAAGAATTAATGATATTAGTATTAAAGGAATTGAAAACTTTAGAAAAATGGCATAAGACCATTGCTCTGAGTATTTTACAGCAAAAAATTCGTGCAATTTCATGCTGTTCTTATTTTCTTTATTATAATTATTTATCTTGTTCTGTTTCCTTTGGTATTGGTAATAAGTGATGATTTTAAAAAATCCTACATTGCGGATATAAATTATTAAAGCAATACAAAAATAAATAATGCCAGTAATAAAAAAAGCATTTGAGAGATTATATAAAAAAGAATGTTCACATAAAATTATATAAAAGCAGCTAAAAAGTATTGTTATGATGGCCAATACAATCACAAAAATTAAACCTCCTTTTTTACTTATATATTTATTATAGCAGTCAGACTACATTTTTACAATTTTGAGCTTGATTGTAAGTGTAAAATTGAATTTTTTGAAATCACTCGCTGCTTGATAAAATGTTGTTTTTGTGGTATCTTTATCCATAGGTATACTCCTTATCCTAATCCTATTATAAGGAGTTTTTCTATATAATTATAAAATGTTTTTTATTAACTTTAATGAGGAGGAGACTTATGTTTAGGGGATTCAGGAAAACATTAGTATTTTTTTTACCTGTAATGATGATTTTATTGATTACAGTTGGAAATGAAGTATATGGAGATGAAATAAAGGTATATCGGAGTGCCTCGACAAGTGTAGAAAGCTTTAACCCATATGCAGGGGTATCTTATGAAGCAAGAACTTTACAGGGTTATATTTATAGTTCTTTGCTGGGTATTGTTGCTGATGAAAAGGGTGAAAGAATTAAATTTGTGCCAGCCCAGGCCAGAGAACTGCCTACAACTGAAGATAATATTAGCTGGATAGTCAAATTGAGAAAAGACCTGCAGTGGACAGATGGAACAGCTATTACAGCAGATACTTATAAATACTCTTTAAAGATGTTACTTGATCCCAAACAGGCAAATTATGTTGCTTTTTTATTATTTGACAATATCCCGGTTGTTAATGCCAAAAGGTATTTTAAAAATGAAGTAGGTTGGGATGAAGTTGGAATTAAAGTTATAGATAAATATACCCTGAAATTCACCCTGGAAACTGCCATGCCTACAGTAGATGTATATAGTGTATTTACGTCGTTATTTCCAGTACACAAAGAACTGTATGAAGCAGGTATGAATGAGGATAGAACAGAGACAAGTTATGGGACAGACCTTGAATCAACCCCTTCCTGTGGGGCATATAGATTAACAAAATGGATCCGGGATCAATATAGGGAATTTGATAAAAATCAAAATAGTCCTTTAGCTGATATTTATAAAGTTGATAGAATTGGAAGTAGAGTGGTCTTGGAGTCTGCTACAAGACTGCAGATGTTTGAAAATAATGAACTAGATGGTGTATCAGTAAGTGGAAATAATTTTGATAGATATAGTGAAGACCCCAGATTAGTTTATTCTGAGGCTAATACGGTCTGGGGTTTTTATATTAATAGTGCCTCAAAAACCAATCCTATTTTGCAGAATAATGATTTTAGAAAGGCATTGTTTTATGGAATGAATAGGGATGCTATATCCAAAGGGGTATTTAAAACCTTTAAGTCTGCCCCATATTTTATTTCCACCATCTGTATGGTGGGCAGTATAGAGAGAGGACAGAAATACCGTGAGACATCAGCGGCCAGGAATTTGCTAGGTGAAGGAATTACTTATAAAGCAGACCTGGCTTTAGAGTATTTTGAAAAGGCTTATCAAGCCAATGGAAATAAAAAAATTACTATTGAAATATTCTATTTTGATGGGTCAGAGGGTTTTAAAAGATTAGCAGAGGTAGCACAACAGGAATATGAACAATTATTTGGGAGAGATAAATTTAAGATTAAACTAAGGGCCGTCCCAGCAACAGCTGCTTATGATGCCTATGAGCAGGGTGATTTTGATTTAGGTATAGGCGCCAGGAGTCAAAATCCACTTAACCCATGGTCCAGTATGAAAGTCTGGACCTCAGACTTCCCACAAAAAAACGATAGAATGTATGATGAAACCTTTGATGAGCTGTATGAAAGGACAACTACTGGAGATTTATTATTGGATGATCAGTTAAGACTGGATGCCTTAGTTGAAATGGAGAGGATTTTGCTTGATTATGTTCCCATGGTGCCAATCTTCCAGAATGATAATGCAGTGATATATCAGGATAGGATTAGACTGCATACTAAGGGAAGATATCTTCCTGAGGTGGGTTTTGCTATATTACAGTCAGAGATTATTGATTAATTGATTTTAAGATGTAGTTTAGTCAAGAAGGCTCATCAGTATAAAGGGGGTAGTTAAATGTTGAGATATATAGGACAGAGACTTGCTGCAATGGTAATTACACTTTTTGTAATTATTACTTTATCATTTATTATCCTTCATTCTATGCCAGGAAATATCTTTGATGACCCGATGCTGCCAGAAGATATCAGAGTAGCAATTCAAAATAAATATCATCTAAATGACCCCTTAATTGTTCAATATGGCCACTTTTTAAAGGATTTTATAGTCGGTGATTTTGGAACATCTATAAAAATTCAACCTAAAGTCCCTGTCTTTGAAATTCTAATGGAAAAGATTCCAATAACCTTACAGTTGAATATATTTTCATTAATACTTACGATTCCTACGGGTATTATATTGGGAATTATTGCTGCTCTGAAAAAAAATGAAATGTCTGACCATGTTATTTCAACTATGGTAATCTTCTTTATATCTGTACCATCATTTGTATTTGCTGCTTTATTACAATATTTAATTGGTTTTAAGTGGGGATTACTGCCGATAATGATGACTGCTGAAAGGGCATTAAGCTGGACCAAATTTGTTTCAATGATTCTACCCATTTTAGCCCTTTCTTTTGGAGGGATTGCAGTAATTACAAGATATATGCGTTCAGAACTATGTGAAGCCATAAATTCTGATTATATGCTACTGGCCAAAGTCAAGGGATTATCACAGGTACAGGCAACAGTAAGGCACGCTATCAGGAATTCTTTTATCCCTCTTGCTAATATAATTATACCTATGTTTTTTTCAATTTTAGGTGGAGCGATGGTTATTGAGAATATTTTCGGGATACCTGGAACAGGGAGTTTAATGGTTAGATCGATTAATGCCAATGACCACCCTCTGACTATTGCCATAACTTTTTTTTATTCCCTAATTAGTCTGCTTGCAATCCTGGTTGTAGACCTTTCTTATGGAATTATTGATCCCCGTATTCGTATCGGGGGTGGGAAATAATGAAACCGGATGAAACTATTAAGCTGGACAGGGAAGATTTTGAATTTGTACAATTAAATCAGCAGATTAGAGATGAAAAATTTCAGGGGGAAGCAATAGGATTTTTTAAAGATGCTATGATCCGTTTTACCAGGAATAAAGCAGCAATTGTAGCTGCCTGTATAATTATTGTAATAATTATTCTGGCTATATTTGGCCCATTGATGAATCCATATACCTATAGAGAACAAAATCTGCAGGCTACTTTGTTACCACCACGTATACCATTACTGGAGAAGATAGGAATATTTGATGGTACCAGGGTTAAAAATATAAGAAAAAGCAGTTTAGAAGGTAGATATCAGGGTTCAGTTAAAGAGATAATTGATGAATATGAACTTGATTATCATGGGCGAAAAATTGAGATGCTTAAAGTTAAGGTAGATATATATAAATTTAAAAATATGAGTAATCAATATTTCTGGTTTGGTACAGATTCTATAGGTCGTGATTTATGGACACGGCTTTGGAGAGGGTCTCGAATTTCCCTGATTATAGCTACCCTGGCTGTTTTAGTTAATGTTTTTATTGGAATTATTTATGGAGCAATTTCAGGGTATTATGGTGGTAAAGTAGATATGTATATGCAGAGGGTAATAGAAATTTTGGCTGGAATTCCCAGTCTGGTATTAATCATTCTATTTATAATCTATATAGGACCCGGCATAATTCCACTGGCAATGGCGATGGTCTTGACCGGATGGATTGGTATGAGCCGTATGATTAGGGCACAATTTTACAAATATAAGGGACAGGAATATGTTTTAGCTTCCAGAACAATGGGGGCTAAAGATAGGAAGTTAATATTTAGACATATTTTACCTAATGCGATTGGACCAACAATAACCCAGGCGACTCTGGCAATTCCTGGGGCTATTTTTACCGAATCTTTTCTGGCTTATTTAGGACTAGGACTTCAGGCACCAGAGCCTTCTATAGGTGTTTTGCTTGCCGAAGGGCAGAGACAGTTACTTAATTATCCCCATTTAACTCTATTTCCTGCTGTCTTAATCTCAGTATTGATGCTGTCATTTAATTTATTTGGTAATGGATTAAGGGATGCCTTTGATCCAACATTAAGGGGCTTTGAATAAAAGTGGAGGGTAATGATATGATAAATAATGCAAAAGTCTTGGAAGTTAAGGATCTATATATTACCTTCAATACCTATGCAGGGAAAGTGCATGCTGTTAGAGGGGTTAGTTTTGATCTATATAAGGGTAAGACTCTGGCTATTGTGGGTGAATCTGGTTCAGGGAAATCAGTAGCCAATAAAGCGATAATGGGAATATTGCCTCAAAATGCTAATATAGAGGATGGAAAAATAATTTATGACAAACGGGAGTTATTTAAATTTTCTGATGCCGAATATTCTGATATTAGGGGACAGGAAATTTCTATGATCTTTCAGGACCCTATGTCTTCATTAGACCCTGTAATGAAGATAGGCAAACAAATTACAGAAGCACTGCTGGTAAAGCATAAAGTAAAAAGGGCTGAGGCCAAAACAAAAGCTATCGAAATGATGGCTGCAGTGGGTATTCCAGAGCCGGAAAAAAGATATAATCAATATCCGTTTCAGTTTTCAGGTGGGATGAGACAAAGGATTGTTATTGCAATTGCTTTGATATGTAATCCTAAGCTATTAATATGTGATGAACCGACGACTGCGCTGGATGTCACAATACAGGCCCAGATTTTAGATTTAATTAAAAAAATTCAGGAGGAACGTGAACTGTCAGTAATATTCATTACACATGATTTAGGTGTAGTTGCCAGTGTGGCAGACCGTGTTGCTGTTATGTATGCAGGTAAAATTGTTGAATATGGAACTGTAGATGAAATTTTTTATAATTCTAAACATCCATATACCTGGGGTTTGCTGGCCTCAATGCCAGATTTAGATACAGATAATTCTGATGAGCTGCTAATCATACCGGGAACTCCACCAAATATGCTTTATCCTCCCCAAGGAGATGCTTTTGCAGCCAGGAATAGGTATGCAATGAAAATAGACTTTGAAGAGGAACCACCAATGTTTAAAATTAGTGACACACACTATGCTGCTACCTGGTTACAGCACCCTGCTGCGCCTGAAATAGAAATGCCTGGTATCTTGAAAAAACGTATTAAAAAGCAATCGGAAGGGTGGTGGTAAATCATGGTACAATCTAATGAATCACCATTGCTTGAGGTCAACAACTTAAAAAAGTATTTTGTTAGCGGATATGGAAAAAATAAAATAAAAATAAAAGCAGTGGATAATATCAGTTTTGTTATTAAGAAAGGTGAAATCTTTGGTTTAGTGGGAGAATCTGGTTGTGGAAAAACTACAACAGGGCGTTCCATCATTAAATTATATGAGCCTACAGGTGGAGAGATTTATTTTAAGGGTAAGTTAATTTCCAAAAAATTAAGTAAAACAGAGCGCAAAGAGGTAACAAGAGGTATTCAAATGATTTTCCAGGACCCCATTTCTTCATTAAATCCCAGAATGACTGTCAAGGAGATTATTGGGGAAGGTATTAAGATTAATAAACTATCTAGTAATGAAGAAGAAATGATGGAAATGATCTATGAAATGCTTGAAATGGTAGGCTTAACAAGGGATCATGCTACAAGATATCCTCATGAATTTTCAGGAGGACAGAGGCAGCGGATTGGAATTGCCAGGGCTTTAATTGCAAAACCAGAGCTGGTTATTGCAGATGAGCCCATTTCTGCCTTAGATGTATCAATTCAGGCTCAGGTTTTAAATTTATTAAATAGATTAAAGAAAAGATTGGGTTTAACAATTTTATTTATTGCTCATGATCTATCTGTGGTAAAATATCTTTCAGATAAAATTGGAGTTATGTACTATGGAAAGATAGTCGAATTAGCAGCTGCTGATGATTTGTACAAAAATCCTCTGCATCCATATACTAGATCATTACTTTCTACAATTCCACTACCTGACCCCAGGTTTGAAAGAAATAGAAAACGAATTTATTATGATCTGAATATTCATGATTATAGTGTTGAAAAGCCTGAATTAATAGAGATAAAACCAGGTCATTTTGTGTCTGCTTCTAAATCAGAAATAGAGAATTATAAAAAAGAACTTGAGAAATAATTAAACCTTGATAAATATAGAGGCCAGCTAAATTATACTATATACAAGGCCAAAGGGAAGTTATAAATTTTCAAATAAAAGAAAGAATATTTATATAAAAACAATATATTGTTTAACTACTTATAGGGCATAGAATACATGGGTCATTGAATTATTTTACCCCAGGATCTTAATGTCCGAGAAAAAATTGTCCTAAAAAGAGTGTTAATCCAATTTATTACCCTATTTAATAACATATATATGATAGACTCTTTTTTTTGATTTTATAGTCGAACAAATGTTTTATGGTAACTTAAATAGTTTATAATTAATGCATAGAATTAGCTATCAAGTAAATTATAATAAAATAAGCAACAGGAGGTATTACAAATATGTCTTTTATAGATAAAATACTAAAAAATAAACAAAATAATAATAAAAATAAAGCACTTCATCACGGAGAAATATTTGAGCTCTGGGCTCATCTTGTTAGCAGGTATGATGTATTGAAAAAGACTCAAATATTGTTTAGCTATGCCCATGATCCTGACTTTAAAATGATAATAAGCGAAGGGTTAGATATTTTAGAGTCTCAAATTGATGAATTAGAGGATATATTTAAAGAATATTCAATTCCCCTACCAGATAGGCCTCCAGCTGATGTAACATCTTCGTCCTCCAGTAATCCTTTATGGTCAGACCAGATGATTTACAGGGAAATATTAAATGGAATGAGCCAATTTCTGGATACCCATGTTAGGACATTTAAATTTTTATGGAATGATGAGTTAAGACCAGTAATTGTCAGGTTTCTAAAAAAAGAAGTGGATTTATATGATGATTTAATGAAATATGGCAAATTGAAAGGATGGTTGAATATGCCTCCTAAACCTGAGAACAGTAGTAACTGATGTTAAGTTAAAAATATATAAAGCCGCCTACTAGGCGGCATTAAGAGGGAAAACAATAATACAAAGGGGTATTTCTCTTTTCTGAAATAATAATAACATATTAAGATTAAAATTCTATTGGAATAAGATTAGAATTACATTAAAAATTATATTGGTAAAAAAGAGCCCCATTAATGGACTATTAATAGGGCAAAACAGGATTTATCTATATCTTACCTAATAAATATTATAACAGTGTTGCTTTACAGGAATATTAAGATATTGTTAACTAATTGTTAAAGTTTGTGTTATTAATTACCACGATAAAAACAAAATATAATTGTATTATGTGTGCTAAGATGGTAATAGTAATTAATGAACTAATAAAACTTATAGGGGTGATTAATAATGGATATGACAGAAGAGGCTATTACCCATGCACTTGCCAGTGAAATATTTAGTAAATTAAAAGATGCTGAGTATGGTGAAATACCTTATAGGGGTCATCGGGTTTTATTTGAAGCCGGGAAACGACGTGAAAATAATGAACCGAGGGAAGCTACTGTTGAAGTAGTAGATCAGGAGGGTTACCGGGTAGAATTATATAATATGGAATTTAATAATTAGAAGGAGGAGAAAATGCAGCAAAAATTACATGTTCACTGTACGATTAATAATTGCCAGTGGTGGTCAGAACCCAATCTTTGTATTGCGGATAAGATACTAATTGTCAGTGATGAAGATGCCCAGAATTTATCCAGTGAAATGGATGTAGAGCAGACTAATCAAATAGTAAGCCAAAGAGGTCTTACATCAATAAATGAGTGTTATGAGTGTTGTTGCAAAACATTTGTTCCCCGTGATAAATATCAGAGAGGAGAAGGAGGATTTTAATAGCTTATGCCGCAGTTATAATTATAGCTGCGGCATAACTGGTATGAATACTTTGTTTTAGATTAGTTTTATCTTAATTGGAAGGGAATATAATACACAAAAGGGATGGTAAAATGAGGACAATCTGGAAGGGTGCGATTAGTTTTGGCTTGGTTAATGTTCCAATACGTTTATCGACAGCCACAAATAAAAATAATATAAGGTTTAGACTCCTTCATAATAAATGTAAAACCCCGGTTAATACAGTGCGGTATTGTACAAAATGTGATGAAGAAGTACCCTACCAGGACCTGGTCAAGGGTTATGAATATGAAGATAATAAGTTTGTTGTACTCAGGGATGAAGACTTTGATAATATTCCTGTTAAATCGACTAAGACAATAGATATTATAGATTTTGTTAAATTAGAAGAAATAGATCCGATATATTATATTAAGACATATTATTTAGCCCCAGCAGAGGGTGGTGAAAAGCCTTATCTGCTCTTGAAAAAGGCTATGGCAAACACCCGGAAAGTAGCTATCAGTAAAATAACTGTCAGAAATAAAGAAAGTTTGGCTGTAATTAGGGTTATGGATGATTTGCTTGTGATGGAAACGATGTATTTTGCAGATGAGGTTAAAACAGTTGATGACCTGACTATAAAAACAATGGAAGATAAGATTAAGATAAGTGATAAAGAAGAGGAACTGGCGGTAGAAATTGTAAATAATCTTACTGCAGAATTCGAACCAGAAAAATACGATGATGAATATAGACAAGAGTTACTTGATATTATAAGGACAAAAATAGAAGGTAAAGAGGTAGAGATTCATGAAACTGCCCCTGTGGAAAGTAAAGTACTTGATCTGATGGATAAATTAAAAGCCAGTGTTGAGGCAAGTGAAAGGAAAGAAAAAGAGAAAAAAGAGTCAAAGCAAATAACTGGGTAGACTTTGTTTGATTTGCAGAATATCTGACCAGAGGTCTCCTTTTTTTCCCAATCTATTAGCAATATTGGCCAGTGTAAATTGTTCTGGGCTGAGCCCAGGGGTTAGTTCATCCCAGTTAAGTGGTGTAGAGATAGTAGCATTTGCTGTGGGACGGATAGAGTAGGGTACAGGGAGTGTTTTACCTCTACCGTTTTGCCTATAATCTATATATACCTTTCCATCCCGTTTCTTTTTACGCCATTCAATGGTAGCTAAACCGGGTTTTACTCTTATAACCATCTCTGCGATAGATTTCAGAAAAATTTTGCTAGCAGTAAACTTATAGCCGGTTTTGATTGGAACATAGATATGAAGTCCAGATTTACCGGATGTCTTAAGAAAAGCAATGAGTTTCATTTCATCTATTATTTTTTTAATGACTAAGGCAATATCGATTACATCTTTAAACCTTGATCTATCCCCCGGGTCTAAGTCAAAAACAGCAAAGCTTGGTTCATCAGGTTTATTAATAGTGGAGAACCAGCTGTGTAATTCAATTGAGGCGCGATTAGCTACCCAGACTAAATCAGCCAGTTTATTAACAGTTATCCAGTTGATGGCTTCTTTTCTATGTCTAGAGTAAATACCATAGGTACTCAACCAGTGCGGAGCATAGTCAGGTGCATTTTTTTGAAAGAATGATTTTCCGTTAATTCCATCAGGATAGGATTTAAGTGACAAGGGGCGTTGAGCCAGGAAGTCTTGAATAAGGGGATATATATCTATATAGTAATTAATAAGGTCTCCCTTAGTATAACCCTGTTTAGGCCAGAGAACTTTATCTAAATTGCTGAGTTGAACCTTAAAGTTGTTAATGCTTATTGTACTCATAATAGCTCCTTTTTTACAGATTAAAACAAAATTCGAACAACATAGCCGTGGCGAAAGGTATTATGCCGGGTTAGTTCAGTATATCGAATCCGGCACTTAAGATGCGGTTTTACCCATATTATATCAGGAAAATCTTTGTTGCTTACTAATTGTTCTGTATGAAGTGAAGGTAAAAACCTAAAGAGGGCTTCTTTTTCGTTTTCCTGAAGGGCTAGTTTAACTTTACCTAGAATATTTAACTTATCTTTGTCTAACTCACCTACAAGCAGGGCAGTATTATTCCTTGAATAACCGACAATTAGAACATCGGTGTATTGCCAGATCTTTATCTTATACCAGAATCTACTTCTTTTAAATTCATAGGGTGAGTTTTTTTCTTTGGCAACTATTCCTTCAAGTTGATTATCCTGGGCAAATTTAAACATCTTTTCGCCGTCTGTATCTATATATGGAGTAACAATTAATAATCTGCTTTCTTTTTTTATAATTTCAGCCAGCTTTTTTTTTCTTTCCAATAGTGGTAAGTGATAGACATCTTCATTATTATTAGCAAGCAGATCCCAGACAATCAGGGAGATAGACTCTTTTTTATCTGGTTTAATAGTAGATAATCTACCCTGTAGTTTTTTAAAATCTGGTTTACCTTCTTTATTAAGCCAGCATATTTCTCCATCTAGAACAGCATTATTGGTTTTTATCAGGTCGGATATATCTTTTAATTCAGGGAATTTATAAGTAAAGTATTTTTTGTTTCTACTCTGCAGGGTTACTTTTCCCTGCTTAATATAGGCTAGACAGCGGTAACCATCCCATTTTAACTCAAAGATATAGTCTCTGGAATTAAAGGGTTTTTCTCTTGTGTAAAGTAGCATAGGGTTAAGTGGTGGCTTTAACATAATGATAACCTCACAGAAAAAAAGCGGGAAAAGTTATTCCCGCCGTTTGTAAGAGGGTACTTATTTCTTATCTTTTGCCGGCCTAAAGGTAGCACATTTTGTCTGATTTGACATCGAGGGGTCGGCCCCCATAGCACCTGCCTCCATGTCAGTGTTACCAAAGAAGTTCTTCTGGACTTCAATGGCATCAGCACCACAGATATCTCCTGTATCCCAGTAAGAACAATTATCTACATTACATTTAATACTAGGCAAAAGCAGTCACCTCCTATAGTTATTTTCCCACACAGGTGTCTTATTATTCGCCTAATTTATGTTTAACGGTTTATTTGCTGGTTATAATAATAGTAAGCATAACTATTATTAGGGGGAATTATGGTGAAATTATGTTCATTATGTAGTAGAATCAGATCAATCAGGGTTAAACAAGAACTAGATTATTACGAGGATTTATGTGCTGAATGCAGAAAAAAGGAATTATTACTGCGTCAGGTTAAAGGAGTGAAAAAAGAGAGGCTAAAGCTGGTATAAGAAGAAAAAAGTGATTGACATATAGGAAAGTGATTTTATATAATAGGAGTGGAGTTGAACTTGATTTAATTCTTGTTAATAATAAGTCAGGCCGGTGTAGCTCAATTGGTAGAGCAGCTGAATCGTAATCAGCAGGTTGCGGGTTCAAGTCCCATCACCGGCTCCAAATTTAATAGTTGGTATATTAAGAGATTACAGGCTGTTTTAAAATTGGTCTGTAATTTTTTGTTTTGGGGAATGTGCCAAATATGGGCCCGAAAAAACATTAGTGTAATTAAAGAACAACAAATACATTTTTAGTGAAAAAATTAACTTTCCTCATTAGTGATTTTTTTCAAGAATTTTACAAAAATTACATTACCTGCTCGTTTATATCCCCTTTTGTAGCAGTTTGTTCTAATTCTAGCTCTAATCGTCCTATATATGCCAGTTGTCTCTCTTTAGGTAATTTTCTGTACATTTTAATTAAGTTTTTTTCTCTTGATGTTAACTCAATTTTTTCTAAATCATTAATACGATTATTAAGTTCTTCAACAGTTATACCTAATCCTTGACATATTTTAATTACATTGTCTACAGAGGCATTACCTATTCCTCTGCTTAACATTGAATGAAATGTAGTATAAGGTATGTCAATTTTCTTTGAAAATTCCTTAAGATTCATTCCTTTTTTTTTGACTAATTTTTTAATTTTTTCCGATCTTTCCATTTTTAAAAAACCTCCATTAATTAGTAAAATACGCAAAAACGTTTTCTATATACTATAATACTATATTTCGTAAAAAAAGTAAAGAATAAAATACGAAATTACAAATTTTTTAGGGTAAAAAGCCTTGACGCAATATGATAACGAGTATATAATAATTATATAATACGCAATAACGTATTAAAAAGGGGCGATATCATGTATAAAAATTTGGAAGCTGAAATGACCAGAAACGGAATACTAAAAAAAGACATTGCTAAATGCTTAGGTGTTAGAGATGCTATTGTATTAGATAAGATGAATGGTAAGTCCACTTTCACTCTTGATGAAGCATTGAAAATTAAAAATACTTATTTTTCTGGTATGATTATTGAATATTTGTTTAAAAAACACGAAAAGGAGGCATAAATTGTAAAATAATAGACTGATATTAGCTGGCAGAGAACTTATAACTTCCAATTAATTGAAGATTTAATTATTATGCAGGCTTAATATATGAAAGCTATGTGAGAGAAGGTTGACAAGATAGTAGGAGATAACAACTGTAAAAGATTAATGGCAGAAATTAAAGAAGATTGATGCAAATATGTTAATCGAGTATTTTCATTTATCGGACAAGCTGCCAGATTATGAAGGATTTGAAAAGAAAGGAACAACTAAGATAACTGGATACTATACAAATTCATAGAACAAAGTAATGGTACTCCAGGATTTGTAAAAGGGTTGGCTCAGTAATATGACTGACTTATGGAAGGATTATGAGAAAAACAGGACCGGTAAAAAAAGAAAATAGCTAATAGAGATTCAGCTGAAAAAATAACTGATGAGGAAAAAGAAAGATATTATGAGAAAAAAGGATACGATAAGGAGAGTGGTGATTAATGATTATTAAAAAAAGTGGCTTTTATTGAAAGATGGTATGACTGCTAAATCTTAGATGTAGTAATTCTGTTTTATTTATGTCGGATAGTTTGAAAAAGATATTGATTAGAGGTGACAGTAATGAATCTCAAAATGGCCAAAGAAATATGTGATAGACAAGGGTTAATAATACACATTATGGTTTTAGTGATATGTCCACATTGTGATAATAAGACATTGCTTCTTGATGTAAGTAATGACAATGCCTATTGCTATCATTGCCAGAAGAATTATAAGTCTATCGGGGAAGTCTTAATCTTGGAAAACGAAAGGTGGAGAAGAAAACATGCTAAGACGGTTAAGGAGATGGAGGCCCGGAAAGGAGTGGTACAGTGAGTCAAATAGAAGCAGCAATTTATAAATTTGTTGAACATGAATTATATGATTATAAATATATGAGAAAAGACTTAAAAGAACTTAAAGATGATATTGCATTTGGTATTATTGGTAATACTACTTATGATAATTTTAGCACTACAGAGAAATATTCAGAAGGCTCCGGAACAGAAAACGCCGGAATAAAATTAATGAGCAATAAAGTTGCTACTAGACTACTAAGAACTCTTGAGGCAATAGATAGAGCAGTAAGCCGGCTTGATGAGGAAAAAGGTAAATTATTCAATTTGAAATATATGCAGCGAAAACACTGGAAAACAATAACTTTAGAAATAGGTATTAGTCGAGCGACATTTTTCAGATGGCAGGATGAAATAGTAGAAGCTACAGCCAAAGAAATGGGTCTAATTTAAAATTGAGACTAATTTGAGATTATTTAAGGGACAATCTGTGTTATTATGTTATTGTGAAAGGATATCAAAATTCACCCCCCCTTTTATTTCTCCCTAAGCAATTAACCGGCTTAGGGAGTTTTATTTTGAGTAATTATACTACTTGTAGATAGTATAGGGCGTATAGTTATTATATTAATTATTAGCTCTGGGTTATGGGGGGGAAATATTTAATTGAGGTGAAGTTATGAATTATATTACTACAGATATAGCAGACAAAAAGATAAAAGGAAATAGAACAGTCACCACAGAGGATATTATCAAAGAGCTAATTGATGAGCATAGCCGCAGTTCTGAAAAACGTATGATGGAAGAAGGTGTTGCCTATTTTAAAAATAGGCCAGATATACTTAATAGAAAAATATACTACTATAATGAAAAAGGTGTCAAAAAAGAAGATGATACAGCAGCTAATAATAAACTCCCTCATAACTGGCATAAACTATTGGTCAGGCAAAAGATGGACTATATGGTAGGCAAGCCTATGGTATTCAGCGATAGAGAAGTGACAGAAGATGAAAAAGGTGAACAAGTATCACCTAATGGGGAATTACTAAAACATATCAATAAGCTATTAGGTGAGGACTGGGATGATACGGTGAACGAGCTAGTTAAAGGAGCCGCTAATAAGGGTGTAGAATGGTTGCACATCTACATAGATGAAAACGGTGATTTCCGCTATATGGTAGTAGATGCCAGGCAAATAATAGGTATCTGGGAGGCTAGTAGACAGCAGAGATTACAGGCCCTTATTCACTATTACACTGTCTATATAAATGGAGATGAACGGATAAGAGCTGAATATTGGACTCCGGAAGATGTAAGCTATTTTGTCACTGATGATAGCGGTATATTTATGGTTGATACTATTGAGAATTCTGCCGGTGATAATGTAGCTGTTCACCCACAAGGACACTTTTATGTTGTGAAAGAGTTCGATGGGGTAGAGGAAGAAAGGTGGTCTAAGGGATGGGGCAGAATACCGTTTATTCCGTTCAAAAATAATGAAGAAATGCTACCTGACCTTAACGACTATAAGCAATTAGTAGATGATTATAATAAGGTTAGAAGCGACCTATCCAATAACCTAGAAGATATACAAGATACTGTGATAGTAATTAAAAATTACATAGGTGCAAATGCAGGACCAGGACCGGCCGAGAACAACCTTAGGTACCATAAATTAGTTGATAGTATGGATAAGTTAGAAATTAATACACCTATTAAAACGCAAGAAAGTCATATTAAACAGCTTATAGAAGATATCTATAAATTTGCTATGGGAGTTAATATAGATACAGATAGATTCGGTGACTTATCCAGTGGAGTAGTATTGAAATTCCTGTATTCAGTATTAGATCTCAAATGTGATACAACAAAGAGAAAATTCATCAAAGCAATCAAAAAAGAATTATTCTGGTTCATCAAGCAATATCTAATTATGACTAAGCAAATGGCAGAAAAAGACATTAATACTGATGATATAGATGTAACTTTCAATAGTATTATTTTGTAACCCTGTGATATAAGACGGCAGCAATATGCCTTATATATACTTACTAAAGCTGGCCTTTTTTGGTATTTGCAGGCCCTAAAGAACAGAGACTGTAGCTGAGAGCGGACCAGCCTAAAACGCTAATCAGAAATCGAAAGGATGATGATTATATGGATTTAAAAAACATCTTGGGCAAAGAGTTATTGGAAAAGGTTAAGGCAAAGTTAGCTGAACAAGAGGAAGAAATAAAATTATTAGTCAATGATGGTAGTTATTTACCGAGAACAAAACTAAACGCTAAAAATGCTGAAATAGAATTATTACAAAATCAATTAAGAACTAAAGATGAGGAGATCAACGATTATAAAAACAAAATTAAAGACTTCAACATTCAATTAGAAAGCTGGCAGAAAGCAAGACAGGCTACAGGGGAATTACAGAATAGAATTAAAGAATTACAGACGGCTAATAAGCTAATTGAAGAAGATTTGAAGTCTAAATATGTAGCAAAAGAACAGAAAATTAAAAGCGAGCTAATTCGCACTAAAAAACAGGCAGCATTGCAGGTAGCATTAAAGGATACTAGATATCCCGACTTACTGTTAGGAAAAGTTGACTATGAACAGATAAGTATTGATGATCAAGGCAATTTAACAGGCTTGGAGAATGTTGTGTCGGGATTGAAAGAAAATTATCCAGCTTTATTTGCTATAACAAGAATTAAAGGCAAAGGACTTAAACCAACTAAAGATAATGTACCTGGCAAGTATTTTACTATGGAATAAATCAAGGGAAGGAGTTAATGAGCATTGAGAAGAAGTGCAAAAAGTATTAGCAATTAGGAGTGGTATAATGGCAATAGACAATCCAATATGGAAAAAATTGCAGGTGGTTAAATGAACAAAGACTTATTACTTACAGCTGTATTATTAAGAATAGTTAATGATAAAGATACAGGAGAAAAAGACCTGGGGGAGTTGTTAGGTGCAATCAAGGCTGTTAAAGGGCCCCAACGATCCGATAGCATGGATAATCCCTGTATAACTATCAATGCTCCATCTATACAGCAGAACGCAGCTTATAAGACAATTAATGGCACATTATTAATCAATGTATTTGCTGATAACTACAACAGCGGTAATGCTAATGTGGAGTTATTAACATCAGTTGCAGCAAGGATAGAGTATTTGTTTGATGATAAACCATTAACTATTGAAGGATATAACAATTACAATCTGTTTGTAGAGGAAACTATGGGGCCGTTATTTGAGCCTGATTATCAGAATGAGCATTACATGAGTATGAGAATTAAGTTTAATCTTGTACCAAGCAAGTAATTTGAGGCCTGTACTGTCGTGATGATAGTGCTTCTGTCTCTTGTTTTTTATATCAAAAATTAATTGGGAGAGTGATAATATGGGTGCTACAATGCAAGATTTAGATTTTAGTAAAATAAACTTAGGACCGTGTAAGGTTACATTTGGTGGTGTTGAATTAGGTAGGACAGAAGGGGATACTAAATTTATCTTTACTACCGAATATACGACCGGCTCCACAGAAGAAGATGGAGAAATAATGGATATCGTAATTAACCATACAGGGGAACTTGAAATACCTCTAGTCTATACTAACCCTAAAAGTATAGCTGTAACTATGCCGTGGGCTAGATTGACAGAGAATACCACTAGTGGGGAAGCAAAGTTAGAAGTAGGTTCTGCTATTGGTACAGTTATGAACGACTATGCAGATAAATTAATTATTCACCCCTTAGCCAAAGATGATGATGACTTATCTGCTGATATAACACTAGGTTCTGCTTATCCACTGCCACAGACATTAGAGTTGACACACAGCAGAGAAGGTAAGCGGATGAATAATACTAACTTTAAGGCACAGAAAGATGCTGACGGTAATTACTTTACTATTGGTGACCCATCTTTAACTAGTGCATAAAAATAGCCCCTATATGGGGCTTGCCTAGTTTTTAAAATGGGCTATCAAAATCTATCCTATTGGAGGTTGATTAAATGGCATTTTTAAATATTAACAAGAATGAAAATAAAAATTTAACTAAGTCTAAAATAGTCAAAGTGACTTTTGTTAAGGAGCTGGATAATGTTGATATATCTAATGTCAGGGGTGAGATAAAAGAAGAGACACATAAGGTATTAATTAAGAAAGCACCATTAGGTAAGTGGTATGAATTATCGTTATTGTTAGAAAAATTCTTTGATTTATTTAAAGAGTTTTTAAAAGAACAAGGTGTAGAAGACACAAATAATTTCTTTGAAAATTTAACAGTAAAAGAATTAATAGATATATTCCCTGAATTTGTATCTGGAATATATAAATTTGCTATAGACGAAATAATTGAATTTATAGCAATAGGAACAGGATTAGAAGAGGGGTTTATACGTGATAATTTAGATGCTGAGGAAACTTTTGAAATTGTAAAAGCCATTATTGAAGTTAATGGATTAATAAAGGTAGGTCAAGAAGTAAAAAACTTGATAACACTTCCCCAACCAATACAGAAATGGATGGAGAGGAATTTTTCAGAGAAATAGTACTAAAGTTAGTTGATATAAAAGGTATGAGTAAGAGGGAAGTATTAGAACAAATATATCCAGATGAATTAAAAACTATCTTTAAACAATATGCCCAGCAGCAACAGTTAAAAGAGATCAAACGCTATGAAGCTTATCTCTGGAATATGCGTGCAGTTGCAGCAGGAATGGGTGGAGAAAGCAAAAGTGGAGAATCATTGTATGAAATATATTCAAAAGAGCTAATCAATACCATCAAAAAGATATCTGATGTAGAAGCAGAAAGCAAAGACAGTAATTTTGATGTTAATGCAGCTTATTATGAATATGAGAGATTGAAGAATAAGGATAGTCTTAGTACAGAGGAAGAACAAAGGATAAATGAACTTAAACAGCAGTTGGACGAGCATATAAATAGTGAAATTAACAAGTTAAAAAGCATACAACAGTAATAATATAGTTCAGCTTGAAGAAAGTTATAACCTCTCTTTTGATTTTTTTGTTATATTCCTGCAGCAACCATAAAAACCCTTTTTTGGTGATGTTTGTTTCGTAAATAAATATGGCTAAATGTCTTAGAAAAAACATGTATTTATAGAAAGAGGTGATAAAATGACCACTGAAACGCTTGCATCACTTGTGGACTGGATAAAACAAAAAAATGAACAGTTTAATAAAGTCATAGACGAAGCCGATAAGAAACTACAAAACTTTAAGGAGACTGTAGCAGAAGTAGGAACAACAGCTACAGAAGCATTTGAAGGTATAGCTACAGTTGGTAAATATTTTGTTGATACAGCCAGTGAGGCAGAAGAATTTAGAAAAGTCTTAGATGTATCTTGGGGAGAGTTAGCAGGAATTGCAGGCTTGTGGACTTTATATAGCTATTTAGTCAAAATAAGAAATGAAATCACAGGCCTGGGTAAAGATATTAACAGCACGACATTAGAACAAGTAGAAACTGAAATAAGTAATAAAGTTGATAAAATAGAAGATATAGCTAACCAGATAGCTTCAATGAATGTAGAAGAAACTATATCAGGACTCATAAGTAACAAAGTTCAAGATTGGACAAATTCTTTTACTACTGGCATAAGTAATGCAATCACGAAGGCAAAAAGCTTTCTTGCTAGGCTCACTAACATAGCTGATCAGATGGTTTCAATGAATATAGAAGAAACCATATCAGAGTCTATAAGTAACAAACTTAAAGATTGGGTAAGTTCTTTTACTGATAGTATAATTAACTCAATCGTAACAGAAAGTTTTCTTGATATGCTTACTAACATAGCTACCCAGATAGCTTCAATGATTGGTGGGCTTACTAACATAGTTACCCAGATAATTTCAATGATTATGCAAACTATATTAACGCCAATAAATTACTTGTTTAGCGGGCTAGGCCTGCCTATTGCTCATACAGGCGGATTAGTCACAGTTAATGGTATAGAAGGTTTCCGGAAAAGTGGTATGACAGGGACAGGGGCTTTGCGGTCAGATGAAAAGTTAGTCAAAACTAAAGTGGGAGAAATTATCCTTAATGAAGACCAGCAAAAAGGTTTGATTAATACTCAGAGAATGGGTTCTGCGACACAAGCAAATGTTAATGTTGAAGTTATTAATAACACTGGAACCCCAATTAAGACCCGTAAAGAAGTACAATTTGATGGAACTCGTACGATAGTTAAGATGTTCATGGATGGTTATGCCAGAAACATGGAAGGAATTCAAGATATTTTCAAAAGAAGGTGATTTTAAATGGCACTAGCAGTATTTCCCGATATAATCCCACCCATAACTCCGGAAGATGAGCCAGAAGACCCGGGAATTTCTACCCAGATGGAAGATGGCATGGTGATAAGTAGGGCGCGCTATACCAGGTCGCGCCTTACTTTTTATTTAACATGGGGCGAAAAAAACGCATTACCAACGGAAGATAAAGAAACACTATTAGACTTTTATCAGAATATAGTGAAAGGTAGCAGCGAAATGTTTAAGTGGACATGTAATTCAAAATTTAGTTCATATTATGGCCAAACATTCACAGTACGGTTTACAGGGTCGGCTCCGCGCTTTGAAAAAGTTACTTATGGTTTTTGGGGAACAGAGATAACATTACAAGAAGTATAAAAGGGGGCACTAATGTATAGCTTAAGTGCAATTGCAAAACTAGAAAAGAACAAAATATCATCTACTGGGACCTGGTTAGTATTGATAGAAATACAGTTTCAAGGTGAGACAATTAGAGTAGTGAATAATAACGAAGATATAGAGTGGCCTACTGGTTCTGGAACAATCTGGACTGGTTTTCCTTTTGAATTAGGAGAAGTTAGTGAGAATTCTAAGGGAGAGCTGCCGTCCCTGCAATTGAAAGTCTCCAATGTCACCAGAACCATTCAGCAATATCTGGAAGAATATGCCGGTGGTACAGATGCTACGGTAATCTTAAGGGTTGTCATGTCAGAACACCTTGAATTAACAACACCTGAATTAATAGAAACGTTCAGCGTAAAAAGTACAAGCACTAGTGCCCAGTGGGCTACTTTTAATCTAGGTCCTGATTGTGCAACTACCCAAAGGATACCTCCTGATCGCTATATGCAAAATTTTTGTCCTTTCAAGTTCAAAGGTATCAAGTGCGGATATAGCGGGTCTGAAAGTTCTTGTAACAAGACATTAGCCTCCTGCCGGGTCTGTCATAATAGCACCCGCTTTGGTGGAGAACCAGGCATACCAGGGGCAGGTGGCTTATATGTCTCAAGTTAACTTTGCGGACTTGTTGGGAAAACCATTTGTTAATGAAGGTAGGGGTCCAGAGGAATATGATTGTTACGGTTTAGCAAGAGAAGTATTTGGTCGTTTTGGTATTAAACTTCCCGATTATAGAATTTCCTGTGAAAACGCCAGCAGTATTAATTCTACCATAGATACTGAAAAAGTAAGTACCTGGCAAGAGTGTGAAGATTCACAGGTACCATCTCTGCTTGTCATGAGGTTCAATAGTCACTTATATAACCATGTCGGGGTATATATTGGTTCCGGGAGATTTATTCATACAGCAGAAAAAACCGGGGTCAGAATAGAGAATATCAATAGTCTATACTGGCAGCATAGAATAGAAGGCTATTACATTCCGAGGAGGTGAAATAATTGATTAATCTAGTAACTATTAAAAATCCATTCAAAACAGATAGAGAGATTAAACAGGTCAATTACATTCCCGAACAACCTGTTTTTTCATATGTGCAGCCAGATTTTATGGGTATTGATGTAGTAATATCTCACAACGGTCAGATTGTTTCTGAGGAAGAATACCAAACACTAATCCCTGTTCCGGGTGATTATATTGCTGCTTGCCCTGTTATTGAGGGCGGTGGTGGAGGTGGCAAGGATATAGGAAAGACTCTTGCCGTTATTGGGCTTTCAATAATAACTATGGGCGTTGGTTCAATGGCTGCTGGTGGTGCTTTTATGGGTATCGAGGCTGTAGGCGTCGCTAATTGGGGAATAGGTTCATGGGTAGCAGCCGCAGGGGTTCAAATTGCAGGAGGATACTTAATTAACCGTATGTTTCCGATTGGTCAAATGAGCAGCGATTATGAGATGGAGCAGACTTATGCTTGGTCTGAACAGTCCCCAATTGATACAGAAGGCAAAGCTATACCTATCACTTTTGGCACAGTTAGAATGGGAGTTATGGCCCCTATTCAAATGCTATCGAGACATGTAACAGCTAATGGCAAGAAACAGTATATGAACATGTTATTATGTGGTGGAGAAGGGCCCATTGACTCTATAAGTGATCTAGAGATTAATGATAATCCTTATACAAATTATGATGGTGTAACATATGAAACTAGGTTGGGAACTAATGACCAGTCTGTTATATCAAATTTCAATGATACGTACTTCACTCAATCAGTTAGTTATGAGTTAGAGAAAGGCGCTTCTCCGTCAGTTAATCAACTAGATGGCGAGTATGAAGGAATAGAAGTGACACTTAATTTCCCGTCAGGTCTCTATGATTCTGATGATGGAGATATAGACGACAATTGGGTTGATGTAGTATTGAGATACAGACTTGTTGGCAGTTCAAGCTGGAAATATTGGGACAAAAAGAGAATTTCAGGTGAATATACTTATGCTTTCAAGAGGTCATACACTATACATAATCTACCCAAAGGTCAATATGAAGTGTCTGCCCAATGCACCGGTATAGACCATGAAGGTACAGGAGACGCCAATACGGTATATTGGACAGCATTAAGCGGGATAATCTATGATGATTTTGTGTATCCAAACAAAGTACTTGTGGGTTTGAAAGCATTAGCAACTGATCAATTATCCGGCAATATGCCAACTATACACTGGACACAAAGTAGAAATAATGTATGGGTGTGGAATTCATCAACTAACAAATATGAAAGAAAACCAGCCAATAATCCAGCTTGGGCCTGTTATGATTTGATTCATAGGTGCCGGTATTTGAAAAATGTTAATACGGGGCAGTGTGAATATGTTGTTTCAGGAATTCCAGCAGCCAGGATTGATTATCAGGCTTTCGCTAACTGGGCGGCTTTTTGTGATGATAGGAAAATATGTTTCAACGGGGTAATCTATCAGACTAAGACGCTCTGGGACTCTCTTGAAGAACCAGAAAAAGCAGGCAGGGGTAGAGTCTTGATGAGAGGGACACGTTTCTCCTGTGTCTGTGATGCCCCGTCAGAACCTGTTCAGCTCTTCAATGTCTCTAACACCGGGCTTGATAGTTTTCAAGAAGAGTTTTTAGGCACAGAAGATAGAGCCAATGCCCTGGAGATAACCTTTTCCAACATTGACAATAACTATGAAGAGACCACTATACCGGTCTATGGCCCGGGTTATGATGAATCTACATCTATCGAAAACCCGACACAGGTCACACTTGATTCTGCTATGACATTAGAGCAGGCTTATCGGTACGGGGCTTATCAATTGAGAGTCAATCACTATATCAATAGAACGGTATCGTGGACAGCTGATATAGATGCTATTGCCTGCCAGGCCGGAGATGTTGTGCTAATACAGCATGATGTACCTAGATGGGGAGAAGGAGGAAGAATAGTGTCTGCTACAGCTGGAACAGTAACCCTTGATAAGGAAGTAGCCCTTTCTCCTGATACAGATTATTCTATTATGATAAGACTACAAGATGATACCTTAATAGAGAGGTCTATCAAGGGTGTAACAGAGGAAACTACAACAGATACATTAACATTTACTGGATTATTTAGTTCTATACCGCAAGAATATGATATATATTCATTGGGGGAAGTTGAAAAGGTTGCCAAACCTTTTAGGCTGACGTCTATTAGTCGAGCAGATGATTTTAGGTGCAATTTGCAGGCGACAGAGTATATAGAAGAAGTATATATTGAAGCAACAGATATACCAGTAATTGACTATACTACTGATAGTTTGTTTTTTGAAGTAGAAGAATTATCTGTAGAAGAAGAAACTTTTGTACAAGAAGGCGGGAGTACAACAAGCCAACTCTGGTGTTCTTGGACAGCCCCGCGTGGAAAAATGGCTGATGAATATTATATATATTATAGTATAGATAATGATAATTGGAATTACGCAGGGAGCACTAGGGAAAATAAATATGTTATCAATTCTGTTAGAATCGGTAAAATATATCGAATAAAGATTTGTACGCGTGTCGGTGTTCATATTTCATCAGGTGTTATATCCAATTATATCTATATTTCTGGGGTTGATAATCCTCCAGACCCTCCCAAGGATTTTACAGCGGCCCAACAAAAAACATCAGTAGTTTTCAAATGGACACAAGTAAAGCCAGACGTAATCGGATATGAAATAAGGAGAGGAACTAACTGGGATAGTGGGGAAATATTAGGAACTAACTTAACAGGGGATACCTGGTTAGCAAATAATGAGGTTGACGGTACACACAGATATATGATTAAATCTATTGACCGTGTGGGACAATATTCAAAAAACTATACTTCAGCCATTCTTGAAGTCAGGGGCACAAACAAAGATTTGAATGTAATGGCCGAAAGAGACGAGTTAAATTATGCCGATAATGCAACGATGAACAATATGGATAAAATCAATGACAGGGTAACATTTCATCATATGTTCTCATTAGACGACCTGGAAGGATATTCGCTTGATGATTGGCCTGACCTTGATGCGTTTGCTAATGGATTGCCAGATTACAACGGATATGCTGAATATATATCAGAATCCATTGATACGGGTCATATCGGGAAAACAGGAATTAGGCTTAATGTTGATTGGTTTTTTACTGATCCGTCATTAAGTTTGTTGAGCTTTTCTGATTATGGGCTTGATGATTTCCCAAAACATACACTAGATAACCCTCCTGCTATATATGCAAAAGAAATATATATCAGATTAAGTAATGACGACGAAGAATGGACAGAGTGGCAGAGTTATGTATCAGGAACATATGAATTTAGATATATCCAGTTCAAAATTACATTTCAAGTCGAAACAGATACTGCTAATTTTGATTTTAATAAGTTTGTCGAAATATTTGATGTGCCAGATATTGAACTAGAAATAGAAAATATAACCGTTCCGATTGGAGGATTAACATTAACTTACAGTGATTATGATACTTATTTTTATAACACCCCGAAAGGATATAATCATTTCATTACACAGGATGGCTCAACAATGAAATATGCAAAATTCACAAATAGAACAAATGAAAGTGTTGATATACAGGTGCTTGATATCAACAACAATGATGTAGGCGGAACAATAGAAAAAATAACGATAGAAGGATATTAAAGGAGTGATAAGATGGCACAGACTTTTCATGGTTCATTAGAAGACATGGGTGTTAATGGCCCAACATTAAAAACATATTTGTACGAGAATTGGCAAGCAATAGTAACACAATGGGTAGGAGAAAACCCGCCTGACAATCCTTATTCCGGCCAACCGTGGTTGGATATTTCAGAAGGGTGGAGTAATGCTGTTCTCAAGTTTTGGAATGGCTCAAGTTGGATAGAGGCCACTAAAAACAGTACAGTAAACAGTGATGTAGAGCTAGCAAAAGGTAGCAAAAACACATTGTGGGAAAGATTAGAGGTGTCGCTTAATGAAGATGGCACACTCAAATCAAGTCAAGCAGAAAACTTAACAGAGTGGGTTGATTCAGCATTATCAGCTACTTATGTCAGCACTACAGAATTCAGTGTGGGAGGTGATCAGACAGATATATTCGTACAGAACAGGAAAATTAAGGCTACTCTTGATGCTAGTGTTGTATATTCAGCAATAGATTCATCTAGTTATGATGGTGCAGCGGATGAGACAACTATTACATTAGTTGATAGTGTGCTTGATGACACCGTTCAAAAAATAGAATACGGATTAGTCAAACCCGGTGATACCGGAGGGATGCCAATAATTGAACAAGAAAAACCTGAGATAATAAACGATGCTTTCAACGATTTTATCTTAGAAGGTATTACCCCTACCCAATCAGATAGAACAGTAGACACTACATCAGGCTATGCATATTTTGATTCTGAAAAAATAGATGTGCCTGTTTCAAGTACTATATTCACTATTCCAACGCAATTCAGACATGATATTCTTTCTTTGGATTCAAGTGGTAATCTCGTTAAAACTGAAGGAACCGAAGGACAGAGTGTTAAGGCTTTTAGGGTTGAGGAAAGTGGAATTATAAGCCGGAAATATGTTGGGGTACCTAGAGACTTACAATATTTTGTTAAGGTGTGGAATAGTGGGGTTACTGGAGATATAAGTACAGGGTGGCGTAGTATAGTTGTTAATGAAAGTTCTAATGGATACTATTTATATACATACACAACAGATAAAACTTATTATATAGGTTTTGTAGGGACAGGACTTGATTTAATTACACGTACTTCTACTAATGCTGGCATATTAGGTGTTTCTGTGGATGGTGGCACAGAACAAACTGTAGATTTATATGCTATCGAGGACACTTATCAAGTTACGTTTAATTTGTGTAGTGACTTAGATTTTGGATACCATGAGATAAAGCTAAGGTGTACAGGTAACAAAAATGTTAATTCAAGTGGAGTATATGTATTTATTGACGCTTTTGACATCTACACTCCAGACTTTTCAACCTCTGTCCCAATAGGTAACCAACCAGTAGCTAGTATGTTATCTATCCCGGAACCAAGTACTATGTCTACAATACCTACTAGGCCAGATTCTAACGAAAAAAAAGGTTGGGCAAGGTATGAGGCAGAACAGTATGGCGAGTTTTTCGGTAGCGGGTGGACGGAAAATAATAACGTTTTTAACTCTAATACTATAAGAATTGAAAGTGCTACAACAGACGATTATTGCACGTTTAAGTTTAAAGGTATAGGGGTAAGATTAATAACTTATATTACTAATAACGGAGGGATTGCAGAAATAAGTATAGATGGTGTTATAGATACAACAATAGATACCTATTCTTCTAGTGTTATTGAACAAGCTGTCGGATATGAAAAAATATCATTATCAGATGAAGAACATGAAATAAAAATACGTGTTACTGGAAATAAAAACAGCGGTTCAAGTGGAAATATTATAAGAGTAGATGCTTTCGAAGTCCACAAACCTATTATGCTATTTGAAGATACACGAATAACTACACCATTAATTAAGAAACAGGATAAACTCCAATATATCCTCATTCAAGACCAAAAACCTAGTGGGGCAAGTGGGGGAACATTCACGAGCGGAGCGTGGAGAACTAGAGATTTGAATACTATTGTGCAAGATGATACTGGGGAAGTTGTATTGAGTAATAATCAATTCACATTACCTGCTGGAAGGTATATTATACGTGCTAGTGCACCAGCCTATAGAGTTGATTGGCATTATATACGATTAATGAATATAACGGATAATGTTGTAGAAAAAATAGGAAATAATGCTTATTCTCTATCAACTACTGATGGTACACTGGATATAAGTAATCTTACGAAAACGTTAATTGTTGATAATAATAAAATGTTTGAAATACAACATAAGAGTCAAACATCTTATAGCGCTAATGGCTTTGGTGTACCACATGGTACAGATTCTGAAATCTACACAACAGTAGAAATTATAAGGTTAGGTGATGCTTAATGCAAGACAATGAAGGAAACAAAATCGACATAGCTTTGATGGTAGAAAAATTACTAGGCGCAGGTGTGAAATTTCGTATGAGTGGAACATATCAACAATTGCAGGATACATGGGAGGATACAGTAACTATACCAACCGAACAAGAAATAGAAGACGCCTGGGTAGACTATCAAGAAGAATTAGCCAATTATGTACCCCCTGCTACTTCAGAAGAAAGGATAACCGATCTTGAAAATGCGATAACCGATATCTTGGGAGGTGCGGGCAGTGTATAAGGAATATAACATTAACATATTTGTTAGAGTGGTGAAAAGGCGCATGAAGGAAGAAAGAAAAACTGCTGATGAGGTGCTGGTTGATTATCCAGCGTTGACTGTGGAAGATATAGCAGATATTAAGGCTAAGTTGTGAGACTTGTTTCTTAATGAGTAGGAGTGATTTATCATGCCAAAACAAAAATGCGAAATACAGTAGTGTTGCAAGAAAATGATAATAGAAATTAGATACATTGTTGAAAAATTAGTCGTAAATTCATCATTCCAATTAATTATATCGACAGTTGAAAGTATAATCACATTGCTAGGTTTTGCTGACCGTCACTTTTGTAAGGGTGATATTATGGCTATTGTGAAGGAAGTATATTAAAGGAGTGATAATATGACGCAGACTTTTCATGGTTTATTAGAAGATATGGGTGTCAATGGACCAACCTTGAAACAGTATCTCTATGATAATTGGAGGGCTATAGTAACACAATGGGCAGGAGAAAACCCTCCTGATAATCCTTACTCTGGACAACCGTGGTTAGATATATCAGAGGGATGGAGTAAAGCATTATTAAAAATGTGGAATGGTACAAACTGGGTAGAAGCCAGTAAAAACAGTACAGTAAGCGATGATGTTGAATTGGCCCGAGGTAGCAAAGATACCCTTTGGGAAAGACTAGAGGTTGCTTTGAACGAAGATGGCACACTCAAATCTAACCAAGCGGAAAACTTAACAGAGTGGGTTGATTCAGCATTAACGGCAACTTATGTTAGTAGTACAAAATTCAGTGTTGAGGGAGACCTGACAGATGTATTTGTGGCTAACAGAAAAATCAAGGCTACTCTTGATGCAAGTGTAGTATATTCTGCAATAGATACATCTAACTATGATGATACAGGAGATGAAACAACTGTTACATTAGTTGATGATGTATTAAATGATACATTGCAAAAAATAGAATATGGATTTGTAAAGCCTGGTGATAATGGTAGTTTGCCAAAAATAGCTGAAACGGTTAATGCTGATACACTAGATGGAAAACATTATTCAGATATCCAAGGTTGGGTACAAACTTGGATTGATAAAAATGTTGATACTGATATTCCTGCTGGTTCAGTATTTTGGTTTGCTGCACAAGATCCTCCATCCAGCTATCTCGAATGCAACGGTGCAGGAATATCAAGGACAACATATTCAGACTTATATGATGTTATTGGTAGCATTTTTGGTGAAGGTGATGGCGAGAGTACATTTAATATACCTGACCTTCGTGGGGAATTCATTCGTGGTTGGGATAATGGTCGTAATGTAGATGTTGGGCGTGTGTTGGGGAGTTGGCAGGAGGATGTTTTTCAAGGCCATTGGCATAGATTAAGAATGGAATACGACCAATCAGGAGGCGGGGGCTATCGTAAACCTCTGCCAAATCATTCAAGGTACTCACCCAAAAATATAAATGATTGGGTGAGGCAACCTATAAGTGATGGGGTTAATGGTACTCCAAGGATATCTAATGAAACCCGTCCCCGCAACGTGGCTCTCTTACCATGCATCAAATATTAGGAGGTGTAACCATGAAAATATATCATTATCATAGAGAAACAGGAGAATTGATAGGGGATAGTATAGCTAGAGAAAATCCGCTGGAGCAGGGAGAGTATCTCATCCCTGCTTATGCGACAGATGTAGAACCACTTGCAGTGGGAGAAAATGAGGCAGCTATTTTTGATGAAGCTATTGACTCATGGACTATAGTGCCTGACTATAGAGGCCAAACTTTCTGGGATGCTGATAGAAATAAGCACGAAATCACAGAATTAGGAGTAGAACCAAAGGATGGCTGGCTTACAGAAGAACTACCACTTACCGAGGAGGAATTAGCAGAGCAATTTGAGACTAAGAAAGAAAATATGATATCACAACTGAAAAATAATGCTAACAAAGTAATCACTAGTAGGTTCCCGGAATACCATCAAATTAACCTGTTGGACGGAACAAAAGAAGACATTCCTGACGGATGGGATAGTACGGTTCGAGTGTCAGATTATGCAGTTATCAAGGAATTCAAGCAGAATATTATTACAGCTAATAATGATATCGAAAGCAATATAACTGCATTAAGTTATCTTGAGAATTCAGTTGATGACCTGGAATCAATTAGGATAAGTCAGGACGACATAAAAATTGGAGCTGGTTATTAATGAAAAGACAAAAATGTGAAATATACAGTAGAGTAGTTGGTTTCTTGACTCCAGTTTCACAGTGGAATAAAGGGGAAGAAAGAGGAATTCCAGGACAGGAAAACATACGATAAGCAATTGTAGACCCGCTAGGGTCTTTTATTATGCTAAAAATGGGGTAAGAAAATGACAATAGACATTAGATATATTGTTGATAAATTAATTGAAAATCCTTCAATTAAGTTAATTATATCAACAGTTGGAAGTATAATTTCATTTCTAACCGGGGGATTTGGGACAATACTAAGATCATTTGTGGCATTACTATTTCTAGACTTAATTACAGGTGTTGCAAAATCATATGTGGAACATCAGCTGTCAAGTGCAATAGGCCGGCAGGGCGGGAAGAAAATATTAACCTACATTATCATAATAATATTTGCTAATCTACTTGACCAGGCTGGGCTGAAAGGTGTTCGTTCTTTTGCTATATTATGGGCTAGTGTTACGGAAGGTATTAGCATTATTGAAAATACTGATGTATTAGGGTTCCCCTGGCCGCCTTTCTTGAAAGAGAAATTATTACAGACAAAGGAAAAAAAATTTGGTGGTGCTAAATGATTACAATTACTATACAGCGGCATAACAAAAATGAAGTTTGCACATAAGGCTACTAGTACTAAAAAGAGCGGAATAGTTACTGGTTATATTCTGGAACCACCGGACATAGGAAATGGGGTAGGAAATGCCAGGAATAAGCCTGATGTAAGTTGTATTAAAGCTGATACTTACCAAGCTGGGTTATATGAGAGCCCTGGTTTTCATACTATGGTTATTTTGCTCCAAAATAAATACGGTCGGGAATGGATAGAAATTCATCCTGGTAATTACCCCCGAAATACAAAAGGCTGTATCCTGGTTGGTGAATTACCGGGTAGAAATACTGTCTGGAAGAGCCGGGACAAGCTGGCAGAGCTGATTGAGTTTTGCGGGAATGATGAGATTATAGTTATTGTGAAGGACTGATAATCATGAATAGATATAAATCGAGAAAATTCATAGTAGCAATAGTGGTGATAATCCTATCATCATTTTTTTTGTATTTTGGGAAACTCAACGCTAATCAATGGATAGCAGCAGTCAATATATCTCTCTATACTGGTGGGAATGTTGTCCATGAAGATTATTAGATTAGAACATAAGTCGTTGCGAGACATGGTTGTTGCTACAGAGTCAGAGATGGATGAGAGAATAGACCAAACCAATCAGGAAATGCAGGAATATTTTAATCAGCTATTAGAAGGATACCCTACTTCAAACGGAACATGGGAGAACCTGCTAGAAAAATATGAATTCTCAGGGAGAAATGTGAAAATGAGAAATACATTAATTAGTGTTGTGTTAAGCCAGATGATCAACTTTCTCAAAGGGGGTGATATGGTGGAAGAGTATATTTTGGCCTTTGTTAAGACTATCATGGAAAATACAGATATTGATGACACTGTATATGATATAGTAGCTGATAAAGTTAAGGAAACTATTCCTGGTGAAGAATATGAGCCGATAATTGGTAAAATTTTTGTTGGAATTGGGACAAGGTTGCAAGATTGAGGAATAAACCCAGTGATAATCTGTTGATTTTTTTACTAAAAGTGAATAAATATATAATAAGTAATATACATTAAAAACAGACTATGTTAATATTATATTTAGTTTGATTCCCGGGGAAACCCGGGATTTTTTTCTTTCATGGAGAAAAAAATTCTTTAAAATTTTAATTCTAAAAATTTAATCCATAATTTGTAATAACACAGAGAATATAGTATAATATTAACCATAATATAGCATGATTTCCGTTTTAAGTGAAATAGAAATAAGAAATATTATGCTCGACTAAAACTAATTACCTTTGATTAATAAGGGGAGCAATAGAAGATTGGTATATACAAAGACATTTCAGAAGATAAATGATAATTCTCTCAGTTGAGGGATTTTTTTATTTAAAAGCAACAGGTTAATAAAAGATTATTATGATTGGGGGTTATGAGATGTCTAAGAATCGCACATATAGTATGAGTGAAGGTATGGCTGTGGCCAAACAGGCCAGTAATGATATTGAAGAATGGTTATGCAAATTAAATAATACTGTTAGTGTTGAAAATGTAGAAAAAATTCCTGAATATCAAGAAAGAGATATCGATTTAATCTGGAAGACTGAAAAGGGAAAATATCTGGTCGAAATTAAAGGAGATAGATGGCACCAGACAGGTAATTTCTTTTTTGAAACCTATAGTAATAAAGATAAAGGAACTCCTGGATGTTTCATATATTCTGAAGCTAATTTGTTTTTTTATTATTTTGTTAAGCCCAAAACATTATATATCTTACCAATGGAAAAAACCAGGCAGTGGTTTGGAAAAAGAATTGAACAATTTAAAAAATGTGAAACCACTACTCCAGTTGGAAAGGGTCGTTTTTATACAACTGTAGGCAGACTAGTACCTATTAAAAGAATTTTAAAAGGAATTTCTGAAATTAAAATATATAGTTTGTAAGATAGGAGATATAAGGTAGGAATACCAAAATTATTTGATATAAGAACTTGTTATAACAAACAAAATATATTATAATTTAAGCTAGAAACCGAAAAAATTCAAAAAATTTAATTTTTTATATAGATTTGTTATAACTTATCCTGGACCTAAATATTATTACTTGTCTTGTTAATATGAAAAATCCGGTATAGATTTTAAAATTTAAAGGAGTGGAAATTGTGAATATTGAATCTCTGGAGTATTTTAAAAAGATTGCTGAGATTAAAAGTATATCCAAGGTTGCGAATAAATCTCATATTTCTCAACCTGCCTTGAGTCAGCAGATGCAAAAACTTGAGGACTCTCTAGGTCAAAAACTTTTTGTGCGTAGTAATAGAGGGGTTAAACTCACCCAGGCTGGTGAATTAGTATTGAAATATGCTGATAATATAATCAGGACTTATGATAAAATGCTTATCGGGCTGGAAGAACAGCAAAAGAGTGAGATAAAAATTGAGGCTGATTTTACTATTGCTACTTATTGTTTGCCCTGTGCCCTGCTAAAGATGCAGGACAGATTTCCTACTCATAATTATAATCTCATCTCAGGTTCTTCAGATGAAATTGAAGGGGATGTATTCAATGACATATGTGAGATCGGTTTTATTACCAGACCTTCAAATGAAGAAGACCTGGCAAGCCAACATGTGATTAAAGAAAAAGTTGTTTTAATTTCTCCAAAGGGTTATGATATCTCTAAAAAGTTATATCTTGAAGAAGTTTTTAATCATCCATTGATAATATTAAAAGATGAATGTATAATAAAAGAGAATTTTCATCTGGCTTTAAATGACCTGGGATATAATATTGATGATTTAAATATAATTGCCAGAATGGAAACAACAGAGGCAATAAAGACACTTGTACAGAAGGGATATGGACTGGCTTTTGTACCTTATAATGCTGTCAAAGAAGAATATTTAGATAAAGAACTACAGGTATCAACCATCAAAGATTATAATCTGGACTATAATGTCTTTATGATTACCAAGAAATATGAGAAATTAAACAGTACCATCCGTGAATTTGTTGAAGGTTTTAATAAAATGGGAAAAAGAATTTGTTGTTAAAAGATAGGGATTATATAATGCAGATACCATTTAACAAGCCGTACTTGACCGGAAAAGAACAAAAATATCTAGAAGATGCCCTCCAGAGGAGAGAACTTAGTGGTGATGGTTATTATACTGAAAGAGTAACTTCACTTCTGGAAAGGAAGTTTTCACTGGATAACGTTATGATGACTACTTCCTGTACACATGCCCTGGAAATAGCAGTAGAATTAATTGAGCTTAAAGAGGGTGATGAAGTTATTATGCCTTCTTTTACTTTCCCTTCCACAGCCAATGCTGTCATTAAACAGGGAGCCAAACCAGTTTTTGCTGAAATAAAGAAAGATACTTTAAATATTGATCCTGCTGACCTAGAGAAAAAGATAAGTAAAAAAACCAGGGCAGTTATCCCGGTTCATTATGCCGGGATTGCCTGTGAAATGGATGAAATTGCTTACCTGGCTGAAAAGTACCGGTTGTATATAATTGAGGATGCAGCCCAGGGGGTTAATGCGCGTTATAAAGATAAATACCTTGGTGGAATTGGAGATTTGGGCTGTTATAGTTTTCATGCCAGCAAAAATTATGTTAGTGGTGAAGGTGGGGCCCTGGTAATAAATAATAATAACAGCTATTTTAAAAAAAGGGCTGAAGTCATCAGGGAAAAAGGTACAGATAGATCACGCTTTTTAAGGGGAGAAGTGGATAGATATACCTGGATCGACCAGGGTTCAAGCTATTCACCAGCTGAATTGTTAATGGCTGTACTTTATGCTCAATTAGAAGAGATGGATCAGATTAAAAATATGCGCCGAAAAATATACGAAAAATATTATAATTACCTGAAACCGTTTTTAAAGACCCCTTTTCTTGATAGTATGTCATATATTCCAGAAAATAGGGATTCTAATTATCATATTTTTTATCTAAAATTCAGTAATAAAGAAGTAAGGGATCTGGTGATTACTAGCTTGCAGAATAGAGGGATTTCTGCAGCTTTTCATTATATTCCTCTCCACAGCTCCCCCATGGGGCAGAAACTGGGTTATCAAACCTATGATTTAGCACTAACAACAGAAGTAGCAGCTACTATTATGAGGCTTCCCTTATATCCAGAACTTACTGATCAAGAGCTGAGATATATACTGGAAAACACTGCTGATGTTCTGGGGAGTTGTAAGTATGGGAGATAGTATTTCTGTAGTTATACCTGTCTATAATGCAGCAGTTTCCCTGGGGGAATTATCTCATAGGTTAAGCACTACTCTTTCCGAGATAACTGATGATTTTGAGATTGTCATGGTAGATGACTGCAGTAGGGATAAGAGTTATCAGCAGATCCTTGAATTACACAAAAAAGATCATAGAATAAAAGGGATTAAACTTGCTGAAAACTTCGGCCAGCAGAATGCACTTTTCTGCGGTTTTAATTATGTTAAGGGTGATTATGTAGTCACCCTTGATGATGATCTCCAACATAGTCCGGAGGATATAGTTAAATTATATGATCTTATTAAGCAGGGCTATGAAGTAGTCTATGGAATATCAGAGGATAGAAAATACAGTCTTTACAGGAACATAGGGTCAAAGATGACGAATTTCTTATTTAATTTAATTACCTTCAAAAGATCAAATATAAGAGTTAGTAGTTTTAGAATCATAAAAAGGGGACTTATTGATAAAATAATAGGACAGAAGACTGCCTTTGTCTATATTTCGGCTATTATATTACAATATACTGATAAGATTGCTAATATCCAGGTCAGCTATCATAATCGCCGATATGGTAAGTCAAATTATAACTTTATAAAACTTCTTGGGCTTTTTCTTAGACTCTATATATATTATGGTAGTTTTTCAATGTTGAAACTATTCAGGTCGAAAAAACCACCGTATATTATTGCAGAAAAAATTGGTTTTAATTAAAACACTTAATCAAATTAGATATAAGGGGTTATTGATTATGAGACTATTGATTCTTGGCGGGGGCAGTGGTCAGCTGGCTGCTATCAAAAAAGCAAAGGAGAAGGGACATGAGGTGATTGTCTCTGATTATTATGAAGACGCCCCTGGTAAAAGCTATGCTGATTATGGAGAAACAGTAAGTACCTTTGATATAAGGGGGAATATAGCAGTAGGTAGGAAATATAATATTGATGGGGTGATGACATCAGGGACAGACCAGCCTGTTTATACAGCAGCAGAGGTAGCATCAAGCTTAAATCTCCCTTTTTTTTTATCCCTTCAAACTGCTAAAGCTGTAACCAATAAAAGAGATATGAAAAATAACTTTCGTAAATATAATATTCCTACAGTTAAATTTAAAATACTAGCTAAAAATTTCTCTGCAGTGGAACTGGACGGTTTTGATTTTCCTGTGGTTATTAAACCACTTGATAATCAGGGACAGCGCGGGGTTTTCAAACTAAATTCTCTCACGGAAATAAGGGATAAATTTCTGGAAGTCTTAGAATTTTCCCAGGAAGAGGAGATTTTACTTGAGGAATATTATGATAGCAAGGAGATTACAGTCAGCGGCTGGGTACATAAGGGACAGTTATATATCTTAACGGTAACAGACCGGATTAGATATGGAAATTCATTACATATCGGGGTCTGTACAGCACATATTTTCCCCTCTTCTTTTCTAAGGGGGTATTATCAGGAAATTATGGTAATTTCCCAAAAGATAGTTCAGAGTTTTAAGATAAAAAATGGTCCGATATATTTCCAGATGCTGATTGGTGATGAGGGAATTAAGGTCAATGAGATAGCCTGCCGTATTGGAGGTGCATATGAAGGCGATTTTATGCCACACTTAACCGGAGTAGATATCCTGGATTTAATGGTTGATTTGTCACTGGCTGATGATCTGAAAATTAAGCATCTTCAAGATTATAAGCTGCTTAATAATAAAAAATGGCTTTCTGTACAATTGTTTTTTGCTAGACCAGGCAGGATAGGTAGGATGAGTAGTGTTGATGAGTTAACCGGTCTACCGTGGGTTATGCAGGCCGGGTTTAATTTTAGCCAAGGTGATAGGATCGGTAAAATAGAAAATGCCACTGAAAGGGCTGGCTATTTCATTGTAGAGGGAAAAAACAGAGCAGGTCTTAAAGAGAATATTAGTAGGGTCTATAATCAGCTTAAAATATGTGATAGTTCTGGAAGGAACCTGGTAATGAGGGAACTGGGTGAGGTTTTGTGATTGGAATGGAAGTCTGTAGGAAAGGAAGTATTAATTTTATGAAGAAAGCAGCTATTTTATTACTAATAATACCTATATCTATAGTTATATTAAGCAGCTGTGCTAGAAAAAATAGTGAAAACACTGTTACTATAGCAGAGCAGTATGGGCTGGCTTATGCCCCTGTACAGCTTATGAAGGATAAAAATATTCTGGAGGAAAATATAAATAATATTGATGTAAAATGGAAGAAACTGGCCAATACAGCTGCTATCAGAGAGGCCATGCTGGCTGGAGAGGTTGATATAGGTTTTATGGCTATTCCACCTTTTCTGATTGGGAGAGATAGGGGGATGGAGTGGAAGATAATCAGTGGTCTTTCTATGAGCCCCCTGGGCCTTATGACTTACAGAAAAGATATCAAGACATTAGCAGATATTAGTGAAAATGACCGTATTGCCTTGCCTCAACCGGGTAGTATCCAGCATATCTTGCTGGCTATGGCAGCTGAGAAAGAGTTTGGTATTGCTGATCGTTTTGATGACCAGCTTGTAACCATGGCCCATCCGGATGGGATGAATGCCCTGCTGTCCAGGAAAGAGATAACAGCACATTTTACTTCACCTCCCTATATATTTAAAGAGAGTGAGGAAGAAGGGATCCATCAGATCCTAAGTAGTAAAGAGGCTCTGGGCGGTGAATTTAGTTTTATTGTAGGAGTCGCTACAGAGGAATTTTATAATAATCAGCCGGAAATATACAGGGCATTTGTAGAATCACTTCAACAGTCTATAGAATTTATTAATCAGAATCCAGGGGAGGCGGCAGGTCTACTTACTGAAAACTATGCACTCTCTGAAGAGGAAATAGAGAAATATATTACCTGGCCTGGTATGAGTTATACAATGGAAATTCGTGGTTTAGATCAATTTATTAATTTTATGCAGGAAGCTGAGTATATAGATTCTAAGAATATGGAACTTTCTCAGTTAATATGGGAAGTAGATTTATATGAAAAAGAGTAAGATCTTACAGAGAGTTTTCTGGATTATTCTACTGGCATTGGGCTGGCAGTTAATATTTTGGAGTGGGAGATTTTCCCCCTTGGTTTTTCCTTCATTGTTAGAAATCGGTCAAGTACTTATAGAATCGCTTATTAACGGCGAACTTAGCCGACAGTTACTCTTTTCTCTATCTATTATTGGCCAGGCCCTCTTTATTAGCCTACTACTTGCTTTATTTCTATCACTTACAGCACATTTTTCTGAGAATATAGCTGGACTGATAGATACCCTGGTAGCTCTTGCCCATCCATTACCGGGAATCGCCCTGATGCCTTTGGTACTTATCTGGTCTGGTGCCGGACGTCAGGCCATTCTGGTGATTATTGTCCACTCAGTATTATGGCCGATGGTTTTGAATCTGAGGACTGGTTTTAGTTCTATCCCTGAGATATATAGGCTGGTTGGACAAAATTATGGTTTAAGTAGGTTACAGATATTGTTCCAGATTATGGTTCCGGCTGCACTGCCGTATTTTCTGGCTGGTTTGAAAATTGGCTGGGCCCGGGCCTGGCGAGCATTAATAAGTGCTGAAATGCTCTTTGGAGCAGTCAACAGTGTTGGTGGGTTAGGGTGGTATATTTTTCAGAAGAGGGTATTTTTTGATCTGCCCGGGGTTTTTGCCGGTATAACTGTGATTGTGATCATTGGTATTCTGGTTGAGGATTTTATATTTGATAAAATTGAAAATAAGACAGTCCAAAAATGGGGAATGGAGTCATGACAGAATATCTACATCTAAAAAACATTTACAAAAGCTATCGAAATGGAGAAGAAAATGGAGAAAAGTTTGTTCTGGAAAACATAGATTTTACTATAGATAGAGCTGAGTTTGCAGCGGTTCTGGGTCCTTCAGGATGTGGAAAGACTACCTTATTAAAAATAGCTGCTGGGTTTATGGAAGCAGAACAGGGGGCTGTGTATTTAGCAGGAGAGAAGATTAGCGGACCTAGTGTAGACAGAATTATGGTTTTTCAGGAGTTTAGACAGCTCTTTCCCTGGAAAACAGTTCTGGATAATGTGATCTTTGCTCTGCAAGCAAAAGGCATTGGTAATAATTATGCAGAAAGGAAAAGGATGGCTTGCAGTTATTTAAAAAAGGTGGAACTGCCAGATGTTTTTAATTATTATCCCTATCAACTTTCCGGGGGTATGAAACAAAGGGCTGCACTGGCCAGAACACTGGCGGCTGATCCTGAAATAATGCTGATGGATGAGCCTTTTGGGAGCCTGGACAGCCAGACCAGAAGTAATCTGCAGAACTTGCTGATAGATATCTGGCAGGAGGCCGGGAAGACAATACTCTTTGTAACTCATGACATAGAAGAAGCATTAGTTCTGGCAGATAAGATTATACTTATGGAAAGTAACCCTGGCCGGATAAAAAAAATTATCAACAATAACCTTGACAGACCGCGGGATAGAGTTAGTACTGAATTTATCCGCTTGTATAAAATTATTGCTGCTGTTTAACCTGGTATATTTTAATTTTCCATTCCTGTTTACCTATATATCTTGTGATTCTTATCCCGTATGTTTTATTTGTAAATTCATGAACAAGTTGGCAGTTATTATCCAGAAATTCTTTCATATCCTGATAATAGGGATAGATGTTCCCGTATAGTATATTCCAGACCGGTCGGTTATTATAAATAAAATCCATTTCTTCCGGGTAAATAATATATTCGATTTTATTGGTATTGATATAATCTTTAAACTCAAGATTATTTTCTTTCAGAAAGGCAAGATTTCTGTAGTCAAACAGCCGGCCGTTATTAAAATAGTAATCGGCATTGAGGTTGGCCAGGACCCGCTTATTTTTACCGACCACACTGGATATTTCTCTAAGATAATTATCATAATTATCATGGCTGTCTGTTGTCAGAGTAGCTGTTGTGTTCAAGGCCAGGACAATTATGAGAATTGTAGTAATAATATACATATATTTTTTCCTTACAATAGAGATGATGTTTAAGAGCATAAGGTAACAGACAGGAAAGATAAAGATAATACTTGTTTGATTGTATCGTCCAATAAGTACATAAGCTGTATTTATTCCTAGAAAAATTAAAAGTAAGGGGATATTTTTTTTATCTTTTTTTAAAAGCACCTGTAAAATAATGAAAACAATTGTCGGGGCAAAAAGGGCAAACTGAAATTTGACAGGGGGAATATAATAGGTACCACTGACTCTATAAAACAGCTTTTGATAAAAGTAATCCAGTCTGTCAAACCTAGTTAAAAATGAGCTAAAAACACCGAGTTTTTGACCATAGCTGCTATAGTTTTGTATAAAATTAGCATCGAAGTGGAAGCTTAGGGTTACAAAAAACAAAGCTATTCCTGCCAGGGTTCCCCAAAAAGCAAGGTAATTATGTAATTTGATTTTTTTAGTGATCAAAAGGTTATAGGTATAGAGGACTATAAAGGCCAGAGCGATAATAAAGCTGTTGGGATGAATGCCTATTCCTGTTCCCAGCATTAAGCCCATGACAATATCCTGCCGGGTTGTATTTTGATAGCGATATTTAGATAGAAAATAGGTCAGGGCTATTAATAAGATTAATAAAAGTATAATCTCTTGTCTGGCAAAATGTGCGGCATAAATAAATTGAATATCAAGTGACATGATAACAGCAGCTGTGTTGGCCAGGATGTCTGACCTGGTAAAATGTTTTGCTAACTTATAAAATAGATATAAAGCCGCTGTGCCGGCTAATAGTGAGATGAAGCGGAAGGTGAAGATACTATAGCCCATCAGTTTTATAAAGATTATCTGGATTAAGTGAAATAGTGATTTGACAGCATGGGGATGTCTGGGGTAGAGATCAAAAAAGGGTTCAGTGACAGAAAGGTCTTTTTCTGCCAGTATATTTCTGGAAAGACCGCTTAACCAGGCTTCATCTGAATGGACAAAAGGGAAGTTTGTTAGAAAGAACAGATTTGTGACAAAGAAAATTATCATAATGATATGTACTGCTTTTAACTTTTCAGGAAATTTCATCTAAATACCCCCAATCTATCAATATTATATCATCTTAATTTTATTTCGGTAAATAGATTATCTAATAGAGTTTGTTCGAAAAGTATTAGTATATATCGCCAGGGATTATATATCCCTTTACTCAACGGTAACACCTTAACTTCGTTCAGGGATATATAATCCCCTATTTATATCTTTTCGAACACATACTAATAGTTGAGTAATTATGTGGTGTTTGAATTGTGGATAATTTTAGAGACCGACCAATATATTTACTTACCTTGTCGTGTACCGCAGGCACTCCGCATCTAAGCAGAGCGTACAAGAAAATTAGGGTTGCACTACGGCGTCCATGATGCCTGCCTCCAGACAATTTCTAGAGTCGTTCAGTAAATATATTGGTCTGGTTTATGATAAGTAATTAACTTTGAGTAAAAAGTGGTTAGAAGAAAACACTAATGATTGTTGATTAAGTTTGGATACCGTAAGTTAATTTTTCTATCAACACCATATTAGATAATCAAATACACTATAATAAAAACTTATACCTACAGAGGGGATTTTTGTATTATAATATTAGTAGAGATTGTGCTTAATTTAACAATATAAAATTGACAAGTAATATTGGAGGTGGAAGAGTGAATAATATATCAAAACTTTTATTACTTATCATGATCATACTTATAACAGTTACAGCCTGTACAAGTACAAAGGCACCGGGAGAAAAGGGGCAGGAGATTATTAGTGCCAGAGATACCCTGAAATCTATCTCAGGAGAAGAGGCTGTACTGGTAGATGCGCAAAATTCAAGTGCTTATAAGGATGGTCATGTGGAAGGTGCAGTCAATATCAGCAGGAATGATATTACTACCTTTGGCCCATTCCCTAACATGCTGGCGCCAGCAGAAAAAATAGAAAAAGTATTGGGTGAAAAGGGTATAGCAAATGATTCCACAGTAATTGTTTATGACAATAATAACAATATGGATGCAGCCAGATTATGGTGGACGATGAAAGTTTATGGCCATGAAGATGTTAAAGTAGTAAGTGGTGGGCTTAAAGCACTTCTTAAAGCTGGAGCAGAGAAATCTACTCTTATGGCTGATATGTTAGCAGTAAAATATGAAATAACAGAAAAAAATGAAGAGATGTTGGCCAGCAGGGAAGATGTCAAAGCTGAGGTTAATAATCCACAGGATGATGTAGTATTACTGGATGTCCGAACCCAGGAAGAATATAATGCAGGGACAATTCCTGCTTCAGTTCATTTGAATTATGAGTATAATAATTTTGATGATGGTACATTTAGACCTGTAAGACAGATTCATACTTTATATAGAGACAAAGAAATAACACCTGAGAAGACGGTCATTATGTATTGCAAAACCTCTATCAGGGCTGCTCAGACATACCTTGCACTATATAATGCTGGTTATAGGGATTTGAAGATATATGATGGAGCCTGGATTGAATGGTCTTCAGATACTTCCCTGCCAGTTGAAATACCTGATGGTACAGGGATTAAAACTAATTTTCAGGATGGGTCTTAAAAGTCTTATACAATAGGTAAAAAAATTCAAAATATATTTCAGGAGGAATGATAATGAGAAGAAAAATGATATTTTCAATAATGATGGCATTGGTATTAGTAACAGGTATAGTTGGTACAGGTTCTGTTCTGGCTGTTTCAGAGAAGGTTGAAGAGGCAGTTAATAGTTATTTTGCCAATCTACCTGAAGACAATAGCATGATAGCTGAGGACAGTTTTATTGAAAAGGTCAAATCAGGTGAAAAGCTCTTTATTCTTGATATAAGACAGGCTGATGTTTATAATGAAGGACATATCAAGGGAGCGATTAATCTGCCCTGGGGTCCAGATGCTATTCCAGAAAATCTTGATAAGCTGCCTGCTGATGAAACTATTTATGTCTATTGCTATACAGCGCAGACTGCTAATCAGACTGTAGCTTTATTAAACTTTGCCGGTTTTGAGGCTAAGTCAGTTAGGTTTGGCTGGAATCTGGGAATTAGCAGGGTAGCTGGTTATGAAGCAGTTGTAGAGACAAAAAACAATGAACTTGAAGGTACAAGTCCATACAAAATAGCTCCTGAGATTAAAAACGCTGTTGTTGACTATTACCAAGGTTTAGCTGATGTTGATGGTACGATGTTTAAGAATTACAAAATTAGTGAAGATTTACTCAAGATGACAATTGATGCTGAACAGGACATTATTATCCTCTCTATAAGACAATCATCAGCTTATAGTAGAGGACATATCCCTGGAGCCATAAATATTCCCTGGGGTAAAGGAATGCAGGAGTATTTTGGTCAATTACCCGCAGACAAGAAAATTGTAGTCTACTGTTATACAGGTCAGACAGCAGGCCAGGCAGTAGCAGGTTTAAGGATGTTAGGTTATGATGCAGTATCTCTCAATGGTGGTATGGGTACAGCAGCAAATAAACCCTATGGGTGGTCAAATAAGGGCTATGAAATTGTAAAATAAATTGATAACAAGGAGTTTCCCTTTGAACATAGGTTTAAAAAGGGAAACTTCTCCCTCTATTTTGGTACACTCTTTTGAGAATTAAAGTACAAATTATGGTAAAGTATCAAGGGAGGAATGGTTATGAAAAAGACAGAGAATATTTTAGGTTTTATAGTTATATTATTAGTGTTAGTCCTGGGTAAAGGTTTCTTAAAAACTGACCTTTTATTTTTCAGACTTTTAATAGGTGTAGGATTAGGTTACGCCCTGGCAAGGGCTTATACAGGGTTTGCCGGGAGTGTTAACCGGGCCTATAGGACTGGGTCAACTAAATTAATGAGAACTATGATGTTTATGTTTTTTATTACTGCTTTAATAACAAGCGCATTTTTATTTAAATCAGATCCTGTTAATTATAATCTCTGGATAAACCCTATCAATATGGGACTAATTTTAGGTGGATTTTTATTTGGTTTTGGAATGTCAATTTCTGTTTGTTGTGCCTCCGGGGTGCTTACTGACCTATCGGCAGGATTTCCCAGGGCTTTTATTACCCTGCTTTTTTTCTGTTTAGGTGTGTTTCTCGGTTTTCCTGTACAGAGGACTGCCAGCTGGGTCAGAAATTCCTGGTTTATTACCCCTACAGGAGTGAGAATAAATGAAGGTGTTTTTCTGCCTGATCTCTTTCAATGGGATGGTTTAGGCGGTTATCTGGGGTCACTTATCTTACTGGCTCTATTTTGTGCTGTAGTTATATTTGTTTCCTATTATTATGAGAAAAAACTTAAAGAAAATGATAAATACCTTGGTCATGGGATGGAAATACAGCAGGAACAGATAACAGAATTAGATCTGAAAAATTTCAAACCCTTTAGTGCCGAAACTTATGAACATATTTTTGCTAAACCCTGGACATTAAAACAGGGGGCGGTAGTAATGAGTATTATATTTACCCTCTTAATGGGGGTTACCAGGGCCGGCTGGGGGGCGTCTACCCCTTATGGTATCTGGCTGGGCAAGGTATTAATGTTTTTGGGTATTTCAGCTGAATCTCTTGCTGATTTTACTAAAATGTCAGCAGATGTTTTCAAATTACCCTTTTTCCAACATGAAGTCTCAGTACAAAACTTTGGGATTATTGTGGGGGCAGTTATTTATCTCTTGACTGCTGGTAAGTTTAAAGCTATTTTTACCTCAGAACTTAAAATAAGTAAAAAGGAAATACTTTTATATGCCTTAGGTGGTATTACTATGGGATTAGGGACCCGTTTTGCCAATGGATGTAATGTTGGTGCATTATATACCCCAATTGCTAACTTCTCTCTATCAGGTTGGGTGTTTTTAGTTTTTATGATTGTCGGTGGGATTATTAGTAATAGGATCTTCTTTAGCCCTCCACTGACCAGTAGTGGCAATCTTAAAAAGCAGGGTAGTGAAATTAGTATGTAATTAAAAATAAACTAGTGAAATATTGAGTTATAAATAAATCAACTAAACAGACCGAAAATAATAATTAGGAGGTACTTTATAATGGCAAATAGGATATTAGTTGTCGGTGGTGTAGCTGGAGGTGCTTCGGTTGCAGCAAGGGCAAGAAGGCTTGATGAGTCTGCAGAGGTAATTATGTTTGAACGGGGCCACAATGTTTCTTTTTCTAATTGTGCACTTCCCTTTCATTTAAGTGGTATTGTAGAGAAAAGTGAAGACCTGGTATTGATCTGTCCTGAGACATTCAAAAAAAGGTATAATATTGAGGCAAGGACAAGGAATGAAGTTACTAAAATAAAGAGGGATGAGAAAAAAGTAGTTGTTAAAAACCTGGAAACTGGTGAAGAATATGAAGAAAAATATGACAAATTAGTTCTGTCCCCTGGTGCTAATCCAATTTTACCTGCCAGTATTGAGGGAATAGACAGTAAAAATGTATTTACAGTTAGAAATGTTCAGGATATTAGCAAGCTAAATAATTATATAAAGGACAATAATATCAATGATATTGCTGTTGTAGGTGGTGGTTTTATTGGTATAGAGGTTGCAGAGAATCTTCACCTTGCCGGGAAAGATGTCAGTCTAATAGAAGCCTTGGACCAGGTTATGTCGCCTTTTGATTATGATATGGCTCAAATACTGCATAAAGAGTTATATGACAAAGGGGTTAATCTGATTTTAAATGATGCAGTTAAAAAGATTGATCAGGAATATATAGAGTTAGAGTCTAGTAAAAGAGTTAAGGCTGAAGCAGTAGTTATGGCAGTTGGAGTTAGTCCTGAAACTAAACTAGCAGAAGAGGCTGGCCTGGAAATAGGTGAAACAGGTGGAATTAAGGTGGATCACAACTACCGTACAAGTGATAAAGATATATATGCAGTGGGTGATGCTATAGAAGTATTTTGTTCCATAACTAAAAATAAAACAAGGCTACCACTAGCTGGTCCGGCTCAGAGACAGGCCAGGGCAGCAGCTGACCACATTAACAGTATTCCTCATTCAAATAAAGGGATTATTGGTTCTTCTGTAGTCAAAATCTTTGATCTGAATGCTGCCTCTACTGGTATAAATGAAAAGACTGCCCGAAAAGCAGGGATTCCCTATGATTTTGTTTATATTATCCCTTCAGATATAGTAGGTTTAATGCCTGACAGTAATCCACTCTACTTTAAGTTAATATACGAATACCCAAGCGGGAAAATCCTCGGTGCTCAGGCGATTGGAAAAGGTGATGTGGCCAAGAGAATAGATGTTGTTGCAACATTAATCCGTATGGGTGGCACCCTGGAGGATTTAAAAGAATTAGAATTATGTTATGCCCCTTTATTCAGTACAGCCAGAGATGTAGTAAATCAGGCTGCCTTAGTGGGATTAAATATTTTACATGGACAATTCGAACAGGTGCCGGTCACTAAAGTTAGAGAACTGGTAGAGAATGATGCCTTTATTGTAGATGTGCGGGAAGAAGATGAGTACAAAGCAGGACATCTCAAAAATGCTGTAAATATTCCTCTGAGTGAACTCAGGGACAGGGCAGGTGAAATTCCAGAAGATGAACCTGTCTACTTACACTGCCGTTCAGCCCAGAGAAGCTATAATGCTATAATGGCTTTACAGGGGATGGGTTATGATAATGTATGTAATATTTCCGGTTCCTTTTTGGGTATCTGTTGTTATGAATTTTATCAGGATCAGGTTACAGGTAGGGAGAAGATCGTAACTGAATATAATTTTAACTAAAGGGAATATGATTAATGTTAGATTCAGGTATATATTTTGAAATTTCTCCAGAAAAGTGATATTATTATTACGGCCATCGGGTTTATACTTGGTGGCCTTACTAATATTTGTTTGCTTAGACAGGGGCGTGTGAGCTATGGACTTATTAAAGGATAAACAGGGAGCAAATAATTCGGAAAAGAAAAAGAGTAAAACTGAAAAAAAGATGACTGTAGCAACCTGGCTGGTGATTTTCCTTGCCTGGTATGTACTAAGCAGATTAGAGATATTTTCTGCAACCCTGGTGCCATCACCATTCAGAGTCTGGACAGCCTTCCTCGGGCTTTTAAATGATGGTTATAACGGGATTTCTCTCTGGGGTCACCTGGGAGCAAGTTTCAAAAGATTGTTGGTATCTTTAATCTTTGCTATTATAACTGCTGTTCCACTGGGTCTTTTAAGTGGATATTTTAGTAAGATTGAAGCTGTGATTGACTCTGTAGTTGAATTTTACCGCCCTTTGCCACCACTTGCTTATTATACACTGCTTATCTTATGGTTTGGAATAGATGATACGTCAAAAGAAATACTATTATTTCTGGCAGCCTTTGCCCCTATTTACATTGCCTGTGTATCTGCTGTAAGTAAAATTAACAGGGATTATATCTTGAGTGCTAAGTCACTGGGGGCAAATCAAAAAAACGTCTTTTTTAAGATAGTATTACCTGCCTGTTTACCTGAGATTTTTACAGGTGTTAGGACAGCCTTTGGGGTAGCTTATACTACACTGGTTTCTGCTGAAATGATAGCAGCAACTTCAGGTATAGGCTGGATGGTACTTGATGCAGCAAATTTTTTAAAAAGCGAGATTATTTTTATTGGTATCTTGATAATGGGTATTACCGGTATCTTGATAAATGCTGGATTACGGTTTTTAGAGAAGAAGATTGTCTTCTGGAAAGGTGAGGTATAAGGAGATTAAAATGGAGGTTGATTATGAGTTTACGTAAAAGGATATTATCAATTATATTGCTAGGGGCTATAGCTGTTTCTCTGATAGCCTGTGGTAATGGTTCTGGCAGTCAAAGTTCAGGTAATTTACCTGCAGAAATAACTTTTGGTATTCTTCGGGTTCCTAATGATGAAACAATAGCTATAGCTGAAGGATTATTTGATAAGTATTTTACGGAAAAGGGAATTGACTGTAATTTTGTTGTTTTTGATTCAGGGTCAGAGGCTAACAAGGCTTTAGCATCAGGGAGTATTGATTTTGCGACAATGGGAAATATCAATTCTATTACTGCTCTCTCCAGAGAGCTTAATGTGGAAATGGTCTGGATTCATGAAGTATTGGGAGAAATTGAAGCCCTGGCAGTTAAAGAGGGTTCAGGTATTAATAAGATAGAAGACCTGGCTGGAAAAAGAATTGCAGTTCCTTTTGCTTCTACCTGTCATTTTATTTTATTAAATGTCCTTAAAGATGCTGGAATTGAAGGTGAAGTACAGTTATTAGACATGCAGACAACAGAGATTGTTGCGGCTTGGGAAAGAGGGGATATTCAGGCAGCTTATACCTGGCAGCCTTCACTTGGAAAATTACTGGAAAGTGGGAGAGTTTTGATTTCAAGCCAGGATATGATTGAGAAAGGATATATAACAGCCAATGTAGAGGTGGTTAAAAAAGATTTTGCCCGGAGATATCCAGAGCTAGTGACAGCAGTTATTGCCTGTTTAACAGAAGCAGCAGATATTTATAGACAAAATCCAGAAAAAGCTGCCACCATTGTAGCTGAGGAACTGGGGATTACAGCAGAAGAGGCTTTGTTACAGATGCAGGGGTCAAGTTGGTATACCCCAGAAGAATTACTTGGTGAAGGGTTTTTTGGCAGCAGTGAAGAGCCTGGGGCTTTTGCTGTCGTAATGAAAGATACTGCTGATTTTCTTAAGAAACAAAAATTTATCGATTATTCACCTACACAGGAAGAGTTCAATGAATATGTTAATCCTTTATATATTGAAAAGTATTTAGAATTGGAATGAAAGGAATAAACTATATGGTAGATGAAGGAAAACGGGAGATTCTAATAGATGTTAAAAATTTAAAACTGGCATATGGAACAGGGGACGATTCAATTCTGGCATTAGAAGACATAAACCTGGAGATTAGACGGGGGGATTTTTTATGTATTTTAGGGCCTTCTGGCTGTGGTAAGAGTACGCTTTTAAAAACTATGGCTGGTTATATTAAACCTACCGAGGGAAATTGTCTTATGCAGGGAAAAGCTATTGAAGGACCTGACTGGCATAGAGGGGTTGTATTTCAGTCTTCAACCCTATACCCCTGGATGAGTGTAAAGGATAATGTAGAATTTGGCCCTAAAATGAGAGGCCTTCCAGCAGAGGAGATTGAAGAAATCAGGACCTATTTTTTGGATCAGGTTAAACTGGCTGGGTTTGGTGACAAATTCACCTTTGAACTCTCAGGGGGCATGAAACAGAGGGTAGCACTGGCCAGGGTTTTGGCCAACTACCCCCAGGTAATTCTGATGGACGAGCCCTTTGGGGCTTTAGATGCTTTGACCAGAAATAATATGCAGAATTTGATTCGTAATATCTGGAAAGATAATAATACTACCATATTTTTCATCACTCATGATGTTGATGAAGCCTTATGCCTGGGGACGAGGATTGTTGTTATGTCTAAGCGGCCAGGGACAATACTAAAGGAGTTTAATGTTGAATTTACTCATCAAATATTTGAACATAATTCAAAAGATGTAGTTTATAAAGAGGATTACTTTGATATTAAAAACGAAATCTTGGATCTTATTAATAGTCAGATTGAGGAATAAGGATTAATAATTTTAATTGACAAATTTTATTAATTGCTATATACTATATATGAACAATTATTCAAATAAACATATATTTAAATGAATTATGGGAGGAAAAATATTATGGCAGAAGCGGTACTAGTAAAAAATGAGTTTAAAACAAAGTATATTCTTAGGGGGTTAGCCTGTACCAGTTGTGCAGCTAAAATTGAAAAAGCGGTGCAGGAATTGCCATATGTAGTAGAAGCAGAGTTGAATTTGGCTGCCTCCACGATAATAATTAAAGGCAGTGAAAGAACAAAAAACATGGATAAGGAATTACAGTTTATAGCCGATAAGATTGAGAATGGGGTTAAAGTGGAAAAAGAGGGAAAAAGGACTCTTCGGCAGGAAAACAATACATCTAAAAAAGAAAGGGCTAAAGATAATACTGATATAACTAAGAAAAGTAATTATCAGTATAGATTTTGGTCTGGTGTAGGGATTTTTATTCTGGCCTTAATTTCTCTACAGGTCCCTATTCTAACGGATGGGTTCTTTAATTTCTATTTTAAATATTTTCTTTTTGGTTCAAGTTATCTATTAATTGGCAGTCCAGTATTAATAGCAGCATTTAAAAACATAAAAAGGGGTCAGGTCTTTGATGAAAATTTCCTGATGAGTATAGCAACACTAGGTGCTTTTGCTATTCAGGAGTTTCCCGAAGGGGTAGCAGTAATGTTGTTCTATATGGTAGGAGAGATGTTTCAGGAGAAAGCGGTTGACCATTCCCGTCGTTCGATTAAGGATTTGATGGATATTAGACCTGATTATGCTAATCTAAAGCAGGGAGAAAAAACAATTAAGATTGCCCCGGAAGATGTTCAGGTAGGAGATATTATAGTAATTAAACCTGGTGAAAGGGTTCCCCTTGATGGAGAGGTGTTGAAAGGGAGTTCTCTGGTAGATACTTCTGCCTTAACAGGTGAATCTGTTCCCCGCCGGGTTAAAAGTGGAGAAGAGATACTCAGCGGTATGATTAATAAAACTGGCTTATTAACTGTCAAAGTCAACAAAGAATATAATCAGTCAACAGTAGCGCAGATTCTTGACCTGGTTGAAAATGCCAGTGCAAAGAAGGCTGCTATCGAAAAGTTTATTACGAAGTTTTCCCGCTATTATACACCAGTAGTAGTTTATTCTGCTCTGGCTATAGCAATATTACCACCCCTATTTTTAGCAGGGGCATCTTTTTCTGATTGGCTTTACCGTTCCCTAATTTTTCTGGTTGTCTCCTGCCCCTGTGCACTGGTAGTATCTATTCCTCTGGGGTTCTTTGGGGGAATTGGCCGGGCTTCTCGTCAGGGAATCCTGGTTAAAGGTGGTAACTATCTAGAGGCTTTAAATGATGTAAAACAGATTGTCTTTGATAAAACCGGTACTTTGACGAAAGGTGAATTTGTTGTCAGTAAAATAAAGCCATATAATAATCATAGTAAAGATGAAATCCTAATTAAGGCGGCCTATGCTGAGAGCCACTCAACACACCCGATTGCTAAATCTATTTTAGAAGCCTGTGAATATAAAATTGATAATAATAAAATAGAAGACTATCAGGAATTCTCCGGCCGTGGTATTAAAGCGGTGATAGATGGGCAGGAAGTACTGGTCGGCAATAATAAACTGATGGACCAGGAACAGATTGATTACCAGGAAGTTACTGAAGAAGCTACGGAAGCTACGATTGTCTATATAGCTATTGACAATGTTTATGCCGGTTATATTACTATAGCTGATCACCTAAAGGATGATTCACTTAAGGCGATAAAGGCATTGAAACAGGCTGGTATACGAGAAATAACAATGTTTACTGGAGACAGGGAAAATGTTGCCCAGGAGATTGCTAAAAGACTTGGTCTTGACAATTATTATGCTGAACTATTACCAGCTCAGAAAGTCGAAAAGGTTGAAGAATTATTAAAAAAACAGGACAAAAAAGATAAACTAATTTTTGTTGGTGATGGAATAAATGATGCACCAGTACTTGCCAGGTCAGATATAGGGGTGGCTATGGGAGGACTGGGATCTGATGCAGCTATAGAAGCAGCAGATGTAGTATTAATGACAGATGAACCTTCTAAACTGGTTACAGCCATCAATACTGCCCATAAAACTAGACAAATAATCTGGCAGAATATTATTTTTGCCCTGGGAATTAAGGGAATTGTGCTGATTATGGGGACATTAGGTATAGCTACTATGTGGGAAGCTGTATTTGCCGATGCTGGTGTTGCTTTACTGGCGGTATTAAATGCTATGAGGATTAGTCGTAATCCTTGATTTTTACTATATAATAGAATATAATAAGAAAGATGGAAAGTCAGTGATATAACTAAAAGTAAAAGGAGTAACCCGTCATACCCGATTAGAGGGGATGTTATATATGAAAGACAAAAATAAAATATGTGATATATGTGAGGTCTTTAATCCTAATAAACGGATTGTTGGATTAATGGAGGATAATAAACTCAAGGAAGATGTAGTCTATGACTTGGCCGAAATATTTAAGACTATTGGTGATCCTACCAGAATAAAAATACTTTATGCCTTAAAAGAGCGGGAATTATGTGTTTGCGATCTATCTGAACTGCTGGAGATGAGTTCATCTGCAATATCTCATCAATTAAGGGTTTTAAGAAATAACAAGCTGGTTAAATTCCGTAAAGAGGGTCGTTCTGTTTATTATTCCCTTGATGATGACCATGTTTTAACTCTATTTTGTCAGGGGTTAGAACATGTTCTAGAAGATAAATAAACCTTAAGTCATATTCAAAAAGAAGAACAACAATAAAAAATCTCTTTATCTGTCTGTGAATATTTAGCAGGTGGGTAGGGGATTTTTTTTTTTGCCAAAATATAAATACATAAAATTATTTATAGTGAACCACCCTACTTAGTAGAAATAAGCAGATGTTTTTAAAAAGTATGATTAATAGTTAAAAATATAGTAAAGAAGGTGAATTAAATTAAAACAAAAAAAACAGATAGTATAAAAAACCTACAGGAAAAAATTGATAGGGATAGGAATATAGGTTCTTATGGGATAAAGGTTGAAGAGGCAGCTGGAAATATTATAGTAACTGGTATAGTAGATACTTTGGATGAGCTAAGATATACAGAAAATTTATTAAATGATCTGACTGCTAATAAAAAGATTGAAATGGCAGTTAGTGTAAGTACTGATGGTGCAGTAACTGATGATGATAGTTTGCTGGAAGTTGCTGAAGAAATAGCAGATAATCCCGAATTGAAGGATAAAATTAACATTAGAGTAAATAAGGGTAAAGTTCACCTTTCGGGGCAGGTTGATCAGCGCGAATTAAAAGAAGAAGCTGAAAATGCAGCGGCTAAGGCCCGGGGTGTAATAGCTGTAGAGAATCAAATTAAGGTAGGTACTAATGCTAGAAATGAGGGTGTAGACGGTATTTTTCATAGCCAGGTGAGGAATGATAAAGAAGAATAAGCATTTATAAAATTTTATTTAATGTATATAAAAAAGAATAAAAGATAAAATATGTATGAGGTGATTAATTTGAATCTTAGCCAAAAAGAAAAAATGCTTTTACAGGATCAGAAAACCCATGAAGAAATATGTATTGAAAAGTATACAAATTATGCAGGTCAGGCTCAGGATCCTCAGTTAAAAGACATGTTTAACACTTATGCTGGTCAAGAAAAACAGCATTTAAACACAATTAATCAAATTTTGAGTGGTTCTGTTCCCCAGATGGGTGGGGGAGCTCAGAACCAGCAGGCTAAACAACAAAGTAATCAACAAGCTGTGCAAAATAAAGGTAATCAGACTGGAATGTCAAATCAAAACGATGCTAAGCTGTGTAATGATTTGTTAATGACAGAAAAATATGTTTCAGGGACCTATGATACTGCTATCTTTGAGTTTGCTGACTCCGATATTCGTAATGTTTTAAATCATATTCAAAAAGAAGAACAACAACATGGAGAAGGTATCCTAAACTATATGCAAAATAGTGGGATGTATAGTATCCAGCAATAGGTTTTTAAAAATTTCTTAGATTACTAGTTTAACTATTATTTATAATCATTTTATTTTAAAAAACCCTTATGTATGTTAATATTTTTTGTTAACAGGCAAAGGAATTTTTTAGTTAGTACAGTATATTTATCTCCTTTTGTTTAAATACTAGCTATAGATATTAACATAACAGGGAAGGAGGAATAAGTAATGACAACTGGCCTACAGACCCATATGGATAGATATCAAAAATGTATTGAGATTTGTAATAAGTGTATGGTTGAATGTGAGTTTTGCCTGGATGCCTGTTTACATGAACCAGATGTTGCTAACAGAATTGAGTGTATGGAAATGTTGAAGGACTGTATTGAGATATGTTCTGTTTCTGCAAAATACATGGCTGGTAATAGTCAATTTGCCAGTCAAATATGTCAATTATGCGCTGATATCTGTGATGCCTGTGCAACTGAATGTGAACAATTTAAAGATAATCACTGTCAAACCTGTGCTCAGGTCTGCCGTGATTGTGCTACAGAATGTCGTAATATGGTACAGTCTTAAGAATAAGATAACCCTGTCTGGGGATGTCCAGACAGGGTTATTTTTATTTTGACTTTCAGATATTAGCCTTTTTCAGGGATTATCTCCAGTATCTCATTAAAATCAGTAATCTCCAGGGCCTGCATTATTTCTTCTAAAGTATTAAATTGGATGCCTTCAGTATTACCTTTGACAATTTTATAAATTGCAGGAGAGGTAAGAGAAGTCTTTTTAGTCAGCCAGTAAGTAGATTTATTTTTTTTACTTAATAGATCTTTGATTTTAAGTCTTATCATTATAGTATCACGTCCTTATTATTATTATAATAAATACTTAACTACAAAACAATAAACTAACTTGACTTATAATAATTATAATTTTATAATATTGATAAAAATAATTTTATAATATAAAGTTTAAATAATAATTATAAATGATAAATAGGCCATATTGGTGCTCCTATATAACTGAGACATGTTTTAATTAATGTTAGAAAATGATTTTAAAGGCGTTGTCCTATAAAACTGGTTTTAGAGATGGTTTGCAATTTTTGTCAGAAATAATCACTAGTAGGGATAGATAGAGATATTTACTTGCAAATTTTATGCTTATAATTTTGTATTTCTTGTGATAATATGTTATAAATTTAATAGTAAACATAATAATAAGCTTAAACAATAATTTAAAAAAGGGGTAATTTAATAGTGTTTAGAGTAAAGAAAAATATAATAATACCAGTACTTATAATTCTACTTTTATCTCTATCAATTTTAATAAGCAACGCGGCTGCTGACAGCTTAATTATACACTTTATAGATGTGGGACAGGCTGATTCGATTTTTATCCAGCTCCCCAATAGTCAGACTATGCTGATAGATGGTGGAAATAATGGGGATGGTTCTTTAATAATAAACTATATTAAAGGACTTAAAAAATCGAACAATAAGATTGATTATTTGATCGGGACCCATCCCCATGAGGATCATATTGGTGGACTTGATGATATAATTAATGAATTTGATATAGGCAGGGTATTTATGCCCAAGGTTAGCCATAGCAGTAAAACTTTTGAAGATTTAATGTTGGCTATCAGGGATAATGGTTTAAAAATATCCGCCGCTCAGGTTGGACAAACAATATTTAATGATGATAATATAGATTTAAAGGCTGTTATACTTTCACCAGGCCGGGATTCCTATGATGAATTAAATAATTATTCAGTAGTAATAAGACTGGTTTATGGTGATACTACTTACTTGTTTACCGGGGATGCAGAAGGGCTGGTTGAAAATGAACTACTCAGGCAGCAGCTGGATTTAAAGGCAAATGTTTTAAAGGTGGCCCACCATGGCAGCAGTTCTTCTACAGGCGAAAGATTTCTGAAGGCTGTAGCACCACAGTATGCCGTTATTTCTGTCGGCAAAGATAATAGCTACGGTCATCCCTCTCAGCTTATCATAGACAGATTGCAGAGGGATAACATTAAGGTCTATAGAACAGACAGGCAGGGGACTATTATTGCCAGTAGTGATGGCAATAAAATCAAATTTAATAAAAAAGAATTAGTAATGGATAGTAATGCGCTAAGGGATACTGGAGTTTATCTTTCCATGGTAACTTTAACAGGCTCTGTGGAGAGTGTTGTAATCTCAAATAACACTGCTAATACTGTTAATCTATCAAACTGGAAATTAGTCAGTGAGGTAGGTGGCCAGGAATATATCTTTCCTAAAGGGACAGAGATACCAGCTCAGGGTCAGTTGAAAGTTGTAAGTGGAAGAGGGGCTAAAGCAGAGCAGCCGGGTATTATATTGTGGAATAATTCTTATATCTGGAATAATGATGGAGACCCGGCTATTTTATATGCTCCATCAGGTCAATTAGTATCAAGGTTTCCCAGAGAGGAGTGATGACCAAGTGTTAATTATTGACCGTTTTGAGGCTGATAAAGCAGTTATTGAATTTAGTAAAGGGGATGATATAGTAATCTTTGATATTCCCAGACTGGCCCTTCCGGTTGATGTTGGAGAAGGGGATATACTTAGAATAGAAATTAATAAAGATGCCAGTCAAAATAGGAAAAAAGAAATGCAAAAATTAAGTGATGGTCTTTTTGAATGAATGAAGGAGATGAAGAGAAAGATGGGAATAATTATTAAAGAGGTAAGTAGTAAAACTGACCTGGAGGATGTACTGGCTTTGAGAGAAGAGGTCTTTATTGAAGAGCAGGGGATAGACCCTGCCCTGGAAAGAGATAGTTATGATCAGGCAGCTGTGCATGTCCTGGCCCGGGAGGGCTCTAAGGTGATTGCCTGTGGTAGGGTTATATTTAATGATTCTTATGGTAAGATTGGACGTGTTGCAGTTGCAAAATCCTGGCGCAAACAGGGAATAGGAAGGAAGATATGTCAGAAAATAATAGCTATAGCTGATGAAAGAAACTGTTCCAGATTGGTTTTGGAGGCCCAGGTGGATGCGGTAAATTTCTATAGGAAACTTGGTTTTGAAACAAATGGGGATATTTTCCAAGAGGCTGGGATTGAGCATATAAAAATGACAGCAACTCTTTAAAAATAAAACTTGTATAATTCTAATTATAGATTTTTCTTGATTTTTAAGGTTATTTTTGATATATTATAATAAAATCATTTGAAACGTTTCAAATTTTAATACAGAAAGGATTAACTATGGGAGTTACTTTAAAAGATGTTGCAAAAAAGGCAGGAGTATCTATTGGTACAGCTTCAATGGCACTAAATAATAGTGAAAAAGTAAATATTGATACCTACAAAAAGGTACATAAAGTTGCCCGGGATTTAAAATATATTCCTAATGCCAGGGCCAGGGCTCTTGTAAAGCAGTCAACAAAGATCATTGGTCTGGTAGTTCCTCATATTATTAACCCCTTTTTTGCTGAGCTGGCTCAGGCGGTAAAGGATACTGTAAAAAAAGAGGGATATAATGTAATCTTATGTAGTACTGATGGTAAGGCAGAAGAAGAGGCCCATTATATAGACCTTTTTAAAAGTGGGATGGTAGATGGTGCTATTTTTACTTCCCAGGAAAACCTATCCAGGGACAATTACCAATTGTTAGAGGAATTGGCAGCGGATTATATTCCGGTGGTTAATATTAATAGTCAGGATTTTGGGAGTAATTTGATTCCGGTAATAAAGACAGACCTGAAAAAAGCGGGTTATCTGGCAACCAAATATATGATTGAGCTGGGCCATCAAAAAATTGGCTTTGGCAGTCACAGCCCTCGAAGGTTTGAAGGATATAAAGAGGCAATGAAGGAACATGGGCTTTACAACCCAAAATACGTTTATTATCCAATGAGCTCTGTTGATGAAGTAGTTGATAATATACTACAGTCCAGGACCAAACCAACTGCTTTTGTCTGTTATAATGATAAAAGTGCTATAAAAATGATTCAGTTACTGGTAGGGCAAGGGCTCAGGGTGCCTGAGGATATTTCTGTCTGTGGGACTGATAATATCCGTATGTCCAAACATTATAATCCACCACTGACCACCATTAATATTCCCAAAACAGAAATAGGTGATAAGGCTGCTAGACTGCTATTAAAGCTTATTGTAGGAGAGAGGCCTGCAGAAAGTGATATGGAAATTAACTTTCCGACAGAATTGGTAATTCGAAAATCTACTGCCAGCATAAAATAGCTTTTATATAAATATATTATTTTAGACTAAATTTGAAACGTTTCAATAATACCGGATTTTTGTCGAATTACTTTAGGGGGTGGTAAATTTATTGATAATGTCTAAAGGGTGTCAATAGGTGAGACAAAAATTAACAGAACATTTTTAAAGGAGGAAAAAGTATGAAAAAATCTATAACTTTATTGTTGGTGTTATTTATGGTGCTTATAGGTGCTGTGAGCACTTGTGCAGTTAGGGCAGGTGACGATGTAACAATTACAGTCTGGTGTTGGGATCCATCATTTAATATCTATGCTATGGAAGAGGCAGCAGAAATTTATGCGGGAATAAATCCTAATGTAAAAATTGATGTTGTCGAAACAGCCTGGGAAGATATACAAACAAAACTGACAACAGCAGTAAGTGGGGGGCAGACCGATACACTCCCTGATATCTTACTTATGCAGGATAATGCACTGATGAAAAATGTTATCAATTTCCCTGATACATTTGTAGATATAACAAATTCAGGAATTGATTTTTCCAGTTTTGCTGATTTCAAGGTAGCTCTTACTATGGTTGATGGCAAAAATTATGCTGTACCATTTGATAATGGGGCTGCCATTAATGCAGTAAGAGTAGATATTCTGAAGGAAGCGGGTTATACCCTGGATGACCTGACAGATATTACTTGGTCTGAGTATATAGCAATAGGTAAAGATGTCCTGGCCAAGACCGATAAACCCCTGGCCTCAGCTGTAGCTGGCGAGCCAGATTTTCTAATGTTGATGCTGCAGAGTGCCGGCAGTTGGATGTTTGATGATCATGGTGAGGTATATATCACTGAAAATGATGTTTTAAAAGAGGTAATTGAAGTTTACGTAGAACTGGTTAAGAGTGGTGTGGTAGTTGAAGTAAATGACTGGGATCAGTATATTAGTTCATTTAACCGTGGTACTGTTGCTGGAACAATTAATGGCTGCTGGATTATTGGTTCAATTACACCTCAGACAGAACAGAAAGGTATGTGGAGGGTTACTAATGTACCAAGACTTGATAAGGCAGCAGGGGCTGTTAACTATAGTAATCAGGGTGGTTCAAGTTGGATGGTTCTGGCCAATTCTGAGAACCAGGAGATTACTGTGGATTTCTTGAAGCACACCTTTGCTGGGAGTGTAGAATTGTATGAGACTATTCTACCTTCCTCAGGTGCTCTAGCTACCTATTTGCCAGCTGGTGATAGTGATGTCTATAATGAACCACATGAGTTTTTTGGGGGTCAGGCAATTTATGCTGATATCACTGATTTTGCCGCCAAGGTACCACAGGTAAACTATGGTGTTTATAATTATGAAGCAAGGGATGCTATTGGTACTGCTATTACCCAGATTATTTCTGGAACTGATATAGATACTGCCTTGAGAGAGGCAGAAGAGACAGTCAAGTTTTTAATGTGGTAATTATATAGGGTTACTGGTGCTGTAAAACAAAATTTTGTTTTACAGCACCATCATAAAATATTAAGTTAATTGATAAAGGGAGGGAAGAACTTGATGAATACCTCGGTTTTAATCAAAAAAGAAAAAGTAATCAAGGGTATGAATCTTACAAGGAGGCGGAAAATAATTGGTTGGGGATTTGTGATACCAGCTACAATTTTAATCTTTATCTTTTATTTTTACCCGATAATCCGGGCCTTTATATTGTCTTTTCAGACAGGGATGGGTGCCAATATGAAGTTTACTGGATTATTTAATTATAAAAGGTTATTTGTTGATAGTTTATTTAAGAGATCATTGAGTAATGTGTTTATTTATTTAATTTTACAAGTTCCTCTAATGATTATACTGGCTTTGATACTGGCTAACATATTAAATGATAAAAGTCTAAAATTCAGGGGATTTTTCCGAACAGCAATCTTTTTACCCTGTGCAACTTCATTGGTGTCATATGCCATTATTTTTCGTTCGATGTTTGCCCTTGATGGATTTGTAAATACAATTTTAATGAATTTATCGCTAATTAGCAGACCGATTAACTGGATAGGTCAGCCGTGGACAGCAAGGATTCTAATTGTTATTGCCCTTACCTGGAGGTGGACGGGATATAATATGATTTTTTATCTGGCAGGTTTACAAAATATAGACCCCTCTGTCTATGAAGCGGCTAAAATAGATGGGGCCAGTGCCTTTACCAGGTTTCGTAAAATTACTATTCCATTATTAAAACCGATAATACTACTGACTACTATTATGTCTACTAATGGTACTTTACAGCTCTTTGATGAGACCAAAAACCTGACAGATGGTGGTCCAGCAAATGCTACCCTCTCTGTCTCCCAGTATATATATAGGTTGTCATTTGAATATGTACCAAGGTTTGGCTATGCAGCTGCTATTGCCTTTATTATCTTTATTTTAGTTGCTGTCCTGGCCTTTATGCAGATGAAGGTAGGTGATCAGAGATGAGCAGGAAAGGTTTTAATGCTGCAGTAAAATATATTTTCCTGGGTATTGCATCCTTCGTATCTCTGTTTCCTCTCTTGTGGATGCTGGCTTCTGCTACTAATAGTAGTGTAGATATACTTGGTGGGCGAATAATACCTGGCAGTTATTTGTTGGAGAATTTAAAGATACTATCAGCAAATACCAATGTTATGAGGGCTCTCTGGAATTCATTCAGAAATGCAACAGTGGCTACAATAGCCAGTCTAGTGGTATGTTCGATTGCAGGTTATGGTTTTGAGATATATCATGACCGGGGAAAAGACCTCCTGATGAATATTCTGCTGCTTTCTATGATGGTTCCCTTTGCAGTGATTATGATTCCACTTTTTATGATGTTTGGCAATGCAAATCTATTAAATACAACGACTGCCTTTGTTTTACCAACAGTAGCAACAGCCTTTTTAATCTTTTTATTCAGGCAGAGTACCAGGTCTTTCCCCCATGAAATTATTGAGGCAGCAAGAATAGAGGGTATGGGGGAACTGGGAATATTTTTCAGGCTTTATGTACCTATCATGAAGTCTACTTATGCTGCTGCAGCAGTAATCACCTTTATGACCGCCTGGAATAATTATTTATGGCCTTTAATTATTATGCAGAAAAATGAAAGTAAAACCATGCCCCTATTGATTGCAGACCTAATATCAGGTTATGTGATTGATTATGGTGTTTTAATGCTGGCTGTTAGTATAAGTATCCTACCGACAGTGATCATCTTTTTAGTATTACAGAAAAACTTTGCTGAGGGAATTATAAGTTCTATCAAATAGGAATATGGACAAAGAGGAGGTAATTAATAGATGTCTAGAGAGGTTTTAAATCTAAATACAGATTGGTTTTTTTTAGCAGAGGATATAAAGGATGCCAAAGAATTGAGGTTCAATAACGAGAAAATGGAGGCAATTAGCCTGCCTCACAGCAATAAACTTTTACCTCATCATTATTTTTCGGAAAAGGAATATCAATTTATTTCCTGGTATCGCCGTCCTTTTTATCCAGGCAAAGAATATGAAAACAAACGCCTGTTAGTGGAATTTGATGGTGTAATGAGTGTCGGAGAGGTTTTTCTTAATGGTCACAAAATTGGAGAACATAAAGGTGGGTATACCCCTTTTTCCTTTGATATTACTGATTATGTCGAACTAGCTAAAGAGAATTTACTGGCTGTCAGGGTTGATTCTACACAGCGAAAGGATATACCACCAGAAGGAAATGTAGTAGATTATCTTCTTTTTGGAGGGATTTATCGTGATGTACGGGTTAAGGTTGTTAATCCTATCTATCTTAATTGGGCTTTCTGGGAGCTAAAAGAGGTAGAGCAGACCAGGGGGATTATAAGACCTTCCTTTGAGATTATTAATAGCTTAGATAAGGTTGAAAAGGTAAAAATCTGTACCAGGATATTGGATGACAGGGGGGATGAACTTGTCTACCGAGAGGAAGAAAAGACCATAAAAGCAGGTGCACAGGAGATTAAAATAGGGGAACTGGAATTAAAAAACCCCCGACTCTGGGAGATAAATAATCCTTATCTATATCAGGCTGTATGTGAAATATCTATTGATAATTGTTTAATTGATATAATAGAGAGTCGAATAGGTGTCAGAAAATTAGAGTTCAGAGAAGATGGGGTTTGCTATCTTAATAATCAAGCCCTGAAACTCAGGGGTTTAAACCGGCACCAGATGTTTCCCTATCTTGGTAATGCTATGCCAGTCAGGGGACAGAGAAAAGATGCTGACATTTTAAAAAATGAACTGGGTCTAAACTTTGTTCGTTCCTCACACTACCCACCTTCCCCTGCTTTCCTTGAAAGATGTGACGAGATTGGTTTATTGGTCTTTGAGGAGATACCCGGCTGGCAGCATATTGGTGACCAGGAGTGGAAAGGACTTTCTTTACAGAATCTGGAGGAAATGATTATCAGGGACCGTAACCACCCCTCTGTCTTTCTCTGGGGTGTTAGAATAAATGAATCCCCTGATGATAATGATTTTTATCTAGCTACAAATAAATTAGCCCATCAGCTTGATCCCAGCCGGCCGACAGCCGGGGTGCGTAATTTTAGGGATAGTGAGTTTCTGGAGGATGTCTTTACCTATAATGATTTTGAGTTAAACCGAGAGGGAAAAATAAAATTTCCACATAAAAAACCATATATGATTACAGAATTCATGGGGCATATGTACCCGACAAAGGCCTATGATAGTGTAGAAAGACTAATTAAACATGCTGTCAAACATGCCCAAATTCAGGATAAACAATACCGTGTTCCTCATATTGCTGGTGCCTGTGGCTGGTGCGCCTTTGATTATAATACACATCAGGATTTTGGTTCCGGAGATAGGATTTGTTACCACGGTGTCTGTGATATATTTCGGCTTCCCAAATTTGCAGCTTTCTTTTACCGCAGTCAGCAGGAAGCAGTTGTAAATCCAGTTGTATTTATTGCCCGTCATTTAATTCCTTCATTTAATGAGGACTATGGGGATGAGCTAATAGTCTTTGGCAATTGTGAAGAGGTTGAACTCTTTATCGGTAAAGAGCTTTTTGCAGTTAACAAACCTGATTATCTTACTTATCCGGCCCTGCCCCACCCACCCTTTGTTTTTAAAGGTTGTAAATGGTGGGAATGGGGTGCCAGTACTGTGGGTAGCATAACGGCTGTTGGTAAAATAGCTGGCAAAGAAATAGCCAGACATAGTATCTATTCCTTTGGTCAGCCGGAAAAACTTGTACTAAAGCCTGATTTTAAAGAAATAAAGGCTGATGGAGCTGATCTCAGCAGGGTAGTAATCGAGTTGAAGGATGATAAAGACCAGACATTACACCTGGCCCACTACCCGGTTTTCTTTGAAGTAGAAGGTCCTGGCAGATTAATTGGTGAAAACCCCTTTACTCTTGAAGCAGGGCGGGGGGCAGTTTTTCTCCAGAGTAAACGGGAGCCAGGAAAGATTAACTTAAAGGGATATATCAAAGATCAGTTTAGTACTGAAATTAGTATTATGAGTGGAAAATTAGAGGAGAAAATAGTACCTGTTAGCATGTAATCAACAGGTTAACTGGTTCAAGGTAAAATGAAATGGCTCTCTGTAATATTTACAGGGAGCCATCACTCTTTTAGGAGCTTAATTTAGTATTTAGTGATTCGATTTGTTCTCGATCACCCTGATAGATATGTTCCAGGGATTCTATAATAAAGGCAATATCCTGTTTTTTGATCATATCAGTTATTTCTTTAGGGGCTTCAGGTTTTTTAGCCAGTTCAAAGATATATTTGATACCTTCATAGCCCAGGTTGAATAGGGCTTCAGTTGCTGAAGCACGGACTACCCCACTTTTATCAGTCATTTTTTTGGCCAGTGCTGGGGCAGCTTTAGTTATTTCTAGCTCTCCCAGAATTTTAACAGCCTTGCTTCTAACCCCCCAGTTTTCATCTTCAAGTAAGGCTATAATTTTATCTATTATCTTGTTTGACAGCTCATAATCACTTAATTTTTCCAGGACATGTATCTTTACTTCTGGATTATCACTAGCCAGCAAATTAAGAAGGACCTGATAAAATTCTTTATTCTGTTCTTCACCTAAAATATCAATATACCATATCTGGGTACTTGGGTCAGCCTCATAAATAAAGGGAATCAATTTATCTGTGGCTTTTTTGCCCATTTTTTTAAGTGTTTCTTTTAAATTATTCAGGACATTACTATCAGTACTATACTTTATGAACTCAATTAAGGAGTAGATTACTTTATTTGTCTTGAACTTAGCCAGTTTTTTGATCGCTGTATTAATAATAAGTGGGTTTTCTTCATAAAGGAAGGTTATAATATAGTCGGCTGCTTGAGACACAGATAGTTTTGATAGGATAGAGATCCCGGAGAGAATTTCTTTTTCCCGTTCTTTATTATCTGAGGATATGATTTTATAATAAATCTTTTTAAGCTGTTCTGGTTTTGAGAGGTATTTCTTTATTAATATGTATTCATCTGGAGATAGATTCTCCTCGTTTAAAAAATAGGCTGTAATGTTTAAATTATTTTTGCTGATTTTATCTAAGGCTTGATCCGGGGTTTTAGATAGTAAAGTTTTTATTTTCTTAATCTTATGTTTGCTACCATATTTATTCCTTATTAAAAAAATAATCATTATAATTAAGAATAGTCCTATAGCAGTAAAATAATATAGGGGGTATTTTTGAATGAAAAGAGAAAAATTAATTAATGCCTTATGCAGGATTTCCACAATATTTCACCTTCTCCACTATAATAATAGTATTTTTTTTGTTTATTAGCCTTATTATACAATAAATTACTTATATTTTAAACAAGCCCCAGGATTTTTTTTAGTATAAACCAGGTTTTTTGAGGTATTTTGCAGAGAAATTTTTATATTTTTGATTGACAGATGACAATTATTTATCATCAGGATTTTTATCTAGTATTTCCAGTGGTATTATTTTTTTAATTCGTTTTAGGACACCCTGCCAATTTTTTTCATTAATAAATAAATAAGCTAAAAGAGCAGTAATAAGTGCTAAAATAATCCAGAATAGGTTGCGGAATATTCGTTTCCCACCACCTGCTGGAGTAGTTTTTCCATATAGTAGTTCTTTTAATGGCTCAGCCAGGAGCTGGGCACTTGCTGTTACTTCTCCTTTGTTATTTACATGGGTTCCAAATTCCAGTAAAAGGGAGCGTGGGGCTATACTCTGATTATAGTTACCCCGCCCATAAAAGATATCTTTAATTAGGCCGGGATAGGTTCTGTCAGCTGTGGCCTTCAGCTGACGGGCTAATTGATCATTGGCACTACTATTGGGGTTCTGTCTGCCGATAACAATCCTAATCTGGCTAATTATCTTACCATCTACTTTTTTTAAGTATTCGTTTTTATCAGGGACCCCATCTCTGTGCAGGTCGAGAATAAGTCCCGGATTTTTTTTGGCTAAATCTACAGCAGTAGCCCTGGACCTTTCATAAGCAAAACCATCATGTGGTAGGTGGAGGTTTTCGCTATGAATTGCTTTAACACCTATTTTTTCCAGGGATTCCTTTAATGTTTGACCAATTTCGTGAATTTCACCTTTACCACTAACATTATGTTTACCTGGTTCATATGATTCACCATTATGGGTATGATAAATAGCCACGGTTTTGTTTTTAACACTTGCTAGTTCAAAAGGACCCTGGTTTTTAGCTTGGTTCCCTGCCAGGAGGTTTATTTTTCCTATCTTTTTAGCTACTGCTTTATTGGCAGTAACCTCTTTAATAATATATTCAAAATTATCTTCACTAATGTATCGATCACCTTTAACTACTTCCATGGCAGTGGAAAAGAGATGGTTTCCATTTTCTTCATAGATATTAATTGCACTACCTTCAATATGCTCAATAAATGTATTAGCAGTATATAATGTATGACCTGGCAGTAAAGTAGAAAGCAATATTATTGTAAAAAGGAATATTTTTCTGGACAAAATATTCACTACCTTTCCTCATACTTATTCTAGAAGGTATTTTATCCAGACTTAAGTGTATTTATAAATATCACCTGTAGAAAATACTACAGGTGATATAAAGGTAGTGCTGATTAGTTATTATTTATTTATATTTTTTCTTAAAACATCGATAGCTTTTTTGTCATCGGCAGATTTTACACCAGCAAGCCATTCTGCAACAATATCCATGTTTTCAGCAACCCATTTCCGGGCGACATCATCAGGGTCTTTCTCCTGGTAGCCAATTTCATAGATCCATTCATTGGATAGTTCGGCATCTGGTATAAACTGCTCCAGGAATTTATAGACCTGGGGATAGTCTTCTTTAAGACCTTTTCTGGCAAGTGTGTCTACCCATGATTCAGCACTTTCCCAGAGTTGTTCCGGGTCTTCCAGGTATTTTATATCAAAAACATAGTTCATCCAGTGGGGTTTCCAGGCAATAAAGACCATCCATTCTTCATTATTAATGGCCTTTTTCATCTGGGCCATCAGGGCAGACTGGGTAGAAGTAATTGCCTTCCATTTCCCAAGATTATAGATGTTTTCATCGATGGCATGATTCATTATTTCAGATGCTTTCCAGCCGGCTTCACCAACATACATTTTATAATCAAATTTATCAGCATATTTATTCAGATCACTATAAGTTCTCACACCTTGTTCCCAGAGGTATTCAGGAACAGCCATTGTATAGAGACCATCATTCATATTGGTGGTTATTACGTTAATTTCATTATTTAATTGATCTCTTAGTTCTTTTCTGGAGGGCATCCATGACCCTAGATAGATATCAACTTCACCATCTGCCAGCCCCTGATGGATGACCGGGTCTGTCAGCTGTTTTCTGTCAACCTCATAACCGATATTACTTAAGATATGTGTAGCAACAGCGTTTTTAGCTAAAATTCCTGGCCAGTTTGGTTCGCCCATGACAAGCGGTTCTTTTTTTGTGTTATTTGTACAGCCGACAAAGAGAGTAAGTGAAATTAGTAGAACAAGTATGCCTAATAATAATTTAGTTTTCTTCATTAGAATACCTCCATTTAATATTTTTTGACTACTTTATAATATGACTTAATTAATATACTTAATAGTTTTTATTCAGATGTAAAACTCTGGGTTATCCTGTCAAGGAAGATAGCCAGGATGACAACACCTAAACCACCTTCAAATCCCATGCCAATTTTTAATTGGGTAATCCCCCTTAAGACAATACCTCCAAGCCCTCCAGCACCGATCATTGAAGAAATAACAACCATAGATAAAGAGAGCATAATTGCTTGGTTAATACCGGCCATTATTGTTGGAATTGCCAGGGGCAGCTGGACCTTTAAGAGTATTTGCTTACCGGTAGAGCCGAAAGACCTGGCTGCTTCAATTACTTCTTTATCAACCTGCCGCAATCCGAGATTGGTTAATCTAATTACAGGCGGCATGGAGAAGATGACTGTAGCAATTACACCAGGAACCATGCCCATTCCAAAAAAGATGACAGCTGGTATTAGATAAACAAAACTGGGCATAGTCTGCATGAAATCCAGTACAGGCCTGATTATCTTATCAAAGAGGTCCTTTTTAGCTGCTAGAATGCCGAGGGGAATACCTAAACTGAGGGTAACCACTCCTGAGCTTAAGACCATAGCCAGGGTTTCCATTGTTTCACTCCAGAGGTCCATGCTGAGTATTATCATAAAACCAACTACAGTAAAAATCAGCAGGTTTCTACCTTCTAAATACCAGGCTAGAGCTGCTAATATTATAATAAAGAGTAAGGGTGGGATAACCAGTAATAGCCCCTCAACATTGATTATAATGATACCAATTATAGAAGAGAAAAAGTCAAATAAGGAATCAGCATTATTACTCAGCCATTTTACCAGGATATCAAAAATACTACCAATTGGAAGATTAATCATCAGCAACACTCCCTTCTGCCAGTGAAGAAAGAATTGTTACCCGGACAATAATCCCCAACAGTCTTTTACTATCATCTGTAATTGCTATTGGATATGCCGTTTGGGAGGTCATGGGTAATAATTCTGTAAGGGGGGTATCAGGTTTGGCCTGGGCAAAATCCTTGTCCAGGTATTTATCCAGGTTTTTACTCCTGTCTTTTTTAGCCTGCACTGCTCTGTCAATATCAATTACACCGGCAACTTTTTTATTACTATCGACTACATAAAGGCTGGAAAATCCTTCTCTGGTCATGGTTTTCAGGGCCATATTTGGCCCATCCTTAAGATGGATCAGGGCATCAGGTCTAAACATTACATCTTCAGCTGTTAAAACTTTTAATCTATTTACACCCTGAACAAATTTTGCTACATAGTTATTGGCCGGGTTTGAAAGTATTTCTTCAGGTTCACCGATCTGCACAATTTGTCCCTCTTCATTTAAAATAGCAATCCTATCTCCAATCCTAAGGGCTTCATCAAGGTCATGGGTAATAAAAATAATTGTTTTGTGTAATTTAGACTGGAGATTTAACAGCTCATTCTGCATATCTCTTCTAATTAGTGGGTCAAGGGCACTGAAGGCTTCATCCATTAAGAGGATATCGGGATCTATGGCCAGTGCCCTGGCCAGTCCTACCCTCTGCTGCATACCCCCACTCAGGTTGGCTGGTTTGTGATCATGCCATTCCTTAAGACCTACCTGTTTTAGGGCCTGTAAAGCGATTTCTTTCCTGGTAGGCTTCTTGATATGCTGGATTTCAAAACCATATTCTACATTTTCCAGGACTGTTCTATGGGGGAAGAGAGCAAAATGCTGGAAGACCATTGCCAGTTTATGGCGACGTACTTCCCGTAATGCTTCCTTATCCATTTTTGTCAGGTCTTCACCATCGAGTAAGATTTCCCCCTGGGTAGGTTCGATTAATCTATTCATACAACGAATCAGGGTAGATTTCCCACTGCCAGAAAGCCCCATAATAACAAAGACCTCACCCTCTTTGGCATTAAAATTAATATTGTTGACACCAACACTATGTTTTGTTTTCTGTAAGATATCATCTTTGTTTAATCCCTTTTTCAAGAGGGGTATAACCTCTTTTGGTCTGGGACCGTATATCTTATACAGGTTTTTAACTTCTATTTTATTCATCTGTAACCCCCTTAAGATTAATTTTGTTTGTTTTTAAAAATATATTTCCAATAAAAAATTCCTGTATATGTCATATACAGGAATTTATCCAGGTTTATAGTGGTAGAATAAGTGTTTAGTCAGCTTACATACCGTTATTGACTATATCAAAGTTATCTGCTTATGTCAAAAAATATGCTGCTTTTTTTAAAAATCCTTATAAAAAAATATCATATGTAGTGCTATTTATTATGCTGAAAATAAAAGCAGGAATCTGCTGTTTTATCTAGAAAATAGAAACATAGTTATTTTAGTCATTTCTAAATTAGAATTAATATATGGCACAATTAAGGGGGTAATATATGATTAAAAAAATATTTACCTTTATTTCTTTTTTGATAGTCTGGCTTATCTTTGCCGGGAGGTCTTCTTTAGATGTTATAGTAGTGGGGATAGCAGCTTCACTCCTTACTACGGTTCTTTTTGGGGATATGCTTTACCAGAGGATAGAGCAGAGGATAGGCCTTCTGGGGGCATTGCGGAAAGGCTTATTGACTTTTCTTTTTATCCCAGTCTTTTTTTATGAAGCAGTAATCTCGGCTTTAAAGGTATCAAAACACGTTTTTGAAAAATCACCTTCTTTTTCCCCTGGTATAGTAAAAGTGAAGACAAAGTTAAATAATGTTTCTGCTATTACTGTTCTGGCTAATTTAATTACCCTGACTCCAGGTACGTTAACCATTGATTTTGATAGGGCAGAGAGGGCTTACTATATCCACTGGATAGATGTAAATACCAGGGAAGAGGCTGAGGCCAGAAAGGCAATTATTGCCAGGTTTGAAAGATGGCTGGGTGTGATCTATAAATGATCTTAGGATTAGCTATTTTCTTTGTGATACTGGCCTTTCTTATTTTATACCGCTTGATAATTGGTCCGACAATAACTGACAGGCTGATAGCTGCAGATACGATAGGGATATTTTTGGCCCTGGTTATGTTGCTCTTAGGTTTATATTATGATATTGGACTATTGGTTGATATAGTTTTAGCCTATGCTGTCTTATTTTTTGTAGATATATTGATTTTTGCTAAGTTTTTTGAACATAAGGAGCTGTATAAATAATGTTAATCAGGGAGATTATTTCATATCTGCTGATGGGAGCTGGCGGAGTTTTTGCGATTATCACGGTAATAGGTTTAATCAGGTTTCCTGATGTTTATATCAGAATACATGCCGCTGCTGTAGTTTTGACTATTAGTGCTGTTTTAGTAACCTTTGGTGTGGCAGTTTATGTCTGGGAATTATTTCTAAGTATAAAAATTATCCTGATAGGTTTATTTTTCTTGATTTCAAACCCTATGGCCACCCACTCTATTGCCAGGTCTTCTTATCAGCAGAAGGTAGCCTTACCCAGGGTGAGGAGTGTTGATGAATATGCAGATTATCTTGAGAGGGGAGAAAAATGATTTTTCTGGAATACTTGCTGATTGCTTTAATGGTCTTTGCAGCCTTACTGGCAGTAATATTTGAAGAAGAATTAATCTCTATTATCTGTCTTTCTATTTTTTCATTTGCTCTGACAGCACTCTATCTCCTGTATAAAGCCCCTGATGTGGCTCTGACTGAAGCTGTGATTGGTTCAGGTTTGAATACAGCGATTTTTATGGCGGCAATTAGTCAGGTCAGATCAGGCAGGAAAAACCATGTCTCCAGGGAGGGTGATTAATTGAAGAATTCTATTGTCATTTTACTCCTGATTTTACTAAGTGTTTTACTAATTTTTAGTTTTCATTTTATACCTGAACAGGAGATAGTTGTGGATAGTACAGCTGAGCACATTATTACTAAGGGTTTACAAGAAACAGGTTCTTTGAACCTGGTTACAGCTATACTCTATGATTATAGGGCTTTTGACTCCCTGGGTGAGAGTACTGTTATATTTGCTACAGTTAGTGCCATTGTTCTTTTGCTGTCTTTTAAAACACTCCCTGTATCCTCTCAGGGTTTATCATTTATTGTGAAAAACACCTTTGGTTTTCTGGCTCCATTTATATTTTTATTTGGTTTATATGTCATTACCCATGGACATTTATCCCCTGGTGGTGGTTTTCAGGGTGGAGTTATCCTCAGTACTATTTCTATCATCCTGAGTATTGTCTATGGAAGTGCCTATGATTATAGAAAATATCCCCCTAAAACCAAGACATTACTGGAGACTGGAGGTGCCCTGTTATTTCTATTTATTGGTGGGCTGGGTCTGGTTTTAAAGGGATATTTCCTGGCCAATGTGAATCCCTTAATTAATGAACCAGGGAGGCTAATAAGTGCAGGGGTTATTCCCTACATAAATATTGGTATAGGTTTTAAGATAGGTGCTGGACTGGCTATTATTTTCTATAGTATGATACAAAAAACCTATGTAGAAGAGGAGTTGAAATCTTGATATATAATCTGGTTTTTCTTTTACTCTTTATGCTGGGCTTCTATACAATATTGGTTAAAAAGAATCTAATAAAACTGGTTATTGGTTTAAATATAATGGAGGCTGCAACTTTTTTCTGGGTTATGGCTCTTAATTACAGAGAAGGGGTTATCCCAATTTTGAAAACTGGTAGTAAGGCAGTTGCTGTGGTAAATCCTTTACCACAGGCCCTTATCTTAACTGGTATTGTAATTGGGGCCAGTACAACAGCTTTTCTGCTGACCCTAATTATAGAGATAAATAAATATGCGAATGTTATAGATTTGGATATATTAAAGGGGTTGCGTGACTGATGGAATTAAATGTTCTGCTTTTAATATTAATACCGTTGATTACAGCCTTTCTAATTCCCCTAATCGATATAATATATATCAAGGTCAGGAAATTACTGGTTATTTCATCGGCTGCAGGGGAGTTGATAGTTGCCATACTGCTTTTGACAAACAATTACCAGGCAGTAATTAGGGGAGATTTTTTAATTAAGTATTTGCTAGGGGGGTGGGCTTCATCTTTAGGTATTACGATTGTGATGGATGGCTTAAGCCTCTTTTTTTCACTATTGATTTGCTTAAGTATGTTTTTAATTATATTATATTCTATTGGGTTTATCGGTCATCATGAAGGCAAATACTATGTCCTGCTTTTTCTGGTTTCAGGAGCGATGCAGGGGGCGATTCTGACCGGCGACCTCTTTAATTTATATGTTTTTATCGAATTAATAACGGTAACTTCAGCTGCCTTGGTGGCTTTTAAAAGGAACCGTGAAGGTGCTGAGGCTGCGTTTAAGTATCTTTTTTATGGAGTTGTTGGGGGTTTGTTTTTCCTGATAGCTGTATTTTTAATTTACTTTAGTCTTGGAACACTCAATATGGAAAGTATTGCTGCCCATGTTGGGAAAATCAATCCAAACCTGATGATGGCTATTATAGTATTTTTCCTGACCTCATTATTTATTAAATCAGGTATCTTCCCTTTTCATTTCTGGTTACCCAAGGCACATAGTGCCTGTCCGGGGCCGATTAGTGCTTTATTATCAGGTGTGTTACTAAAAGTATTTATCTATATTTTCCTGCGATTGTTCTGGCCTGTTTTTGGCTTTGCTTTATTATCAAACGTTGGACTGCATAATTTCATTATATATTTAGGGCTTTTTTCCAGTACTTTAGGCCACTTACTGGCCTTTAAAGAAGATGATCTAAAGAGGCTGCTGGCCTTTTCAACTATAGGTCATATCGGTATGATTGCCGCTGCCCTGGCTCTTAACACAGTAAGCGGTTTAGCTGGTGGTTTATTACATGTTTTCAGTCATCTCTTGATGAAGACGACCCTTTTTATCATTGCAGGGTATTTATTACAATATGCTGATAGTCATCATATTGCTGATTTCAATGGTATTGCCTATAAAAATCAGGGTATTTTTATTGCCTTTATTATAGCAGCTATGGGGATGGTTGGTGTTCCTCCCTTACCCGGGTTTTTTAGTAAATATTATATTTTAAAAGGATTTATTGAGTCAGGTTATTATTTTGCAGCCTTTTTGATCATTATTTTAAGTGTGATTTCTTTATTCTATTATCTGCGTTATATTTTTAGGGGATATAACTTACTGGATTATGAAAGGGGTATAAAACCCAGGAAACTCAGTCTGGTGTTGTCGGTTTTCTACAGGGAGAAAATTGTTACTGGTGTTGCCTATATCTTTACAATAATCATGCTTGTCAGCGGTATTTTTTACTGGTTGTTTACTCAACCAGTAATAGCCATTGTCCAGAATCTATTGAGGAGGGCTTAATATGGCAGGGATTATGAGCAGCTTTGTTTTCAGTAGTTTAAACTTGATTATTGCTATTGCTGGGGTATTATTGACTGTTTTTACAATCTTATTTGCCTGGACAGATATAGAGATAAAACGTAGGGAATATTTAATTTTAAATCTTACTTATGTTTTTTCTTTTTTAATTGTTATATTTAGTCAGGACTGGTTGGTTTTCTTTGTAGCCTGGGAAATGGTTACGATTACTACCAGTTTGATGCTTATCTGGCGTGGGAAGGAGTTAGCAACCCAGTATTTTATAGTTCAGTTTTTAGGAAGTAGTTTTTTATTACTGATTATTTTAGTGGCTATTAGTCAGGGATATACTGAGATTCAAGCTATTGGTGATACCTGGCTGCAGAATCTATTTATTTTTGGCCTGGGGATGAAGAGTGCTATCTTTGGGCTGCATTGCTGGCTTCCGGCTATATATTCTCAGGCTTCTGTAATCTTTAATGCTGTCTCATCAGGCTGGGTTGTTAAATTAGGTTTTATCACCATGTTGAAACTGATTACTGAGGGAAATAATCTTTTATTAGTACTGGGTTTATTGATGGCTTTTTATGGAGGTATAAAGGCCCTGATGGCTAGTAATTATAAGGTTTTACTGGCCTATAGTTCAATCAGTCATCTGGGTTATATTGCTATTGGAATTGGTAGTGGGACTATCTATGGTTATCTGGGGAGTATCTTACATATAATCGCCCACGGTCTGGCTAAAAGCGGGCTTTTTCTGGGGAGTGCTAATTTAATTAAAGGATATGGCAGCAGCAGTATTTATGAATTTAAGGATATGTGGTCCAGGTATAAAATGACCAGCCTGGGTATCTTAATTAGTTTTGCATCTTTAATGGGTTTTCCTGTTCTGGCTGGTTTTAATAGTAAGTATCTTATCAAATATGGTTTTGAGAACAGGCTTTTCTTTAGTATTATTCTCTATGCAGCGAGCCTGTTGACTGCTTTATATTCAGTACGGTTTTTATACTGGGGTATTTTTCGTGATCTGATATCCAGGGAAAAAAGGGATTCCAAACTATCTTCTGAACAGATAGGAAAAAGTGAGTATCTTGTTTTAACTATGATTATAGTACTGCTTATTTCCTTAGGTTTTTACTCCAGGACGATTATTAATATGTTTGAGAAAATAGAATTTCAGTATAACTTCTTAAAGGGTTTTCTGGAGATTTCAGCCTTTACAGTGGCTTCAATATTGATTTTAAAGGGTATCTCCTGGAATAAAATCCCCCATGGTACTGGACCAACATTGGATAAACTATTTAATAATATCAACAGGATATTATTTAAAAATGGGCAATTTATCTATAATTTAGTATACCAGGACTTCCAGTATCAATTGTTATGGATACCAATATTTTTAGTAATACTTTTTCTCTGGATATTGTTGATGTAGCTCATAAAAGCAGATTAAGAGCTTTGTATTATGTAAATATGGGGAGGATTCTATGTCTGAGATTATTAAGATGAATTTTAAAATAGATAGTTTAAATCTTATTTTTGGAATAACAGGCATCTTACTGACAGCCTTAACTATGTCTCTGGCCAGGCTTAGTATTAAAACAAAGCGGAAGGAATATTATCTGTTGAATTTTATTTATATCCTTTCTTTTTTAATTGTAATATTTAGCAGGAGGTGGTTGATTCTCCTGATAGGTTGGGAAATGGTGAGTGTTTCAACCAGTTTAATGTTACTCTGGAAAGGGAGGGGACTGGCTGGGCAGTATTTTATTGTTCAGTTTTTAGGTAGTAGTATTTTGTTATATGCCATACTGCTGGCTATTAATGCCGGGTATAGTGAGATAATGCCCATCAAAGAGGTCTGGCTGCAAAATTTACTTATTCTGGGTCTGGGAATGAAGAGTGCTATTTTTGGTTTGCATTTCTGGCTGCCTCCAGTTCATTCTCAGGCACCGGTTCCGGTAAGTGCTGTACTATCTGGCTGGGTAGTAAAACTTGGTTTTATTACTTACTTAAAGATTATTCCAGAAGGGAGTAATTTACTACTAATCCTGGGCTTTTTAATGGTTTTCTATGGTGGGATAAAGGCCCTTTTAGCAATTGATTATAAAGTTTTGCTGGCCTATAGTTCAATCAGTCAGTTAGGGTATATAGCAATTGGCATTGGAAGTGGGGTTAGCTATGCTTATCTAGGTAGTATTTTGCATATTATTGCTCATGGTTTGGCCAAAACAGCTTTGTTTTTAACTAATGGGTGTTTAATTGAGGAATATGGGAGTAGATGTATCTATGATTTCAAAGATGCCTGGCAGAGACAGACAGTAAGCTGTTTAAGTATCATCATAAGTTTTAGTTCCCTGATGGGGATTCCCCTACTGGCCGGGTATAATAGTAAACATCTGATAAAACATGGAATTGATAGCGGACAATTTTTCTCAATACTCTTATTTATCTCCAGTCTATTAACTGCTTTATATGCCCTGCGTTTTTTGTACTGGGGTATTTTCAGGGATCTGCTTGCTAGAAGACAGAGGGAATCAAGTAGAGCCCGAAATAAATATCAGCTTAGAAAGTTTGAATATCTTTCCCTATTTATAATTATTGTATTACTTTTAACAGTAGGGCTTTATGGTGAACTAATTGTAAAAATAATAAAGGATATAGATTTCAGGTATAATTTCAAAACTGGCTTTTTTGAGGTGATCTTCTACCTGCTGCCTGCTGTATTTATTCTTAAGGTCTTTAATTGCTTTAAGATAAAAAAGCAGCAAACACCATCACTTGATATCCTGTTTAACAGAGTTAATAGGTATTTAGATAAATTAGGTAGGTATCTTTATAATCTGATATATAAAGACTTTCAGTATCAATTACTGTGGATACCCCTTTTTCTGTTTTTTTTACTCTACTGGGAATTGGTATTTCATTAGAATTAATAAAATAGCTAAGGACTTAAATTAGAAAGAAGGAGACTTATCACTTGATAAGTCTCCTTTGTGGGTTCAACATTTAAATTTTCAGGATTTTTGTTGATTATTTTCCTGTATTTGTTTTTTTACATTATACTGTGGTTCCTGTTCTTCAACATAATTTACCCTGCCAGCAAAACTATTGATCATATTTTCCAGTTGGTTTTCACAATCGGCATAGAGTTTCTGAGCGTCTTTATCTTCAGTTGATAAGGCATAGGTCTCCATATCAGTCTTGGCACTACGGAGAGAGGCCAGGGTTTGATGGAGTTGTTTGCCTACACTCATTTAGTTTCACCTCCCTTTTCTTACTCTTCTTTAGTTATTTCCTGAATTTAGCCTTTTAATTATGGTAATTATTTTAGTTTTTTATTTTTAAATGTAAACAACTTATTTTTAAACAATTTAAGACAGGCCTCAACTACATCCGGGTCATATTTTATCCTGCTGTTTCTTTTTAATTCATTTAAGGCATAGTCTATTCCCAGGGCCTGTCTATATGGCCGGTCTGAGGTGATAGCATCAACAACATCAGCAACCGCCAATATTTTTGCTTCAATGAGTATATTGCTATTACTTAAGCCCCTGGGATAACCTGAGCCATCTATTCTTTCATGGTGTTGTAATACAATTTTTGCTACTGGTTGTTCAAAAGGGATATTGTTGATTATGTCATAACTAAACTGAGGATGCTCTTTGATAAGATTAAATTCATTTTCTGTTAAACCAGATGGTTTGTTTAGAATATCATAAGGGATATTCAATTCTCCAATATCATGGAGTAAGGCAGCAATCTTCAGGGCATTAAGTCTATAAGCTGGTAGAGATAGGAGTTTGCCTATTTCATAGGCAAGGGCAGCTACATGTTCAGAATGATTTTTTTTATAAGGTGTTTTATATAAGTTAGTTTTTCCCAGAGTAAGCAGTAAAGAATCGAGTATATTAGTAAAGATGTTTTCTTTTCTAAAATCAGTTATATCCTGAATTAAAAAGGTTATGATGATTTTACTATTAATAGTTAAGCTGGTTATAGTTATTTTAACATCTCTGATCTCACCATTAGCTAATCTATGTTTAGAATAAAAGACCTGCTGTTTTTTATTGTGTGCCTCATCGATTAATATTTTGATCTCCCCCCTGGGATGGGTATGTAAATCAAAGATTGTTTTATTAAGAAATTGTTCGCGGGTATAACCATAGTATGATAGAGCAGCTGGGCTGTGCTCAATGATTTTACCACTTTCAAAGTCAATAAATAACAGAATGCTTGGGGTGTTATGTGTTAGGTAGTCCTTCAGACTTAAGCGTATATTTGACCTCCCTAGCAGGTAATCTAAAGAAACTTCAAAATAGTCTGCAATTCTAGTCAAAACATCAGCTGAAGGCAGTCTGGTATTTTGTTCGTAATTGGCAATAGTGGACCGGGAATACCCTAGATCATTTGCTAATTTTTCCTGTGATATATTTTTTTCTTTTCTTAAATTTTTTAATCGAAATGAAAATGAATTCATGTTTTTGCCCCCTTATAAACTAATATCATCATTATATAGAAATTTTTTATACGAAAAAAACAAAATTAGTCACAATATTAATCAATTGTTATTTATTAGTAGATTTTTTAACATAACAACTCAGAATGTGTCAAAATAATTGGTTAAATTTGATAATTTGTTCAAAATATTATGGTACAATAGTAACAGAAATAATACATAGAAATTAAACTAGCAAATAAACTTTAAAGGTATTAGATAATTCGAGAATTGTATTTATAATAAATTTTAAAACCTAAAATAATAGGAGGAAAATAGATGTGATAGACGAAAGGAACGACCCTACATTAAATAAAATCAATACCCTTAAAAATCAGGTCAAAGATGAGGTTATGAAGCTAACTCTTACTTCACCAAAAGTACTGGAGGTGAGTCAAAAAATTGATAAGTTTATTTATCAGGTCATGAAAGATCAGCGTGGTTAAAAGATAATAAAAACGTTCAATACAATACAGCAGAGGAATATAATATGAAATGGAGGTACATATAATGAAAGTATTGGAGAGTTTTAAAACAAAATTATTTTTAATCCTGGTCTTTTTAATGATAACACCCCTAATCATATATGGTATTATTACTATAAATCAAGAACGGGCTTTAATAAATAAGCAGATATATAATGATAATATGAAATTAGCTGAAGGTCTTGAGGATACAGTTGATTCTATGATAACTAATACCCGGATAACTGTTGATTCAATTGTAGAGACAGCTGGGGTAAAGGAGATGGATCCTGAAAGAATTAAGGGTGTCTTAGACCCTATAACAGATGGTAACCCCTATATTGCCAATCTATATGTTATGAATAGGGCCGGGAGGCAGATCTATAAAACTGTCGGTGACCTTGATGACCGCTCAAACAGGGAATATATGCAAAAGGCTATCAGGGGAGAGGCCAACTTCTCTAATGTTATTATATCAGGCAGCCGTAAGGTTCCAATAGTTGTTTATGCAAGACCGGTCAGAAACAATGGTAGAATTGTTGGGGTGATTGCGTGCAGTATAGATCTGGAGGTATTAAGTGAACTTGCGGCTAATTATAAACCGGGGAAGACAGGCTATGGATTTATAGTGGAAAATAATGGTAAAGTAATAGCCCATCCTGATGAAGAACTAGTAAGTAACATGCTTGATGCCTCTCATTTAGCTCCAGTTAAAGCAGCTATTGAGGGAAAAACGGGTATCAGTGAATACAGCTATGAGGGTGATAATAAACTGGCAGCTTATTTACCAGTAAAAGAAACGGGTTGGGGTGTGGTAGTACAGCTTACTGCTAAAGAGGCTTTTCAACCAGTGGTTGATATTGTCCGGGGGGCGGTAATAAGTATAATTATTACGGTATTAGTTGGTATAGTAGTTGCGTTTATAATGGGTAATTATGTTACTAAGCCTATTATTAAGGCTGCTGACTTTGCACAGGCAATATCAACAGGAAACCTGCGTCTCGCTAAATTAGAGGTAGTATCAAGAGATGAAATAGGCAAGCTGGGAGAATCATTAAATAATATGCTCAGTGGCTTAAAAACAATGATTGCTCAGGTAGTTAATATCTCTGACCAGGTGGCTGCATCCAGTCAGGAACTGTCTGCCTCAGGTGAACAGGTGGGAGAGATTGCTGAACAGGTTGGTACTTCGATACAGGACGTAGCCAGTGGTGCTGAGAAGCAGTCAATCAGGGTAGAGGAAACAAGCTCAAATGTTAAGAAATTAAGTGACAGCATCAAGGGAGTAGATATAAGTACTAATGAATTAAGTAGTAATGCAGTTGAGTTAACTGATAAATTAGAGCAGGGGATCAGTTCAGTACAGGAATCTGTTAGTAATATTAATGAAATGAAGGAAAATACCCTGGGAGTATCTAAAACCATTAATACCCTGGGAGAGAGATCCAGAGAGATTGAGCAAATTGTGGAACTTATTAGTGGTATAGCTGAACAGACTAATTTACTGGCTTTAAATGCAGCAATTGAGGCAGCCCGGGCTGGTGAGGCAGGCAGGGGTTTTAGTGTAGTTGCTGATGAAATACGGGAACTTGCTGAAGAGTCGGCTAAGGCAAGCAATGAAATTACTAATCTGGTAAAACAGGTTCAGTCAGATTCTTTAGGGGCTGTTGAAGAGATGGATAATAATGTTCAACTGGTGGAAGTGAGTGTTGAGTCAATTAATAATACGGGTGGGATATTTAGTGTTATAGAGGAACACACCGTAAATCTCAAAGAACAGCTTAAAAATATTTCTGAAAATGTTGCTAATATGAATGAATATAGTAATAATGTAGAAGAAACCACAGAAAATATTAATTCAGTTAGTGAAGAATTTGCTTCCAATTCAGAAGAAGTAGCAGCTTCCAGTGAGGAACAGCTTGCGGCAACTGAAGAGATTGTTTCTTTAGCCAGACAGTTGGCTGAGATGGCCCAGGAACTCTCCCGGACAGTTGATCAGTTCAGGATATAAATATTATTGACTTTAAATCAAATAATTAATAGTTGAATAAGTTAAAAATCCAGGGTATATTTTGTCCTGGATTTTTTCGTTGTTTTTTCAAATAATATGCCTAAGAATGTGTTATTCTGTGCCAGACTACTTAATCTATAACTAAATTTACTCAAAATGTGTCATTAACTTAGTATATATTATAATAAAATATTTCCAGTTTATGATATAATATATTAGATAATTACTTTAAGGATTAAATAAAGTTGTTATAAATCACTAATCTTAAAAACCTAAAAGTCTGTTTAAGTATAAGAAATAATAATTTGAAGAATTGATAATTGTTCTCGATTAAATGAATGAACTAATCACTTTACTTTATAGGGGAGGAAGTAATTAATGATTATCAGGAAGAGGCAGTTGTTCAAGGTAAGGAAAATGTTAACTGTAATTAAAAACAAAAATGAATATTTACGGGGCCATTCTAAAAGGGTATGTCAGTTGGCCATTATGCTGGCTGAACATCTGGGATTAAGCCAGCGGGAAATAAGGATAATTAAATATGGTGCTCTTTTACATGACCTGGGGAAAGTACAGGTGGACAATCTTATTTTAAATAAACCGGGGTGTTTAAATGATCTGGAGTTTGAAATAATAAAGAGACACCCAATCTTTGGTACTGAAATGCTGCAGGAACACCTTAACAATAAAGAAATACTGGATATTATTAGTTACCACCATGAAAGGTGGGATGGTAATGGTTACCCCTATAAATTAAGGGGAGAAGAGATCCCTCTGGCAGCTAGAATTGTTTCTATTGTTGATGCTTTTGATGCGATGACTACTGTTAGACCCTATCGTAAAGTCCCTTTTACAATTAAGGAGGCTCTGGAAGAGATCCTGAATAATGCTGGTTCACAATTTGACAGGGAGATTGCGGCGGCATTTTGCCAGAAAATAGCTGAAAAAAGATAAATGTTGTTAAGACTATTGAATTTATTCATAAATTTGCAGTTTCTTCTTGACATAAAGGATTTATTATATTATACTTATTGACATTGGGTATTAAAAATTTGTTAAGAATTACCCAGGGAAAATATAGGAGGAATTCAATTTAATGATTTACAATGGTAAGGTAAAATGGTTTAATGATCAAAAAGGTTTCGGTTTTATTGAAAGAGATTCTGGTGATGATGATGTTTTTGTACATTTTTCTGCGATTCAACAAGATGGTTTTAAAAACCTGGAAGAAGGCCAGGAAGTTGAATTTGAGATTGTTGATGGTGACCGTGGTCCACAGGCTGCAAATGTTGTTACATTATAAAGTAAATAATGCCTTTAAAATATAGCAACTATTCCCTGACTATATCTTTGTAGTCAGGGTTTTTATTTCTTAGATAGAAAATGAAATACTACATATAATAAAGAATAAAAAGGAAGTGAAATTGGATTTGAAAAAAATTAAATTTGAAGAACTAAAGATATCCAGGGATGTATTAAAGGCAATAGAAGACATGGGATTTGAAGAAACTACCCCCATACAAACAAATGCTATTCCGCCAGCACTAGAGGGCAGAGATATTATAGGACAGGCGCAAACAGGAACAGGAAAGACAGCAGCTTTTGGGATACCCTTATTAGAAAGGGTTGACCCGGATAATAAAAATCCACAGGCGATTATATTATGTCCTACCAGGGAATTAGCAATTCAGGTTGCTGAAGAATTAAAGAGATTGGCCAGATACAAACGGAATTTACATACTCTACCTGTTTATGGTGGACAATCTATTAAAAGACAGATCAAGGTCTTAAAAAAGGGAGTACAGGTTATTATTGGTACCCCTGGTAGGGTGATGGATCATATGCGAAGGGGTACATTACAGTTATCTGGTGTCGATTTTCTTGTATTAGATGAAGCCGATGTGATGCTAGATATGGGCTTTATTGATGATATTGAAAAAATATTAGAGGATATTCCACAGGATAGGCAGACTTTATTTTTTTCTGCTACAATACCTAAAACAATAATTAATCTGGGTAAAAGGTATCAAAAGGATGCAAAATTAATAAGAATAGCTCACGAAAATTTAACAGCACCTAGTATTGAACAATATTATTATGAAATTAAAAGGGGAGATAAACTAAAGGTTTTAACACGTTTAATTGATATGCACCTCCCTCAGTTATCCTTGATTTTTTGTAATACAAGGAAACAGGTTGATGAATTGAATATACAGCTTCAGGCCAGGGGATATCTTGCAGATGCTTTACACGGTGGTATGAATCAAAACCAGCGAGATCGGGTAATGGATAAATTTAGGAATGGTATTATAGAGCATTTAGTTGCTACAGATGTAGCAGCCCGTGGTATTGATGTAGATAATGTGGAAGCTGTTTTTAACTATGACCTTCCTCAGGATACTGATTATTATGTCCATAGAATTGGCAGGACAGGTCGAGCGGGTAAGACGGGTACCGCCTATACCTTTGTTGTCGGTAAAGACATTTATAAACTGCGTGATATACAAAAATATACTAAGATAAAAATTGAGCGCCAAAATATACCTTCACTTAATGATATAGAAGAAGTACAGATCGAAAAATTTGTTAGTAGTTTAAAAAATTATATAGAAAAAGAACATTTAGGGAAACATACCAAAATTATTGAAGGTTTGCTTGAAGATGATTATACAGCAATAGAACTTGCAGCTGGATTACTAAAAATGTCTTTAACAGATGAAAAAGAAGAAGAGAATGATTATAGAGATAATTTTGGGGATACTGGTGCAGAACCAGGTATGGTCAGGTTGTTTATTAATATAGGTAAGAAGGATAAGATCAGTCCTAGACATATTGTGGGGGCAATTGCCGGGGAAACAGATCTGGAAGGAAAACTAATAGGGGCTATTGATGTTTATAATAACTTTACTTTTGTTGAAGTCCCCAGTGAAATGGGTGCCCATGTCTTAAATATTATGAAGGATAATTATATTAAGGGAAATAAGGTGAATGTTGAACCAGCTAAACCTAAATAGGATATAATAGCTGGAATTTTTTGACATATATCCGGAAAGAGAAGGTAATAAAATCACAGTTAATAATGTCTTATACTAGTAAGGCATTATTTTTCTTTGTAGAGAATGATAAATTAATTTAGTTTTTAACATAAGGAGTGGAGAATGTTTTTTGATGATTTATATTATGCATGTTATAATTAAATTATAATATAAAGGTTATTTAAATAAAAGGGAGTGAAATTTTAATGAATAACCTAAATTTATCAGATAAAAAAGAATATATAATAAATTCTCATAAAAGGTGCAAGGATTATAATGTTAATGTTGATCGAGTATTTAGCGGCAAAATCATTGATGAAAATGAACTTTTCGAAAAACTTGAAGCAAAAAGAGAATTAATTGTTACGGCAGAGCCTTTTATGAATCAATTATATAATTTTGTGAAAGGATCTAATTTTTTTTCAATATTAACTGATGAAGAGGGTTGTATTTTAAGTGTAATTGGAGATGAAGATATTCTTTCTGAGGCTTTTTCTTTTAAAATGATACCTGGGGCATATATGGATGAAGTTAATATTGGGACAAATGCTATGGGGACAGCTTTAGTAGAAGGTCAAGCAGTCCAGATTTCTGGTAAAGAGCACTTTATAAAGGTCTATCATCGTTGGACCTGTTCTGCTACACCGATAAGAAATACTAAAGGTGAGATTATTGCTTCCCTTGATTTAACCGGTTATAGTGAAAGTGTTCATTCACATACTCTTGGTATGGTTGTGGCAGCTGCCAATGCCATCGAAAAAATGTTGGAAATAAAAAAATATACCGAAGAACTATCTATGGCGAAAATGTATACCGAAACTGTTATTGATTCTATAAAAGCAGGGATTCTAACAGTTGATCTAGCTGGAAATATTATAACTGTTAACAGTTATGTAGCAGATATGTTTGGATATAAATCAGATAAAATGAGGAAAATGAAGATCTGGGATTTATTTGAAGGCTGGGAAGAGGTTAAAACTACAGTTTCTGCAAAACAGAATTTTATGGAAGAAGAGGTTTTTGTAAATGCTAGAAAAAATAAGCTTCAGTTTAATTTAAGTACCTATCCTATACTGGACTACGAAGAGAATGTAAGGAATATTATTTTTGTTTTTAAAGAAGTAAAAAAGGTGAGGAAACTGGCTAATAAAATTATGGGACGTCAGGCTATCTATACCTTTGATAAAATAATTGGCAAAGACGAAGATTTTCAAAGGATGGTTAAATTTGCTAAAAAGGTCTCAGATAGTAGATCAAATATTCTAATTATGGGTGAGAGTGGTACAGGTAAAGAGCTTTTTGCTCAGGCTATTCATAACTGTAGTAATAGAAGTCAAGAACCTTTTGTGGCAATAAACTGTGGTGCTATACCAAGAAATTTGATTGAATCTGAATTATTCGGATATGAAGAAGGGGCTTTTACTGGTGCCAAAAGCAGTGGACAACCTGGAAAGTTTGAAATAGCTGATGGAGGAACAATTTTTCTTGATGAAATTGGTGAGATGCCCCTTGATATGCAAACTAGATTACTGCGGGTGATTGAAGAAGATACAGTGAGTAGAATAGGAAGCATTAAGGAAAATGTTGTAAATGTTAGAGTTATTGCAGCGACTAATAAGGATTTATATAAAGAGGTTCAAAATGGGAATTTCCGTAAGGATTTGTTCTATAGACTCAATGTTCTGCCTGTAAGACTTCCACCTTTACGAGAACGAAAAGAGGATATTCCACTTTTATTTGAATTTTTTATGAAAACGAAATCAAAAAAAATGAACAAGAGAAGTGTAAAAACTTCTGAGGAGTTTATTAAAACTCTGGTAGAATATGAGTGGCCTGGCAATGTAAGAGAACTTGAAAATTTAGTAGAGTGGATGATTAATATGGAATCTGTTCCAGATAAGATTGGTGGAAGGAAAACTGTATTATCAAAAAAATCAGGGATTAGTTTTAAAACCTCTGTTCTAAAAGATGCAAGTGCTGAAATAGGCAAAGATTTAAGTTTGGCAGCTGTGGAAAAAGAGCATATTATCAAAGTGCTTAATTTGTATGATGGAAATATCAGTAAAAGTGCTAAGGCTTTAAATATAGGCAGGAATACCCTTTATAGAAAAATAGAAAATTATAAAATAGACTGTTCTGTTATGGAGCAATGTTCCAATATATAACACCAAAAACTTTTTGATATGTATCAATACAGAACAATATCTAAATATATATTATTTTGTCCTTTGAAACCCTTTGTATTAAAGGGTTTTTTTTATTGGCATGAAGATTGCATATTTAAATATATATGATACTTATTTGAAGGAGGGTATATTATGTATGGATATAATGGTAAGATTTTAAGAGTCAATTTGAGCAACAAAACAGTAAAAAATGAAGAACTGGACATTGACCTGGCACAGAAATTTATTGGTGGTAGAGGATTAGGTACCAAAATGCTGATGGATGAGGTTGACCCTAAAGTTGATGCCTTAAGTCCAGAGAATAAATTGATTTTTATTACTGGCCCGTTAACAGGAACCAGTACACCAACTGGTGGAAGGTATATGGTAGTAACTAAAGCGCCTCTAACAGGTACTGTAGCTAGTTCTAACTCAGGTGGATACTGGGGTGCTGAACTTAAATTTGCCGGTTATGATGCTATTATTTTTGAAGGAAAGGCTGATTCACCTGTCTATCTTAATATTGTTGATGATAAGGTTGAAATTAAAGATGCCTCTCATCTCTGGGGAAAAGTTGTTTCCGAGACTACCCATGTTTTAGAAAAAGAACATGGAGAAAAAGTAAAAGTTGCGACTATTGGACCTGCTGGTGAAAATCTTTCCAAAATAGCAGCTATTATGAATGACCTGGGTAGAGCTGCAGGACGTTCTGGTGTTGGTGCTGTAATGGGCTCAAAAAATCTTAAAGCTATAGTAGTTAAAGGAAATAATAAAGTTGATATAGCAGAGCCTGACAAACTTAAAGAAGTTTTCTCTGTCTGTATGAAAAAAATAAAAGAAAATGGAGTTACCGGACAGGGACTACCAGCTTATGGTACAGCTGTGTTGGTTAATATTATCAATGAGAATGGTGTATTTCCAACCAATAATTTCCAGTATAGTACTTTTGATCAGGCTGAAGAAATCAGTGGCGAGACTTTAGCAGATAAATATCTAAAAAAGAAAGATCCTTGTTTTAGATGCCCAATAGCTTGTGGTAGGTATTGTGAAGTTGATGATATTGAAGGTGCTGGACCTGAGTATGAAACTGTCTGGGCTTTTGGCTCTGATTGTGGAGTATCTAACCTTGGTGATATTATTAAAGCCAATTATTGGTGTAATGAAATAGGAATCGATACCATTTCTGCTGGTTCTACAATTGCTGCAGCTATGGAGTTATATGATAAAGGATATATTAAAGAAGAAGAATTAGCTGGAGCACCTGAACTTGCCTGGGGAAATAATGAAGCGATTATAGAATGGACAAAGAAGATGGCTGATACTGAGGGACTGGGAGCTAAGATGGCTCAAGGGTCTTACAGACTTTGTGAAATGTATGGTGTTCCAGAAATTTCAATGACAGTTAAAAAACAGGAACTGCCTGCTTATGATCCTAGGGGTATACAGGGCCATGGGGTACAATATGCTACTTCTAATAGAGGTGGCTGCCATGTTAGAGGTTATATGATTTCCCCTGAGATCTTAGGACTTCCTGAAAAACTTGATAGATTTACTCTGGAAGGAAAACCAACCTGGGCTAAAATATTTCAGGATTTTACTGCAGCTATTGATTCATCTGGACTGTGTCTCTTTACTTCTTTTGCCATGGGGGCAGAAGATTATGCTGCTCTGGTCAATGCTGTGTGTGGTACTAGTTTGACTGGAGATGATTTTATACAGGCTGGTGAAAGGATATGGAACCTTGAAAAAATGTTTAACCTGGAAGCAGGAATTGACCCTTCAGAGGATACATTACCTAAGAGATTACTAAATGAACCCATTAAAGATGGCCCTTCCAAGGGATGGGTACACAAATTAGATGAACTCCTTCCCCAATACTATGAAGTCAGGGGCTGGGGCACTGATGGAATACCTACTTCAGAGAAGCTTAAGGAATTAGGGTTAGCATAGATAAAAATACTAACAATACCATAAAGGCTTCTACTTGAGGCCTTTATGATATTTTTTTAATTATTAAATGTCAATGTTTAAAATGGTAGCAGGAAGGTTGATAATATGTCCTTACAGAAACTCTATCTTGAACTTACCAATAAATGTAATTTAAATTGTGTAATGTGTTACAGACATTCCTGGAGTGAAAAATTACAGGATATGAACAGAGAATTATTTGCGAAGATAAAAAAGGAAATAAATGGTTTGGATAGACTTAAATCCATTGTTCTGGGAGGAATTGGAGAGCCTACCTATGCACCTCTAATTTATAAAGCTATTAAAGAACTAGGGAATTATAATTTAACATTGACTACTAACGCTATAAAAATGGATGATACTTTAGTTAATTTGATTATTCAGTATGTTAATCTGATTATGGTTTCAATTGATGGTTTACATGAGAATTTTTCGAAAATCCGGGGAACAAATTTAGATCTTGTTGTTAATAATATTAATAAAATTAATGAATTGAAAGAAAAGAAAAAAAGTAGTACTCTTTATCTTGGTATCCAGTTTGTTATTTCGAAAAATAATGTTGACGATATTTTTAGATTGATAGATCTAGCCAGTGAATTAAAGGTCCATCAATTAGTATTATCAAATTTATTACCGCAAAAGGAAGAAAATGCAGATAAAATTCTCTATACTCGCTATGAGAATAAAGAAATCAAGTCTTTATTTAATAAAGCTAGTAATTATTCCTTTAGAAAGGGAATAAATTTAATACTCCCAAACTATGAATTAAAGACAGAAAGAAGATGCACCTTTATCGAAGATAAAGCAGCTTTTATTAGTGCTTCTGGTGAAGTTGTTCCCTGTTACAGGTTATCACATACTTATAAGGAATATGTATTTGGCAGGAAAAAAACAGTTTTAAAACATTCATTTGGTAATTTGCATGATCAGAGTTTGAAGGAGATCTGGGAAAGTAGCGAATACAGTAATTTCCGCTCTATTATCAGTAATAATCGATACCCTTCCTGTATTGATTGTGATTATGCAGAAGGATGTGATCTGGTTAAGGATACAAGCACTGATTGTTATACTGGGAGCCCTTCCTGTGCCGACTGTCTGTGGAGTAGAAAGTATATAATTTGCCCTTAGGAGGTGGAGGATGATGAAAGTAGAGATCAGATTATTTGCGACATTGAGAGATGGAAGAGATAAAGTACTGGAGATGGAAGTAGAAGAAAATACCACTGTGAGTAAAGTGTTGGATATATTTAAAATAAAACAAGAGGATGTAGCCCTTTTATTAATAAATGGTAGGGATGGAAAATTTGATGCTAGGCTTCATGAGGGGGATTATCTTTCTTTATTTCCTCCTGTTGGAGGGGGATAAGATGGAAAAAAGGTATCTAAAAAATATGACTATGCTCTCAGAATCAGAAATTGAAAAAATAAAAAATAGTCAAGTATGTGTGATCGGGTGTGGTGGTCTTGGGGGATATGTTATTGAAATGCTGGCAAGGCTTGGTGTAGGAAATATAACAGCAGTAGATGGAGATATATTTGATGAAACAAATCTTAATCGACAGTTATTATCTGATTCTAATGTTATTGGAAAAAACAAGGCAGAGATTGCCAAAGAGAGAATAGCTTTGGTCAATCCTTTGATAAACTTTATGCCGATTTCTCAAAATATAAATAATGATAATGGAATTGAAATTTTGAAAGGACATGATGTTATTATTGATGCTGTAGATAACATAGCTACCAGACTGCTTTTACAGGAATTAGTTTATGAGTTGAGGATAATACTGGTTCATGGAGCTATTGCTGGTTGGTATGGACAGGTTACAACTATTTTCCCAGGAGATAGGACTCTGGATATGTTATATGCCGAAAAAAATATGGAGGGAATAGAAAAGAAATTAGGAAATCCTTCTTTTACTCCGGCCTTTGTTGCTTCTGTTCAAGTAAGTGAAACATTAAAAATACTTATTGGTAGGGGTGAATTGTTAAGGAATAAAATTCTTTATGCTGATTTATTTGCGCAAGATTATGAGGTTGTAAGCTTATGATTTTTTTATCTTGTTGTCCATAAAAACTTTGTATGATAGAAAATTAGAAAGGTTACCAGCTGTTAATATACTTAAATTTTCAATATTATGCTAATAATGCTATGAATCGATAATTTTTGACTAAAATTGTTGGGTTTGTTATAATTTTGATAGATAATTGCTAATTTTCAAATTATAATTTACTATAATTTGTGATAAAATAATATATTTATCTTCGAACTTTTTTACCTAAGGAGGAAATTCTATGGTGATTTAGTCGTTTGGGTTTAAAGGGAAACCTTTCAGCCTCCCGTGTTTGGAAAGAAGATATAAATTAAGGATTGATATCTGCTTTCCGTTAGGTATTGGTCCTTATTTTTTTATAATTTAATAATTTAGCTAAGGGGATGATTTATAATTATGTCAAAGAAAAGAATGACACTTGTATTTGTACTTGTCTGTTTAATGGCTTTAGTTGTTGTAGGGTATGTTAGTGGTGTGAAAGACCAAAGATTAATTATGGCTACAACCACCAGTACCGATAATTCTGGTTTGTTAGACAAATTAATTCCTGCTTTTGAAAAGGGTACAAATATTAGAGTGGATATAGTTGCTGTTGGCACAGGGAAGGCTTTAGAATTAGGTAGAAATGGGGATGCAGATGTACTATTGGTACATGCTAAACCAGCAGAATTGGAATTTATTGATAATGGCTATGGGGTTAACCGGCGGGAAGTAATGTATAATGACTTTATAGTTCTTGGACCTAAGAGTGACCCGGCTGATATAAAGGGTAATTCAGATGCTTTAGCAGTATTCAAAAAGATTGCTGCAGCAAAAGCAACCTTTATTTCCCGTGGTGATGATTCTGGAACCAATAAGAAAGAATTAAGTATCTGGAAAGAAGCTGGGATTGAACCCCAGGGTAGTTGGTATCAAGAGACCGGCCAGGGAATGGGAGCTAGTTTAACAATTGCTAATGAAAAACAGGCTTATATTCTGGCTGATCGCGGAACTTATTTAGCCTATAAGGACAAGATTGAGTTGGAGATTGTATCTGAAGGAGACCCATTGTTTTATAATCTTTATGGTATAATGGCTGTTAATCCAGAAAAACATAAAGGGATTAACTATGAGGGAGCAATGGAATTTATAGAATTTATAATGTCTAAAGAGGGACAGGAGATTATTAGAGATTTTACGGTTTCTGGAGAAAGATTGTTTAATCCACTTAACTTGTAATAGATAGAGTGGAGAGTAATAGAGGTTAGTGGTAGAGTATAGGGACAAAGGCAGAGGTGAAAACAATCATTTTAGTCTGAAACTCTAATACTCTATTCTCTATTACTCTAATTAAAGCTCGTTACACGTTACTAGTCACTGTTTTTAGAAAGGGAGAGTTCTAGTGGAATATATTTTAATCGGGATAAAGAATGCTCTGGAATTAATTCTAACTATGGATCAGGAAGTTATGCAAATTGCATTATTGTCAATAAGCACATCTTTTTTCTCTGCTTTAATAGCTTCAATTATAGGTATTCCAATTGGATTTTTAATTGGACATTATGATTTTAGAGGCAAACGGGTTGTTATAACTATTTTAAATACCTTATTGAGTTTACCAGCAGTAGTTGTAGGAATATTAGTGTTTGCTTTTATTTCCAGACGAGGTCCTTTAGGTGAGCTGGAATTACTTTTTACTTCAAAAGGAATTATTATTGGACAGGTTATCCTGGCTTTACCTATTATCAGTACTTTAACCCTAAATACAGTTAAAAATTCTGAAAGCCAGGTAGTTGCTACCGCGTTATCTTTAGGTGCCTCCCAACAACAAGCTCTTTTTATGTTATTAAAGGAGATCAAGTTTGGGGTTCTGGGGGCGGTTATAACTGGTTATGGACGGGTAATAGGTGAAGTTGGAGTTTCCATGATGATTGGTGGCAATATTAAACGAGTAAGCAGAACATTAACAACTGCTATTGCTCTGGAGACCACTAAAGGTGAATTTGGTTTCGGAATTGCCTTAGGGATTATCCTTATGTTTATCTCATTAATAATTAATTTTATACTCCACAGCTTTCAGGCAGGTGGGGCCTGATGACAGAACTACTGGTTGGAAGAGAGATTATAAAGTATTATGGTAAGGACAAAGTTTTAGATATAAGTGAAATAACTATTAAACATGGTAGTATTCTGGCCTTAATGGGGCCAAATGGAAGTGGTAAGACAACTTTGATTAAAATATTAAGTCAATTAGAGGAAAAAAATACTGGAGAGATATATTATCAGGGTGAAAAAATAAATAAGAGAGATAGCTTAAAGGTGCGCCGCAAGATAGGTTTTATCTGGCAGAAACCTTTACTATATAGAGGCTCTGTTTATGATAATATTGCTCTTGGGTTAAAATATAGAAAGATGGGAAAAGATGAAATACAAAAACGGGTTGCTCAGGTTATAGATAGATTAAAGATAATTAACTTGAAAGATAAAGATGCTAGAAAACTATCTGGTGGTGAACAACAGAAGGTATCTATTGCCAGGACTTTAGTTACTGAGCCTGAGCTAATTTTTATAGATGAACCCAATACAAGTCTTGATATCGAGAGTATAGGTTTAGTTGAAGAGATTATTAAGGAAGAAGTAAGAAAGGGAGTAAGTATTGTCTTAGTTACCCATAATTTCTATCAGGCAAAAAATCTGGCAGATGAGATAATTATTTTAAGAAAAGGAAAACTAGTTGCTCAGGGTGGGGCAGAGCAAATTTTTACAATGCAAGAGGAATTATTGAAGTGTTTATAATTATGAAGGAGTGGTCTGATGTCAGAATTATTACAATTAGTTGAAATAGATAAAATTCCCGATTTTTTTGAAGGAAAACTAGCTATTAGTTTGGCCACAGAGAAAATAAATATTACAAAAGCAAAAGGCAGAGTTTTAGCCAGAGATGTTATTAGTCAGATCGACCTACCTCCTTTTTCCAGATCAACAATGGATGGATATGCTGTAAAAGCCACAGATACCTACGGTGCTTCTGAATCAATGCCTGTTTATCTGGATCTGGTTGGTGAGATTTTAATGGGTGAAGAAGCAGAACAGGGGATTAAGATCGGACAGGCAGTTAAAATTGCAACTGGTGGTATGTTGCCTAAAGGTGCAGATGCTGTGGTAATGGTAGAATATACAGAAGCCCTGGGAGAAGATATGATTGAGGTCTTTAAGTCAGTAGCCAGTAGAGAAAATATAGTTGTAAAAGGAGAGGATATTACTCAAGATAATCTCCTATTAAAACAGGGACATTTATTACGAGCTCAGGATATAGGGGCTTTAGCTGGAATTGGTATTACAGAAGTAGAGGTTTTTTTAAAACTTGTAGTTACAGTCTTTTCTACTGGAGATGAATTAGTAGCACCTGAGCAAAGTCCTAAATTAGGCCAGATCAGGGATATAAATACCTATCTGGTGGGTAGTCTAGTAGAAGAAACCGGAGGAACAGTAAATTATGGTGGTATTATTGCAGATAATAAAGAAGAATTAAAAAACAGGATTGGAGCAAGTTTGAAAAATAGTGATTTAGTTATTCTATCTGGTGGTAGTTCTGTTGGGACTAAAGATTTAACTATTGAGGTTTTAAATGAATTAGGGGAACCGGGAGTGCTGGTTCATGGAATTAGTATTAAGCCTGGAAAACCCACTATTTTGGCTTTAATTGATAATACTCCTGTGATAGGATTGCCTGGCCATCCTGCTTCGGCAATGACTGTTTTAAAAATTATAGGCACACCTATTATTCAAAAATTAGCTGGACAAGAGATTAATCAATTTCAAGGTAGTGTATCTGCTAAGTTAAGCCGTAACCTGGCTTCTGATAAAGGGAGAGAGGAATATATAAGAGTTAAACTAGTAACAGAAGACGGTCAATTATGGGCTCAGCCTATTTTAGGTAAATCAAGTTTAATTACTACTATGGTAGAAGCTGATGGTTTAGTTAAAATCGATTTAGGTAAAGAGGGCCTGGATCAGGGAGAAGAGGTTCAAGTTTTATTATTTTAATAGTTAGCACACTATTGTCAATAGATATGTGGAAAAGTTTTAAAGGAGATTTATTATTACACGTCCGAGAAAATGATAATTCTGCCGCTTGTCACTCCTTCCGGCGTCCTGACTACACAAAAAATATAAAGTCGCTATAGAATTATAATTTTCTCTGGGTTTTTGGACTCATTACTAGTCACGGAAAAGCAGGAGGGTATAAAATGACCAGAAATATTTATTTAAGTAATGTATCAGTAGAAGAAGCAAAAAAGAAATGGTATTCTGCCTTAGAGTTAAAGAGGGCAATGGAAAAGATAGATATTAGAGATGCTTTAGATAGAATAACAGCTGAACCGATAGTAGCTAAGGTTTCTGCTCCTCATTACCATGCTTCAGCGATGGATGGAATTGCTGTTAAAGCTGAAAAGACAGCAGGAGCATCAGAGAAAAACCCTATTAAGTTAGAGAAAGATAAGGATTATCAAATGATCGATACAGGGGACCCCATCCCTGCAGGGTGTAATGCTGTAATTATGATTGAAGATGTCAATAGAATCAATGAAGAGACAGTTGAGATTGAAAAAGGAGCTACTCCCTGGCAGCATGTACGAACAGTAGGAGAAAGCTTAGTAAAAGGAGAGTTAATTTTACCTGCTAATCATCAAATATCTCCCTATGATATTGGGTTAGTATTAGACGGTGGAGTTATTGAAGTTATAGTTTTTAGCCAGCCACAGGTTCAGATTATTCCCACTGGTACTGAGCTGGTAGAGCCAGGTGCTTCTTTAAAGCCCGGTAATATTATTGAATTTAATTCTCAGGTCTTAGCTAACCTGGTGCAAAAATGGGGTGGAAAAGCTGTCAGGAAGAAAATTATTCCTGATAATTATCAGGAAATTAAAGCAGAAGTCAGTAGAGCAGCAGCTGAGATGGATTTAGTAGTAATTACAGCTGGCTCTTCTGCTGGGAGTGAGGATTATACAGCACAAATTCTGGCTGAATTAGGGGAAGTATATGTCCATGGAGTTAGTATGAAACCCGGTGGACCTGTTATTTTAGCCAGGATAGGTAATACTCCGGTAATTGGAGTGCCAGGTTATCCTGTTGCAGCAGCCTTGACTTTTAGATTATTTGCCCGGTCAGTGATTTATCAGTTAGCAGGAAAAATGAAAGAAGAAGATAGAAAAGTAAAAGCTAAAATAGTTAGTAAGGTTCTTTCCAGTTTAGGGTTTAGAGAGTTTTTAAGGATTAAATTGTCTGAGCTAGATGGTGAAGTTGTTGCCACTCCGTTAGCTAGATCATCAGGGGTAATGGGCTCATTAGTAGAAGCTGATGGTTTAGTAGCTATTTCTGAGTTTAGTGAGGGATTAAATAGTAAGGAAGAGGTAGAGGTAGAATTATTAAAGGATAGAGTTAGAGCAGAAAAAACTTTACTAAGTGCTGGAAGTAATGATCTAACTTTGGATATTTTAAAGGATGAATTAGCTGGAGCAGGCTATGATTTTATAGCTAAATCTACCGGCAGTTTAGGAGGGTTAACGACCTTAAAGAGAAGAGAGACTCATCTGGCAGGGACTCATTTACTAGATCCAGAAACAGGGGAGTATAACTTTTCTTATCTTAAGAATTTATTTAAGAATAGAGAGATTATGCTGGTTAATCTAGTTTATCGGGAACAGGGATTAATGTTTAGAAAGGATAATACTAAAAAGATTCAGGGGTTTGAAGATCTAGCGAAAGAAGATCTCTTATTTATTAATCGTCAGCGGGGAGCAGGTACCAGGGTATTACTTGATTATATGTTAAAGGAGAAAGGCATTAATCCGGAAGAGATTAATGGTTATGAGCGGATAGAGTATACTCATATGACTTTAGCAGCAGCTATAGCCAGTGGAGGAGCAGATACAGGACTGGGAATTTTAGCGGCAGCCCGGGCCTTTGATCTTGATTTTATTCCTATAGCAAAAGAGAGATATGATCTGGCAATTCCTAAAGAGTATTGGGAGGATGAAAGGATGCAAAAGTTATTACAGGTGATTCGCAGTGATAAGTTTAAGGAGAGGGTTAATAAACTGCCTGGGTATGATACTTCACAGACAGGTCAGGTGATGAAAGATGAGTAAACTTATAGATACTTGTGGTCGAAAGATAGACTATTTAAGGATTTCTGTAACAGATAGATGTAATTTGCGTTGTTATTATTGTATGCCTCCTGAAGGGGTTGAGTTTAAAGACCATAGTGAAATATTGAGATATGAAGAGATTGTTGAAATAGTAGAAACAGGAGTAAAATTGGGGATAAAGAAGATTAGACTGACAGGGGGAGAGCCTCTGGTAAGACCCCAGCTTGTTAAACTGGTTAGAATGTTAAAGCAGATACCAGAGATTGAGGATATATCTATAACCACTAATGGAATTTTATTGGCAAGATATGCAGAGGAATTATTAGCTGCTGGTCTGGATAGAGTAAATATTAGTTTAGACACTTTACAGGCTGATAAATTTAAAAAAATAACAGGATTTGATAACCATCACCAGGTTATCTCTGGAATTGAAACTGCCTTAAAGCTAGGTTTAAATCCGGTTAAAATCAATGTAGTTTTAATGAAAGGTATTAATGATAATGAAGTCTTTGATTTTATAAATTTAACTAAAGAGGCTTCATTACATGTTAGATTTATTGAATTTATGCCTGCTGGTAATAATAGTGCTAAAGGGGATGATAGATATTTGGGAATTAATGAATTGAAGGAAAGAATTAGTAGAAAAGAAAAGCTATTACCCGCCCGGTTTAGCCAGGGAAACGGACCAGCAGCTTATTATAAATTGTCAGGGGCTTTAGGTACTGTTGGGTTTATTACTCCAATCAGTAATCATTTTTGTAGTAGTTGTAACCGTTTAAGATTGACAGCAACCGGACAGTTACGGCCCTGCTTAACCAGTGACCAGGAGTATGATTTGAAGGGCATCTTAAGAGATAGCGAAGATACTCGCAAGTTAAAAGAGGTCTTTGTTAAGGCTATTAAAAGAAAGCCAGAAGAGCATCAAATGTATCAAACAGATTGTTTTACCAAGAATATGTCACAGATAGGAGGGTAAAGGATGGAGAGATTAAGTCATTTTGATAAAGATGGTAGATCAAGAATGGTAGATGTTAGTGATAAATCAGAGACTAAACGGGTGGCAGTTGCCAAAGGAGAGGTTAAGGTTGCACCCGGGACTCTGGCTCTAATAAAGGATAAAAAGCTGGCTAAAGGGGATGTATTGGAAGTAGCCAGAGTAGCAGGAATCATGGGAGTAAAAAGAACTCCAGACTTAATTCCTATGTGTCATCCTTTATTAATTAGCGGGATAGATTTAAAATTTAATATCAGGGAAGTTGATTCAACTATTGAGATTATTGCTACTGTTAAAATAACTGGCAAAACAGGGGTGGAGATGGAGGCTTTAACTGCTGTGGCAGTTGCTGGTCTAACTATTTATGATATGTGTAAAGCGGTTGATAAAGGAATAGAGATAGGGGAGATAAAATTGCTTAAGAAAAGTGGAGGAAAGAGTGGAATTTATTTATCAGATGAATTAAAAGGAGAGGTTATTGCTGTCTGTAGGAGTGAAAAGAAAGGTGTGGCCAAAAAGGAGATAGTTGAAGGTTATTTAGTAGAAAACCACGGTCTGGAGGACGATGCTCATGCTGGAGACTGGCACCGCCAGATTAGTTTATTGGGTCAAGAGGATATAGATGAGATGAAGGCCCTGGGGTTAGAGTTAGAGTTAGGTGCCTTTGGTGAAAATATAGTAACTAAAGGTCTTAAGTTATATAATATACCCATAGGGACAAAATTAAAGCTAGGTGAAGAAATCTTATTAGAGGTTACCCAGATCGGCAAGGAATGCCATGATCGTTGTAATATTTATCATCAGGTTGGAGACTGTATAATGCCTAAACGGGGTATTTTTGCTAAGGTTCTACAGGGAGGAAAACTTCAGAGTGGAGTTAATATTGAGGTGTTGTTAGATGATTAGGGTAGGAATTTTGACTTTAAGTGATACTGGTGCAGCCGGGCAGCGTGAAGACAAGAGTGGTCCATTAATACAGGAAATTATTTCAAAAAACGATGGACAGGTTGATTATTATCAAATTATTCCTGACGACCAGGAGCAGATTTCTGCTGAGTTGATTAAGATGAGTGATGAAATGGGTTTGAACCTAATTTTGACTACCGGGGGTACTGGGTTAGCTCCCAGGGATGTAACCCCAGAAGCGACTAAAGAAGTAATTGATAGGGGAGTACCGGGAATAGCAGAGGCAATAAGATTAGAAAGCTTAAAGAAAACCCCTAAGGCCATGTTGTCCAGAGGGGTATCAGGTGTAAGGAAAGAAACATTAATTATTAATTTGCCAGGTAGTCCTAAAGCAGTAGAAGAGTGCCTGGAAGTTGTACTGCCAGTACTGTCCCATGCAATTGAACTTATAAAAAATGAAGTAACTAATTGTGCGCGGGAATGATGTTTATATAATTATAGCTAAAAAAGGCGGGATAAAATGATACCTATAGTTTCAATAGTTGGTTGGACTAATTCGGGAAAAACAACTTTTATAACAAAACTAATACCTGTCTTGAAAAGTAGAGGTTATAGAATTGCCACTATAAAACACAATGCTCATAAATTTGAAATAGATAAGCAAGGTAAAGATAGTTGGAGACACAGGCAAGCTGGAGCAGAAACAGTTATATTATCTTCTAAAGAAAAAATAGCAGTGATTAAAGAAATAAAAGAAGAAGTTGCAGTAGAAGAATTAGTTAGTCGATATATAGACCAGGAGATAGATATAGTCATTGTAGAGGGATATAAGACTGGTTCAGTTCCTAAAATAGAGGTTTTTAGACCGGGTTCATATGAGAAACCGGTTTTTGTAGAAGACGAGGTTTTGACCAGAATAATAAATAGGGAAGAAGATTTGGTAGAACTATTTGAAGATCAGTTAGAAGAGACTGTGATGTTGATTGAAAGTGAAGTTTTGAAATAATGATAGAAGAAATGACTATTAAAGAAATAGAGTTTAATTCCAGAGAATATCAAGAAGAGTTAAAACTAAGGAATAGAGTGTTAAGGGAACCTCTTAGTTTGAATATTTATGATGAAAACCTGGAGAAGGAGGTTTTGGAAGTAAACATTCCCCATTATGAAATGAAAAAAGAGATCTAAATTATGATAAATAATTGACATAGATATTACAATGATTTATAATTACAATGTAAAATTAAATAAATCTCGTATAATTGTGAAGATATGGTTCACGAGTCTCTACCCGGTTAACCGTAAATTAACTGGACTACGGGGAAGGTACCTGGGATTCCGCTTATAAAAAGGTCTGGTCTGAGTGGCAGAGGTCTTATATTAACATAAAAACGTAATTCTACGCCGGAAGGATAAAAGCCTGAACAGGTAAATTCCTCATTTTTGAAAGAAAGGGATTTATCATGTGCAGGCTATTTTTGGTTTTAAGATAAATAGCAGACATAAGGAATTTTATATTTAAAAACTAAGGAGTGAGAAAATGCGCTTTCAAACTAAAACTACTAAACTTATTTTAATTTTAGTGTTTATCTTTTCTTTTAATGTGTTTGCTTCAGCTAATTCTATCATTGAGGAAACCTTATTAGTTTATTTCGATGATATAGGAATAATTGAGAAGGATTTATTTATTAATGAAGAAGAGCTGACAGAAACTGAATTTAATAAATGGCTTAATATTGTTTTAAATTATAATGAAGGATTAACAAAGGCGCCATTAGACAAAAATGTAACTTTAACTTATAATGAGGCTTCAGTTTATTTACTGGAGGCTATTAATCAGCAAGAATTTGTTTATACTTATCTAGAAGAAACAAATGATATGCGTAAATACTGGCAAGCAGCAAAGATAGTTGATATTTTTGCTAGATTAGATCATAAACCAGAACCTGATGATATAGTTAATAAGATAAATGGATTGAAACTTATATATACTGCTATGGACAGGCTAGGTCTTACATATGACCTGCCAGTTGAGCTACAGGATCCCAAAGTTTATGGAAAAACTAATAAGATCTTAAGTCAAATACATACTAAAAATCTTATACAAACCGATACCAGAAATTTGTATAGTATTGGTAATAAAGGTTTGTTAGAAATCACTGATGGGACATTTACAGGTTATACTATTAAAGACCTGTCAGAAAGGGCTATGCTGGATTATTCAAAAACAATACGTTATGGTCATTCTTCTTTTCCTCATTTATTTCAACTTATTTCCCTGCTGAGAAGAGAGGGGTTTAATGCCAGGATAGCTGTTGAAGGACGAATCTCTTCATATATTCATTTGTTAAAAGAATGGGGGCAGCCGCCGGCTTATGTAGACACAACAGCGATTAGTGATGAAAAATGTATAGTACATGCTAAAGAATATGACTTATTAATTGAATTTCCATCATTAGCTGAAAAAGAAGCTTTTGCTGCTGTAATACAAAAATATGCCCAAAAAGAGGTTGAGAATCAACCAGGACTTATAAAAAATTCCTGGTTTGTACCTTTATATACCTCTACTACACCACTGCCAGGTTTTGTGAAGGTTTCAGAAATACGGGGTAAAATAAATGGATATGCTATTATATCATATGCACTTGACAGTGCAGCCCAGAAACTTAAAGGACAGTTGGAAGATTATAATCCAGTAGTTGATTTTGAAGTAAATGATATCTGGATAAATGAATCCTTTTTAAGTTATCTAGATTCAAGTATGGAATAGAATAGTTCATTAATCTAAAAATCTGAGGAGGAATTTATAATGTTTAAAAAATATTTGTTAGGTATAGTCTTAGTAGGTTTGTTGGTGTCGGCTTTTGTTGGTAGTGGAGCTGTCCAGGCTGAAGGACGAGTAGCGATTGTTTTCGCAACTGGTGGTCTTGGGGACAAGGCATTTAATGATTCAGCATATGAAGGTATGAAGCTGGCCAAAGAAAAATACAGAATTGAATTTGAGCAGGCTGAACCGACTGCTATTGCTGAATATGAAACATATCTGACCCAATTTGCTGTTTCCGGGAGATATGATTTGATTATTTCTATTGGTTTTGACCAGGCTGATGCCTTAACTAATGTTGCTTCCAGATTCCCGGAGCAGAAATTTGCTCTAATTGATTCGGTAGTAGATAAACCTAATGTGGCTTCATATGTATACCAGGAAAATGAAAGGGGTTTTCTATTGGGAGTAGCTTCTGCTTTAATGACTACTAAAACAGATGATCCCAGGATAAATGCAGCTAAAAAGATTGGTGTTATTGGGGGTATGAAGATACCTTTAATTGATGCTAACATTGCCGGGTTTATAGCAGGAGCTAAATATGTTGATCCTGAAGTAGAAGTTATGCATTCTTATGTTGGTAGTTGGGCTGATCCTGCCAAAGGTAAAGAGCTTACCCTGTCAATGATTGAAAAGGGTGTAGATATTATCTGGGGAGCAGCCGGTCGGTCAGGATTAGGAGTAATCAAGGCAGCTGAAGAAGAAAATTGTTATGGCCTCGGTGCTGATTCTGATCAGAGTTATCTTGCTCCCGAGAATGTTTTAACAAATGGTATGAAATTAGTTAATAACACAGTTTTAATTGCTATTGAAGAGGTTATTAATGATAGTTTCTCTGCAGGAACCCATGTCCTTGGTGTTAAAGATGGTGCACTGGGTTATACAGACAGTTTATTACCAGCTGATGTAATTGCAAAAGTAGAAGAAGTTAAGGTAAAGGTTATTAACTCAGAGATTGAGATTCCAGATACTGTTGAGTAAAATGATTTTATGGTAAATAGGGATATAGAGGTTTAATAGGGGCAGGCTACCTTGCCCCTAATATTTATTTAACCTTAAGGAAGGGATTAGCTATGAATGCTGTTGAACTAAAAAACATTACTAAAACCTTTGGTAAAAAATATGCTAATGAGGGGATTAATTTAGCCGTTCAGGAAGGTGAAGTTCACTGTCTTCTTGGGGAAAATGGGGCTGGAAAGACAACTTTAATGAAAATCCTGTTTGGTCTATATAGTAAAGACAGTGGTAGTATTTATATTAAAGGTAAAAAGGTTGAGATAGAAGAACCTCGCCAGGCAATTGAGCTGGGGATAGGTATGATCCACCAGCATTTTATGCTGGTAGACCGGTTAACTGTAACTGAAAATATTATTGCCGGTGATGAACCGAAACATGGATTATTTATTGATAGAACTGAAGCAAAAAAAAGGGTAGAAAATTTATCCCAGAGGTTTAATTTAAAGGTAGACCCTGAAGCCAGGATAGAAAATATATCAATAGGTGAACAGCAGAGAGTTGAAATCTTAAAGGCGCTTTATCGTCAGGCTGAGATATTAATTCTTGATGAACCAACTGCTGTTTTAACCCCTCAGGAGACCAAAGAACTGTTTAATGTGATGAGAGAATTAAAAAGAGCTGGCAAGACAATTATCTTTATTACCCATAAATTAAAAGAAACAATGGCAATCTCAGATAGAATTACTATCTTAAGGAATGGTAAAAAGGTAGGTACTGTTAATACTGTTGATACCAATCCAAATCAACTAGCCAGGATGATGGTTGGTCGTGAAGTAGTTTTAAAGGTATTTAGAAATAAGCGGGGTAATAGTAAACCTATTTTTAAGGTAGAGGGATTGTCATTAAATAATAAAAAAAGCAATCTTACCCTGGCTGATGTGAGTTTTACCATAGAGCAGGGGGAAATTCTAGGTGTAGCTGGAGTTGAGGGAAATGGCCAATTAGAATTAGAAGAAGCTTTAATGGGGCTTAGAACAATTGAGCAAGGTAAGATATTGTTTCATGGGAAGGATATAACTACTCTGAAGACAAAGGAGAAAAGAAGGTCAGGTATGGCCTATATCCCTTCTGACCGTTTAAAACGTGGTTTAATTGAAAATTTTACCATAGAAAGAAATTTAATTCTCGGTAGTGAGTGGTCTACTCCTTTTGCTAAAAAGGGTTTTCTAAATAAAAATATGATCAGAAAATATAGTAATAAAATTATTGAACAATTTGATATTAGGTGTTCAGGAAGTAAAGATCGGGCAGGTGACCTCTCCGGGGGGAATCAGCAGAAGTTAATAATAGCTAGGGAGTTAGATCAGAACCCAGGTTTTATTTTAGCCTCACAACCCACCCGGGGGGTTGATGTAGGTGCCATTGAATATATCCATAACCTTCTTCTGGAGATGAGGGATAAAGGGAAGGGTATTTTGCTTATTTCTGCTGAGTTAGATGAACTTCGTTCTTTAAGTGATCGGATTATAGTCATCTATGAAGGGAAAATAGTATCTGAAGGAAAAACAGAAGAATTTTCAGAAGAAGATTTAGGTCTATTAATGGCAGGCCACCGATTGGAGGGTAATAAGGATGGCATTAATTAATAAATTATATACAAAGATGAAAGGGAATTCCTGGTTAGCCAATCTGACTTATTCCTTTCTAGCAATTGTGATGGCACTGATAATTGGAGCAATTTTAATACATATTTCCGGCCATAATGTCTGGCAGGCTTATTATTATCTTTTTTATGGTGCCTTTGGTAATTCCTATAACCTGGCTCAAACCCTTCTTAAAACAACACCATTGATCTTTACCGGCCTGGCTGTTGCTATTGGCTTTCAAAGTGGTCTTTTTAATATAGGGGGAGAGGGGCAGCTGTACTGGGGGGCTTTTGTAACTGCTATTGTTGCTATTGCTTTTTCTGCTCTGCCCGGAGTGATATTGATACCACTTTCGCTAGTTAGTGGAGCTCTGGCTGGAGGACTCTGGAGTATTATCCCTGGTTATCTCAAAGCTAAAACAGGGGCCCATGAGGTGATTACTACAATTATGTTTAATTATATTGGTATTCTAGCAACTAGCTTTTTATTAAAAAATTATTTTAAAGCAGATGGTCCAGTAGACCAGACCAGGATGATTCCAGAATCAGCTGGTTTAAAGGAGCTTATTCCATATACCAGGTTGACCTGGGCTATTATACTGGGTGTATTTATAATATTTATTGTTGATTATCTCTTAAAAAATACTTCTTTAGGCTTTGATTTACAGGCAGTAGGATATAATCCTGCTGCTGCTGAATATGCTGGTATATCGGCAGAGTGGATTTTAGTAATAACAATGGGCTTAAGTGGGGCTATTGCTGGTCTGGCAGGTAGTACTATGGTTCTGGGTGTTTTACACCGTTTTATTACCAATTTTTCTCCTGGCTATGGTTTTACCGGGATTGCTGTAGCGGTTCTGGGAAGAAATAAACCCTGGGGTGTGCTGGCGGCTGCTTTGTTATTTGGTGCCCTGGAAGCCGGGGGGATGTCCATGCAACTTTTTGCTAAAATTCCACAGGACCTGATGACTATTGTTCAGGGATTGGTTATACTCTTTGTAGCTGCTCCAGCTTTTATTCAGATTATTGCCAGGTTTTCTGTTGGAGGGAAAGGGGCTGGTTTAAATGAATGAGATCATTACTTCAATTTTTAGTCTTAATACTATAGCGGCGGCTATAAGGATGACTACACCGCTGGCCCTGGCGGCCATGGGCGGTACTTTTTCCGAAAGGTCAGGTATTGTTAATATAGGCCTAGAGGGTATGATTCTCTCTGGTGCTTTTGCTGGTGTTCTGGGTTCATTTTATACAGGAAACCCCTGGATAGGGGTATTGTTAGCCGCTGTTGCTGGTGGTTTAATGGCAGCCCTCTTTGCTATTTTTACTATTAAATATAAAGCAAATCATGTGGTAACAGGTGTTGGCTTAAATATTCTAGCTCTGGGAGCTACTACCTGGTTGATGCAGGTTTTATGGGGAAGTCGTGGTAGTTCACCAACTGTGAAGGGTCTTGGGGAAATTTCACTACCATTACTAAAAGATATTCCTGTTATTGATAGATTATTAGGTAGCCAATCTCCCCTTGTTTATCTTATGTTTATTTTAGTTGTTGCTGGCTGGATTTTGTTATTTAAAACACCTCTTGGTTTAAGGATAAGAATGACCGGAGAACATCCGGAAGCCGCTGATACACTGGGGATAGATATTAAGAAGATACAGTATTTTAGTGTAATTTTAAGTGGAGCTTTATCAGGTCTTGGCGGAGCCTATCTTTCTCTGGGGCAGCTTAACTGGTTTAGTATGAATATGTCAGCAGGAAGAGGATACATGGCACTGGCTGCCAATACTTTTGGTCAGTGGAATCCACTGGGAGGCCTGGGAGCAAGTTTTCTCTTTTCCTTTACCGATGCAGTACAGATGAGGTTGCAGGGGCTAAATCTGGGAATAGCCAATGAGATTATTCAAATGCTACCATATCTTTTAACTGTAATTGTACTGGCTGGAGCAGTTGTTCGTTCCCGTCCACCTCAAGCTCTGGGAGAACACTATGAATCGGGTAAATAAGCAGGATTCTCCAAATACTCTCTATAAATACAAAAACCTCAGCTGAAAATGCTGAGGTTTTAAGGTCCCTGAAAAGAAATAATAAAATACCTAAAATTGTTTTTAGCAAAAAAAAATCCTCTCAAATATTACTATTTTTTTTTGAATATAATTTAATAAAACCATTATTCTTTAATACTCTCATGAAAGTAATTAATCTTTCTTCAACCGGAGAATATTTTTCAGAATCTTGCTTTCTTAATATACCAGTAATATTACCGATAGTTTTCTGACCATCAATATTTTCCCAGACAAAACTACCTAATTCATCAAACTCAAGAGTGGTCTGTTTGGGGGTATTAAATATCTTTTGCAATAATTTATCTATCCATTTGTTTCTTTTTATAATCAATATTATATTTCCATTTTCATTCTTTTTCCAATGTATATTTTCTTTTCTTTCAGGTATCATCTCGAAAATATTTCCTTTTAATTTCTTATTAACTAAGGAAGCCATTTATTAACCACCTCAAATATAATATGAACTGTCCCGGAATTAATGTCCGGAACAGCATTATTAATTTCTTTTTAGACAGATAAATTAGTATTGTCTTCTAATGAGTTATTTTTGCTCAAAATAGAATTATAAATTAGTGTAATCACAACAATAGCAAAGAAAATTAAACCCCAGATAGGGCCTAGTGCCGTTGTTTTAAATCCAAAACTAATTTCAGCATATGCAAAAATAGCAAGGATAACCCCCATGACAGCATCTCCAGCAATCAGACCCGAGGCATATAATATTCCTCTTTCCCGTTTCTGTGCAAAAGCTGCTTTATTTTTATCTTTCTGTCTGTCAAGGATACCTCTAATTATACCACCAACCATAATAGGTGTTGTAAGATGAATTGGCAGGTAAAGTCCGACTGCAAATGGTAGTGAACCTATCCCGAATAATTCAACAATCAGGGCTGTAAAAGCACCAACGAATATAAGTGACCAGGGTAAGGTGCCTTTCATAACACCCTCCACAACCATCGACATTAAAGTGGCCTGTGGTGCGGCTAATTCCTTTGAACCAATGGTATAGGCACCATGCAGTAAAAGAAGAACATAGCCTATAGCCAGGGCAGAAATAAGTACACCAAGCATTTCACCTATCTGCTGTTTCTTTGGAGTAGCTCCGACAAGAAAACCAGTTTTTAAGTCCTGAGATGTATCACCAGCTACTGCAATAGCAATGCAGACAATTGCACCTACACTTAAAGCAGCAACCATGCCTGTTTCACCGCTCCAGCCAAGGGCCTTAAAAAGGGCTGTAGTAAAGAGCAGGGTTGCAATGGTCATTCCTGAAGCTGGATTGGAAGAACTACCTACAATACCAACAATCCTGGAAGATACGGTTACAAAGAAAAAACCAAAAAGGAGAACGAAAATGGCGCCCCAGATACCTACTGGAATTTGTGGCATGATAGCAATCAAAATGATTATTGCTACTGCAATCAAAAGAACCGATTTTATAGAAAGATCTTCAGTAGTCCGTTTCTTTTCAATGTTAATATCTTCAGCTAATCCAGAAAGAGCAGCTTTAAATGAACTCCAGATAGTAGGTAATGCTTTGATTAGACTAATTACACCACCAAGGGCAACAGCACCAGCTCCAATATACCTGATATAATTATCCCAGATACCCCAGAATCCTAATTGAGAGATAGGTACTTCAGCTGGAAATATAACTGTACCTGAATTAGCTCCAAGTAAAGCAATAATTGGTATCAATACCAACCACCCCATGATACCACCTGAAAGCATCAAAGCAGAAATTTTGGGACCAATAATAAAACCTACACCAAGTAAAGAAGGTAAAACATCCATTCCAACAGCGGCACCTTTTACTCCAGGAATAGACCATTCTACACTTGTCGGCCAGATATTAAAGCCTTTTGCTTCAGCTAAAATCTTATATAGTGCACCAGCTCCCAGGCCGGCGAAAACTGTTTTAGCACCTACACCACCTTTTTCCCCAGCTACCAGAACCTCTGCACAGGCAGTTCCTTCTGGATATGGTAGTTTGCCATGTTCCCCAACAATTAAATGTTTACGAAGGGGAATCATAAATAAAACACCAACCATACCGCCTAGAAGGGCCATCAGAAACATCTTAAAGATACTGGGGTCCATTCCCCAAATTATTAAAGCAGGAATAGTAAAGATAACACCAGCAGCCACTGATTCTCCGGCAGAACTGATTGTTTGCACCATGTTATTTTCTAAAATAGAATTCTTTTTTAGTATTCCGCGGATTACACCCATAGAAACGACAGCTGCAGGAACGGAAGCAGTAACGGTCATCCCTACTTTAAGACCGAGATAAGCATTTGCCGCCCCAAAAATAACAGTCATAATTATACCTAGTATAATAGAAGTTAGTGTGAATTCCGGCATAACCTTCTCTGCAGCAATATAAGGTTGATACTCTTCACCAGGTATTGCTTCATAAGCGTTTGAATCTAAACCTTTAATTTCTTTATCTACCATCATTATACCTCCATATTTGATTTTGTTACAGCCTTTTTTGTAATACAGGAAACTAGTAATAAAAATATACATAGGTATGTTTCCTATATACTAAGAAATTTGAACAATTTATTCTTTTTACCCCCCCTTTATATATTTTTATAGATAGCTTGTATGAATAATTTTGCAAAAAAAAAGACTGTAATAAATGCAAAAAATATTCCAAAAATCTTTTAAAGACCAAAATTCTAATAATGATATTTGATTATTTTATATTAAAGCAATTGCATAAACACGAATATCAAGGTTTTTTATGTCGTAATATTATGGCATAGATTTACTTTTTATTATATGATACTTTTATTATATCAATGGTTTATGATGAATTCAAGGTTGAACGTTAATCGGGACTATCTGTATTTATTTTATCCAAAAGTTGTTTTTTTCTACTGCATAATATATTTTTGATTTTAAACAAGGTTAAAATCAGATATTTTGGGATTATATTTAAGGTAGTAGAGGATATAAATGATAATTCTATTAAGGGAAATAGAGCTAATGTTGAGCCAGCTAAACTGAAATAGTAAACAACAGCCAATTATTATTGACATATGATTAAAAAGAGAATATAATAAACTCCCAGATTTTAATGTTTAACTTTGGTAAGGCATTATTTTCTATATAGATGTTTTATATTAAATTAGTAAAGTGGAGGGAATTAAATGCAGTTAGAATTTGATTGTATACCCTGTATTTATCGACAGGTGCTTGAAGCCAGTAGGATGGTTACTGATAACCAGGGAATTATTAGAGAAATATTAAATGAATTTTCCAGGATGATCCCTGAGCTTGAGTCAGATTTGTCAGCACCAGTACTGGTCAGTAGAATACAAGATTATCTTAAAGAGGTAAGTGGAAAAAAAGATCCTTATTACAAATTTAAAGAGGCAAATTTGAAATTAGCCTTAAATCACTACTCTGATGTCGAAAAAAATATAGTTAATGCTGAGGATCCATTGCTGGCAGCATTGATTATTTCTGCCATGGGGAATTCAATAGATGCAGGAGTTAGTCTAAAGGTAGATATAGCAGGCAATCTTGCCAGGGCGGTAGAATATGGCTTTAAATATAGTGATTATCAACATTTTAAAAAAGAAGTGGAGAAAGCCGACAGGCTTTTAATTATTGCTGATAATACAGGAGAGGCGGTTTTTGATAGATTACTAATTAGGGAGTTAGATAAATTTGAGCTAGAAATTATTTATGCTGTCAGGGATAAGCCTATTTTAAATGATGTAACATTAAAGGAAGCTAGACAGCTTGGTATTGACAAGCTCTGCCAGCTGATTTCCAGTGGTTGTGACACCCCAGGGACAGTAATGGAAAGGGCAAGTGAAGAGTTTCTTAATGTTTTTTCAGAGGCAGATATAGTTATAAGTAAAGGACAGGGGAATTTGGAAGGACTCATGGGGACGAGTCGACCAATTTATTATCTATTAAAGATTAAATGTGATTTGATAGCCAGTAGATTAGACTCAGGAATGGCCGAAGGTGATTTTATATTTAAGTTAATGTAAAATAGCTGCTTATTTACAATATATTTCTTAGTTGATATTTTGAATATTAAGTCTACTCACAGGGGTAGGCTTCTTAGTATATAGAAATATAAAATGATTGATTAGTAATTATCAGAGAGTATTAGAGATATAGATGAATTTTCCTAGGAATAATTTAATAAAAGAGTAAAATATATATTTGACAGTAGTAGTTAATTATAATAAAATAAAGAATGGGTTGAGAATGATAGTTATTTTCAAAATAATGAGAAGAAAATTTTTTGAAAACATTTTAGGTTTGCCTAAAATATTTATTTTAAAAGGGATGTGAATTTTTAATGAAATTTATTATTGTTACAGGGACACCTGCGGCTGGAAAAACCTCAGTTATGATACATACTATCCGGCACTTACTTCAGGAGGGGGTACAGGTGGCAGCCTGTAAGATTGACTGTCTGGAAACCTCTGATGATAAACGTTATCAACACTTAGGTATTCCAGTGGCAGTTGGATTGAGTGATTATATTTGTCCCGATCATTTTTATGTTGCTAATCTGGAAGAGGTTTTTGACTGGGCAAAAGGACATGGTACTGGGGTTCTTGTCCTGGAAACAGCTGGTTTGTGTCACCGTTGTGCCCCTGCTGTGGAGGGTTGTCTTTCAATTTGTATGATTGATAATTTAAGTGGGATTGATACCCCTAAAAAAGTAGGCCCTATCTTAACAACTGCGGATATTATAGTTATAACTAAAGGTGATATTGTGTCACAGGCTGAACGAGAGGTATTTAGAAAGAAGATTGAAATGGTTAATCCTGAAGCAGAGATACTGGAAGTTAATGGCCTTACTGGACAGGGTTCTTTGCGTTTAAAAAAGGAAATAGAGCTGGCCCCTGTGCTTAATAAAATTGAAGGCCAGGAATTACGGTATTCTATGCCTGCTGCAGTCTGTTCCTATTGTAATGGTGAAACAATGATTGGCAGCAGTTATCAGATGGGCAATGTAAAAAAAATTGATTTTGGGAGGAAGGTTGAAATAAATAATAGATAGCATTTAAAGAATTAGAGGGCATGGCAAAATAAGCCATCATATAATGACTTTTAAAAAATGAAGTTAAAGGTGTTATGGTTATGCAGTTGACTTAATTCGATAACCCTGAAGCCGAGCTAATAAAATTGCTTGTTCTACCGTAATTTCACGGTCTACTGGAAGAACATCAGATTTTCTATATAAATCAGCATTATAGGGTTCCTTTTTTTTCAACATGTTGTATAATGCTGATAGAAGCATTCTTGCAATGGCAATAATTGCTTTCTTATGTCCACGCCGTTTCTTTAAGCGGAGATAACGGTTGCGGATCTCAGGGTGTTTTTCACTTTTAACTACAGCGGTTGCACACTGTACAAGAAGTGGTTTAATGTAACATCCTGATTTAGAAACCCGGACTGATTTTTTCTTACCTGCACTTTCGTTGTTAGTAGGAGTAAGCCCAGCCCAAGAACAAAGATGCTTAGCAGTAGGAAAAACATCCATATTGACCCCTATCTCTGAAATTACACCAATAGCTGAGAAGATGTTTTTAAAGGATGGGGCAGTTAAAATAAGATCAATTTCTTGCTGGTATGGCTTGGCAAGTTTGAGAATAAGTTCTTCTAGATCAGATTTCCGGGTTTCTAAATCCTCATAATGCTGTTTGATAACCTTTAATTTACCAGCCTGTTCCGGTGTAATATAACCGTCAATGGCGAGTTCCAATTCGGGAAGTTTTTTCTTCATGGAACCATGAATTAAGGGCTCAATATCAAAAGAAGTATCAAGAGGATTTTCCAGAATCTTATCTATAATCCTTTGTGAACTTTTACCAAAAGTATCAGAAACGATATTACCTAACTGAATGTTAGAAACGGTAAGACAGTTCTGCAGTCGATTCTTCTCACTTGACATAAAGCAGATCAACTTGAAACGATAACGCATCAGATCACGTAGCTGTCGGATTTGGGCAGGTGGCATAAAACTACCAGCAACAAGATCATGTTTAAACAGGTCAGCAATCCACTTTGCATCTTTCTTATCAGTTTTTTTACCACGGATTGCTTTAACATATTTAGGGTGGGCAAGAACAATATTGCAGGAAGTTTCAAGAACATTAAATACAGGGATCCAGTATTTCCCTGTGGATTCCATGCAGACATCCTTGCAGTCATTATCAAGTAGCCATTGTAACAGCTCTCTCAAACCCTTTGTGTAGGTAGAAAAGCGATGACTCTTGTAGGTGGTAACACCTTTAGAATTAGTGGAAGCTATACAAGCAACCACGAAAGTTTTGTGGACATCGATGCCACAACAAATTTTGTATACGATTTTTAAAGCCATAGGGATTCCTTTCTAAACCAAGAGGTTTTTTAAGAATTATAGGGATGGACAGCATTGACTGATTGCCTAGCGATAAACGAGTATTGTTTATACAAAGATAAGGTTTCGTGCTCGGTGGCACACTTATTTGTGCTTGAAAAGGCAATCTACACATATAATCATTCGGTCACTTCATAAATGAAGCAGCCCACTCACCCCCTCGTGATTTGTAGTTTACTGATATCCCTATGACTTTATTATAAAACAAAATAGCTCAAAGACACAATTTCATAACATTTTGTGCCTTGAGCGCAGCGAAAGGAATGGATATAATCATGATTGAAAAGATAACAATTTTGGGGGGATTAAATAAAAATAGAAATTCAGAACCTGTTAAAAGATTGGTGGTTTCTAAAGGGGAGATCCTTAGTATTGTTGGTCTTACAGGTTCTGGTAAGAGTCAGCTTATTTCAGATGTAGGTCAGTGGGCTGCTGGAGAAACCCCTTCTAAACGCTCGGTTTTAATTAATGATCTACCAGCCCTTGAATATGCTAAACAGTCAGCTCTCAGGCACATGGTGGCAGAGGTTTCACAGAATATGAATTTTGTTATTGATATGTCAGTCAGTGATTTTTTGCACCTCCATGCCCAGAGTAGGGAACTCCAGAAAGCAGATGCTGTAGTTAATGAGGTGATTAGATGTGCTAATCACTTAACTGGTGAACCAATTAAAGCTGAGGATAATCTTACTACATTAAGTGGTGGGCAGTCCCGTTCACTAATGGTTGCTGATGTAGCTTTAATCAGTAATGCCCCTGTAGTATTAATTGATGAAATAGAAAATGCTGGAATTAACCGTCTAGAGGCTTTAAAGTTTCTTGCTGTTCAAGGGAAAGTAGTATTGGTGGTAACACATGACCCTGTACTGGCCCTGATGGCAGATAGACGTGTGATAATGAAAAAAGGTGGTATAAGCAAATTGATTACTACCACTGAGGAAGAGAAAAAGGTTTTAGAAGAACTGGTTACTATAGATCAACTCCTTTTTTCCCTTCGGGAAGAACTTAGAGAAGGCCAGGAGATAAAACAAATTATTATGAAAGAGGTGAAACAGTATTATGTTGAGAGTGTTCTTACATAATCCGCTAAATATTGGACGTCCCCTGGCTGATATGGTAAAAAAATACTGCAGACAGATAGAGGATAAGCATGGAATGGATATTAAGGTGTATGATGAATCATGTCATCATTATGAAGAAGACTGGCTTATAAAATCACTGACTAATGACCAGATAGCAGATATGACTCTTACCTATGGTATTGATTTTGGGGCTATTAGAAAAAAAGGTTTGGTTAACTATTTTGAGCCATTACCTAATTTTTTTAATCTACGAGAAGAGTTAGCAACTAATGGATTTATTGATTCTGATGGTTTTCTACACCCGGTATTTTTAGTTCCTTTTATAATTATTTATAACAAAAACATGTCAAATAAAGAAGAAGTCCCCAGTAAATGGGAAGAGATTGTTTTAAAAAGTAAGAGTAAGGTTATACTCCCTGAAAAACATCTCCCGCTTACTAGAGCAATTCTGTCTTTTTTAGAATATATGTTTCCTGATGATTTTCCAGGTTTTCTAGAAAGGTGTGTTTTTTTTGGTACCCCCATGGATGTTAAAAATAAGGTTGATAATGGGGAATACACCTTGGGTATTACTAATGTTTCCTTTGCCCGTTTTGCCAGACAAAAAAACATAGAAATAGTCTGGCCTGTTGAAGGGGCGATTTGTATGCCGTTAGTTATGAGCTGGGGGCGGGGAGTAGATAAAAGGCTCCTCGAACTGGGCAATTATTTGTTATCACCCTCAGTCCAGGAGTTTTTTGTTCAGCAGGGTTTTATTCCAGCTGTAGCAGGGGTTTCATTGCCAGCAGAAGCAGCAGACAATAATTGCAACCTTGTTTGGGAGGGCTGGGATAGGTTTTTAGAGATTAATAGTAAAAAGTAAGAAATGAAATGAAGCTAGAGGTGAAATGTAATGACAACTACAATAGAGTATTCTAATAATGACTATAGATTATTATATGGGAATACAGTTGAATGGATACTTAAAAATCATAAAATTAATGAGGGTATTTGCCTGGATATAGGGACTGGTCCAGGCTATATTGGAATAGAACTGGCTAAACGGTCAAATCTAAGTATTTCATACATTGATATTAATCCTGTTGCTATTAAGCAGGCAGAAGTGAATGTAAAAAAGTTAGGTTTAGAAAAAAGGAGTTCGTTTTATACAGCAGATGTTGCCAGGTTACCATTTAGTAATCAATCAGTTGATCTGGTGGTTAGTCGAGGTTCAATCTGGTTCTGGGAGAACCTGCTAAACGGCTTAAAAGAAATTTATAGAGTAATGAGGAGTGGAGCGGTTGCTGTGCTGGGTGGCGGGTTTGGCAGTCATTTTATGCCGGAAGATGTTCGAGAACGCATAATCAGGGATAGAAGACAGCAATTTAAAAGAATGAGAGAAGAGGGAAATGATATACTTTCTGAAATAAAAATCTTTAAAGAAAATATCGAATCAAAGCTATCTCTAGCAGGAATTTCGACTTATAAATTGATCGCTGATGACCCTGGTGTCTGGCTTGAGATTAAAAAAAATTAAATTTCAGCTATTATTATATGGAAAATCATTATAAAAAAATAGGAGGAACAAAAATGGCAGATAAGTTTATAAAGAACATAGCGTTTGAAAAAGTTTTGGAATTGAAGGATTTAGTAGATTATGCAGAAGGAAGGGTAAGTAGTAAGACCCTTGTGCAGAGGAATGATTTGAGTATTACATTATTTGCTTATGATCAGGGGGAAGGGGTAAGTGCTTATTCAATGCCTGGAGATACAATGCTTTATGTATATGAAGGGGAATAGAAGTAGTTATTAATGAAGAGAAAAAATATATTCTTAAAGAGAAAGAAACATTTGTTGTAGGGTCCCCTAGTAACATTGCAGGCTACATGGAGTGTTTTAATTGATCTTGAATTTTTAAGCACTGTATTTATTACTTTTAAAAGACTTTTTATAGGTCTTTTTGGAGCAATTTTATTAGGTAGTATTTTAGGGATTATAATAGGTGAATATAAAAGGATAAAATATTTGTTTGAACCTGTCTTTCATATTTTGCAGGCTACACCGCCTATATCATGGTTGGCCCTTGGAATAATATGGTTTTGATTAGATGGGCAGGCTGCGGTATTTATTGTGTTTATTGCAAGTATATCTATATTGATTGTTAATATTGTAGAGGGATTCGAAAATATTGATCCTAAGTTACTTGAAATGGCAGAGATTTTTCGTTTCTCAAGAAAGGATATATTATTTGAGATTATATTTCCATCGTTGAAGTCTTATTTTAAATCAGCTATTACTATAGTTGTTGGTTTGGGATGGAAATTGGTAGTAATGGGAGAGGTTCTAAGTTCTAGTTCTGGAATTGGTGCGCAAATTACCAATGCGCGTTTAAATATTAAAACAGGAAAGGTGTTAGCCTGGACAATTATTGTAATTTTCTTAGGAGGATTGTCTCAAAAGTTAATAAATTTTTTGTTTGCTTTTAAGAGCAGGGGGCAAAGGAAATATGGTTTTAGAAATAAAAAAAGCAGAAAAAAGGTTTGGCAGCATTAGTGTATTAAATAATTTTTCACTAAAGGTTAAAAGAGAAGAAATCCTTTGTATTATTGGACCATCTGGATGTGGGAAAACTACATTACTCAATATTGTGTCCGGTTCCTTATTACTTTCTAAAGGAGAGATAGTAAATAAAAGTAAAAATATTAGTTATGTATTTCAAGAAGATAGATTAAGTGGTGGGATGAGGCAAAGGTGTTCTATTGCGAGAGCATTTAATTATGAGGCTGATTTATTACTTATGGATGAACCTTTTAAATCCCTTGATTATAATCTGAGATTTAATATGATTGAGCAGCTATTGCAACTTTGGAAGATGAAGCAAAATTCAATTATATTTGTTACCCATGAAATAGATGAAGCCTTATTACTTGGGGATAGGATATTAGTTTTATCAAGTATGCCAACAAGAGTAATTAAAGAATTTGAGATAATAAAAAACAAAAGAGAAAGAAACTTAAAAGATAAAGAATTAATAAAAATAAGAAATGAAATTATAAGTTATCTTGTAAATCATGATTTTAAAAAAGTATATAAATAAAAATTTTATAATTCAAAGGAGAAATGTAATGAAAAAAAATAGTCTAAATATGTTTATAGTGCTGGTTCTTCTTATTGGAGTGATGTTTTTAACAGTAAATTGTTATGCTAAAGAAGGTCTTAATGATGATGGACTTCAAGAGAAAAACAATAGTGGGGAGACCCGGGTAGTGGCTGATCATTTAAAAAGGGAGGTTACAATACTTAGACATCCCAAAAGGGTTTTAGCTTTAAATCCTCTAATGATGGAAGACTTATTTTGCCTGGGGATTAAACCAGTAGGTAAAGTAGATGATTTTACACATAGGGTAGAAGCAGAGGATTTACCCAGTGTAGGTTTTCAGCAAAGTCCAAACATAGAAATGATTCATGCCCTGAAACCCGATATAATATTTGCCCATACTAGAGCACATGTACAATTATTGAAAAGTCTGGAATCTACTGGAGCCGCTGTGGTATTTATCAACCCTTCATTTGGTGAGGATCCATTACTTGATATACTTAAGTTTATTGCTAATGTTGTGAATGAAAATGATAAAGCAGCAGCCTATGTCAAAAAAATAGATGATTTATCTAAACTCCTTCGGAAAGAAATAAATTTCTGTGAGGCAGATGAAGCCTTAATTTTACAGGGGGGTAGTGAAACAATACTTGCTGCTCAATCCGGTTCCTTTTATGGGGGATTATTATCGCGTTTGGGAATTGAGAATATAGTACCAGATGGTATGCCGGGAGCAGGTAAAGCGGCTTTTATTTCTTTTGATATAGAGATTATTACTCAGAAGAATCCAGATATAATTTTTGTTACGGGTAATTCTAAAAATATATTAAGTAATTATAACAATGATCCCCAGTGGAGTAATCTTAGAGCAGTTAGAGAAGGGAGACTTTTGTTGCTCCCCTTACAAATAGGTCCAGGGAAGATGAGTCTGGAAGAGGCCCTGAAAAAAACGGCAAATATTATTTGCCCGATGGCTTTTAAAGAATAATATGAGAAATGTTAGCTAAAAATGGTCTGAGGGCTGGGATGAACTGGTAATTGAATTGCTAGAAGTTAAGAATCCAGGTTTTTCTTATAGGAGGGATTGTTATGTTGATTGCTAAAGAACTCAATTTTAGCTATGGGAAAAAAAGCATTTTGGAAAATGTCAATTTTACTGCTGAAAAAGGTCAAATTATTTCTTTGATCGGTCCAAACGGATCGGGGAAGTCAACGCTATTGCGTTGTTTATGTGGTTTGATTCCTGTAAAGAAAAATACAGTTTTTTTATTTGATAGTTCGATAGAAACATTGGGAGCCAAAGAGGTTTCTAGAAGGGTTGCTTTTCTCCCGCAGTCTCATGAACGATTGCAAGGTGTAACAGTGTATGAATTAGTATCAATGGGAAGAGCTCCTTACCATCATTCTGGGTGGGTAAATACAAGGGAAGATAAGTATAAGATTACATGGGCTATCAAGTACATGCAAATCGGTCATTTAGCTCATCGACTTGTTGAAAATTTGTCTGGTGGGGAAAGACAACGTGTCTGGATTGCTATGGTACTGGCACAGGATACACCTATCATTTTACTGGATGAGCCAGTTACCTATATGGATATGAAATATCAATGTGATTTGCTTACAATAATAAAAGATTTAAAAAACAACTTTCAAAAAACCATTATAACGGTTTTCCACGAGATAAATCATGCGATTGAAGTATCTGATTTCGTATATTTATTAAAAGATGGATGTGTATATAATTCCGGGGTTACTGATGAGGTGATTACCGAACAGGCTATTAAAAATGTATATGGTGTTTGCGCCCATATTTGTAAATTTAAGAAACATTACCGCAATGTAGTTGTTCCAGTTGGTGTACATGAAGATTTCCTGGGTACTCCAAAGATAATTTGAGATTGCAGGAGATAATTAAACAACGATTGAATGAAAGAAAAGAAAGGAAAGAATTTGAAGCTATGATACAAAGAGCAGAACTGGCGAATTATTGAATTATGACAGATGATGATACTGATAGTGGTAAATGGGTGGAAATCAGCAAAAAGTAGACAAGGAGGAATAAAAATGAAAGAAAATAAAATATTTATAGTTTTTTTGGCAACAGTTTTAATTTCAACTCTGGGGTTTGTCGGATCAAGAGTTTATGCACAAACTCGGTTGGCAGACCGGACTGAGGATGTGCAAACTAAAAAAACGGTTAAGGACGAACTTGGACGCGAAGTAGTAATACCAGAAAACCCCGAGAGAATTCTGGCGTTGACTTCTGCAGCCATGCAGGCCCTTTTTAATATAGAAATTACACCGGTCGGGAAAGTTGATAATTATAAAGTTTCAAAGGAAGGAATGGAGCTCCCATCTGTTGGAACTGCATCCAGTGTAAGTATTGAATCAGTCTATGCCCTTAAACCGGATTTAATTATTGCAAGCAGCAGGTTCCATTCTGCTATTGAGGAAGAACTGGAAAAAACAGGGGCTGTTGTTTATTATTTTGATCCGGATAAAGTGGGGGATATTCCTGTAGTGGAAGTGACAGCATACATCGGCAAACTGCTGGGTAAAGACGATATAGCCAGAGAATATGTTCAATCAGTATTTAAGATTGCAGATGAGTTAAAAGAGAAGATAGACTTTCAAACGGATATTGAAACCGGTATTGTCATCCAGGATGGTAGCACCATCGTTGCAGCACAAAATGCTTCTTCCTATGGTTCTATGCTTACCCTGCTGGGAATTGATAATATTGTTCCAGATAATTTGCCCAATGCAAAAAAATCTTCTTTTGTTCCCTTGAATGTTGAAAGTATTTTGGCAAGTAATCCAGATATTGTATTGATCATGATGTCAGGTAAAAATACTAAAAACAATAAAGCTATTCTGGAAAAATTTAAAAGTGATCCTCAATGGGCTGCACTGGATGCTGTTAAGAAAAACAGAATATTAATTTTGCCGTTTTCTGTTAACCCGAACAGATCAACTCCCGAAGATATGGTTCAAGCAACGGCAAAAGCAATATTGAAAATCGCCCAAAAAGCCGATGCTGGAACAATAGAATCAGAAAAAACAATAGAGGATCATATAGGACGGAAGGTCACGATTCCCGAAAATCCGGAAAGGTTTTTAGCTTTGCAACCTTCCATTATGGAATCACTTTTTTGTATTGGGATCAAACCTGTGGGTAAAGTTGATGAATATAAAATAAGGAAAGAAGGTATCGCTTTACCTTCAGTGGGTTCCCATACCAATGTTAATATCGAAGTAGTATATCAACTGCAGCCTGATGTTATTATAGGGAATACGAGATATCAAAGTTCTATACTTAAATCATTAGAAGCGACAGGTGCTGCAGTTATTATTGTTAATCCGGAAAGTTTAGGAGAAAGACCATTAATAGATAGTGTTAGATATTGGGGAAAAGTTTTTGACAGGACAAAAAATGCTAAAGAATATATCGAATATATTACAAAAATTGCCGATAAACTTAAACAAAAAATAGAGAGAGAAACGGATATTAAAAGAGTTTTGATTCTCCAGGATGGAGATACTATTTTGGCTGCACAAAAAACTACCTCATATGGATCAATTTTATCTTTACTGGGTCTGGAAAATATTGTGCCGGATGATTTACCGGGTTCAAAGAATGCCTGCCTGGTATCTTTTGATGTAGAAAAAATTATACAGGAAGATCCTGATATGATTTTTGTGATTGCTTCGAGTAATGACCCTGAACAAAATAAAGCTATTATACAAAAATTTAAAAATGATTCAAAATGGCAGGGCCTGACAGCGGTTAAAAATAATAAAATAGTTACACTCCCCTTTAAGGTGAAAATGGGAAGGTCATCAGCAGAAGAAATGTTAAGAACAACAGCAAAGACCATTTTAACAGCAAATGAGAAATAGTATTATTTAAAAGTATCGGTGGGACGGGGGCTGTATTTCCTCTCGTTCCACATTAATTAAAACAAGATTGAAGTTTAATTTACACTATTTAACACTAAGAAATATTTTTTATTGAGGAAGGAATGTATATCTTGAATAAAATTGAAAAAAAACCTACTCATTTGAAATCATATCGACTAACAGTTATATTAATATCATTGGTTATTCTTGTACTTGTAGTTTTGTTTAGTATAATGAGCGGCACCATAAAATTTTCTGCACATGAAATAATTTCTATGTTAAAAGGAGATCTGCAGGAAGGAAGTCTGATCAAGCAAATAGTTTTAAATGTACGCTTGCCTAGAGTTTTGACAGGGGTGTTTGTAGGGATGAATCTAGCAGTTGCGGGTGTTTTATTGCAGGGTATTTTGCGTAATCCAATGGCTTCTCCAAATATAATTGGTGTTAATGCGGGCGCCGGATTAGCTGCAGTAATCATTATGACTATATTACCTGGAAAAATTGGGGTAATTCCTTTTGCATCTTTTTTTGGTGCCTTGTTAGCAACACTGTTGATTTATATACTTTCTACAACTTCAGGAGGTTCCAGGACAGTTTATATTGTTTTAGCGGGTATTGCGATTTCTAACCTCTTAAAGGCAATAACTTCTGCATTGATGATGATTAATAGTGATGTATTGGAAGTAACATATTCTTGGTTGCTTGGTAGTCTTTCGGGTAGAAGCTGGACGGCAGTAAATACTATCTGGCCATATAGTATTGTTGCCCTGGCAGCAGCCCTGTTTATCAGTCCAAAAGTTAACCTTTTTGGACTGGGAGATGATGTTGCCAGCAGTGTGGGTTTATCAATTCGTTTATATAGGATTATTATTATACTTATTTCGTCAGTATTAGCAGGTAGTGCAGTTAGTGTGACAGGAACTATTGGCTTTGTCGGTATTATTGCTCCTCATTCAGCAAGACTTTTAATCGGTAACGACCATCGATATCTTGTGCCATTATCTGCAATACTAGGAGCTATTTTACTTATTTTATCTGATACAATTGCCAGAACAATTTTTCAGCCGGTTGAATTATCGGTTGGTATTGTTACATCGGTAATGGGAGCGCCTTTCTTTTTGTTGCTTTTGTATAAGAAAGGAAAAGAAAGAAGGCTCTAGACTTGATACCCGCTATTTTTATTTTACCTATTGACGATATAATTAAGTATGTTATAATTTATATCAGGAAATGCTTAAATAAAAAGGAAAGGGAGAATAGCTATGTGTGACAAAAAATGTAAATATCTGAAAAAACCGAAAGGTAAAGAACCTGGAGAATGTAGTGAAGAGCAGATAAAAGAATGTCATGGTGAAGAAGCTTTAAAAAAGGGGCATCCCTGCACATTAAATAATTTATTAAATTCCAGGGGATATTAAAGCCTCTGGAAAAATATTATGTCAGGCAATAGTCAGGAGAAGTTATTGCCATGGTTGGTCTTACGGGAGCCAGGAAAACTACCATAGTAAATTTACTGACAAGATTCTAGATATAGATAGTGGTCAAGATGCTGCTGAATTAGAGTTAATATTAAATTGATTGTTTTTGTGGTTATTTGGGGTTAATCTGGTTTTGGCAGAAGCAGCTAAATAGCTCAAAAGAAATTTATATTGTAATAGAAAGATAATATGAGATGGGTTTAATTTCGTTACATTTTAGGAAAGCATAAAATATAACTTAGAAAAGTCTATAGGAGGTAGATATTCGTGGCAAAAGTACTTGTACATTGTCCCTTAAATATAAGCAGGACAATGGGAGAGATGTTGAAAGGATTTATTAGACAATTAAATAAAAAATACGGGATGGATGTCCGGGTTGAAATACAACCACACCGCCCTACTGAAGAACATTTGTTTGAAAAATATGTTAAAGAAGGTAATATACCTGATTTAACTATAGGTCATGCCAATGATTTTGCTGAACTTAGTGATGACATAATGAAGGAATATTTCCAGCCTTTTTCAGATTTATTTCCTTTACGTAAAGAGCTTTTAGACCTGAAGTTTACTGATCCGGCTGGTTATTTCCATACATTTGCTCTGGTCCCTTATGCAATTATATATAATCATAAAATCTTGAAGAAAGAAGAGGCACCATGTATATGGGAGAATTTACTGGAACCACAGTGGGAGGGTAGAATTTTGCTGCCAGATGAGTTCCGTACTGTCTCAGTAATCATAAATTCTTATATGAAGACTAGATTTCCCCAGAGGTATGATGATTATAGGGCCAATACTGTTTTTGAAGGCAACCCGGTTGATGTTGTTAGTGCTGTTGATCAAGGACAGTATCCAGTCGGTATTGTGAATATTTCCTTTTCCCGTTTTTCCAGAGAAAAAAATGTTAGTTCAAAATGGCCTGATGATGGTACTTTTTGTGTTCCGCAGATTATGGTCTGGAAAAAAGGTATTGATGAACGTCTCCTGGAACTGGGGGAATATATCATGTCAGAAGAGATGCAGAAATTTTTTGCTCAGCAGAGTTTTATTCCGGCTGCCCCAGAAATATTATTGCCACAGGAGGCTGAAAATAATGAGTGCCGGTTAATATGGGAGGGCTGGGGTCATTTTCTTAAGATTATTAGTGGCGATATTTTAACAGAAACAGGTGATTGAATTGCTAGAAGTTAAGAATCTGAACTTTTCTTATAAAGAAAAAGAAATATTAAAAAATTGCAGATATCAACCATGCAATGATGATTGCCGATAAAATTATTATTCTTAAAGAGGGAGAAATCTATGCCCAAGGTAAGGCAGATAGTATTATGAACTCCTGTATTTTAAAGGAGGTTTATGGATTACAGGCACAGGTATGTAGGTTTGCTGGTTTTTCAAAACCGGTAATAGTACCACTGGAGATGGGTTGATGATTATTTAAACAAATTTATAATATGGAAAGAAGGATTTGAAATGACAAATGGATTTTTAGAGCTTTTACCAATTTATCCACTGATTGCTCAACAATTTTTAGATGATTATCAAGTTTTTGAGGGTAAGTGTTTAGATATTGGAACAGGTCCTGGGTATTTAGGTGTGGAACTGGCTAAGATTACTAATTTAGAGATGTATTTTGTCGATATAGATCCTGAGGCCCTGGAAAAAGCCAGATTATCTGCGGCTGCTGGAGAACTAGCAAATACCATACATTTTGTAGAAGCTGATGTATGTAGACTTCCTTTTGAAGATGATTATGCTGATTTTATTATGAGTAGGGGTTTTGGCATGATCAGGTTAAGGGTTTACAGGAAGTTTATCGTGTTTTGAAGCCAGGGGCAACAGCAGTTGTTGGAGGTGGTCTGGGAAAATATACCCCTGAAAGTATGTATCGGCGTTTAAAGGAAGGTCGTCAGAAGAAATTAGAAAAGGTCGGTGGGAAAAGGCCGAATGAAGGTGAATTAAGGGAATTATTAAAGAAAGCAAATATCTCAAATTATCGTCTACTTAGTGATAAACCAAATGAATCAGGTAGATGGATTGAAATGCATAAGTTTGAGTGAATTAAACTTTTAACCTCATCAGTCTTAGTAGGTAGTGCAGTTAGTGTAGCTGGAACATTGGTTTTCTAGGTATCATTGCCCCACATGCGGCCAGGATGCTGATAGGTGAGGATGTTTCAAATATATATTAATTATTAATGAGGATTAGTAAGCTGATTAAGTTTAATTGACTATATTCGCTGAATAAAGCCAAATTATCATTTGACACTTGCAGAAAAGAATAATAAAATAAAGTTGTGCTGAAAATGAGATTTATTCTCACTGCATTTTGTTTTTAGGAATGCCTAAGCAAGAAAATATTTTTTTAGCAATGATTTAGGATTACCTAAAGATATTGCCTGGATAATGTGTAGAAAAAATGAATTATTTCCAGAGCCGGGGGTGATATAGAAAAATTAGGAATATAGCTTGCTGTAATTATATGATGTCAGGAAAAATATTTAAAACAAAGGAGTGTAAATGAATGTTTAAAAAATTACTTGTGTTTTCTTTTTTCTTTGTCATGGGAATTGTAATTGCTGTACCGGTTAGTGCCCATACACCAATGTTATATGTAGAAGACTACGGAGACGGTACTATTTATTTAGAAGGTGGATTTTCTGATGGTTCATCTGCTTCTGGTACAGAAATTTTACTGGTAGAAGACAAAGACTTTGATAATAATACTGCTGTAAGGGATAAATACCTTGAGTTCATTTTTAACAGTGTTAATTTTGAAGAACTTGCTAATACATATTTAAAAATAGCTGAAGAAAATGGAACTAAAATAGAGGGTAATAAAGTAGCAGATTTTAGTAAGCTGGAAGCAGAATTGTTTGAAGGCAAATTAATAATCTTCAAAAGTGAGTTAGATGATTTTAGTACCCTAAATCTCCCTAAACCAGAGGGATCTTATCTGGTTGTCTTTAATGCGGGGCCTGGGCATACAGTTGTAAAAAAAGGTGCTGTTTTAACTGAAGATGAAAAGGCCTTACTGGAATAGATAAATTTAATGCTAATTATTGATTATGTCAAAAGTAAGTAAACTAAATTTAAAGGGGAATGATGTTATGATGCAAAATGCAAGGAAATTATCAGTTTTAATGATGGCGCTGGTCTTAATGGCTTTTGGAATGGTTTCTACTGCTTCTGCTCACTTTCAGATGATTTTACCATCTGATGACCTTATTAATGAGGGGGAAGACTCAGAGATTGATATTCAGTTGATTTTTACTCATCCGGCTGAGGCCTCACACACCATGGATATGGAAAAACCAGTTTCATTTGGTGTTTTAAATAAGGGTAGAAAAAAGGATTTAACAGATACCCTTAATTCCTTTACATATTTTGGAGGAAAGGCCTGGGAGACATCTTATAATATCAGGGGCTTCGGTGATTTTGTTTTTTATCTTGAACCTGCACCATATTATGAAAAAATGGAAGATGGTTATATTACACAGATAACTAAGGTGGTAGTTAATAATCTGGGTATGCCTACAGACTGGGATGCTGAACTGGGCTTAAAAGCGGAAATAGTACCTCTAAATAAACCTTATGGTCTCTGGACAGGTAATGTGTTTCAGGGAATAGTTAAAATGGATGGTGAGCCAGTTCCTTATGCCGAAATAGAGGTTGAAAGACTAAATGCACCTGCTTTTAGTGGTTTGGTAGGTGAAGGTCAGGAATTCCCATCTGATGCCCATATAACTCAGGTGGTCAGAGCTGATGAGAATGGTGTTTTCACCTTTGGTATTCCTAAAGAAGGCTGGTGGGGTTTTGCTGCTCTGATGGAGGGTGAAGAAATTAATGGTAAAGGACATGAAGTTGGTGCTGTAATGTGGATTAAGGCTTATGACATGAATTAAAAGAGCTATGCTGCAGAGAGGATTAATGTTTCCCCTCTCTGCATTAAAATAAATATTTATTGTTGCAATAAATTTAGAAAACAAGTTTTGATTAACCGAAATAAACATCTTTCTTAATAATACAAAGATAATAGTTTGATTGTTAGTTGATTTATTATTGTTTTTATCATGATTAATGAGAGAACATTTGATATGCATAAAGGAGAAGATTTAATATGAAGGAAGATTTCCTGGATTATATTGAAGCAAAGAGAAAGGAAGTAAAAGAGAAAGAGGGTAGGGATCCGGAAAGGATAATTTCCCAGCAGTATTACCAAAAGGCTATTCAGATTTCTGCAAAATGTGTTAATAAAACAAATAAAAAGAAACGTCCATTGACCAGTAAGATTGATAAAATTGTGTTAAATAGGTTTACTGGTCCCCTGGTTTTACTGGCTATAATATATTTATTGTATAATCTTAGTATTGTTCAAGGGTATAAACTTACCAATTATACCTGGCCTATTCTGGCATCTTTCAGGGATTTAGTAGCCTCTATTTTACCATCAGAAGGCTTGCTTTTTGATCCTTTATTACGTTCTCTGGTTTTAAGTGTTATGGATGGTATTCTGGCTGTTCTGAATTATGTGCCTATTTTTGCCATTCTTTTTACCCTGGTAGCAGTTCTAGAAGACATTGGTTATATACCGCGGATGACTTTTATTATGGACCGGGTATTCCGCCATTTCGGCCTTCACGGGCAATCACTTTTCCCTCTTGTTCTTGGTGGGGTGTTTGTCGGTGGTTGTGCGATACCAGGTGTTATGGCTACCAGGGGAATTAAAGATGAGAAGGCTAGATTGGCTACGATACTTATTGTACCTTTAATGAATTGCCTGGCCAAAACCCCTTTGTATATTTTATTAATAGGTTTGTTCTTTAAAGATTATCAGGGATTTACTATGTTTTTTATGGCAACTATAACTTTAATCATTGCTTTGAGTGTTAGTAAATTGTTTTCACTTACGATTTTAAAAAGAAAAGAACCGGCTCCATTTGTTCTAGAAATGCCCCCTTTTCACTTGCCTACTATAACGGGTGTTATCAGACGCTGTCTAGAAAGGTTATGGCTTTTCTTTAAAAAGATTGTTACGATCGTAATAGTTGTAATGGCTCTGGTTTTTGCTTTAACACATTTCCCTGGATTGGATCAGGAACAAAGGGCTAATTACCAAGCGCAAATGGAACAGGTGATTGATAAGTTCTATCAAGATATAGGTCAGGATTCCCCTTATAGGACAGTACTTGCTGGAGATAATTTAGAGAAATACATCAATTATAATGCAGACTATTCCTTGTCTAAAAGAGGGGTAGATAGTGAAGAGCAAAAAGAAATAATTGATAAAGAATTTAAAGAAAGAAACCTGGCTTTTTATAAAATTGCCAATAGAGGGGTTTATAGGGAAGATGGAGAATTAACAAGAGACCGCGAGGCAATGCAAGTAGCCAAAGCATATCGTTATCTTGAACGGGGCAGAAAAGAGCTCAGGGCTGAGATAAATGATAAGACATTAATTAACAGTGTTCTTGGTCTGTTGGCACATAAGATAGAGCCGATTACCAAATATGCTGGATTTAACTGGCGGGTAAATATGGCTTTAATTAGTTCATTTGCTGCTAAAGAGAGTAGTGTAGCTACCCTGGGGAGTATTTATAAGTCAGATCAAGGGGAAAGCCTGGAAGAAAAGATGTCTGAGCAGGAACAGGGTTGGACACCATTACACGCTCTGGCCATAATGTTGTTTATGGCTATGTATCCCCCTTGTATACCTACCTTAATGGCTGTACGTTTAGAAAGTGGTAGTACTAAGTGGATGTTATTTGCTGGTTTTTATCCGATTATCCTGGGTTCATTCATTTCAATTCTTATTTTTAGTGGTGGTAATTTATTAGGACTCAGTGGTTTACAGGCTATGATTTCATTTTACATCTTAGCAATAATTACTATGGTACTAATGGGTTTTATTAAGCAAGATGGGGTTGGTAATGAGTTTGCAGGAGATATTGAGCAGGAGACAGTTCAGCTTTAAACTGGACTGATAAATTAATAAGGGTTCAAAAATTGGAGGGGTTATTAATGATCAGTCAAATTGGTGTAATATCATTAGCAAAACTCAAGCAGGGTGAAAGGGCCCGGGTTGTTTATACCAAAGAATATGACAGGGGCTTTGTTCAGCATCTATCTGATATGGGGTTAATTGATGGCTCGGAGATTGAAATTATTGCCCCAGGTAACCCAGGCCCTTTTCTTATCGAAGTTAAGGATACTTCACTGGCTATTGGTCAGGGAATAGCAAAAAGAATACTGGTGGAAAAAAACATATAAAGGGGGATATATATGTCTATGGTTGAAAATAAAACAACGAATTTAGATAAGTTAAAACCAGGTCAGGAGTGTAAGCTGATTGATGTACATTTAACCGGGGCTAATGGACAGCGCTTAATGGATATGGGTTTTATGCCTGGTGTTAAAATAAAGGTGTTGCGTAATGCCCCATTGACAGACCCGGTAGAGCTTGAAATCAGAGGATATAATGTAAGTATTCGTCATGCTGAAGCCAGGTATATAGAGGTGAGTCTTTGATGAAAAACACAGGAGAGTATATTGTGGCAGTAGCTGGTCAACCTAATTCTGGTAAATCAACGGTTTTTAATATGTTAACTGGAGCCAGGCAATTTATTGCCAATTATCCAGGGGTTACAGTGGAAAAAAAGATAGGGATTTATAATTATAAGGATCAAAAAATCAAACTAGTTGATTTACCTGGAACATATAGTTTAACCTCGTATAGTTTAGAGGAAAGGGTTGCCCGGAATTTTTTGATTGATGAGAAACCGGATTTGATTTTAAACATTGTTGATGCCTCAAATCTGGAACGTCATTTAAATTTGACTTTTCAATTATTGGAAATGGGTCTTCCGATGATTATAGCATTAAATATGATCGATGTCTCCCAAAATAGGGGTTTTAAAATTGATCTTGAGAAACTTAGTGAAGAATTAGGGGTTCCAGTCCTTCCTACAGTGGCAAAAAAAGGTAGAGGTAAGGATGACTTAAAACAGCTTATTTATGATGCCTGTAATAATAAAGAAAGCTATCAAAATGACTTTATGATTGATTATGGTGAGACTATGGAGAATATTTTAACAGAATTAGAGGATAAGATTGCTGCAGATAACCGATTTGCTGGTCATCTACCCAGGTGGATGGCAGTTAAATTGCTGGCTGGAGACCCCGAGGTTCGTACTATGTTTAGTGGAAATTGAGCCAAGAGAAAGGGTGATTCTAATATGCAAAATCTTATATTGATAATAATTGCTGTTTTATGTGTCTGGTACATCTATCGTAAATTTAAACCTGCTAAAGGCAAAAGTCCCTGTGGGGCCTGCGGGTGTTGTAGTATGACAAATGAAGAAGATGATTCAAAATAAAGTATTTATTTGATTTATGATAAAATTCAGCTGTTATTCTTTGATTATGTAGAAAAAAAGGGGGGCAGTAAAAAGGTGAGTGAGATAATATCTCTTGTAAATGAATTAGAGAGAAAAAATATAAAAGTAACCCAGCAGAGAAGGATTATTCTGGGGATTTTAAATAATAATAAGGGTGAACACCTTTCAGCCCGTGATATATATACTTTAGGTAAAGATATTGATGATTCAATAGGTCTTTCTACGGTCTATAGAACTTTAAATCTATTAAGGGATGTAGGAATAATAGCTGAATATCATTTTGACAAGGAATTTGCTAAATACGAAATAAGTTGTCAAAAAGAGCAGGATATTCATCATCATTTAATATGCAAAAATTGCGGTAAAATAATAGAGGTTGAAAATTACCTTCCTGGTTATTTTAAGGATGAGATATATGACAAAAATCAATTCATCTGTCAGGAATTCAGCCTAAAGGTTTCTGGACTTTGTAAAGAGTGTCAGCAATTACTTTCTGAGGAAAAGACAAGTTGATATGTTTAAGAGAATAAGGAAAAGTAGTAAAGGAGGGAAATATGTCTTTAATGATTATAGGTGCTGATAATTTAGGTAGTATTGAGGAGAATGTTAGGGATATTGGTTTTACTGAGATAATACATTTATCCGGTAGAAGCAAGAGTGCCTTTCGTAATTTTCAGCTGCCTGTAGATATAGATATGGTCTTAGTTTTGACTGATTATATTCACCATACAGCAATGAAGAAAGTTAAAAGAGAGGCTAAAGACAAAAAAGTAGATGTTATTTATGCTAGGAGAAGTTGGGCCTCTATTTATAAAAAATTAGAAAGGAGGCAGATAGTCAGTTGATTTTGTGAGGTATTATTATGTTTTTATTTTAGGCTAACCTAAGATACTTTACAAAAGTTATTGCAGTAAAATGTACAAAAATGGAAGGGGTTTTGTAATGGAAAAAACATTAATTTTAAGTCTTGTTTTAGTAATATTTTTAGCAGTACCAGCAATTGCAGTGGAGTTTAAGGCAGGTAATCTTGAAATAGAAAATGAATATATAAAAAATGATAATGGTGAGAGTAGTAGTGAAACAGTACTTAAGTTAGGACTGTTTTTAAATCAGAAGATAGATGAGAGGGCTAGTCTGTTTGTCTTTACTAAATTGCATGCTGATTTTAATCAAGCAGAAGGGAATACAGAGGGAACAGATGTATTTATTAGGAAAGGGTGGCTTGATGTGGAAGATGCCATTGGACCTGTTGATTTAAGAGTAGGTAGGATGGATGAGTTGACAGCTAATAATTTATTATACAGTATGAAAGTTAAATATGAATTTGCTAGGCTGGCCTATAACAACAAAATTATAGCCATTAAAGCAGGTCATAATATTGATGCTGATGAAAAAACAGTATTTACTGAATTAAAGTTAAAAGATTTAGCTTTGCTTGATACAGTAACCTTAAATTATGTTAATGCAGATTTTTCTGTTATTGATTATAATGGCTATAGTATTAACTTTCTTAAAAATTTTGCTAAATTTACAACTGAATTGACTTATTTAGATGTTGAGAATGGTGAGCTTGAACCAAATGCTTTTGATTTAAGACTATCTACTGACAAATTGTTTCCTAAAACAAAGTTATTTTTCGAATATGCTAATGTTGAGATGGGTGTGGTGGTTAATAAGCATAAGTTTCAAGATGACTCAATCCTTGCTGAAAGTACACTTAACCAAAGTGATGATCTAAAGATGTTTAGACCAGGGTTTAATGTTGATTTTAGTGATAGATTAAATATAGATTTTTCTTATGCAATTTATGAGGCTGATAATTCTGATGCCAGGGATAACTATTTAGATCTCATTTTTAACTATGATCTGACTAAAAATACTTACTGCGAATTAGAGTATGAAGATCATAGTTATGATGACAATGCGGGGACAGATGAATCTATTATAACTACTTCATTAGGTGTTAACTTTTAATTAAATGTCTTGTAGATTTAGATTAAATAAACTAAAAACTAAAATTATAGGAGGAGATTGTTAATGAAAGAAATCGGAATTTTTTATGGTAGTACAATGGGTGAGACCGAAGAGGCTGCAGAGATGATAGCTGATGTGATTGGAAAAGATAAGGCAGAGGTTTATAATGTTGGCTCAGTTACTGTAGATGAGGTTGAGAAATATGATAAATTAATCTTTGGTTCATCCACTTGGGGACTTGGTGAGCTACAGGATGATTGGGATACCTTTATTGAAAAACTTAAAACACTGGATTTAAGTAATAAAAAGGTGGCTTTATTTGGTTTAGGTGACCAGGCAATGTATTCAGATACCTTTGTAGATGCTATGGGGATAATATATGATGTTGTCAAGGAAAAAGGGGCAGAAGTAATAGGAGGGGTTTTGGCGGATGACTATGATTTTAATCACTCTGAGGCTTTAATTAATGATGCATTTGTTGGTCTTCCTTTGGATAATAATAATCAGGGTGATTTGACAGAAGAGAGGATTAGAAACTGGGTAGATGATTTATTAAAAGCATTTTAATGAGATTGAGCTGTGTTTATTTATGAATATTAGGAGTGAAGAAAATGAGAGTTTTTTATCACCATTTATATGAATTTAAAAAAGGCTTAAGAAACCTAATACTGCATACGACCAAAAGTAGTAACCAGGAACTTATTGAAAGGAATCTAAAAAAGAAAAACATCCCCTATATTATTTATAATGTGAGCAGAGATAAAATTAATGTCTTTTTTGGTAATAAACACTGTATAGAGGTTATTAAACAGATAGGCAAAAGCAACTTGAAAAACTATACAGATGAAGAGGATTTTATACTGGGAATAATGCTTGGCTATGATCGTGTGGAACAATGTAAGCGCTATATGAAAAGGAAAATAGATACTGGTGCGGTAGATGAGTTAGTAGGCTAGTATTTTCATTTTTAAATATAATTAATTTGAAAGTATTAAGGTATGATAGGGAAAAATAAAAAAAATTTAAAATTCTGTCCTGAATATAAATTTACAATAAATTAAATAAAGGGCAGGATTTTTTCTTTTTATCTTGAATAATACATTGGAGTAAAATAGTTAAAAAAAGGAGGAGTAAGATTTGGATAAAGAAACACTGTCTGCCATTCAGGAAATGCTGGAACAACAGTCTGCTGGGCTTTCAAAGGAGTTAGATATGAGATTTGATAGTTTCAGGGATGAAGTCAAACAGGAGTTAAAACCGATAAAAGGCCAGCTTTATAATATGGAAAAAGATATTAAGGTTTTAAAAAGGGATATTAAAGATATTAGATTTGATATTAAGGCCTTGAAGAATGCCAGTCTGGAATTGTCTGAAGAACATTTAAATCATGTACATCAGCTTGGTGATGAAGAAACAAGTAGACCTATTAGGGATATTAATTAAGAATATTTGTTTAAACTATCCTCCTGGTGTTTTTTTTGTCTTTCTTCCAATAATTATGTTTATCTAGCTTATAGATAGTTCTGTAAAAGATATTGTTGATTAAATATGGATGAAAAAAATTATAATAAAGAAATAGTTGACAGGAAATAAGTAATATTGTATAATTAATAATGAATTAATATTCAATATTAATCCGAGGAATGGTGTTAAATATGGTGCAAGTATTAAAAGAAGAAGTAAGGGAAAGGATATACTCAGCAGCTGTAGAAGAGTTCTATGAAAATAATTATAATTCTGCTAAGATGAAAGATATTGCCAGGAGAGCAAATATTCCTACAGGATTAATTTATTCATATTATAAGAACAAAGAGGATCTTTTTGCAGGAATTGCCCGGCCTGTTTTTCAAAAACTAAAGGAATTCATCAAAGGCAAAAAAGACAGGGATCAAGGAGGAGAAAGGATTTTTGATGTCTTTGAGGAGATAGAGATTGATTTTATTATGAATCTCTTTCAGGAAAGAAAACAGTTAATAATCCTAGTAGATAAGAGTGAGGGTACAGAATTTGAAGGCGCTAAAGAAGAGATTGTTAATTTATTAGAAATACATATCAGGGAGGGATTAGCTGGTAAAATCAAAGGTATTGAAGATGATTATAAAGATTTTTTTTATCATATCCTTGCTGATAACTTTACGGGAAGAATGTTTGAGATTTTTCGTCATTTTGAAGATCTTAATAAAGCTAGAAAGATGATTGAATTAATTGCTAGACAGCATTTCTATGGTGTTTATGATTTTGTTAAGTGACTTCAAAAGAGGTTTTAAATGGATTAATATATTTTTTTGAATAAAAATGAATAATAATTCAATATTAGAAGGAGGTGTAACTGTTAAAGAGGAAGAAAAAACTCACTGTTGCTCTCTTATGAAGAAGAAATCTTAGTATGGGTTTATGGTGATAAATATATAAGTTATAAAACGGATGTGAGTAGATAGATATAATATGTGTTAGTTAAAAGATACTAAATTAATTTTGATATTATATACATGCTTTAGGTTAACCTAAATAATTTAATGTTTTTGAGTAGGACATATTAAATTAAGGAGTGATTAAGTTGACAAAGAGAATTTTGCTTTTGACTGTGTTATTAATGTTAATAATAGCTAATTTTACCCAGGCTTCAGGTCTGACAGGGAGAGATATTATGGTGAAGGTTGATAATAGGGATGATGGTGATACAAGGAAGGCAAAAATGGTAATGACCTTAATCAATAAGGTCGGTGATAAGCGGATAAGAGAGGTAGTAAGTTATCAGAAAGACTATGGGAAAGACACTAAAGCAATTATGATCTTTGAAAGCCCGGGAGATGTGAAGGGTACAGGTTATTTAAGCTGGGAGTATGATGACGAGGATAAGGAAGATAATAGATGGCTTTATATGCCTGCTTTACGAAAAATAAGGAGAATCAGTGGGAGTTCCAATGATGACTATTTTATGGGAACAGATTTCACCTATGATGATATGGGAGACAGGAATGTAGATGAAGATGAGCATACCTTATTGCGAGAAGAAGAGCTAAATGGGTATCAATGCTGGGTTATTCAATCAATTCCTAAAGAAATTGATGAAGGGGATTATAGCAAGAAGCTATCCTGGATAAGACAGGATATAGCTATGGCAATAAAGACTGACTACTATAACGAATATGGTTTACTAAAAACCTACCAGGCTAAAGATATTGTCGAGATAGATGGGATCTGGACCCCTAAACAAAGGTTAATGGTTAACAAACAGGATGAACACCAGACTATTATAGATATGACAGAACTTAAATTTAATGTAGCAATGGATGATAATCTATTTAGGACCTCAATGTTAAAACGGGGGAATATCAGATATTAGTGAAATGACCAATAAAATTGCCAGTTGATAATACCAGCTGGCAATTAGCTGGAGGTGTAGGATGAGAAAACTGCTAGTATTTTCCTTATTAATTATAGTGTTTTTAATTTTTGCAGTTAATAATGTTTTAGCTCAGGGAATGCAGTTTGATGGTTTTTTAGAAAGCTATTATTCGATAAAATTAAAAGACGATCATGATTTTATTGGTGAACGTTCAAGGTTTAGATTAAATCTTAGGAATAGTAGTGATAATATGTATATGTTTGCCTCTTTAAATGGGGTTAGTAATGGAATAATAGAAGACGATGAGTTAGAAGTAGAGATTCATGAAGCCTATCTTGAATATACCCGGCCCCTGTGGGACGTAAAAATTGGCAGACAGATCTATAGCTGGGGGAAGGCAGATGGAGTAAGGATAACTGATGTACTCTCCCCCTGTGACTATAGTGAATATATTACCAGGGATTTTGATGAGATAAGGATCCCGGTAGATTCAGTAAAATACAGATATTTGTTTCCTATGGCTGATTTAGAGTTAGTCTGGATTCCTACCTTTACAGAGCCAGTATATCCTGAGGATGAGGATAATCCCTGGTATGTAAGTAGGCAAGACAATATTACCATAAATCCAGCAGAAGAAGTTGAAGATGAGTTAGGAAATAGTGAACTGGCAGCAAGACTATCCTTTTATCTAAACGGAATAGACTTTTCCTTTTCAACAGCCTATTTATGGGATGACGAAGCTGTCTATCATAAAACAGGTACTACCTTTACACCAGAATACCACCGTTTAAGATTCTATGGTCTTGATTTATCAAAACCAGTAAATGATTTTGTAATCAGGTTTGAATCAGCCTATTATCAGGGGAAATATTTTTCTGCTGATAGTTATGGACTGTTGGAAAGGGATTATGTCCATTCTTTAGCAGGGTTAGACTGGTATCCTGGAAACAACTGGACAGTAACTACCCAGTATATCAATAAACATATTTTTGATTATGAGGATGAAATAGAAGAAGATGAGAGTCAAGATACTTTAACATTAAGTATAAGCAAGAAATTATTCAGGGAAGTCCTTGAAGTTAAAAATATGGTTTACTATGAACCTGATGAGCAAGATGGTTTTAATAGAATTTCTATAGATTATGCAGTTAATGACAACTTTCATTTCTTAACGGGGATAGATTATTTCTTTGGGAATGAAGGGGAGTTTGCAAACTATGATGATAATGATTCATTATGGGTAAAGGTTAAATATGATTTTTAGTTTACATAACTTAAGTGAGGTGAGTGTTTAAAGATGGATTTAGAGAAGATCAATGCAAGATTTAGATTATTAGGGAAGAAAGTAATTAAATATCGTTATTTAGTCTTAATTATATTTGCTATTTTTGTGGGTTTTAGCTTTATGGGATTAAAAGGGATAGAAAAAGATTCATCTAATGATGCCTGGTATTTCGATGATGATCCAGTAATAGTATTAGAGGATAGATTTGAGAAGATGTTTGGCAATACAGATATATGTGCAGTACATATTCAGGTTGATAATGTTTTCAAGAAGGAAAATCTAGCAAAAGTAAGGGAGTTAACATATGAATTAGAACATGAAGTTCCTATGGTAGATGAGGTTACTTCGATTACAGACTTTGAATTTGTGACAGGAACAGACTGGGGTATAGATGTAGGAGACCTTATTCCTGAAGAGATACCAGCTGATAAGGAGACGTTAGAGGGATTAAAGCAAAAAGCCTTAGCTAAAAAAACACTTTATAATAGACTGGTATCTGATGATGCTAAAGAGACATGGGTTCTAGTTGAATTAAGGAAAGATCCAGATAATTGGCGAAAAAATAAAGATTATTTGACTTATTTACAGAATAAAGCTAAAGAATATCCCAAACTATATCAAGGATTTAATCTATCGTCAGAGCCGGTTGCTCCTAATTATATTACGGGAAAGATAGCAAATAGGATTGCCCGGCAAGATAAGTATCAGAGCTTAAATCCCAGAACCACAGGGACAGCCTGTATGACGGTAGATAAGAGGGATTTTTTTCTCAAAGAGACCCCGGGATTGATGAAATTGGGGCTAATTATTTCTATAATTCTATTGGGGGTATTTTTACGCTCTTTTAGGGGGGTGGTTTTCCCAATTGTCATAGCTATAGGAGCAATGGTTATTACCTTAGGGATTGAAGGATATTTTAAGACAACAGTCCAGCCTTCGGTTCTCCCTATGCCTTTATTTTTAGGTTTAGCTGTGGCAGTCGGTTATTCAATCCACCTCTTTAACTTTTTTAAAAAAGAGTTCTTAAGGACAGGGAAAAGGAAAGAAGCAGTAATAACTGCCATAGAAAAGACAGGCTGGCCGCTTTTATTTACAGCCTTAACAACGATCTGTGCCTTAATGTCTTTTGCCTTTATTAAGATAAAGGTATTAAATTGGATGGGTTATACTACTGCCTTAATAGTAGCCCTTACCTATTTATTGACTGTTTTAGTTTTCGCTATTGTTTTGAGTTTTGGTAGAGATAGAAAATCTTCTCATAAATTAGTCGAGGAGGAGGGTAGTGGTTTAGAAGGCAAATTAGCTGCTTTGGGCAAATGGATTTTGAAGAATACTATGCCAATAATTTCTGTTTCTATTATTCTAACTCTAATATTTGTCTATGGACTAACAAAAACAGAAGTGGATTTTGATAATGAAAGGACAATGGGGAGAAAGGTTCCTTTTGTAGATAGGATGATAAGTGTAGGAGAAACGAAAATTGGCTCTATGATTAATTATGATATTGGGATTGAATTTACAGAGGATAATGTAGTTAAAGACCCGGAATTTTTACAGAGATTAGATAGTTTTGTTCAAGAGATTGAAGGATTTTCTTTGACTAAAAGGACTACTTCTATTTTAAATATCTTAAAAGACCTAAATCAGGTCTTAAATGAGGATAATCCTGCATATTACAAAATACCAGAGACAAGACCAATGATAGCCCAGACCTTACTTTTGTATGAAAATGCAGGGGGGGATGAGTTAGACAAGTGGGTTGACTATAATTATAAAAAGTTACGGATCAGGGTTGAAATCTCTAAATTTCGGCAAAAAGAACTATTAGCTGAACACCAGAGAATAGAAGAATTAGGAAAAGAACTTTTTCCTGAGGCCAAGGTATTTATTAGTGGTTCTGGTGCTAAATATACTGATATGAGTTATAAGGTTTCGATAGGACAGGTAAAGGCCTTTTTAATTGGTTTAATAGTAATAGCTTTCTTAATGATGCTTGTCTTTGGCAGTGTTAAAGTTGGTTTGATAGGGCTTATTCCCAATATTTCACCGGTTTTAGCTGTTGGGGGTGTCATGGGTATTTTTAGTATACCTTTTGATATGATTACAGCGACACTTATGCCGATGATAATGGGGCTAGCAGTTGATGATACAATCCACTTTATTAATCATGCTAAATATGAGTATCAACAGAGAGGGGACTATGTTTTGTCTATCGAACATACCTTTAGAGTAGTTGGTAAATCCCTATTTATGACCTCTCTGGTATTGATTTTTAATTTTGCAGCCTATTTAAGCTCTATTGCAAAATTATATATTCACTTTGGAGTTTTAGCCGGTGTGGGTATTCTGGCAGCACTCCTGGCGGATTATTTTGTAACCCCAGTGTGTTTAAATATGATTAAACCCTTTGATAAGAAATATGAAAAAATAATTGATGAGTCAAAGGATTTTTTATAAGCTATAAAGGCACAAAAGATATCTGTGTCATTTCAATGACACAGATATCTTTTGTTTTTGAATACATTATGAATTAATAAGAAATGATGGATTATATAAAAAACTTTGGAATGTTCAGGAACAGGCGAAAGAATGAAAAATTAGTGGATAGCTGTCTTGCTTTAAGTTGTTTAATTGATATATGTACTATAATTTTTAAAAAGGTATCTGTATAATATAACACTAATAGAAATATCTTTGGTTTGTAACTATATTAATTGTTCTTAATTTATATTTTAGAATTATAACAAATATTAGTAAGTATTATCAAGTAAATGGAATATATTTAAATATATTAAGAGATAAAAAGGAAGTGTGGCCTTGACATTTATAAATATGCATATTAAAATATAAACGAAATGAAAATGAAAGCTATTATCATTTTTAATTAATTTTTAGGTTCACCTAAAGTATTTTTTGTTCCTTATTTTAAAATTACTACAATAGAATAATCCAGGAAGGATTTTGATGAAAGACTTATATAAAGTGTTGCCACCATTTGCCTCAGATTATTCTGGAGTATGTTCGGTTTTGCTTGAAATAGGTGGTATTTTGGTAATGGGATGAAAAGGCAAATTAAATATTAATAAACCAGGGGGTTTGAATTATGAGTGAGAAACTGGAAGTGCAAGATTTGATCAATGTCGGTATTTTTACAGCGCTTTATTTTCTTATTATGTTTGCAAGTGGAATGCTTGGTTTTATTCCGATTATATTTCTTTTTTTTCCATTATATATGCCTATCATATCTTCAATTCCATTTATGCTTTTTTTAACAAAGGTTAAAAAATTTGGTATGGTGACAATTATGTCTATTATTTTAGGTCTTTTAATGTTTGCAACTGGACATACATGGGTACCGCTTGTCGCGACAATTATATGTGGATTTTTTGCTGATTTAATTTTCAAGGCTGGTAAATATCAAAGTTTTAAGCATACTGTGTTAGGATATAGTATTTTCAGTTTCTGGTTAATGGGGGCAATGCTTCCTCTGTGGATTATGCGCGACAGTTATTTCGCTTATATTCGGGAGAGTATGGGTAAGGAATATGCAAATGCTATTTTTACCATGACTCCAGTTTGGATCGCCTATGTTATGGTTGGAGTAATATTTATTGCTGGCATAATAGGGGCTTTTTTTGGTAAAGCAATTTTAAAAAAACATTTTAAGAGGGCAGGAATTTTGTAATGCAGAAGGAAATTTTACGAAGTGTTGAGGCTAATACTTACTTCAAATTGGATCCAAGAACAAAACTAATGCTGATGTTGATAATTAATATTAGTATTTTTGGAGGGGCTATTATCTATATTATGCTGCTTATGGCAGCAATTCCTTTGTTTCTTTTATTTGTGAATAAAAAAATAAAGCCGGCTTTATATTGTACCCTTGCATATACTCTTGCTATTTTAATTAATGAATTTCTTGTTCCAGTTACCTATGGGATCCTGAATATTTTCATTGTAATGGTTTCAGGTATGTATGCTATATCGGATGATGCCTGGATTTATTATGGGATATTATCTTATAAGCACGACAACAGTAAGTGAATTTATAGCATCAATGGAGCATATGCATGTACCACAGAAAATAATCATTCCTATGGCGGTTATGTTTCGTTTTTTCCCTACAATTGGGGAGGAGGCCCGTTCTATTAGTAATGCTATGCGAATGAGAAGAGTAGGTTTTAGCTCTGGTGGTTTTTTCAATGGGGAATCTGGTTGTGGAAAAACTACTCTTACAAGGTTGATAAATGGCTTGATACCCAATTATTATGAAGGTTTCTTGACAGGTGAAATATTAATTAACGGTCGGGCAATTCATAAATTGCCTCTCTATGAGACGTCCAAAGTGGTAGGATCGGTTTTTCAAAACCCACGTTCTCAGTTTTTTAATGTAGATACTACAAGTGAGCTTGCCTTTGCTTGTGAGAATATGGGTTTGTCTGTAGAAGAAATAAAACAACGAATAAGAAAAACTGTTTTTTATTTTAATATAGAGATACTGATGAATAGAAGTATTTTTCACTTGTCAGGTGGAGAAAAACAAAAAATTGCCTGTGCGTCTGTTTCAACAGTCAGTCCTGATATATTTGTGCTTGACGAGCCGTCTTCCAATCTGGATGTAACAGCGATTGATGATCTGCGACAACTTATTGAAATGTGGAAAAGCCAGGGTAAAACCATTATTATTGCGGAACATCGCTTATATTTTATGCGTGAACTGGCTGACCGTATTCTGTATATGAAAAATGGTAAAATCGAAAGAGAGTTAAATAACAAAGAAATAAAAAAAAATCAATTTAGAAAAATTTTCAGACATGGGGCTTAGGCCGCTTTTTTGGGAAAGTTTAACACGAGATAAGCGGGCAGTAATTGCAAAATCAGAGGATTTGTGCCTGAACGATTTTGTCTTTTCTTATAAAAATGAATCTCCTCTTATTAAGATAGATTCGCTAACAATACCAAGAAGTAGTACCGTTGCTGTAATTGGATACAATGGGGCTGGCAAATCAACCTTTGCCAGATGTCTCTGTGGATTGGAGAAAAGCTGCCAAGGGACTATATCCCTTTGTGGTAAGGTATATAAGGGAAGAGAACGTTTGAAGCAGTGTTATATGGTTATGCAGGATGTCAATCATCAGCTTTTTACAGAAAGTGTCCTTGATGAGATTTTATTGAGCATGGATGAACCTGATACGGTAAAGGCGGAAAGTATTTTAAGTAGCCTTGACCTGTTAGCAATGAAAGACCTGCATCCCATGTCCTTATCAGGTGGTCAAAAACAGCGGGTGGCAATTGCCAGTGCCATTGCTTCAAAGAAAGAGATTATAATCTTTGATGAACCTACCAGTGGGCTTGACTTGCGCCATATGAAAGAAGTGGCCGATAATATAAAACGGCTTCAACAGATGGGGAAAACCCTATTTATCATTTCCCATGATTTAGAATTGATACTTGAGAGTTGTACCCATGTTATACATTTTGAAAAAGGAAAGGTAATAGCTAATTATCCTTTAGATGATAAAGGTGAAAGTAAGATTAAATCATTTTTTTGTATTGAAGATTTTGAGAATATTGTTAATAAAGGGATATCATAATCTTTTAAAACACAATGGAGTTTTAAATATAATACATTTTCAGGAGGGAAAATAATGAGCAAATTATTAATTTTAATTAGTATGGTGTTTGGACTTTTTATTGTTTGTCCGCGCATGGCGGGAATTATAAATAAATTCATTGATAAGGCAGCCAGGAAACCATCGGGATGGTTTTATAACAAAAACTTTTGAAAGGAGAGTAAGATTACACAACTTTACCTATGTGTATATCATACGACAATGACTAGTAATAATATTATAGATTATTTTATAAAAGCGCCTGCGGAAATGAATTTTATTTTATTTTCTGAACTTTCAACAGAATTCGAAAAATGCTATAAACTACACCCTGATTTTGGTAATGGTTTTTTTCGTGTTTTTATATCTAATGGGGAGTTTATTGTACTTAATGCTAATTACAAACCTAATTATAATTTTGAAAAAGTATCTGAAATACAACATGATTATATTGAAATAAGTAAATTTAATACTACATCGAGTGCATATAAAGTTGGAAGAAGAAATATTAAGAAGGTAGATGCAGGTATTCTATGTTTTGTTAATACAAACAAATTAGTTCATGTCTATTGTGAAAAGAATCAACCAGTAGAGTTTACAAAGATTATTTTATTAAAAGAATATTTTGATGAATTTCTTAGAGGGCGTTACGGTAATTATAAGGATTTTACAACTGCCTTTAAATACCTGGCTCGTACCCCATCATCACCAGAACTTAACTTTATATTTAATCAAATTAAAAGTTGTAAAGCAAAAGGATTATCGCAAAAAATATATTTAGAGAGTAAAATTTTAGAAATTCTTTCTATAGTTACCCATGATCAAGCTGAAAAATGGGAAAAAGAGCATATTGCTGTAAGGCTTACTAAGACAGATAAAAGACTTTTAGTAAAATGTGAAAAATATCTTCGAGATAATATAGGAGAATTTTCCGGTCTTGATAAATTGGCTCATCTTGCTAAGATGAGTAATTCAAGATTTTTACTTGCTTTTCGACAATATTTTGGTACAACTCCTTATCAATATTTAAAGGACTTGAGAATGAATGCTGCCTTAACATTATTACTTGATACCGACGACAGCATAACTTCTATAGCTGAGGTGCTTGGGTACAAAAATAGTGGACATTTTTCTGGCATATTTAAAAACTATTACGGTATGACACCTGGAGAATATCGAAGATATCATTATGTAAAATAGGAGCCTATATGGCAAGCTCCTATATTTATTCTGTTTCCTTTATATTATAAGCGTCTTGTATAATTGATTGTTGCCATCCAAAAACTCAGCTACGGATTTAGTTAGTATTGTCCAATTACGGGCTGTTTTAAACTCCCTACGGTCAAACAAAAAAACAGTCTTTTTCGTAATTGACCATACTAAATCCTGCAACCTTAATTTTCTTGTATGGTCTATTTAAATAGGGAGTCCCTAGGTGCTCCGTTTTAATTAGCTGGTCAACAATTCAATTATGCAAAAGTTCTATTATGAAAGAGTCTTATATCATAAATTACAGGAATACTATAAAAATCGTAATTTTAATAGTATTAATATATAGAGTGATTTGTTTTTTTATAGGGAATAAGACTAGCAGGTTTTTCAACACCAGCTAGTCTTTTGTTATTTTATTTTGTTGACATAATTCATTGCTTCCTTCTATCTGTTCCTACCAAACTAAATTATCCATTATGGATTATAATACTATCATAATAGTACATTTTATTATCATGATATTTTAAAATTAAATAATTTTTATACGAGTAAAACGTTATAAAATAAAGGTTTTCTTATGTTTTTACAATAATCACTTAAGATTGGGAGTGACATTGCAATCGGGTTGATGATTGATTATAATAAAACCAACATTGTTAGTTTATTTTATTTTTAGAAAGGTGGAATTCATGTGGAAAAATTAAAAAAAGCAACCTTGTGTTGGATGAATACAAAGGGAATGGAATATTTGAAAGGCGGGTGTTTAAGTTGAAAAAAATAACAGCTGTTATTGGTAGCCCAAATGATAAAAAATCAAATACTTGTACAATGGTTCGTGATTTTATAGATACTGTAAAACAGTATTATTCTGATATTGAAAGTGAGGTAATATCTTTAGGAATAAATAAAGTGGAGCCATGTCGTGGGTGTTGGAATTGTTTTAAGACCGGGGAATGTGTATATAAAAATGATTTGTTACCTGAAATAAGAGATAAAATATTAAATTGTGATTTTTTAATTTTAGGAACTCCTGTCTATGAACAAACTGTAACAGGACAAACAAAGATTTTATTTGATCGACTTATGATGTGGATTCATCTAATAGGTTTGATGGGGAAACCAACAATTACTGCTGTAACATCAGCGGGAGATGGTATAAAATCTTGCCAGGAATATTTGGATCTGATTGTACAATTTATGGGTTGTATTTTAGTTGGTCAATTAGAAGGTATTGGATTGCAGCCGGGATACTTTCCAGAACGCCAAAAATATGTAGAAAAATATAAATATCTTGCGAAAAAAACTGCAAGTATTTTAAGCGAAAAAAAAGAAGCTAAACCAAGCAAAATGAATGAACATGCTTTTGAACATATGAAACAACATTTGCTTTGTCAAACTAAAAAATCAGGAGAAAATAATTTTACGGAATATTCTTTTTACGAACACGAATATTGGGAAGAAAAAGGTTGGCTAACAATGACCTATCAAGAAGCTCTACAGGCAGAAAAAAGTTTGCATCCATAAAAAGTTTCATTAGGTCGAGGTCGTGTTTTCATGGGATTCATGGTAGATTTTTGAAAACTGCTTATACACTGATTATTTTTGAATTAATAGACTAAAAGCAGGCCAGTATAAGGGTAGAATAACAATTAGTAAAATGGAGGGTAGGATACTTTCAAAGTATCTGAGAAACTCCGTCTGGTATGACTAAAGTATCCAACCAGAGCCATTGAAGAAATCAGTTGAAATCTATATAGCCCAAAACCATGCTTAACTTGACAAACTATGCTGGATATTGAATTAACATTCAATATTACAAAATTAATTGTGTGGCTTAAATACTGAAGGATGTTATAAAAAATGATGGTTTGTTGAGTAATATCAATTGTGTATTCTTTCAGATTGTTTGAAAAGCATAACATTGAATCATTTAGCTAGAGCAGAAGGTAGCCAAAATTTAAAGGATGCCCCGATTTTAAAAACAATTTTTAAATAGTTAAATACCCTAAATACCTCCAAAATTGAAACATTGTATAATTAAATGCACGGGGTAATAAAAAAATAGACACATATCTGTATCTTCGATATAATGTTAAGCACCACACAAAACATTAGGAGGATACAGAATATGCGTCAAACTCATTATAACATACAAAGAAAAAAAGGAAAACACTTAACTCTAGAAGATAGAAAAATCATAGCTCATTTATATAATAAGCAAGGAAAAAATTATACTGAGATAGCCCGAGAGATGAACTGCCATAGAACCACTATTAGTAGAGAAATTAAAAAAGGAATTACAATCCTAAAGGACTACATGTGGAGAGATAAGGGAGAATATATTCCTGAGATAGCTCAGGGTGTATATGATACTAATGCATCAGCAAAAGGGCCTAAACTTAAAATAGGAAAAAACTTTGATTTAGCAAGTTTTATAGAAGAAAAAATTAAAGAGAAATATTCACCAGAAGTAATAGCATTAATGATTGATGAAAGTGATAAATTTGATATATCAATTCATTGGAAAACAATTTATAATTATATAGATCAAGGGATATTACAGATTGAAAGAAATAACTTAATCTATGGTGAATATAGAAAGAAAAAAAGGAAGCCGAAAGAGAGTCAAAGAACAAAAAATCATAAACAAAACAGGACAATAAGAGACCGACCAAATGAAGCAGATAAG